>NZ_BAMO01000045.1 GCF_000615945.1 Caldalkalibacillus mannanilyticus JCM 10596
AAGGAACTTACGTTCTCATTATACCATATTGAGGAAAGTTTTGGCTAACGCCAACCGACATTCATCTCCCCCTTATCATTGGGCTTCGCCCTTCACACGATTGAAGAGGGAGTCTTCTGTCGGAAAATGATAAATATTTCGATTATCATCGAAATATGGATGACATAGGAGGAAATTTAAATGAACGCTAATCCAAATGTAGCTATCGTTGCTAGTTTAGTAAGCGATGCCTCTCGGGCGGCAATCTTAACTGTTTTATTAGATGGTCGATTTCACCCTGCAAGTGAATTAGCTTATATGGCAGGAATCAAACCACAAACGGCAAGTTTTCATTTAGGAAAGATGGTCGAAGCTACTCTTATTACAGTTGAAAAGCAGGGAAGACATCGATACTATGGCATCCGCAATCAGGAAGTCGCCCGAATGATGGAGTCTCTGCTAGCTATAGCTCCACCAATCAAAATTAGATCATTCACACAATCTTCAGAAGACACAGCCTTGCGTTTTGCGAGAACCTGTTACGACCATCTTGCTGGAAATTTGGGAGTACAATTAACAAATGCTTTACTTAATATGGAGCTTATTTACGAAGAAGAGGATAGCTTCAGCATTACCAAAAAAGGAGAGGAATTCTTTAAAGCTTTTGAGATTGACCTCGAAAGAATTAAAAAGAAGCGCCGTTCTTTCTCACACAAATGTTTAGATTGGAGTGAAAGACGCCCTCATCTTGCTGGAGCATTAGGTAATGCTCTTCTAGAAAGACTACTCCAATTACATTGGATTGAACGCCTACCTAAAACAAGAGCAATGAAGATAACTCCTACGGGCAGAACTGGTTTGAAGAAAATTTTTTCTATTGATTTGGATTGACCAAAGTAAAAAAATACCTCAGGCACAACGCTAAAAAATGCACCTGTCTATGGAGCCAAGGATCTCTGGTCACTAAATCCTATGCTCACCTACTTAGACTGGTGCATTTTTCTCTTCTTATTACTATTGACTAAGACTCTTCTTGCTTACCTTTTTTTGAACTAAGATATATTCCTATCATCCCACCTACAATAGCTGCAATGACGTTAATCAGTGCCTTAGTATAAAAAGGAAGATCCCACTGCATGCTTTCCGTTAGCACTACAGTAAGAAAGACAACTAAAACTACCGACACAAAAAATGGAAGATAGTATGATATTTTTTTCATTTTTGATCCCTTCATTTCATTACTTATTTTCTAAAATCCAGTTTTGAGCCTGTTTTTGTATCTAAGGCTAAGGTAGCTTCATCTAAGATCAGGATTGGAGGAATCTTTTCATACTTTTCTTGCTTACCTTTTTTTGAACTCAAATAAATTTTTAAGTTTTTCCTATACTCAAAATAGAGTTCTACGAGAAGTACTATGAGTCCGAGTGTAAACAAAATTGTTCCTATTATGAATGGGGTTCCTAAAAATAAACTATATGTGTGGTTCAAGTCTTTTGCGCCAAAAATCAAAAACCATAACTTTGTTCCTCTCCATTCGCTAATCATCGGTACAAATTGACTAGCGAGGATTATGATAGTTAAACATATTAATGTTCCAAAAAACATTAATATTCCACCGATAGTTATTCTTTTCATCGGTTGCCTCCCATCCTCATTGAATATACTTTCATCGTAACATACATAATGCTATACTTGGATCTTCTACCTCAAAAAAGGAAAATATGACTACAAACAATCAATTTAGTAACAAAATACTCTAATCATGTACTCATAATGATGTAGCACTTATTTATCATGAATAAATTAAGGTCAAAACAAAAACCTACTCTCGCCAATAAAATGTCCTTTACAAAGGGTACATCTTACCAAGAAAGTAGGTTTTTAAAATACTTCGTTTTCATAACTAATACGCTTATACTAACCTAACCCTTACACACTCACCTTCTCCGATTGAGCATAATACAATCGAGCATACGCTCCGTCGACAGCAAGTAACTCCTCATGAGTTCCTTCTTCTGCAATTCCCTCTTGCGTCACAACGGCAATTCGATCTGCATGGCGAATGGTGGCTAGACGGTGGGCAATGACTAAGGTCGTTCGATTCTTAGCGAGTTCACTTAGCGCTTGTTGAATCATCCATTCTGTTTCTGTATCTAAGGCTGAGGTGGCTTCATCTAAGATCAGGATAGGAGGATTCTTCAAGAAAACTCGAGCAATCGCTAGACGTTGGCGCTGTCCTCCAGATAGCTTCAAGCCTCTTTCTCCGATTACGGTATTTAGCCCTTCAGGCATTGCTAGAATCGTTTCTTCTAAATGGGCATTTCTGACCGCTTCCATAATCTCCTCGTCAGTGGCCCCCAATCGACCATAGGCAATGTTATCTCGTATGGTTCCGTTGAATAAGAACACATCCTGTTGCACAATGCCGATTTGTTCCCTTAGAGAGTGCTGGGTCATGCTGCGAATATCCATCCCATCAATGGTGATTGTACCAGAATTGGCTTCATAGAAACGTGGGATTAAGCTACATATGGTTGATTTCCCTGCTCCTGAGGGTCCCACAAGAGCCACTGTTTCACCTGCGCGAACCGAAAAATCAATCCCTTTAAGCACCTCTGTGTGATCCTCGTAGGAAAAGCTTACATCTTGAAACTCAATATCTCCTCGTAAATTTTTGACCTTTATTGCATCAGGCGCATCCTTCACATCTGGCTCTGTGTCGAGCAGATCACAAAAACGCTTAAAGCCTGCCATTCCTTTGGGATAAGAGTCTAAGAGAGTGGTGATCTTATCAATGGGGCGAAGCAGGATACCCACATAAAGCAGAAAACCTACCAGTTCCCCATAGCTTAGCTTTCCTTGGTAGGTGAACCACGCTCCACAGATCAGCACCACCAGTGTAATTAAGCGAGTAAGCATATAGATCCCTGAAGAACTATACGAAATGGCGAGATACGATTTTAGTTTGGCTAAGCGAAATGATTTATTATTGGCTAGAAAACGATTCATTTCAAATTTTTCATTTCCAAATGATTTAACAACACGGATTCCAGAAATGCTATCGTCTACCCTAGCATTCACTTCCGCTATTTCCTCAAACATTCTCGTTGCTGCTACATTTAGTTTTTTATTGAAGTAAACAATAATCCAGACCAGAAACGGTACAATAATAAAGGTAATAACAGCCAATTCCCAGTTCACCATTAACATAATGCCAAATGCACCAGAGAAGGTCATCATGGCAATAAAGACATCCTCAGGTCCATGATGCGCCAATTCCCCTATTTCAAACAAATCATTGGTCATTCGGGACATGATGGTCCCTGTTTTATTATTGTCAAAAAAGCTAAACGATAGTTTTTGGACATGGTTAAACAACTGCTGACGCATATCTGTTTCAATATTAATTCCCAGCATATGCCCCCAATAATTGACTACAAAATGAAGCCCCATGCTAATAAGATAGAGGGCTAAAAGAAACAGTCCCATCCAACTAATCATGGTCCAGTTCTGCGTCGGAAGAAGAGAATCAATCATCCACTGTACAACGACTGGAAAGCCCAGCTCCAGAAGGGCGACGAAGACTGCACAACCAAAGTCAAGCATAAATAACTTCTTGTAAGGCAGATAGTAGGCTATAAAACGACGGATCATTCACATCTTCCTCCATATTCAATACTACTTATTAGACCCTATAGCGAACGGTCGAAGCCGTTGTTCTTTAAGCCATTCTATTTCCTCTTTCAGCATTTGTAAAGCATTAGAACCAAACCATTCGATGGACGCATAATGATCCGTTTCTTCAATTTGCTCCAGAATAGGCAGAAAGTCGACCGCTCCCTCCCATAGTGAAACCATTCCTTGACGGCTACCACTAGCTGAATAGACATTATGCGGCTGAAAAACATGCAAATAGTCAGAAGAAGAAATATTTTTTAAATGATAATTCTGAACCCACGGCTTTAATAGATAATACCCATCTACTGGATCCGTACCAGACTCCCACACGTGCAAGAAGTCTAAGTTTACTTTGAGATGGGAATGATTGACCTCCTGTAATAGAGAGAGGGTCGAGTCAATTCGATCTGTTAACGTTCCTGGGTGTGTTTCGATTAACAAATCAACATCGTGCTTTTTACATAGCTCGCAAAGCTCATAGAGCCTCTGCACATACTGACTACGCTCATCTGTTGAAATCTCTGCACTCCCCTTCTGTCCAGCAAATGTTCGAATTTGTTTCGCTCCAAACCACTTGCTAGCTTGGATTAAACCCCTGCATTTTTCCAGCGTTTGCTGAAAGTCAGCTTCGGCAGCAATATCCAAATAGTCGCTAATCATCGATACTTTCATTCCATGAGTGGACATATAACGCAACGATTCTATCGTTTCATCTCGATGATAGTGAAATAGATTCAGTGCATGGATTCCCCAGAGCTCGATTCCATCAAAACCAAAGTGATGAGCAAATCGAACAATATCTGAAAAAGAGATCAACTGATGACGAAACGTAATGGTACACAATGAAACCTTCATACTCTCACCCCTTTTTTCCAATGAAGAAATTGTTTTTCCACTTCTTCTTTTATTCGCAATTCCGTCTGATCCATTTCATCTAACGTTTTTAGAATGGATGGTAGAAGAGAAGGGTTCTTGGTCATTGCCATTTTCATGGTTTTATACTGCACATTCGAAAAGCCACGGACCACTTCTTCAATTCGATCGCACCAATATTCAAATTCCCCCTCTTCATATTCCTTTGAAGGATGAAAGTACATCAAGGCGTGCTCATAGCTATATTTACGTATGGCAATCACAGGCAACTGCCTTACCGCTTGGAACAGCTGAGAAAAGGAGTAGTCTTCCTTCTCCTCAACCATATTGGTAATCAGCTTTTTAAGTAGTACTGTAAGTTCATTTTCATTCTTTTTAAAGCTATGCTGAAAGAATTGCTCCACCTTTTCTTCGGAAGGCTTTGTAATGAAGCGGGAGTCGAAGATAAAGCCACCGCCAAAGGGATTTTCTAAAAAGGCTTGAATGACTCTCTCTTTCTGAACATTTCCTTCCCAGCGAAAATCGGGGTCAAACATAAACCATTCATCTTCCTTCTCTGTTTTTTGAATCATGAGAAAGTGAGGAAAAGGCTTTTGATTAAATTTATTTTCTCTCTCCGGCATGAGAGACATATCAATCTGCACAACAATATGCTGATCCTCTGTCCGTTCCTCTACCAACCGTAAAAAGGTTTGCAGATTACTTTCCTTCGATTTCAAAGGATCATACCATGTTTCCACTTTTGGACCGAATAAGTGCTCAAACCAGTGCAGGAAATAATCATGATTTTCTGAGAAATAGGTGATTTCCCCCTGCTCAGTCAGATCAAAATCAGCATCCCATACTCCAAAATAAAAAGGCCTGTAATCGACATCACTGTACCTTTTAACAATTTCACAAAAACAACTCACAATACAGTGAACTTTAATCACATGTACTCCTCCTTTGTTCACATACAGACCCTTAAACGCTACTGAATAGATGTTCCACTCGTGGGTTGTAAGGTTTCCAGAAAATCAAGTAAAGAACCGACCGTCTGAAACACTCTGGGATCTACCTCATCCTCAGGAATTTCAAGCTGTAGCTCTACTTCTATATAAACAATAAGCTGAACGAGCATAATGGAATCGATCCGCAAATCATTGTTTAGCCGCATCAACTCATCTAATTCTGTTACTCCTTGCAAGCCCAGCTTTTCATTCATGACTTGAAGAATTTTTCCCTTTAATTCTGCTCGATTCATCACTGTACATCTCCTATTTCTAATAATTTGCGAGAGATCTTTCCATTTTTATTCTTCGGAATCTCCAGGACACACTCCACTTCGGCTGGTACCTTATAGGGCGGGAGATGTTGGATGCACCAATCTCTAATATTGTCAGCAGTAAGCTCCTCTTCTGCCACCACCTTTGCCTTAACCACTTCTCCAATGAGCGGGTGTTGCCCTCGATAGACGACCACTTCTTTGATACCCGATAGCTTCTGGATGGTTTCTTCCACCTCCAATGGAAAAACCTTAAGTCCTGAAACATTGATGACGTCATCCATCCTAGACACATAGGTCAACTCCTGTTCTGAGCTGATATAGACCAAGTCCTTGGTATGAATATCTGTCGTTCCCGTCCTGACAACCAGTTCTGATGGTTCTCCTTCCTTCGTTTCGCTCAAAACGGAGAAGTGTCCCAAGGCGACGCCGATATCTACATTTGACTTCATTTTGTTGGACAGGCTAATACACCCTGCTTCAGAGCAACCATACTGCTGTTTCATTGTTCCTGTCATCTGACTTAGCTTGGCAAATAAAGCCTCTGACATGGGGGCTCCAGAACTCATTAAATGATTAAACTGAAGCTCTTGCTGTGGAAAGCTAGAAAGAACATGAAAGAGAGCAGGCACACCATATACAATATGATGAGGGTGCTCCTGTAGAATCTTCAGCGTATACTTGGGATTCTTATGCGTAATGATGGTCGGTACAGTCCCTCTAGCCATGCTGGAGAGCACCCCAGAGATGAGCCCATACGAATGACTGACGGGGACGAGAATAATAGGTTCCTCTTCACCGGGCAGAGCAAGAGCTTGATTGTATCCTTCGATCTCCTCTTCGATTTCCTCCCATGTCCTAGAGATGAGCTTAGGGTCCCCTGTCGTTCCTGAACTGTACTGATAAACAGCAGGGGCAGATTCAGCCTTCCACTGCTCCCTTCCAATGCTTCGATAATTCTTTGGATCATGATAAATAAGAGCAGAGCAATCTGCTTTCATAGCCATCACATAAGCAGTCTTTAAGGGGGTTTCACCATGAATTAAGAGAGTAGAGCAGCCTCTGCTTTTGAGAAAAAGAATGAGAGTTACTAAGAAAGCAGGGTCCTCAATACATAGCGCTATTCTCTGTCCTTCTACTGCTTTAAAATGCTCCAATCCAGCATAATAGCCATAGAGGCGCTCTACCTCCTCATGAGTCACTTCTTGATTGTTAATCCTAAACATATCGATCAATTCTCCTTATGATTCGTAGTAGATACTGAACACCAAAACATTTCCTGTACCTGATAGAGCGGATTGGGGACCTCATGGAGATGTAGCCCTTCATCCGTATAGAGCCGACGTTTGGTTAACTGCTCTAATCGGCATGAAGGAACAAACAAATTAATCTCTTGAAAACGGGCTTTCAACTGAGGAAACGCTTCTGCATACTCCTGTAGAGATTCCGCCACGAGAGACCAGAATAAGTCCTCTTCATATCGGTAGAAATCAGCTAACAGAAAGGATAACTCCCCAAGGTTCATTGAAAACAAGGCATCTAAGGTCATTTCTCGAACCAAATCAATGTTTTCCATTTCAAAAAAATCATTGAGCGCACCTTGTTTATATCGATCATGTATCTCAGAAAAATCAGGGCATGCCTGAGGCTCTTTTAAAAATCCAGTATAATATTCAACCCCTTCATGGAAATCCTTCAAGGCAACACGTTCAGGCTTTCCCTCGCGATGAATAAAAATCATATTCTGAGCATGAGATTCCAAAGCCACTCCATGAGCGACTAGTAAGTGGACAACAGGCCAAATGCAGGTTCTTACTAAGTGTCTGACCCATTGTTCTAGACCATGCTTTTGCACCCATGAATGAATCAGTGGATTCCCATCCAATTCACGAGAATAAAGGGCATTGAAAGGAATCGCTTCTTCTCCAGGTTCTAGATAAGGATGAATACTTTCTCTCCAGATACAGCCAATTGCGCCATACAAAGCCTGAGGAGCAACCACACACTCAGAAGGCGGATCATAGCATACACCTGCATATTCCTTAAGCAATACAAGACGTGCTTCTTCTCTCAAGTAGACATCGCCTTGAACCATTTGTTCCAGCCAAGCCGAAATAACTGGGGCGCTGGCTATAGAATAAGGATGAAGATGGCGAACACTTGACGTGTTCACAATATGAAGAGCGGTTTTTAGATACGCTTTTTGAGGATGAGTGACATTCGCCAATGTTCGAATCGATTGCTGGGCACTGTAGTCCTCCTCTGAAACTCCCAAATAAATCAGATGTTTTTTTCTGATTTGATCGACCCCATGAGGGATAATATAGTTCTCCCATTGCCAAGGGTGTACAGGAAGATAGAAATAAGATTGCGGGTCACAGCCATGACTTCGAACCACGGTGTCATAGTGTCTGACCACCTTCTCCCCCAGTTCCGAGCGAAGGAAAGAAGAATAGCTTTCTCCTTCCATTACAGCCACTCGAGCCACATCCTGATGCAGGGCAAGCCAAATGGGTTTGAGCCTGTTTTTGCTTTCGGGACCATACCTCTCATTATCCATTAAGGTAAAGCCAATTCGTGATTTATAGCTGGGATGATAGGGATGAGCATCCATTACATTGCCCTCCAAGTCATCATAGGATGTACCTAGTAACTGGGCTTTCTGTTGCCTTCTTTTATATTGGGCAAGAGTATCTTTTAGAAGAGTTTGCTCTAGCTCCTGAATAAAGGTATGTTGTTTCTCTTGATTGATTCCTAGATTTTTCCCTACTTCATAGAAAAAGAGAGCAAAAGATTCTGCTTCTGAGAAGCCTTCTTGAGCCACACGCATCATAGGCTCAGTTAAACGAATCCGACCAAATGTTAAGCTTCTTCTTCCTAGACATTCATAAGTAACAGAGGACTGATGACCATCTACTCCCTGTATTCGGAATAGAATCCCCTCTTCGACCTCTATTTCATCCGCTGAAACAATCTTCTCAAATAAAAGAGATTCTACTAACTGACGAAATATTCGTCTTCTAACCTCCACATAAACCTCTGACATGATGACCTCACTAACCTTCATTTTTTCAAAAGGTATACTCATAGGACCTCTCCTGTTCAGAACTTGGCAATTCAGTAACCAAGGGGTTTTCTATTTGGACGTAAACCGCTTGTTCGAGCGGACTTGTTAATTCATCTATATCAAACAACCGAGTTAATAAATTTGCCTTACACGGAAGCTTTTTATCTTGAAGTAAGCTGGTTAAGAAGGTAGAGCCCTCTCGATTCAATGGAATAAATGCCTCTAATGCTGATCTTACTTCTGCTAGCAACTCACGCTCATTGATGAGTCCTTCTGTTCCAAAGCCGTTTATAACACCTAGCATATGATTGATCATTAAATAATATCTAAAACGTTCATCTGCTATCTGATCATCAAAGATATTTTGGCTTTTTTCTCCTATACCCGGAAGCAATTCATCCAACAGAGCTTTTCTTGAGCGACAATAGTAGTAGCCCTGATTATCACGAAAATAAAAGCGTTCTGGATAACCATCCTTCAATTGGACCAAGCTATTTTGTTGATGTGCTTCTAGAGCAATACCATAAGTTAAATAAAGCCATACCATCGGCTCAAGGGAGATTTTCAGATACCTGCGAAACCAGTCTAAGCTAACCTGACGTACACTTCGCTCTTCCTCTCGGGCTAGACGATGAATGATCGTAGCGAGTCTGGAACTGTGCCCTGGAAGTGCATCTTGCACTAACGCAGCCACTAAGGTAACCTGCTTTCCTCTCTCTCCTTGAAACACGTTCTCTCTTAAAATGATTTCGAAACCTGATTCTTCCTCCCCATCTACTTTGACAGTCATATAGGCAGGGTCACAAATAAGATCAAAGCCTGGGAACTTTTGTTTGACCTCTCCCAAACAAGTATTTAGTAGTTTCTTTACTTCGACTCCACTTTCCAGCTCTTTAAGCTTATTGACACGTAAGGAGTTGGTCACCTTCACATGTAAAGACAGCTTCAACATATAATTCGCCTCAGCATGATACACAGTTCTGATTGAAGATGTTGCCTGATAAGCTCTTCCTCTTGGACCTAGATATTCCAGTACCCCTTGCTGACATAAGTCTTTGATTTTAGGTCTGTTTAGCAGCCACTCTGCTTGTATGGGGTGAACAGGGATAAGAGCATACTCTTCTTGCTGACAATATCTCTCTTTTTCCTCTTCTTCAAACGCTTGATCTGCCCATACTTCTGCTTTAATCAGTTCTGTAGCAGATTGGGGAAGAGCCGAGTTTTCTACCACAGCGCTTTGGTGCACCCTAAAATAATGAAGCTGGAACTCCCCTTTCAATTCTGGAGAATACGCCGCTTGATTCCATTCTGGAAAACCTTGCCGGCTTTTTGGAGTAGGGTGTGTAAGATGACCAAACAGCAATGCTTGCTCTGCTTCGATAAAATAGAGTTCTTCTCCGTATAACTCTAAACCATCCTTTTCTCTCTGTTTGATATAGCTTTCCATGTTGTGACAGCTCTGAATGACTCGAAGGAGCAGTTCATCTGAATAGGAAGCCCCGTAAGCATAAGACAACTCTTTCACTAGTAAGGCAATAAACGTGACATAGTCCGTTTCTATAGCAGCCTCTTCCCCCACCTGATAATAGATGGGCAGGTTGAAAAGATGTCGCCCTGTTGGGGATTTGTACTGGACTCCAAGGTAAAAATGAATCCCTTGCTTCGCTAGAGAAAGATGCAGATAGTGTTTCACTCCTTCTTGAAGCACAAGACACTGCCCTCTCTCCTTCATCCTCCTGTCATCTAGCCATTCACCTTGCTCTGTTTCACGCAAGTAACAATTCAGAAAGCTTTGCATGGATGCTTTCTCTGCAATGTTCTTAGCATCACTCATTTGTAGCCTCCTTTATTTCAAAAAAACAGAAACCCTTTCTTTCGATTCTTTTACGATCAGAGGGGGGTTCCTTCTTTTCCTTTTTTTGTAACCCCTCTCTGATTTACTATTTTAATTGATAATGATTATCATTTCAACTGTAAAGTTTGAGATTTTATGTATTTGGCGAAAACGAGAATCAATTTCATTGACTTTGTCTATACTTCTTTCTTACAATCTAATTGATGACTACTAAATAATCACTAGATTAGATTTGCAGAGGGGAGTTTTTTGATTGGTAGGTCTATTACAAAGTGATAGGGCCAAGTTACTTACTTTGCTAGCAGGATTTGTTTTCTTTTGTGCAAGCTTATTGGTTAGTATTTTGAAGGGCTATCACACCTTTTCTTTTTCCTTATTGTGGGAAAGTATATTTTACTATAACGCGTCAACAGAACACATTCTGATCCGAACGGTCCGTATGCCAGCAGCTTTCATTGCCGCAACCGTGGGAGCAAGCTTAGCTATTGCGGGTGCATTAATGCAGGTACTGACCAAAAATCCCCTTGCTTCTCCATCCTTATTTGGGATTAATTCAGGGGCTGTTTTATTTATTGTTCTATGCTTGAGTGTCTTTAAGTTAGATCTTGCCTTAAAGGATATGACCTTGATCGCTTTTTTAGGTGCAGGGGTAACCGCCTTGTTCGTCTTGGCACTCGGCTCATTAGGAAATGGGGGCTCCCTCCCTCTCAAATTAACCTTAGCCGGAGCGGCTGTTTCAGCCTTTGCCTCTTCCATCACCTCAGGGATTATGCTCTTATATAACCAAACCCTGAGTGAAGCCCTATTCTGGCTTGTCGGTTCTGTATCTGGACGAAAAATGGAGCATTTGATCACGGTAATTCCTTATATTCTCATTGGCTGGATGATCGCTTTTGTTTTAGCCAAATCCTTAAATGTGATGGGAATGGGTGATGATATTGCCAGAGGTTTGGGTCAACGTATTTGGTTAATCAAAGGAATGACTATCCTTGTTGTTATTCTTCTGGCAGGTGGATCAGTAGCGCTGGCAGGTCCCATTGCCTTTATTGGCTTAATCGTTCCACATCTTTGTCGCTACCTAGTCGGGAATGACCATATTTGGGTGATTCCTTATAGCGCTGTGGCGGGAGCGGCTCTGTTGGTTTCTGCTGATACGGTTTCCCGCTTTATCTTAATGCCTAAAGAAGTGCCGGTTGGTGTGACGACGGCTCTATTAGGAGTCCCATTCCTTATCTATATTGCAAGAAGGAGAAACTATGAATAACGTCGAGCCACTTAGAGAAAAAACACATGGATCCAACAATACCTGGCGCAATACGGGAATCATTCTATTTTTCTTTCTCGTCATGTTCCTTTTAGTTATTCTGAGCCTATCTCTAGGCAGTCTTCATATTCCCTTTCTGGATGTGCTCAGTGTGTTTACCTCAGATAACAAAACACATAAAATTGTCATTCTTGATCTACGCCTACCACGAACCATACTGGCTGTTTTAATTGGAGCGGCACTTGGGACAGCAGGCGCTATTTTACAATCCGTGTTCCGCAATTCTCTTGCATCCCCTGACTTATTAGGAATTACGGGTGGCGCTTCATTTGCTGCTGTTGCCTTTATGACTCTCCTAGCTGGTCAATTCAGTATTCATTGGCTGCCGCTTGTGGCTATTGGAGGCGCCTTTGTTACAGCTCCCTGATCTATATCTTAGCTTGGAGAGGCGGCTCGTCATCCTACCGTTTGATTCTGATTGGAATCGGGATCTCTACAGCGATGGCTGCCTTGACCATGTTTTTGTTAATTAGCGGTCCCGTTCATCTTGCCTCTCAAGTATTAGGCTGGATGACTGGAAGCATCTATGGAAAGTCCATGGAGCATGTCATCGCACTTTTGCCGTGGATGGGATTATTCCTGCCACTTGCCTTCTTACAAGCACGCCATCTTAATGTCCTTCTGCTTGGAGATGGGGTATCCACTGGTCTTGGCTTATCGGTGAAGAATAAACAACTCTGGCTGATGCTGTATAGTGTGGCTCTTGGAGGAGCTGCTGTTGGGTTTGCCGGAGGAATTTCTTTTATTGGACTCATGGCGCCACATATGGCACGAAAGATGGTCGGTCCAATGCATGGCATCCTCTTGCCGGCATCCGCTTTGCTGGGCGCTATTATTCTTCTATTAGCTGATTTGGCAGGGAGATTACTCTTTCAGCCTCTCGATATTCCTGCCGGGGTTTTTACCGCAGCTATTGGAGCTCCATTCTTTATGTATTTATTATTTAAAAAATAAGGTTGACAAATATTACTGCAAAAGTTATTAATTAATATTAGTGATAATGATAATCATTGGCGATTATTTGCTCACTTACCAATTAGTCAAAAATGAGGGGAGAAACAAACACATGCAAGTAAACAACAAATCTTTTTTGCGTAGCTTTCTTTTTATTGCCATGCTGGCTCTAGTGCTTGTGGCAGCAGGCTGCGCTTCTAACACCAATCAAGAAACTCCAGCTAATTCCGAGGAGCCTGCTCCCACAGAAGAAGCTCAGCAAGAAGCAACCGAAGATGCCGAGTACACAGTAACACATGCCATGGGTGAAACAACAATTAAAGGAACACCTCAAAGAGTCGTTATTTTAACGAACGAAGGAACAGAAGCTCTTCTAGAGCTAGGAGTCACTCCTGTAGGGGCTGTTAATTCTGGTGTAGGAGATACATGGTATCCACATATCCTAGACAAAATGTCAGGAGTAGCGGAGCTAGGGGATGAGAGACAACCAAATATGGAGCTTATCGCTAGTCTTGAGCCAGACCTGATTATCGGAAATAAAGTTAGACAAGAAGAAATCTATACTCAATTATCCAATATTGCTCCTACTGTCTTTTCTGAAGACCTTGCAGGACAATGGAAAGAAAACTTTACTCTTTATGCTGAAGCCCTGAACAAGCAAGAAGAAGGAAAACAGGCTTTAGAGCGTTATCAGCAACATGTAGACCACGCGAAATCGGAGCTTGGTGATAAACTGTCAACAAAAGTTTCCGTTGTGCGTTTCCTACCTACTAATGTTCGTATCTATCTTAAAGACACTTTCTCTGGTACTGTATTAAGCGATCTTGGTTTTGCTAGACCTGAATCTCAAGATATCGATGAGTTCATCGCTGTAATCACGAAAGAGCAAATGGCTGATATGGACGGAGACATTATGTTCTTCTTTAATGCTGATTATGACGAAGAAAAAGGTGGAACAAAGATGCAAGAAGAATGGATGAATGATCCACTCTACCAAAACCTTCAAGTAGCAAAAAATAAGAAGGCATTCCAAGTGGATGAAGTCATCTGGAATCTATCTGGTGGTATTATTTCTGCTACCAAGCTAGTAGATGAATTGCTTTCCTACGCTAAGGAAATGTAACTCTCCGTGCCAAAAACCAAAAGTCGAAGAGGGGTAACTCTAACCCTTCCTCGACTTTTTCTTATCTTGTCTATGTTCTTATCTCATCTTAGCTCGTTGTTAGCCCTCTTTGTTGCATCCTTCATGGACATACAACGTACATGAACAAAAGCCCCAGAATAATGACGACAAGTGTACCCAAGGCGATCAGGGTTATTCTTTTGAGCAACTCATTCTCAAGCTCAGGAATTTGAGCAATCGTAGCGCCCAGCAGTACTCTGGAAGGTGAAGCCATAATGGCATGAGAAGAAGCTGTATTTTGAGCGTAGGCTGTCAGTTCTGGAGAAATTCCGATGTATTGAGCCGCCTGTACTTGCAGCTTAATAAACATAGCATTCGATGCTGTATTGCTCCCGGTTAGAAAGCCTCCTAGTCCTCCAATTACGGGGGATACGAGAAGAAAAAGCGGACCTAAGAACGTCGCCGTTACCTCTGCTATGATTTGTGTCATAAGGGCTTCAGACATAATCTCAGATAGAATGATAAAGAACAGGGTAGCAAAAATGACAGGAGAAGCTTGCTTCCTCGTGAGTTGAAGAGTGAGAAAAATCGACTTCTGTTTCATTCTATAGATCCCAATGGTAAATAGACACGTCAGAAAGAGAAAGAAACCAGGAGAATATAAAAGAGGAAGGGAATACTGTAATTCTTCAACTATTACCACACCATGGCTGAGCAAAAAGCCCTTCAAGTCCGGAATTAATCGTGATAATAATAAAAGAACAATGAGAAAGAGATACGGTTTAAACGCACGACGTATGTTTCTATTTTTTAGTAATTCCATTCTATTATTCATAAACAATAATAGAACTCCCATGACCATAAATGAACCAAAGACACCTGCTAGCTCCACGCTAACATATTTGTTTAACAGTAAGACTGATACCCCCATTGAACTGCCTGCGAGAAACGCCTCCCAAAAGTGACTCTTCAAAGCAGACCAGCCTCCAGCTAGAAAAAGAATGATCAGAGCAAAATAAATAAACGTGGGGAGGGATAATAGAGCACTTCCTACCCCTAATGTTTGAACGGAAAGATTGCCCAATTGTGCTCCGATCACTGTTCCCATTCCTAACGTTCCCCATGGGACCGCGCATAAACTAACCAACGAAATCAGCACAGCCTTCATTCTTTCTACCCCTAAAGCAATGAGAATGGGCGCAACCACAATCATTGCAATACCAAAACCGCTCAGCGATTCTACTAAAGGAGAAAAAGCCAATGTCAAAATCAGCACTTGCCGAATCGGGTCCTGAGTCGATTCTGAAATAAACTTTGCCATGGTTTCAATGACTTTGGCTTCGTTTAATAAGTGATAGAGCCAAATGCCAAAGACAATAACATATGCTACAATCAAGGAGGTAAGACTCCCCTGATAAATGGGCATAGCTAATTGATGTAGGGTAAACTCAAAAAAGGGAGTAAAAAGCGCCATACTGCTAGTGAAAACACACCCTACCAAACCAGCCTTCCAAGCAGATAATCTTAAACCAAACAACAAAAACAAGATCAAACATAGGGGAATAAGGGAAAAAAAGAATGGAATCATAACTCCTCCTGGATTTCACTATAGTGGATTTTTGTTGATTATATTCTTTTGCCCCTCAACCGTCAATACCTATTTTATCTTGCTTCCAATATATTTATTTTATTTTCTCGATCTGTTTTTTTCGCTATAGAGGAATAAACTTGAAAGGTGGAATTCTTGTGACATTAGGTGAAAAGGTAAAAAAATTACGCATGGAAAAAGGCTATACCTTACAGGAGTTAGCCGATCTTTCTTCCGTTAGTCGTTCTATGCTCTCGCAAATAGAAAGAAATGAAAAAAACCCTACAGTTAACGTCTTATGTCAAATTGCTGAAGCCTTAGACTCCACCGCTTCTCAGCTTCTAGCAGAAAACGAAATAAAAGAAGTCATTCTCATTAGAAATAAAGATCGTCAAGTCTATAAGGATGAGAATACTGGTTTTCAACGCATCCTGCTTTCACCAGCCTTCCCTTCTAAAGGAATTGAATTTATTTTAAACATCATTCCGCCGGGAAAAAGCTCTGGTACATTTCCTCCTCATAAAAAACAAGTCAAAGAATATATATATGTAGTAAAGGGATGCTTACAAATTACCTTAGACGGACGGAAACATATGACTTTATATGCTGGAGACTCCCTCTACTTTGAAGCAGATATTACGCACCAATTTGATAACTTAGAAGAGGAAGCGTGTCATTATTACCTTGTCATAGATTCTACCTCTAGCCAATAATTTTTTTCTTATGCCCCTAAACATTCAGTCGATTTTTGTCGATAAATTATTCTTTAAAGAAAAGTCAATCAGTAGTATAATTTAAGTAACTGCAATAAGAATTGTCAAACTATACATAATTTTTCTAGCATCAAAGCTATTGGTACGTGAATTAAAAGAGTAGGAGTTGATAGAAATGAAAAAGAAAGCTTACTTTGCACCACAAGTATTATCTGTTCAAGATGTGAAATTCGAAACAGCTATTAGTAGCGGTAACAAAGTTGAATGTAGATTTGAAAGAAGAAATGGAAGAATCGAGTTAATTTGTACAATTAATGGTCGTCCATTGTAATTTATTTTCATTAACTACATTAAAGCTTGTAATCATTCAAATGTAAAAACACGCGAAAATATCAAGGCCAAAGCAGGAACTATACAGCCTTGCTTTTTTCGCATGCGAATTTTGTCGAATAAAATTTCTTTTATGTATGGACTACTCCTAGTATAATAAGTGAAGAATCGCTATAACCTATTAATATCGGCCAGATATTCTAATTTATTAAGTTTTCGATTCTATCTTCTTTGAATATACTTACAGACTAGGAGTGATCATAATGGAAAAGAAAGCTTATTCTGCACCTCAAGTGTTATCTTTTCAAGCAGTAAAGTTTGAAACGGCGATCAGTAAAAACTTTAAGCCGTGCGGAATGTTTCCTAAACCAGGCAAACCAATGCCGCCAGGTATTGAAATGCTGTGCAGAAAATAAGGGAAATTTAGTATGTGCTTTGAATATATTTTTATATTCTTACTTTTTTAACTTAAAGATGAGGTCAAAGTGTTCTCATACCTTTGACCTCTCTCTTATTTAGGCTCTTATTTCTCTTTATTTTATTATTATTTTTTTTAATTTTACTACTATAAATTACTATATTCTTGCTTTACGATGATTTTAGTTAGAGCTAAGGGGCGTACTATGGAAAGCTTATGGATTAAAATTGGGGATCATATTATTCAAATAGATAGTCATTCAGAACGAATGATTCAGTTCTTTAAGAAACTGTACCAAGTGATTATGCCTGCAAGTACAGCCAGCGTTGATATCTGGATTAAAGTCGAAGAGGGTTATGGAGTTCCTTTCGTCGATTATAATGTTGATATTAAAAATGAAAAAGAGCTTATTACCTACAGACGAGCGGATTATCTTATTGAAATGGCACCAGACTTTAAAGCAGCGTCGGTCTTTGTCTATGATGAATTTGCTTTAAAGCATGCTTTTATTAACTTATACAGCTCGTATATCGTCCATATTCGCTGGGGGTTATTAATCCATTCTTCTTGTGTCGTGGAGAAAGAGCAGGCACACCTTTTTGCTGGACCATCTGGAGCAGGGAAATCAACGGTAGCTAAGCTTTCTTATCCTCGCCAGCTCTTGTCCGACGAAGCCACATTGATTAAAATTACAGATGGTGAGATCATTGTCTATGATTCTCCTTTTCGTAGTGATATAGAAGAAAAAGGCTTAGCAGAATGCAGACCCTTAGCCAGTATTCAAATCCTACATCAAGCTATAGAGAACGATCGAATCTTAATGAAGAAATCCGATGGTTTGTTTCAAATCATGGATAAGATTTTCTACTGGACCCATTGTCCTGAGGATACTAAAAAAATCCTACCGCTTATGAAAACATTAGTCGATCGTGTACCTCTTTACGAACTCCATTTTCAAAAAAATAATTCTTTCTGGGAGTTGATTTCTTAATGATACAGTATATCCGAACACCTAACTTTGAAGAAACCATCCTCGATGATGAATGGGTTATTTTAAATACAGACAACCATTCCATTACTCGCTTAAATGATATCGGAGGATTTTGCTGGACCCTACTCAGTGAGCCTCAAACATTCAAATCCATTATGGAAGCTATTCACCAAGAATATGATATCCAAGATCAATCTATTGAAGAAGATATTCAGCGTTTTCTAGAGGACCTGATCGAGTGTGGATTGATTCGAGATGCAGAGTAATCACCAAGAGGCTTTAATCACCTTAATTCAAAAGACCATCCAGAAAAACGGAAGCATTGATCTACCCTCCAGTGGATTCAGCATGTATCCGTTCATCCAGAAAAATGATATCTGTACGTTCGTTGAATGTACTCCTTCTACTTTAAAACAAGGCGATATTGTGTTGTTTTATTGTTCTGAAAAGAAACTTACCGCCCATCGTTTTAAGGAAGCGGTGACCATTCACAATATGCCTATCTATATTTTTAAAGGGGATACGAATCTTTTGCCAGATGATCCTGTCACTGAAAACCAACTGCTTGGCAAACTAGTACAAATTAAAAGAAAACAAAAAAAGATATTAATGACAGACCTCTCCTCTAGAATTTGGAGCAAAATCATCTTTTCATTCCCTATATTATCCCGTATATTAAAAAGAGTAATAAAAAAGAAAATACGTATAACTACTGGAGCTTCAGTATGATAGGACTAAATAAAATGAAGCATTTCATTGTCAAAAACTTTTTTATATTAGGTGATATCCGTAAATCCTTTTCGATGTTAAGACCGTACATTATAAAATATCGAAAGGCTTATTTAGGGCTTTTTTTCTTTTTATCGCTTGATATTTTTCTGACCTTAGCTTTTGCTTGGTTTCTGGGACAAATTACGGATGCTGCCATTCAGACTGACTTTCAGAGCCTAAATTGGCTGGTTCCCTTGGGTATTGTCTTACTGCTGCTTAGCCTAACCTCTTCTTATGCTGGAATCTATCTGAGAGCCATTACCGAAAATGCGGTAAAAAAGGATCTGAGAGTCGATTTATTTAATCATATCCTGCGTTTGCCGACAAAACAGCAAACACCCTTCGCTCCGGTGAATTGGTCACTCATTTTACCAATGACATCAATAGTATATTGGGATTAATTGGTTCTAGTCTTATTCAATTTATTCGACTTCCTTTAATTTTTATTGCTGTTTTTATTTATATGTCCTATATTAATTTGACTTTAACCCTACTATGTCTAACCATTATTCCCTTTGCTCTATTGTCTGGCGGGGTGTTTGGCTTACTTTTGCGCAAAAACAGCCGACTTATTCTCAATCTAACCGGTCGAATGAATGGGTTTCTAACAGAAAGCTTTCAAGGCTTCCATGTCATTCGCTCCTTTACTATGGAAAAACGACTGCATAAAAAATATGCTGAGCATAATCAAGAGCTCTACAATTTAGAGAAGAAAAATGCCAATCTAAATGGCTGGTTTCAAACCGGAAGTGAAGCAGCAGGCTCCATCTCTTTCATCGCTTGTCTTTCTGTAGGAGCTTATTTTGTAACCAACGACCTTTTGACCATAGGCTCTTTACTTATTTTCATTAATCTAATGAGCCATCTTATCTATCCATTAACAGGGTTAGCCGGTTTATGGGGCAGTCTACAGCGCTCTCTATCCGCAGTAGAACGAATCTCAGATGTACTCGACCTTTCGCCTGAGTCCCCTGACTTACCTGCCTATGTTCCAAAGGATTTAGCTACCAAATCCATTGAATTTGACAATATTACGTTTAGCTATGATGTAGATACTCAGCTTATTCAGCAAGTGAATCTTTTGATCCCCTCAGGCAAGGTTATTGCCATAGTGGGACCTAGCGGTGCAGGGAAAACAACGCTTCTTAACCTGCTGCAAGGCTTTTATACACCTCAAGAAGGAAGGATTTTGATCGATGATACACCCATTGATCAGCTCTCTACTTCAACACTTAGAAGCTCTATTGCCTACGTTCATCAAGAAACCTTCCTATTTAGTGGTAGCATTAGAGAAAACTTATTGATCGCACGACCTGATGTGACCGAGGAGGAAATGATTCGCTCTGCTATTCATGCTAATATCCATTCCTTCATCATGTCTCTTCCTGATCAGTATGATACAGAAATTGGAGAACGCGGTGTTCGCTTATCTGGAGGACAAAAACAGCGCATGGCTATCGCTCGTGCACTGCTCAAGGACGCACCCATTTTATTATTGGATGAAGCTACTTCAGCATTAGACAGCGAAACAGAACATCAAGTACAAGAAGCACTAGAGCGCCTGATGAAGGATCGCACAACATTGATTATTGCTCATCGATTATCGACAATCCAACATGCTGATATGATCGTTGTCATGGATCAAGGAAGAATCGTACAAACAGGTACACATCATGACCTGATTTCTGTTGACGGACTATACCGTGATTTAAACCGTAGACAAAAAGATCAAGACAATACCTTTATCGTCAATATGTAACGTGTTGCTGTTCTCGATAAGGAAGGAGAATTTACGTGATCATCCAATTCATTGAAGCCCTATATTATTCTCCATCATCCTTCCCAATAGGGATGAAGATTATATAATGATACTTGACGATGTTGAACGATCCTCCATCCATTCGCAGGTGTATCATTTGCTTAAGGAAAGGGGGTTACTACAGCAAACACCTCTCTTTTTTCAACAAGAACTCAAGAAAAAGTGTCAAGAAGCACTGTTTCAGAGCATCTATATTAAAAGTCAAACAGAACATATTCTGAAAGTTTTTGAACAAGAGGAAATCGAAGTGATTCCATTAAAAGGTGTGACCTTTGCTGAGAAGTATTTTGGCCACCTAAGCGCAAGAGGAACATCAGATATAGATCTGTTGGTCCATAGTCAAGATATGGAACGAGCAAGTGCCTGTATTCGCGAGCTGGGATATACCATAGAAGAAGAGCTCAAGCCTCTCCACTTCCATCAGTGCTTCAGTAAGTTTTTACCTGGTTCACCATTGCCACTTACGATTGAACTCCACTGGAATTTGCTGAAGGAAGGAACCTCAGATCTCAATATTCATTCTTTCTGGGAGCAGGCAGAACCTTATAAAGAATATTCGTATGTAAAAACTTTATCAGATTACCATACCTTCTATTTAATATATCTCCATGGTTGGAGAAGCAAAATGATTTCCTTAAAGTATTTTTTAGACATTATGCAGCTGATTGATGTTCTTGGAGATAGGTTGGATTATACCAAATTAGTAGAAGAAACAAAGCAGCATAAAACCTATACGAGATTGGCGAGAACATTATCTATTCAATATTCCTTATTTCCTTTTCTACATGAAGTAAAGCCCCTTCCTTTCGAGCAGAAATCAACGCTCTGGTGGCATGAAGATACGATTAAAAAAGCAAATGCAAAGGTCTTTACATCTTATTTTCATTCTCTATTATATGACTTTGGCGACTTTGATACACTGAAACACCGTTTTACTGGGCTTTACCTGATCTTCCTTAGAGCAAATAGATTCCTAAGGAAAAAAATTGAATAGAGTTAAAAATCTGAACACCTATATAGAACATGAGACTTATTTTTGGAGGATGCTTCCTCTACTAAATAAGTCTTTTTTAACTGAATAAGCATGAAAAGCTTCCTCTAAAGAAGGACTAAACGACCTCCTCGATAGGGCTTCGGTAGAAGCTTTTCTTACTATTGCGAAAAAAGTCGATTATTGTCGTTTTTTTACTTTCCTATACAGTCCTTGTCAGTTATACTAGAATTAACAATATTACAAACTACGAAGAGGTTATCATATGACACATTTAGAGATTCAGTACAACTTGTGGTTAGTTGCTCTATCATTTGTTATTGCCGTGATATCCTCTTTTTCTGCTTTAAATCTAGCAGGAAAGATTAGTAATTCGACTGGAAAAACGAAAATCCTCTGGCTTTTGTCCGGTTCTTGTGTGATGGGTTGTGGTGTATGGTCTATGCATTTTATTGGCATGCTTGCTACGCATATAGCTATTCCCGTTTATTACGATCCAACCATGACCGCTTTATCAGCCATAGCAAGCGTGATCGCTTCTTTAATTGCCTTTCTAGTCACTTCTGACCAACAGCCCAGCAAGTGGAGAATAGGGTTGGGAGGTATGGTGATGGGAAGCGGAATCGTCATCATGCACTATTCAGGAATGGCTGCTATTCAATCAGCGGCTACCCTTTCTCATGACCCCCTACTCTTGGCAGTTTCGATTCTAATCGCCATGCTCACCTCCTATTCTGCTCTTTATTTGTTTCGCAGATTTCGGAATAAGCCTCAATATCATTTATGGAAACTATTCTGCTCTGTTTTAATGGGACTAGCTATTGGTGGGATGCATTATACTGGAATGGCAGCATCTTCTTTTCATCTTCATGGAGACATTCATGTAGAAAGCCATCTAAACGAGTACAACTTTTCGCTTATCGCTAGTGTATCCATTGTGACCTTTCTTATCTTATTCATCTCCTTAATCGCCGTGTTCTTTGACCATCACATCTTAGAACGCATGGCCTTTTATGACTATCTGACGGACTTACCTAATCGCTATGGACTTGTCCAATATTTTGATCTTCAATTTAATCTTACGGAATCAGGAGCTATTTTATTCATTGATATTGATCGTTTTAAAACCATTAATGATACCCTCGGACATGACGTGGGGGATATGCTGATTCAACAAATCGCTAAAAGGCTCAGGAATTGTATCGGAGAGAAAGATAAAGTCTTTCGCTTAGGCGGCGATGAATTTCTTATCGCTTCACCTGATGGAGATGAAAAAACAGCCGTATTACTTGCCGACCGTATCTTACATGAAATCAAAAAGCCTTGTTATATTGAGGATCATGAATTATATGTCACAGCAAGCATTGGCATTAGCTTAGCTCCTATTCATGGATTCGATCGTTCTTCTCTCATGAAATGGCAGATACAGCCATGTACCATGCGAAAAATGAAGGGAAAAATAAAGCTTCTGTCTTTAATGAAGAGATGGGACTTGAACAAGTCCGTCGCTTAGAGCTGGAAAAGGATTTAAGAAAAGCATTGGAACATCAAGAATTTGCTATTGTTTATCAGACAAAATGGAATTCAAGTACAAATCAAATGGTTGGAATGGAAGCTCTGCTTAGATGGAACCACCCTAAGCTCGGGACCATATCCCCCATAGAATTTATTCCCATTGCTGAAGAAACGGGTTTGATCGTCCCGATTACACATTGGGTGATTGAAGAGGTCTGCAAGCAAAACCAATTGTGGCATGAGCAAAACGTTGCTCAAGTAACCGTATCTGTGAATATGTCTGTACGTGTCTTTGAAAACCAAACCCTCTTTCAAGTGGTCAAAAAATCTCTTGATCTCTCTGGTTTAAATCCCATCTTTTTAGAACTAGAAGTGACAGAATCTATTGCCATGAATGATATGGAAAACACCATTAGCCAACTACAAAGAATTAGAGAGCTAGGAGTGAAGGTTTCTCTAGATGATTTCGGCACTGGGTTCTCTTCTTTAGGAAACCTAGATGAGATGCCGATTGATATTCTTAAGATCGATAAATCCTTTATACGAAAAAGTATGCACCCTTCTAAACAAGCCATTATTAGTAATATTATTATGATTGCCAAGAGCTTAAATATGGAAGTCGTCGCTGAAGGAGTAGAAACGAAGGAACAAATTGATTTCCTGACCTCCAGAGGATGTACCATTATGCAAGGTTTTTATTATGCTAAACCCGTTCCTCCAGAAGAAATTGCTCAACAAGATCGTCCACTGAATCAAAACGAATAAAACAATAGACTTGGCAGTCAGTATGCCAAGTCTATTGTTTAAAATAAGCGAGATTTAAGCCTTTTAAATAACCATGGTAGCCCATAAAATATTACAAACCCCGCTATAAATGATGTGTATACTTGAAAGCTAATGATTTCTGCGAACAGCAAAACATGTAAAACGACAAGAACAAAAATCCTCCAATACAATAAGTAGTTGATAGAACCGTCCTCCTCTATTTTTTTCTTTCATAACTATATATACGTTATGAAGCGACTTGGAGATTCATGTTTTTTCCATTTATTTTGTATTATTTATTTTTTCTTGTAGATGTTTTTATAAAGCAAAAGAGTGATCCTCCTTTCCTTTAAGGAGGATCACTCTTCATTTTTTATTTTGTACCATTCATCTGGCTCAGTTCACTGATCATTTCTTTGATGAGAGTGATGAAGGTTTCTTTTGCCTGTTCTGTCGTTTCGATTACTTCCTCATGGGTTAACGGCTGATCAACAATCCCTGCCGCCATATTAGAGATACAAGAGATCCCTAGAACCCTAATGCCTGCATGACGAGCGATAATCACCTCAGGAACGGTAGACATCCCAACCGCATCTCCTCCTAAGAAACGAATCGCTCTAATTTCTGCTGGTGTTTCATAAGAAGGACCTGTATTCCAGACATAGACTCCTTCCTTCAAGGCAATGCCCAGCCTATCTGCTACACGCAAGGCACGTGACCTAAGCTCCAGGTCATAAGCTTCTGACATGTCTGGAAAGCGCACACCTACACTCGAATCATTCGGTCCGATTAACGGATTTGCTCCAGCATTGTTAATATGATCCGTAATTAACATGAGATCCCCTGGCTGCAAGCTCGTGTTCACTCCTCCTGCTGCATTCGTAACCATTAAATACTCAATACCGAGCTCCTTCATCACACGAACGGGAAAGGTAACCTTATCTAATGAATAGCCTTCGTAATAGTGAAAGCGCCCTTGCATAGCAATAACTTCTACTCCCTGAAGAGTCCCAATCACAAACTGACCAGCATGTCCCTCAACTGTTGATACTGGAAAGTTAGGAATTTCTCCGTAGGGAACGACCACAGGATTTTGAATCTCTTCAGCAAAGACCCCTAATCCTGAACCCAAAATAATGCCAAGCTGAGGTTTTTGATTCAGCCTCTCTTTAATATAAGCTGTCGCTTGTTCTACTGCTTCTTTCATCTCCACTTTCCTCCTATCTAAAATCTATTCATTTATGAAATGGTCTTGATAAACCACTCATACACAACTCCACCTAAATAGACCCCAAACACACCCAACACACCCGCTAATACTGGTGGAGCTGGTAGTGGCAATCGTAACAATTTGAATACAATACCAATAATTAATCCTGCTAACACACTTAACACTAATTCTTTCATTTCCATTCTCCTTTGAATTTATTTATCTAGAACAGCATCCCTGCTATGGAGGCGCTTAATAATGAAGCAAGCATTCCAGCCAGTACAGCACGAATACCTAATTTAGCAATATCTGCTCTGCGTTCCGGTGCAAGACCACCCAAACCACCAATCAAGACAGCTAATGAACCTAAGTTGGCAAATCCGCAAAGAGCAAAGCTAACCACAACAACGGTCTTTTCAGATAACTCAGCAATTTGTGGTGCAAATGCTGCATAAGCAACAAACTCATTTAATACGAGCTTCTGTCCAATATAGCTTCCTGCTGTCGTCGCTTCTGCCCACGGAACCCCAACGGCAAAAGCAAGAGGGGCAAATAAGATTCCTAATATTCCCTCTAGAGATAGATTTTCATTTCCAACCATCCCCCAATACCGCCTAATATTCCATTAACCAAAGCAATTAAGGCAATAAACGCGAGAAGCATGGCTCCTACATTAAGGGCTAATTTTAATCCATCAGCAGCGCCATGTGCTGCCGCATCAATAACATTCGTCACGCTCTTATCTCTCTCAAGCTTAATCTCATTAAGGGTTTCAGATTTTTCCGTTTCGGGCACTATAATCTTAGCCATGATTAAGCCTGCTGGAGCCGCCATAAAGCTTGCCGCTAATAAGTATTCTAATGGAATTCCCATTAATGAATACCCTATTAGTACAGAGCCCGCTACAGAAGCAAGACCTCCTGTCATCACAGCGAACAACTCAGATTGAGTCATCTTTCCTAAATAAGGTTTAACAACAAGCGGTGCTTCTGTTTGACCAACAAAAATATTGGCTGCAGCAGACATCGACTCCGCTTTGCTTGTCCCAAGCAACTTAGAGAGTGCTCCTCCAAGGAAACGAATCAACAGCTGCATAATTCCTAAATAGTAAAGCACAGAAATAAGGGAAGAAAAAAAGATGATAACACTTAAAACTTGGATAGCAAAAATAAATCCCGTATTTTCAATATTCGCTAAGGGACCGAATAAAAAGCTTACTCCATCACCAGTGTAGTCAATGATCTTCTGTACACCCAATGACAACTTAGCTAAAGCAGCTCTTCCCATTTCCCATTTCAGAACAATAAGGGCAAATGTAACTTGAATGGCTAAGCCACCTAAAATCGTGCGAAGATTGATTACTTTTCTATTACTAGATAAACAAAAAGCAATTAAAAATACAGTAAAAATTCCAATAATTCCCCAAATAATATTCATAAGTCACCTCTCTATCCATAGTAAAAGCTTAGCTGTATATATTGTCAGACGTCCAACCTCTTATAGCAAAAAAAATCACAGCATATGGATCAATAGATTTTAATTTTTCACTTATCATGTTAGACGTCCAACAACTACTTTTATTATAAATCATTTTTTAGAGTTGTAAACCCTTACTTATGTGAAGAAAATAAGAAATTGTGTTCACAACTTTCCTCATAATTTCACTCTTTTTCTAAACACACTAAAACTAAACGTGTCCGCACGGAAGAAATTGATCGAATATAAAACAGGTTGATCGTTCAGGTCATAATGGGTCTGTTTTAAGACAAGCAATGGGGTTCCTTGCTCACATTCTAATATTTCTGAAATTTCATCATGGTATCCGATCGTTTCAATCACAGCTGTTGCATAACTAATAGACACAGATGCCGTATCTTCAATAAAGGAAAAAATCGACTCTGTCGTTAGCTTCGAACCTGGTGGAATAAGACTAGAAGGAATTTTATCAATACAGTATACCATGGGCTTATCATCTGCCGTTCTTACCCTCTTAACAAGATACACCAATTCCTTCGAACCTAGCTTCAGTTCTTTACGATCTTCGTCAATAGGTTCTGCATAATCTGAAAATAGCAAACTGGTTCCTGGTTTTTTACCTTCTTTAATAATCATATCCGTCACACTTGTTAGCTCTTCAATACCACTATGAAAAATAGGTTTCTTATTAATAAAAGTCCCTATTCCGTGCCTTCTAATAACAATGTTCTCTTCTTCTAGGATTCGAAGCGCTTCTCTTAACGTCGTTCGGCTTACCCCCAACGTCTTAGCTAGATTGTATTCCGAAGGCAATTGTTCCCCTTGTTGCAATATACCTTGTTCAATATCTTGTTTTATTTTATCTATTATGACAAGATATCTTGATCTATTCGTCAGCTCCATGGACATCACACGATTCCCCCTCAAAATGATAGCACTTTCAAAATATAATTCTACATTCTCCAGCACTAACATTCAAGACATTTTAACTCGCTATAAATCCTCTTTCTATATCAATTTTTTTTAGCTGAAGCATTGAGATAGCAAAAAAAGACCCCCTCAACAAATCGCAAATAGCGACATGTTGAGACGGTCTCTTTTTTCATCCTATAATTTAACTACGTTCTCAGCTTGAGGACCACGGTTTCCTTCAACAACGTTGAATTGAACGCGTTGGCCTTCGTCTAAAGACTTGAATCCGTCTCCAGTGATTGCGCTAAAGTGAACGAATACATCGCTTCCACCTTCAACCTCGATAAATCCAAATCCTTTTTCTGCATTGAACCATTTTACTGTACCGTTTTGCATTTTTGTTACCTCCAAAATTAAATTAAATTAACATGATCATTTTTCACTCTAAAAAAAAAATTCACACATTGAAAAAAGTAGCATCTCAAAAATGTCACCTTTTTCAACATGCGAATTTCGGTTTCAATTTGATCATTTGTTATTATCTTATCACAGTTATTTCCAAAGCGCAACCCCTTTATGCAATTTTTTTTTTGAAAACTTATGCTTAGTAAATACCCGTTTTTGAAAATATAACATCCATTGTTTTTTGAGAAAGAAGCATGTACTATTACTTTATATGGAAGTCATTCTGTATTTAACGAAAAATATCAAAAGGATACAAAGGGGGCTACAATGAAAACCAAAATAATACCTTATATTCTTCTCTTAACCACCATGATCTTAGCAGGCTGTACAAGTATAGAAAGCAGCTCTAGTAACAATCAAGAGCAGACACAGCAAAATCCTAGCATCCAAGAAGAGAATCAGATCCCTCCCGAAAAAGTAGCTCTCACTTATAACAAAATAGCCCCCATAGAACCAAAGGAAAACGAAGGTGAGATCGACCAAGTTTTATTGGAAAAAGAGTTGCCCCTTGGGAAAATATTGATCCATACTTCTAAAGAAGAAGGAATGGAGAATGATTTATTTGCTACATATGTAAACGATGCAGGAAACGTTTATTTATTAGGAGTGATTGGAGATCCACACTCTCCTACTATCACATCCTAGATGGAAAACCTCTCATCTATTTAGAGGCAGGAGGAAGTGTCATTCACCCGCTTGATATAGATGCTGACGGAAAAATAGAATATATCAGCACGTATGGTGCTCCTATTGAAGCACTTCTCTATAAATGGGATGGAACTCAGTTCAAGGTAGCCAATCTAAATAAGCTGCTTGGGGCAGGAGCTGTTTGGCTAGAAAATGACACTCTAGTAGCAGAGTTTAAAAAAGACCCTCAGACAAATGAAACCCAAACAATACGGTATGAATTTCACGATCATTTTTTACAGATGGAACACTCTTCTAATCAGCAATAAGACGATACAGCAGGTCCTCATCATTAGCATCCGACAAACCTGATGCCTTAGCCTCTTCTCGGATCTGCTCTATCGACCCTGAAAAAGATAATCTGCCCTCTTTCAACACCCCAATACGGTCACACAAATACATAATCTCATTCATATCATGTGTTGTGTAGACAATCGTCTTCCCCTGCTTTGTCAGCTGTTTGATGTATTGGTTAATTTCAAACTTCGATTGAAAATCAATTCCCACAGTAGGCTCATCCATCAGAAGTACGTCAGGATCATGAATCAAAGCGACCGCTATATTTAATTTCCGCTTCATCCCACCGGATAATTTGGACACTTTTTCTGTCCATTTCTCTTCTAGCTGAACAGCCTTGCACAAGTCCAATAACCGTTTATCCGCCACACTTTTTTTGCCAAACTTGCTCCAAAACCTCATGTTTTCTTGTACCGTCATTTTTTCCCACAACGCCAGATCTTGAGGGACATAGCCAATGATTTCTCGTACTTGCTTGTTTTGTTTTCCAAGGTGATAACCCTGAATCGAAACAGTCCCCGAAGTTGGCTGTGTTAGTGTAGATAAAATGGATAAGAGAGTAGATTTCCCCGCCCCATTGGGACCTAATAATCCGTACACTTCTCCCTTATCGATAGTTAGTGTCACGTTACGCAGAATTTTTTTCTTCCCATATGATTTCGTTACATTTTCTATTGTAATCATGTTTGACCCCTCATTTTTTGAATGCCTACTCCCCATAAGACTATGCTTAACCCAAGTAAAGCTATAGCTTGTAGGAAGCTTTCAGCATGTTGATTATGGAGTACCAGCCCTTGTGGCAGCCACCTCGCAACGTCGGCTATCGATGGGAACAATTCTTGGATAGGAAAGAAGCTTCCCCCTACAATCCCTAGACAAAACGTGAGCAAAAAAACAATCAGATAATAATGCCCCAACGCTCCTACACAACTTACCAAAAAGTAGCTTAAACCAACACAAACCCAAACATAGAGCACCATCATACTAAGCAGTTCGAGGCTAGACCCTCCTAATTGTAAGTGCCGCAATAGATAGAAAGCAATCAGAGCTTGACCCGTGTGAAGCAAGAGATACACCATACTGCTTTGCCCTACATAGGAAGGCAAAGAAAGATAGGTTGTTTGAATACGTGAAAACAAAATAGGGCGTTCCCTGATCACCCAATCGGCTGTAAAGAAAATCATTAACATGGTAAAGAATGTCCATAACCCTAGATAAGGTTGATAATAACCGTTCGCTTCTACTTCGGTTATTTTTTCTTGTATGCTCTCTTCCAGCATTCTTTCTTCTTGTCCTCTCTCCGTACCTCGTATTTCCTCTGTGCTAGCTTCATGAAAATCGATCGTCATGAGCGGTTCTGGCTCCCATTGCTGTTCTGTATAAGCAAAGGCTTCACTCCAGACGAAATGAGGATCTTCCATTGCTATCTTTTTTTCTTTAAACAAGGCGACAACCTCTTCTGCTGCCTTGATATTACTTGTTAGCCTGAGTACCTCTCCGGCGATCATTTCTCGTAAAATCCCTACCGCCATGGTGGAAGGAGCTACCCAAACTTCTATTGTCTTCTCTCTTTTTTCTGCTAAGAGCTGCTCTTGAAAGCCTTCCTTAATCAGAAAGACGCTATCTACTTTATTGGTTAATAGGAGGCGTTCTGCCTCCGCTGAAGAAACATATTCAAGGCGAAGGAAGCTCCTTTCCTGCACTCGACTGATCACTAATGCCGAAAATTCACTTTGATCCTCATCGACAATAGCCACGGGAATGGCTATTTCTTTTTGTCCTTTATCTACTATAGCCCCCAAGAGAAGGGTCGCGCAGATAGGGAGAAAACAAATGAAAAGCAAATACCACGGTTTTTTGATGAGTTGAAGAAGTCTACTTGTCACGATTCTACCCATCATGTCTTCCACCTTCTTTTTTGCCAATGATGTGCTAGACAAATCAACAAGATACAGCCAAGAAGGATTCCTACTAGTACGTTATAAGCTAGAAAGGCATCCTGCTCCTCTGCCTGTCCAAAGATCGAAAAAACGAGCTGCAAAGCCCACGTATTGATCATATACTCTCCCAGCTTCTCTAACCATGCGGGAAAATAGACACGAGGCAGAAGATGCCCTCCGGCTATCACACCTAGCATCATGGTCACTACGCTTATCCATTGATAGATTCTGTCACTTTTAAATACAGTCTGAAGCATGATAAAAAAGGAAACAAAGACACCATTCACCACAGCTAGTCCCGCAATCATATGGCTAGGCGAATCCACTTCTACATCCCAGTAGCTTAGTAATAGGGCAAGTCCGATTGTAATTGGCAGCAGTAGAGTAACAGCACTCATCAACTGAGCTAAGCTCACTTGCACGTCCGTAATCCCCCTAGAAAGAAGGCGTTGACGGAGGGACAAGTTTTTCTGCTCCTGGGTCAAGAAAAGAATGCCGTAGCTCCAAATCATCATAAGAAGCAAATAACAGGAAAGAAGATAATATTGAAGAAGATCCTTCTGAAAAACACTTTCTTTCACCTGCACATCATAGATATCTCCTCGCCCTAGAGTATGCAAGGAAAAACGAACGATACTTTTTCTAAATTCTTCTTGGCGCTCCTCTATTGATACATTTTCTTCTCTTAAAAAATAGGTAATCGTATTGATCCCACTCTGTGCTGCGGAGGTAAAATGAGCGGCACTTTCCATCAGGTACCTGACCAAAATGGACTGGAGAGGCTGCCTCTGATTACCAATCACCTCTACAGGGGTGTTGTTACCTCTTTTCACCTCACGGCTAAAGCCTTGAGGAAGAATGATCATAGCGGCAATTTGATTCTCCTGCATGAGCTGCCAAGCATGGGCTTCATCTGTTTGAATGGTATCTATTAAGCTGCTCAGATGCTTGCTTTGTACAAGCTGTTGAATGACAAACTTGGTTTCCAACGTGTCATCCTGGTCTACGACAGCCACTTTAAACAATTGTACACGCGCTTCCTCAGAAACGAGCTGGTTTGCGACAATTCCCAAGCCAATGACAAAGAGGACTGGTGCGATCAATAGCACCAGACCCATCTTCCAATTTTGTACCATCATTTTTAGTTGAAACCAAACAACCCACAGCATATTTTTCACTATATTCACCTGCTACTATTCGCCTAGACCAAGTCCTTCTAACACGCCGGCTAAGCTTTCTTGCATTTGCATTACAATACTAAACATATCAAATTGTGTAAGCTCGACGACATTCAAGCCCTCTTGTGGAGCAGAAGATAGAGAAGGAACCTCTATTTGATCCTTTAGAAACACTTGTGAATCAAGCGTGAAGAAAAGCGCCATAGGCATCCCTTCTACATTCAGCTCAATATCATATACTTGCTTGGCATATTTGTCTTTTAGACTAATATCCTGTTCCTCCTTAATACTACCACTAATCTGGGGAAGATGATCAACTTCTGTACCAGATAATGAGAAGGAGAAGTCTCGATCCACCTCATGTTTAGCTGCTGTTCCTTTGAAGGTCGAATTCAGTTGTAAACCTGCATCAAACTCCGTCATCCCGTCTAGCTCAAAGACAAAATTGACTTGTAGATTCTCTGTGCTTCCTTCCTTCTGCTTTTCTGTGGATTCTGTTAGTTCAAAAGCTAATCTGTCTCCACTTTGATCCAGAGGTTTCAGCTCCACGATAAACTCTTTATTTGTGATGTTTTCCTTGGAAATATTTTTTGTGGCAACTAAGAAGCGAACCGGCTCTTCCTCTTCACTAGCTAGTTCAACACTTACACTACGATCCACAATGCGATTCTTCTTATCAATTAATAAGACAGATTCAAAGCCTTGAGTAAACTGAAGCTGACTCATTGCTTCTTTTGCCTCCTGTAATCCTTCGAGTATTTTTTCCTTCACCATAGCTTCATCCGTTAAATCTTCTGCTGGCGCAAACTCTCCTTTAAATGCCCCTGCTTCTGCTAAAAACTTGATACGAGTCGCAATCATCTGTTGCAGCTCGACATCCTCAATGAGCTGATCGATGAAGCTATTTAAGAACTCCTGCGTTTCTGTAGGCGAAAGCTTCAGAGCCACTTCTCGTAGCTTCAGCGTTTCTCCTTGATATTCATAGCTGACATCCTTCGTTAAATAAAAGTACTCATCCTTTAATTGACTCATAAAAAAGGTATTATAACGCTTCGACAAATCCTCTTGCTCCTGAACCGACAGCTTCAAATCATCCCACTTTAAAGTCGTTTGAAGGGTATCTGGACCATCATACGAGGGGTCTCCTTTTCTCATCAATTCACCGAATTGATCTGAATTCATATAGAAATATTTGTCGTATAGCATAGGCAGATACAATTTATATTGTTCAGGTGATTGATAAAATTCAAGATCAAAGGCACTCGTGCCTCCCACTTCTAAAGAGATTAGGCTGTTGCTCACTTCTTTTACAGGGTCCTGTTCGGCTTTGATCACTAAACTTGCTTGCTTCAACAAGTCTTGAATCATGTTCATTTCCGAATTCATGATCTCTGACTCAAAATTTCCTTTTAACCGCAATTCCGTTAACGAGGGTTGCTTTAAAATAGCCTCTTGAAACTCAAACTGCTCGCCATATTTTTCTTTCCATTCCTTACTTGTTTCTTTCATTGTCGTATACTCTGCAAGGAAATAAGTCCCTTTGGGAGTGTTGCTAAGAAAGAAAGCGTACGTGACTGCTCCCCCTATTAAAAGCGTCACCAGTCCTGCGATCACAATCCACAGCTTACTCTTGTTTCTCTTGCTCTGTATACCTTCTCCAGTTTCTAATGATGTTTGATTCATTCTGTTCCTCCTTGATTGTAATAGAAAATAGAAACAAGGACATGATCAACGTCCTTGTTCCTCCTACTAACATTTATTCGACAAAAAGAACTGTTTTCCTACTTCTTTTTCGACAAAAATAACCTTTTTTCTACTTCATTGGTAAATTTCAAACATTTTTCTACAATCAGCTGAAAAATATTGTCGTCTAGCCTAGATAGAATAAGTGCGCTATGATGAATGAAAAGTGGAAATGAGGAGGGGATCCTATGTTTTTGTTCAGACCGGGGGGCACAAAGAAAGTAAGGCTGCTTTTCTCTCTTCTTCTATTTGTACACATTCTGTTCTTGCTATCTGCTGGCACACCGATCGCGAACTCACTAGTCCAAGCAGAACAAAAAACTGACTTCTATGCTGCACTAGAAAGCGAAAGAGGATTCTTCTCTTCCATCCGAGTAGCATTTGATCCTCACTTACCTCCGTTTCAGTTTCTTGAAGGTCAGGAGTACCGCGGCTTTAATATGGATCTGATGCAAGTCATTGCCGAAGCAGAAGGACTGCAAATCCACTGGGTTCCTATGACACTGAGCGATTCTGTTACAGCCTTGGAGCAAGGAAGCATCGATGTGATATTAGGTGTTCACTATAAAGCCCATTTCTATGAAGGAATGGAGTTTTCCGAACGTTTTTTCACCTCCTCCATCATTATGCTTATTCCCAAAGAAGAAACAGACATCAAGAGTCTGTCCGATCTTTCAGAACGGGTTGTCGCCATGCAGAGAGATACCCTGGAATACGACTTTCTACAAAATATACGTAGAATTAAGTATCATATTACTTCAAATCAGGAGGAAGCACTGCGCCTCTTAACCATGGGACGAGCGGATGCGTTTGTTGGAAGCAGGAAAACAGCAGAGTATTTTTTACAGAAGCAAGGTTTAGAGGATCAGTACCTATTTATTGAGCGTTATGTTTTACCTCTAGAATACACCTTGGCGGTTGACCAGCAGAATCCTTTGCTTCTGCAAGCTCTGAATCGCGGGCTTCAAACCACCATGGTCAATGGCTCCTACAAGCAGTTATATGATCAATGGTTTCAGGATGAAAGCAGTACATTGCGTAAACGCTTGGAACAAACAATACAGCTTTTTATCCTTGTTGGAGCCGCTGCCTCTGGTCTCTTCTTCATCGGACTCCGCTGGAATCGACAGCTCAAAAAGCAAGTAGATAAGAAAACGGAGGCTCTTCTCTTACTCAATCATTCCTTGACCAGGCAAGTTCAAGAAACCAAAAACAGCCAACAATTAAAAGAACAAATTCTAGATAGCAGCCCTAGAGGAATTGTAACCTTTGACCGCCATGGCGAAATTACCTCCATCAATACGAAAGCTATGACTCTAGGAAATATAGAAGGCAATCCAGTAGGAAGCATGTATCATAGCATCCCCATTCTATCCCACCTTCTATCAAGCAAGCTTGACGAGGTGATGAAGCTGGGGAAACAGTTTCATGGAGAAGCAACCTTGAAGATAGAAAAAGAGGAGCGTTTTTTGCGTTACTATGTCTATCCTCTCTATGATTATCAGAATCAAATGATTGGAACCATTCTATCCTTTGAAGATATGACAGATGAAAAAAAAGTAAGAGAACAGCTATTTGAACAAGAAAAAAGCCAAGCATTAATCCAGCTTGTTGCCGGACTTGCTCATGAAATACGAAACCCTCTCACCTCTATAAAAACATTTGTTGAGCTGATTCCTAGTAAAATTCACAGTGCTAGATTCCAACAAGAAATCACGACCCATGTACCTAAAGAAATCGAACGTCTTAATCAGTTGATTGAAGAGCTGATGAATTATGCCAAGCCCAAAAGCATGAGCAAAGAGCTGATTAATGTGACCGAACTAATTGAGTCAACAATTATCCTCTTCGAGCGATTAGCAGAACACAAAGGCTTTTCGATTGAAACTAAGCTAGAAACACCCTTGTTCATCAAAGCAGATTCCAATCAGCTGAAGCAGATCATGATCAATCTCTTTTTAAATTCTATTGAAGCCTTAGAAGAGAAGGTCAAGGATGATCCACCCTCTCCTCTTGACTCGCCCAAAAATGAAAGCGATATCTTTATCCATGCATGGTCTGAGGGAACAACTGATGGCAATAGAGTGTTCATCCAGCTTCAAGATAAAGGGGCGGGGATGAGTAAGACTCAGCTAAAAAAAGTGATGGAGCCGTTCTATACGACCAAAGCCCAAGGAACTGGACTCGGGTTGGCGATCTCTCACCAATTTATTCATGAAAATGGAGGGACCCTACACATCGAAAGTGAAGAAGGAGTGGGAACAACCATGATCTTATCTTTTAGAAAGGATGGCAAAGAAAATGACCAAGAATCTATTAATTATTGATGATGAAGCGGCTATTTGTTCTTCCTTAGCATTTGCCCTAGAAGATGAATTCCTTGTACAGAGTACCACTGACCCTTTTGAAGGAATGGAGTGGGTCAAGCAACAAAGCTTTGATATTTGCTTACTAGATTTAAAAATAGGAAAAATCGATGGTTTAGAGGTACTAACCGAATTAAAAAGGCATCAGCCTGAGCTCATTGTCATCATCATGACTGCCTATGGAAGCATCTCATCCTCCGTAGAAGCCATAAAAAAAGGAGCCTATTCCTATCTTACCAAGCCCCTTCATATAGAGGAGCTATTGACTCTTCTGGGACAAGCCCTACATGTACAGAAACTAAATCAACAAGTGGAGTTTCTAAGTCAAGAGCTCGAAAAAAAGTACGGCTACCAAGGAATGATTGGTAAAACACCTGTGATGAAGCATGTCTTTCAGCTCATAGATAAGCTGAAGGATATTGACACCAATGTCCTAATTACAGGCGAAAGCGGGACGGGAAAAGAATTAGTGGCAAGAGGCATCCATTTTTCCGGCAAAAGAAAGAAAGAGCATTTTGAAGTGGTCAACTGCGCAGCCATTCCGGAAACATTGCTAGAAAGCGAATTATTTGGTCATGAAAAAGGAGCTTTCACTGGGGCAACATCTCGTCGAGAAGGAAAGTTTCTTTTAGCTAACCAAGGAACCATTTTTTTAGATGAAATTGGCGATATGTCTGTTTCCTTACAAGCCAAGCTCCTGCGTGTCCTTCAACAAAAGGAGATCACTCCCGTTGGCTCAGATCAAACCATCAAGCTAGATGTGCGAGTGATTGCTGCGACCAACCGCGACCTAAAGCAAGCCGTAAAACTGGGGGAATTTCGCAGTGATTTATTTTTTCGCTTGAACGTTGTGGAGATTCAATTACCCCCTCTTAGAGAGAGGAAAAAAGATATTCCTTTTTTAATGCATCATTTTATTCATAAATACAATCAAGAGCTGGGCAAAAACGTGAAAGGCTTCTCCCCTCAGGCATTAGAATGCTTGCAGAACTATGATTACCCAGGCAATATTCGAGAGCTCGCTAACCTAATCGAATCAGATGGTAATGTCCGATTCTGAATATATTAGATTAGAAGACCTATCCAAGGAAGTAAAACAGGAAACCACACTTTCTCTCAACCCAGAGAATCTAGAAGCTTCTATTCAACAGCTCGTCGGCTTGCCGTTAAAAGAGGTTGAAAGAAAGGTTATTCTCGCTACGCTCGCACAATACCAGGGACATCGGCGAAAAACAGCAGAGGTCCTTGGAATCAGTGAACGAGGGCTGCGGGAAAAGCTTAAGTTATACAAAGGAACGATCGAAGAATGAGAAAGCGGAAAAACCTGCCGATGCGGAAGTTTTTTCCGCTCTTTTTTTCCTTTTGGCATTCTATGCTCATCATGCTTTCTCGGTAAAAATGTATGCGCTTCCGATTGTGTAGCCTAGCCATAGGAAAAAAATAGAGTTGGCATATATTTTGCGAATAGATCTATGAAAAATCAAAAAACTCAAATTTGGAGGGGTCTAAAATGAAAAAAACAGGGCTAGGATTACTTGTACTTTTATTTACTCTTGGCATGGTGCTTACAGCTTGCAGCAGTACCACCACGGAACAATCCCAAGGAGAAAGCACAAAAGCTCAAGATGATTTATTCGTGACAATCGCTACGGGAGGAACCTCTGGTGTCTACTACCCCATTGGAGGAGCCCTTGCCAGCCTCTATGAGAAAGAGCTAGGTATTGGCACCTCAGTACAAGCCACGGGTGCCTCTGTAGAAAATGTAAACCTATTAGCGACGAATAACGCTGAGTTAGCCATTACAATGGCAGATACAGTATTACAAGCCTACCAAGGCTTTGGTGCCTTTGAAGGGAAAGAACCGATGGAGGAATTACGCGGTTTGGCTGGACTTTATCCTAACTATGTCCAAATTGTCACCACCAAAGCATCGGGAATCAAAACATTTGAGGATTTAAGAGGAAAACGAGTCGGAGTGGGAGCACCCAATTCTGGGGTTGAGCTTAACGCACGTATGATGTTTGAAGCCCATGGAATGAACTATGAAGACATCCAAGAGGATTATCTTTCCTACAGTGAAGCCATTGATCAAATCAAAAACGGAATGATCGATGCCGCTTTTGTGACAAGCGGGGTCCCAAACTCAACCGTCATTGACCTACAAACCACTCAGGATGTCGTTATTGTACCTGTAGAGGGAGCTGGAATGGAAAAGCTACAAGAATTATATCCTTTCTTTTCAGCCAATGTTATTCCAGCGGGAACCTACGGAAATGAAGAAGATATTCCTACAGCAAGTATTCAAAACCTGCTGCTAGTCAACAAAGACCTATCTGAAGAAGTGGTCTATCAAATGACCAAGCTGTTGTTTGAAAACGTAAATCAAATTCATAGCTCTCATCATGCCGCTACAGATATTTCCTTGGACACCGTCACCGAAGGAATGGTTGTGCCATGGCATCCAGGAGCAGAGAAATACTATAAAGAAGTGGGAGCTATGAAATAATGCCATGAGGAACGTGACATCCACCATGTTCTCACAGAGAGTCTATCTCTATGGCTTTGCTTTGCTCTTACTTCTTGCCATCGCTTTGCTCGGCTTTTTCCTACAAGCTTCTGCCCATCACTCTGGGCAGAAGCTCATCATTCAACATCAAAAGACCGCTGAAATATATAACCAGATAGACATCGAGCGAGGAGATCGCATTGAGGTTGCGTGGATTCATTCTGTAGAAAAAACACCCTGGTCTGAAATATTTGAGGTGACCCATGAAGGGCAACTACAGCTCATTGAAACAAGATTTCAATCTTTTGGAGCTGGAGTTCCCCATCTCGCCCTTAGTGAGGACATGCATACAGAAGACGGCTATACCGTGATTACAGGTTTCTCTCACATCCTGCCGCATTACCGGTGGATTCATTCTCAACAGGCGGAGTTCTCCATCTCCATCAATGGAGAAAGGATAATGGCACCGCATGACCTGCCCCATCATCACCCCATAGAAATGTGTATTGAAAAGAGGTGAGCAAAATGAAACAAGAAAGAAAAGAAACAATTTCAAATACAGATGCATTATCCTCTGAACAAGTAGAGATTCTGGAGAAATACGATCATGAATCAAGATTTCGTGTTTTTGATCAGCGGTGGATGGCTTTATTAGTGACTCTCATCGCCGTGGGACTATCTCTCTATCATTTATATACATCGTATTTTAGTGCACCTGTTACCTTAAAGCACCGCTCCCTTCATGTTGCGGTAGTCTTAGCTCTAATCTTTTTATTATATCCTGCCTTAAAAAAGGCAAGCAGAAGAAGACTCCCTTGGTACGATGCTCTTCTGGCTTTCGTCGCTCTATCCACTACGATTTATATTTTTGTCGATTATGGGAACATCATTCAACGTGGAGGGCTTCCCAATCAAACGGATGTAGTGATTGCCACTCTCTTGATCATTCTTGTTCTTGAAGCAGCAAGACGTGTCACAGGCTGGGCATTGCCGATACTAGCCACTCTGTTCCTCCTATACGCTCTATTTGGGCGAGATTTACCAGGGCTTTTCCGCCATCGAGGCTATGATTGGAATCATGTTGCTAACTTTTTACTGACCACAACAGAAGGGATCTACGGAACGGCTATCGGAGTATCTGCTACCTATATCTTTCTCTTTATTTTATTTGGCGCTTTTTTAGCCAAGTCTGGCATGGGACAGTTCTTTAACGATTTGTCGCTGGCACTAGCAGGACATACCAAAGGTGGTCCCGCTAAGGTGGCAGTCATTGCCAGCGGCTTTCTGGGAAGTATTAATGGAGCGGCTGTCGCTAATGTCGTCACTACGGGAGCCTTTACCATCCCGCTAATGAAAAAAATCGGCTATCAAAAGAATTTTGCCGGGGCGGTCGAAGCGTCCGCCTCTGTAGGAGGACAAATTCTCCCTCCTATCATGAGCCGCCGCATTCATCATGGCTGAAATCTTAGGAATGCCTTACTCCCAGATCGCTCTCGCCGCCTTAGTACCTGCTCTGCTGTATTACGTCGGTGTTCTCACACAGGTTCATCTACGTGCCTCTAAAGATGGCTTACAAGGAATGAAACGCTCAGAAATCCCGCGTGTCGGGCAAGTCATGAGAGAACGCGGACACTTGCTGCTGCCTTTATTGTTCTTGGTCTATATGCTTTTTTTCACAAATAAAACCATTATCTATTCTGCTTTCCTCACAATTCTTGTCACTGTAGCCGTTGCCATGCTCCGTCAGACGACTAGAATGAGCATGAAAGACATCATCGAAGCACTTGAAATGGGCGCAAGAACCTCCGTAGGTGTCGCTATTGCCTGTGCCGCTGTGGGGATTATTGTTGGTGTCGCCACGCTCACTGGATTTGGACTCAAGCTAGCCAATGGCATTATTACATTAGGGGAGATCATCTCTTCTTAACGCTCCTATTTACCATGGTGGCTTGCATTGTATTAGGGATGGGCTTACCCAGTATTCCAACCTACATTATTACAGCAACTATGGCAGCACCAGCCCTCGTTGAGCTTGGAATCGCCCCATTTGTCGCCCATCTCTTTGTTTTCTATTTTGGAATCTTCGCCAATATTACCCCGCCGGTCGCCTTAGCTTCCTTTGCTGCCGCTGGGATTTCAGGGGGAGATCCAATGAAGACAGGCTTTAGCTCCATGAAGTTAGCCATTGCAGGATTTATTGTGCCTTTTATGTTTGTTTATCACAGCTCCTTGCTTCTTATCAATACGACATGGGCCGAAGCCATACTAGTGGTGATCACCTCTGTTACAGGAGTTATGATGCTTGGAGCGGCTGTCGAGGGCTATTTATTTAAGAGCATGAATCTATTCGTTCGGATCATTG
>NZ_BAMO01000044.1 GCF_000615945.1 Caldalkalibacillus mannanilyticus JCM 10596
CAACAGTGGAAACTCAAGACAGTAGCAGAAGAAGCAGAATCAACAGTGGAAACTCAAGCAGTATCAGAAGAGAATCTTTCCCTAGAACAAAAACTAGAGATATCACCTGAAGTGTTAGCTGAACTATCCAAACTTATTGAAGAAGATTTGGGGAGCTTTGATTCTTAGATGGATTGAAACTGGCAAGAGTAAGTGTTTTCTTAATTATTGATTGTCGAAAAAACACTTGGTTCATAATCAAGTGTTTTTTCTATAAAACAGTGGATCTCCTAATACAATTTTGACTATATGAATCATCTTAATTTTAAAAAAATGTCGACAAATAGGTGAAAATATAATATTGTGTTAGGGAAATATAATTTAAGGAGGATAATTATGGATTTGTTAACAGGGTTGTTTGCAGGAATGTTTGTTCTTGCCATCATTTTAGTTATTGTAGGGATTGCACTTTATTTACTTTATTCCTATTCTTTATTTACCCTTGCGAGTAATCGAGGAATCGATCTAGCATGGCTTGCTTTTATTCCTATAGCTCAATTGTATATTTTAGGAAAGCTTATTATTCACTTTCGTTTCAATGGAAAAGTGTATAATCAAGCACCAGCCGAATGGGTGTTAGTAGGTGTAAGCATCTTAACTGCTTTTACAAGCGGTGGATTGAACAGCTTGTTATCGCTAATAGGCTTTCTATTATTTATCTTGGCTAGTTATAATGTGTATTGCATTTATAAGAGGGAGAGTGCTGGCATTTATACGGTATTAACCATCATTCCTTTTATAGCACCTTTCTTGTATTTTGCGATTCGTGATAATGAAGCAGATTTATCTGAATTAGATCAAGCTAACTCTGTGGAGAACACGGAGGAGAACTCAAACGATATCAACATGTCATAGGTTCTTTCTTTTCTATTAAAAACGGGATGTAGCAGTAGAGTAATGTTCTCTATTGCCACATCCCGTTTTTTTTTGTTCTAACCGTCGATAAGACTTCCTTTTCACATAGCGTTGTGAGTCGTTCACGATCATTTGCCAGTAGTGCATTCTTTTTTTGCCCAACAACTTAAACAGGAGCCTGTGCATCCTTCTAAACGAATCAACTTCGTATTACACCTTGGACAGATGATGCTAGTAGCTTGGACAAGATAAGAACAAGTGGGACACTGCTCCTGTTTAGGAAGCTTGTTTAAACTCATCGTCTACAAAGCTCCTTTTGTTATAAAACAGGAGTATTCCTTGTTTTATAATGAATCCAACAAAGATCATACTGAGCAAGCTAAATAAGACTTGCACAAAAGGACTAAAACCACCAAATACATTGAGTAGCATATGTAATAAACCACCTACAGTAAAGCTAATCACGAATGTCCCTCCCCACATGATGAAGGCTTCTCTCGTTACACGTTCTTTAAAAATAATCAATACCGAAGCGATACAAGGAACGAATAACGTAATGGTTAGTAAGGCAACGACCGTTTGGGCAGAGGACATGGACAAATCGTAGAGTCCAGCAGCGCCAAAATCTCGGCGAACAATTCCCATAATAAAGGCGGTAGAGGCTTCTTGAGGTAATCCAAGCCAGCTAACGGTTAAGGGTTTTAGGAAAAGTGAGATTTTATCTAACATGCTTGTCAGTTGAAGAACCGAGATCACAAGAGCTCCTAGAGCGAAGAGAGGCAGTGCCTCACGAATAAAGTGAACGGTTTTTATGGTTGTTTTCTTCAATACATTTACCGGACGTGGGATTCTCATAGGTGGTATATCAATTAAGAGAGAGGTTGCTTCTCCCTTTAAGACAGAATCAAGAATCTGCCCCACCACAACGAGCACGAGCACTAAGGCGGCAAAATAAAGCAAGGCATAGCTTTTTCCCACTCCTGCTAAAAGAGCAAAAATAACAGCGAGCTGAGCGGAACAAGGGATCGCAAGACCTAATAGAAAGATGGCAATTCTTTTTTCACGATCATTCCCTAATAAACGAGTGGTAATCGTCGCCATTGTGACACAGCCAAGTCCCAAGATCATGGGGATAATGGCTCGTCCATTCAACCCTATTTTCTGCATAAAGCGATCGACTAAAGTCGCTAGACGAGGTAAATACCCACTATCTTCAAACAGAGCAAGAAAGAGATAGAAGCTAAATACGAGCGGAAGAAGAAGCCCGAATACATAAGTTATGGTCATCGTGAACAGACCAAATTCCCCGATCAGGATTGTTCCCAATATGCCTTCTTCATTCAGATGAAACGTATCGGTAAATAAAGAAACGATAAAAGGTTCATAGATTTCCCCCATAAAGATATCTTCCGTCAATTCAATCACATCTTCAGCAACAAACACACCGATGATTTGATACATGAGCAGTAAGACAACAAGGAGAAAGGGGATTCCTACAAATGGTCGGATTAAAGCTTGACCAATGACGGTTCCTAACTTGGAGCTAGAGCCGGAAGACGTTATTACCTGAGCAAGTATTTCATTTACATGATGACGCCTGGCTGAATAAATAGGTTCAATCTTTTCATGTGCCTGGCTCTTTAAACGCTCACTGATAAGCGGACAGCCTTCTAGTAACAAGACTTTTTCCGCTTGACTTCCCTGAACATGCTCCACCTCTTTTAAGAAATTCGTTAATAGCGGAGTGGGATGTCCTACCTGTGCTTGTTTTATTGTGTTTTTTAAGGTATCCATTCCTTTATTTTGAGTAGCAATAATTTCAACAACAGGAACTCCTAGCTGCTTCGAAAGCCGTTTAGCATCGACCTGAACCCCTTTGTTCTTTGCTTCATCCATCATATTTAAGGCTACAATAACGGGTTTTCCCGTATCAATGAGATGCTGAGTGAGAAATAGGTCGCGATCTAGATTCACGGCATTAATCACATTAATAATTCGATCGGCTTGAAGAATCACTTCGCACGCAACTCGTTCCTCGTCAGTAAACGAAGACACTCCATAAATTCCTGGTGTATCGATGATGAGATCTTGATTCCATTTACCATGAGAAATATCTAGCGTAGTTCCTGGAAAATTAGACACATCTACATAAATGCTTGTTAAAGCTTGAAAAACAACAGATTTTCCTACGTTGGGATTCCCTACTAGGGCAATCCATTCTGAGTTTTGTTCTTTTTTAATGGGTAGTGGTGTTCCATGACAATTCATTTACATCCTTCTTTCAAACAATTTGGTAAGGCAAGAAGAAAAATAGAAGAGGACTACAGTAAATCAATGTGAATCACATTGGCTAAATCTCTTCCGATTGCGATTTCTTGGTGATTCTTTCGAATGACGACGGGACCAGCTGGAACAACCTCTATACACTCAATGGTTTGCCCTACTGTAATTCCAAAACGTAAGGCATCAATTTTTAGAGAAGAATGTAAAATGTCCGCAATTCGTCCTTTTTGACCACGTTTTAATAAAGAAAGAGTCATTCTATTAACCTCCTTTCACAGGAATAGTTGGGCTATTCCGAATGCATATTGGTAGCGGTAAAGTAATGCTATAATGAACACGATAATCATTATCAATTGTCTGATCTGGGGATCATTATACTCTTTTTCATTAGGCGAGTTCAGTGAGATAGTTCACAGAATAGCGAAAAATGCAAAAAAGAGTGTAGCAGCAGGTTGAAAGAGGAGATCCTACTGTACACTCTATTGTTATAGGGGAGAAAAGGAGTTTACTATTTCTGATTTCTCCAATAATGGAGCCGCTCCTTAATCGTTCGCTCATAACCATATTCACTGGGCGTATAGAAAGTATGCCCGATTAACTCATTGGGTAGGTACTGTTGTTCCACAAAACCATCCTTGTAATCATGAGGATATTTATAGCCAATCCCATGTCCTAATTCCTTAGCTCCTTTGTAGTGACTATCTCTTAGGTGCTTGGGGACTTGTCCAGTTTGCTCTTTTTCTACCGTCGATAGTGCTTGATCGATGCCTGTAATAATCGCATTGCTTTTGGGAGCGGTGGCGATATACACCGTGGCTTCAGCAAGAGGAATTCTAGCTTCCGGCATTCCTAAGAAATCGACAGCATAGGCAGCGGCATGGGCAATTTGCAAGGCTCTGGGGTCAGCCATTCCCACATCCTCTGCGGCGTGAACATACAGTCTTCGAGCAATAAAGCGAGGATCTTCCCCAGCATAGATCATTCGCGCTAGCCAATAGAGAGCAGCATCAGGGTCTGAACCACGTAAGCTCTTAATAAAAGCAGAGATGACATCATAGTGCTGATCTCCGTTTTTATCATACTGAATCACTCTTTTCTGGATCGATTCTTCTGCTACTTCTAGCGTAATCTGAATGATGCCAGTAGAATCTGGCGGTGTAGTCAGCACTGCCAACTCTAGGGCGTTGAGAGCGGTTCGGGCATCTCCATTAGCTACTTGAACCAGATGCTTTAAGGCAGTGTCAGTCATATGAATTTTTTCTTCTCCAAAGCCCCTATCTGTATCTTCTAGTGCTCGACGAAGAATGTGTTCAATGTGCTGATTGGTCAGCGGTTCAAGTCGGAAGATTCTAGATCTGGATAGTAAGGCTGAATTAATTTCAAACATAGGGCTCTCTGTTGTAGCACCTATTAAGACAACGGTTCCTTCTTCGACAAAGGGCAAAAGAGCATCCTGCTGTGATTTATTGAAGCGATGGATCTCATCAATAAATAGAACTGTTTTCTTTTGATAGAGTTGTAGTCGTTCTTTGGCTTCTGTTGTTACGCGACGTATATCTGCAACTCCTGATGAAACGGCATTTAGCTGTTCAAAATAGGAGGAGGTAGTATTGGCAATCACTTTGGCAAAGGTGGTCTTTCCTGTTCCAGGAGGACCAAAAAAAATCATCGGTGTCAGTTGATCGGCTTCAATCGCCCTGCGGAGTAGCTTACCAGGAGCAATAATATGTTCTTGTCCGACCACTTCCTCTATGGTTCGAGGTCTCATGCGATTGGCTAGAGGTCCTATTGTATTTTGGGTAGAATCGGTAGAAAAATCAAATAGATCCATATTGACACGTCCTTTCTAGTCACTTACAGAATAGTACAAAGAACGTATATTCGCAATAGGGTTAAAGAACGTCACTAAGTTTATACGAGTATTGATAGGGAAGTATTCCAAATATCCTAGCCTTAATAGTCACTTCTTGAATTGAATGAAAGTTTGCATTTTCTATAAGAATATTGTAACTATTGTTTTCATCTTTGCCTTGAATATATAAAGAGGAGAAGGGTTCAAAAATGTGCAAATGATTTCTTAATTCAGGCTCCTCGTCTAATTGCCTTCGATTCACATTAAAACGTTTGATACCGTTTAATTGGATGGTAAAAACATCTCCTTGTACGAGTTCATTATTTTCATTTTTTACAATCACGTCATGAATAACCATAGGAAATATAGAAAGATTTTCTATAGATAATTTTACCTCTAGTGTTGTCGGGCTAGAACCGACTCCTACTGACATAGGTTCTGAATAATAGAGATATGAGTAAATTAAGATAATGATGATGGCAACTATAGATAAACTAATAATAGAGATTCTTTTCTTGCTCATATACTCCCCACCTTTGCTTTGTTGAATAGGGGGGGGAAGCCCCCTATTCTATATTTAAACTATCTAGGTGTTGAAAGCCAATCTTTTATCATCTTTTTGTAGTTTCCTGCACAACATGCAATTAAGTAGTCTTATCAGCAATCGTTTCTCGATTACTCCATAGCAAGTGTCGGAAATTGGACTTCGAGCCTTGGATGATGAAATGAGGAATGTGATTTTCTTTAGCAATTTCTATACTTCCCCATGTCGCTCGATGAGAAACGGATGTTAGTAGGAAAAACAAGGCATGGGATTTTTTCAACTCTGTATAAATTCTTTCTGGGCTACGTCCGTCATCATGAATGAGTTCGGCTCCAGTTTCAAGAACAACTTCTTCAAACCATTTTTTTTGCCCGCCAATCACTGCTATTCGGGAGCCTTGTAAAAAAGGCTGTGGTTTCTCTTTTGGTCGTTCTACCTTTTCCTTCTTTTGATTTCCCTGTGCATTCTGCTGACTAGCCGCTCTCTTCTCCTCATCAAAAACTTTATATATTCGAGAAATGCGAGCAATATCTTTTCCATAAGCTACATTAAACGTACAGGGCGTTCCATTCTCTGGCTTAAGGAACATTCTATCTTTTTCATGCAAGATAAAGCGATTCTCACTATTATTCATATCTACACAATACAGGGCATGATATTCCCCAAGTTCGATATAACCGTCATACTGATGAATAGGAGCGTAATGATCGTCTCCTTGAAATAGTAGCTTAATATCGTATTGCATCACTCCGTTTTTCTCTTCTAGTGGTGTACACTCAACTTCTGCCTCGTGTTGTAAATCATTTTCATGCACCAAGGACTCTGTTATATTGAAGGTTTCTCCATTTTCTAATTGAATAAAGCCTCCGTGATCTCGTCGATAAAATATTCCTGGATAAACGTTCTGTCCATCTTCACTAGGTTGATCTTCTGTAATTTCCTCTTCTAGTTCCTCCATGTTGTTTTCGACCATTTTAGTAGATAGCCCGATTTCCTGAATCTCATTAGCAAGAATTTTTTGACTGCTAAACTCTTCTAAATCATCAATAAAGATAAGTGCCTGCTTGATCTGTTCACGTAATTCTTTGGCAGTAAATGAACCCGTGGGAGTACCTGCTAATAGTAGCTCGTTAATGGTATTTATTTTCTGATATACTCTTAGGATCATTTCTTGAATAAGAGAGGATAGATTTTGGCTCTCAGTTTGCTTTCGCTGATCTTCCTTTAATTCTTTTTTAAATTGAATGATCTCATTTTTCCTGCTCTCACTCAGTTTTGTCATTTGATCAAGTTCTTTAGTTTTCTTGACAAGCTGCAAATCAAGTTCCCTCATTTGATTTTGGAGTATTTTATTATCCTGAATCAGATCTTGATTTCTCTTTGTCCAATTTCTTTTTTCTACCTCGCCTTGCTCTATTAATTCTTCATTTCGGTTACACCATTTACTGATTTCATTTTCCAAATGATGATTTCTTTCTATTAGTTGCTGTATTTGTTTCTCCTTTTGTATCAATTCTTGTTTCTGCTGATTTGCTTCTTCTTCTCGTTCATGCCTTCTTTTTTGTTCCATTTCTATCTTTTTTTCAAGCTGGAGAACCTTCTTCTGTATATCCTCTTTCTGAATGTACTCGGTGATTTCTTGTTCTGGCATTTCTTCAGGAGCTTCTTTTGGTCCATTGTCCAGATCCGCTACTAGTTGGTCATGTTTTTTTTGCCACAATACCTGGTTGTTTTCTTTATCTGGATGCAAATAAAACGCCCAATAATAATGCCAGAATCCAAAACTAGCAATGAGCTCCTCTTGTTTACCTATGAAAACGTGTAGCTCTTCTTCTTCCTCCACTAAGGAAGATACGATCTCTCGAATCGCAAAAATTAGTTTTATTTTCTCATGTTTATTATCACGTTTACACCGATTTAAGATGATGTTCATTTCTTTTTGAAACAAGGGATCTGGAAATGCTCTTTTTTTCCCAGTTAAGTCAATCGGAAGAGAAAGACAGGCGATCATGGATCGCTTCTCCTGTTCAGTCATTTCTTTGATTAATAAATGTACCTGATCGATAGGGATAGGCAGAGAAGCCTCATGCAAAATCTGATCTTTATGTTGAATCACTTCGTTGTTCCAATCTATCTCCTCTTGATATATTTTCCCTAATATTTTCCGCATTATTTTTGTGTTCATCTGTAAAAACCTCCTTGTTTTTAATCCTGCTCACAAATATAGTGCTATAAGAAAAGCTTCAGTAAAAAAAGAAGAAGCTAACAGATTTTTTGTTGGCTTCTTAGGCTATAGCGATGATGTCATGATCTGAATTGGAAGTAGGTTTCCGTTCCTTAAATTCCATTTTTTTCATACGGATTAAATTCTATAACATCCTAAAAAATCCTGCTCTATAGGATAGAAATAGTAAAAATGAACCACTAATCGCTGTATGTCTGCTGGAATTCATGCTATAATATCAGAATTACTTCTAGTGAAATAGGGTGGAGAAAACGCGTGGGCACGAAATCTATCTTTTTTCTAAAATGGCTTGTTTTTATGTTATGGATTAATGATCATGTCTTTTGGTATTGTGCTGATGATTCGTGCAGACATGGGTGTTTCTCCATGGGATGTATTTCATATAGGTCTGTTTCTTCAAATAGGATTAACGATTGGAACATGGACCATTATCATAGGTATTTTCATCATCGCTTTGGCTTCATTTCTGACTCGTTCTCTTCCTCAAGCAGGCGCTATTGTGAATATGCTTCTCGTAGGGGTATTTATCGATTTATTCATGCTCATTCCTTGGCTTCAAACCCCATCACTTCTCTGGGGGAAAATCTTGTTGTTTTCAGTAGGAATGATCATCAATGGAGTAGGGATAGGAGTGTATATTGCCCCGAAATGTGGAGCTGGACCGAGAGATAGCTTGATGCTAGTGCTCACTGAGAAAACAAAGTGGAAAGTCCAATGGATAAGAGGGGGTATGGAACTTGTTGTCTTAACCCTCGGATGGTTATTAGGAGGTCCAGTATCCATAGGGACATTCATCTATACATTTGGAATTGGAAGTATTGTAGGCATTACTCTTCCCATGTCTGATGCATTATTTCAGAAATTAACGGGTGGGAGTGGGGCAAGTCAATCTGGAGGTGTTCAAAATGAAAGTATCAACAAAGGGCAGATACGGGCTTACCATCATGATGGAGTTAGCCATTAATTTTGGAGAGGGTCCAACGTCGCTGAAAAGTATTGCTAAAACAAATGATTTATCGGAGCATTATTTAGAGCAACTTATCGCACCTCTAAGAAATGCAGGTTTAGTGAAAAGTATTCGTGGGGCGTATGGAGCTATATTCTATCAAAAGAACCAAGCCAAATCACAGCGGGGGACGTTATTAGAGTGTTAGAAGGACCCATAAGTCCTGTTGAATTTGAGGAGGAAGAGGATCCAGCTAAGCGTCACCTCTGGCTTCGTATTCGTGATAGTATCTCAGAGGTGCTTGATAGCACAACCTTAGAGGATTTAATAAATTTCAAAGAAGAAGGAAAAAATGATAACTACATGTTCTACATATAATGGTTATAGGAGATGCGAGGAATGAATCAAATCTACGTGGACCATGCTGCAACTACTCCACTCCACCCCAAGGTGCTGGATACCATGCTACCTTTCTTCCAAGCTCAATACGGGAATCCTTCGAGTATTCATCGCTTTGGTCGTGAAGCACGGGCTGCCCTTGATCAAGCGAGAAACAGAGTGGCTTCTGCTCTTGGAGTTCAGCCAGGAACGCTTGTTTTTACAAGTGGAGGAACGGAAGCAGATAATATGGCGCTGATCGGTGTGGCTTTAGCCAATCAAGATAGGGGAAAGCACATCATCACCACCCAAATTGAACACCATGCCGTCTTACATACCTGTCAGTATTTAGAGCAACTTGGCTTCGAGGTATCTTATCTGCCAGTGGATTCATTTGGGCAAGTGAAGCTGTCGAGCTTAGAACAAGCCATACGTGAGGATACGATATTAGTGAGTATTATGTATGGGAATAATGAGGTAGGAACTCTTCAACCCATAAAGGAGATTGGAGAGCTTCTAAAGGATAAGGGGATTTATTTACATACGGATGCTGTACAAGCCTTTGGAATCGAACGTTTTGATTTATCAGAAATGAATGTTCATCTGGTATCTATATCGAGTCACAAGATCAACGGTCCTAAAGGAATTGGTTGTTTATATGTTGCACCAAAGGTTCTGTTGAGTCCTCTATTATTTGGTGGGAGCCAAGAAAGAAAAAGAAGAGCAGGGACAGAGAATATGACGGGTATTGTGGGCTTTGCTACGGCTATTGAGCTCGCTTTAGACGAGATAGAGGAAAAACGCGCTTTATATCAGGAATTCCGTCAGCGTCTTCTTTCTATTTTTACAGAAGAGGGACTTTCCTATGAAATCAATGGTCATCCTGAGCAGTATCTTCCCCATATTCTAAATGTCAGTTTTGAAGGGGTTCGAACGGATGCTTTGTTAATGAATCTTGATCTTGCTGGCATTGCTGCCTCAAGCGGCTCAGCGTGTACAGCAGGCTCCTTACAGCCTTCTCATGTGCTTTTAGCCATGCACGATAGTGAAGAACGGGCGAATTCTGCGATTCGCTTTAGCTTTGGTTTAGGAAATACACTGGAACAAATCGAACAGGTTGGTCATACCTTGGTTTCGATCGTGAAGCGAATGACAAGCTCATCATAATCCGAAAACAGATCGAAGAAAGGAGGTGTAGCTCATGGATACAACGGGAAAGTCTAGGGCAGAAACAAGAGTGGTCATAGGGATGTCAGGCGGAGTCGATTCTTCCGTAGCTGCCCTTCTCCTTAAGCAGCAAGGGTATGAAGTCATAGGGATCTTTATGAAAAACTGGGATGACACAGATGAAACGGGCTATTGTACTGCAACGGAGGATTTTAATGATGTTGTAGCGGTATGTAATCAGATTGGAATCCCTTATTATTCTGTTAATTTTGAAAAGGAATACTGGAACAAAGTCTTTACCTATTTTTTAGAAGAATATAAAGCAGGGCGTACACCAAACCCAGATGTTATGTGTAATAAGGAAATTAAATTTAAGGCATTTTTAGATCATGCCCTTGCTCTAGGAGCAGATTATTTAGCTACAGGTCATTACGCTAAGGTTCACCGCGAAAATGATCAATCCTTTCTCCTGCGCGGAGAAGATTCGAATAAGGATCAAACCTACTTTTTAAGCCAGTTAAGCCAGGAACAGCTCTCCAAAGCCATGTTTCCAATTGGAGAGCTACCTAAGAAGGAAGTGCGACGGATTGCTGCTGAAGCCGGTTTAGCGACAGCTAAGAAAAAAGACAGCACAGGGATTTGCTTTATTGGTGAGCGTGACTTTAAAGAGTTTTTAAGTCAATACTTACCGGCTCAGCCTGGGGAGATGAGAACGTACGAAGGTGAAGTAAAAGGCAAGCATGACGGCTTGATGTACTACACATTAGGTCAACGTCATGGGTTAGGAATTGGCGGTTCTGGTGAGCCATGGTTTGTCGTTGGCAAGGATGTCGAAAAGAATATTCTTTATGTAGGTCAGGGCTATGAAAACGAACGATTGTATACAGATCGATTGTTTGCTTCTCAATTAAATTGGATTAGTGGAAATCCTCCTGAGCAAGAGTTTGTTTGTACTGCGAAGTTTCGTTATCGTCAGCCAGATCAAGCAGTGAAGGTGTATGTGCGAGAGAATAACACCTGCGAAGTGGTGTTTGGACAACCTCAGAGAGCCGTTACACCGGGGCAAGCTGTGGTTTTCTATCAAGGAGACATCTGTCTTGGCGGTGGAACCATAGATCAGGCGATGAAGGATTCCTGATATAAGTCATAGATTCATAAATTGAATTTGAAAAGATCAAAAGGGATGGGCTCTTAACACGGCTCCATCCCTTTTTGACTTATTTGTTTTCATTTTGATTATTTCTCTCATACATTCTAGCAAGATTTACTTTTTAAGTGAACCATAGGTACATTTTCTCCAGAACCATTCAGCAGGACCATAGGAGAAGCGCTTGAACCAATAATGGCTATAGACGATTTGAATGGCGAAGATGACAAGGGTCAACAGATAACCAAGCGCTGGTCCAACCTGACCATAAAGCCCTAGTCCATAGGAATAAAAGATCGTTGTGCAGATAATGGTCTGCATTAAATAGTTGGTCAGTGCCATTCTCCCCACATTGCGTAAATAAGAGAGGTAATGATAGATTCTCTTATTGGAGCAGAGTAGAATGAGAGATGTAATATAGAAGAAACAGAGCGCTCCTCCACCGATAAGATTTCCAGTCAGTGCATAGAAACTATCTAGTGAACCCCCGAGATCACTTGTTTTATTAGATAAATAGACATACATCCCTTTCATCGGAACCCCTATAACAAGGCTCCCTATCCACACTCTCTTAATCAAGGTTATATGTTTTTCCACTTCATGAAAAATTCTTCTCTTGGCGGCATACAAACCAAAAAGAAACATAGCTAAAATAAAAGGAGCACCGAAAATACCGCTTATTATGACAAACAACCAGTCAGTGGCGCGTTGCCTGAAAATATCTCCGTAGCTGCCTTCTCCAAAAGCCTCATATGAACTCTTTATTTGAGCCTCAAAGAATTCCGGAGAACCAAAACCAGAATCATACTCGGTAGTACCTGCTTGCTGGTCGGCGGTGGTAAGCATGTAAGCAAGTGCGACTGTTAGAATAACAAGGAGAAGCGCCCATATGAGAATGGTCTTATTTGAACGTTTGCGAAAAGCAAATAGGAAAATACCAATAAACGAATAGATGATTAGAATATCTCCTGCCCAAAATAAAAAAGCATGAACAAGTCCAAATAAGAAAAGGAAAAAGAGTCGTCTGCGGTAAAGAGAAGCAGCATTTCTTCCTCTTTCCTCTGCACGGGTCATAAAGATCATAAATCCAAACCCAAATAAGAAGGAAAACATAGTATAAAAGTTTCCTACAGCGAAAAATTCAATACCTAGACGTATCACTTCATCTAAACCATGCTGGGAAGTAGATAAACCAACAAGTTCTAAATAAATGGGTGAATTAAAAAAGTCCATATTCACTGTCAGGATCCCCAGAAGAGCAAAACCACGGATGATATCAATAAGATGAATTCGTTCAGTGGAAGAGATAGGGGTTAATAATTCGGGTGTCTGATTTCTCTCCAAAAAAATACCTCCTAAAAAAATAATCTTCCTTATATCATACGCTCCATGGTAAAAATATACAATACTTATCTCCAATTTTTTCACATGTTATACTAATAAAAAGAGGATGTAAAAGGAGATTTAACATGATAAATAAACAGGCCGTGCAGCTAAATGAAGAAGGACTACAGCTTTTACGTGACGGAAAGATTGAAGAGTCGGTCGATGTGTTTTTGAAGGCGATCCAAGCAGATGAGAATTACCCCTTTCCTTATTGCCATATTGGGAACATCTTAGCAGGAGCAGATAAACAAGAAGAAGCGATCACATGGTTTGAGAAGGCGATTCAGCTACATCCAGAAATGGCTACTGCCTATTATGGATTAGCCAATGCCTTCTATTCTCTGCATCAATGGGATGATGCCTTGTATTCGTTTCAATTAGCACATGACAAGGGTCTGCAAGATGGAGATCTATTCTATATGATGGGGATGACCTATTTACATAAGGGAGAGGGACATGAGGCGATTGCTCTCGCCTATTTTCAAAGTGCTGTAGAAAAGAATGAGAAGGATGTGGAATCCCTCTTTCAACGAGGTCTGTGTTCAGCTTATTTAGGTCATTTAGCTCAAGCCAAAGAGGATTTCTATCGGGTCGTGGAACTTGATCAGAAGCACTCAGATGCCTATTTTAATTTAGGAGTTGCTTACTCATACGAAGGAAACTCGGAAAAAGCATTAGCCCATTTTGATAAGGCGATTGAGGTTCAACCTAATCATTTTTTAGCCCTTCATGCACGTAAACAACTACGAGAAGCTGAGGAAAAGAGCGAATGACGAGCAAGAAATCAGATCAAATGGGTCTAGACTTATTTGACGAGAATCAGCCTTATATTAAAGGCAAGCTTCTTCAAGAGGTTTTTCATAATCCAGAAAACATGTATACGGTCGCCAGAATTAGAATTAGTGAAGCTACAGAAAATGTTCAAGAAAAGGAGATGGTGGTGGTTGGCAATTTGCCACCGCTTCTGGAAGGAGAAAGCTATACTTTTTGGGGGCAGCTTAAGCATCACCCACGTTTTGGTCTACAGTATCTTATCCAACAGTATAGAAAGGAATTACCACAAGGGAAGGAAGGAGTGGTTCAATATCTTTCCAGTGAGCTTTTTCCTGGTGTCGGAAAGAAGATTGCTGCCCACATTGTAGAAGCGTTAGGTGAGAATGCTATTCAAAGAATTTTAGAAGCACCTCATCTTCTTGAAGAGGTTCCTCAGTTAAATGAAACGAAAAGACAAATGATCTTTGATCGACTCATGGAGCATCAGGGCTTGGAACAAATCATGATTAAGCTAAGTGAGTATGGGATCGGTTTGGCTCTCTCTGTACAGATTTATCAGACCTATCATGAGCAGGCGATGGATGTCCTACAAAAAAATCCGTATCAATTAATCGAGGATATTGAAGGGATTGGCTTTAAAAGAGCAGACATGATCGGCAAGGCGATGGGCTTAGCGCCTGACTCTCCTGAACGAATAAGAGCAGCTTGTACTTATTTTTTACGTGAGCAATCGGAACAGAATGGGCATGTATACTTTCCGTTGGAGGTATTTCTGACTGGAGTCAAGGAATGGTTGAATCGTGAAGGTGAATTGCAGGAGATTGTGGAAATTGATGAAGTTATGATTGCTGGACAAGTGATAGAAATGGGAGAAGAGGGGAAGCTAATCATTGATGAGGAGCGGATTTATCTGCCTTCTCTCTTCTATGCTGAAAAAGGATTTGCTAAGAAAGTAAAACAGCTTCTTCAAACAGAGATTGAGCTTCCTCTAACACAACAGGAATTTTTTGGAGCTCTGGGTGAATTAGAGGAGCGGCTAGGTATCGAATATGCCCCTACACAAAAAGAAGCCATAGAGCGTGCTCTTCACTCCTCCTTTATGATTCTAACAGGAGGTCCAGGAACGGGAAAAACAACGGTTATTAAAGGGGTTTGTGAATTATTTGGAGAAATTCATGGCTACTCTTTAGAGCCCAAAGACTATGTGAATAAGGATGAATCTTTCCCTATTCTGTTAGTGGCTCCTACAGGAAGGGCAGCGAAGAGAATGGCGGAATCAACAGGAATTCCTGCCGTTACCATCCATCGTCTTTTGGGCTGGAGGGGTGGAAAAGAATTTGAGCACTCTGAAGAAGAGCCTCTGGAAGGAAAGCTCATCATTATTGATGAATGTTCGATGATGGATCAGTGGCTTGCCAACCAGCTTTTTCGAGCCCTTCCCGACCCTATTCAGGTCATTTTAGTGGGCGACCAAGATCAGCTTCCTTCTGTGGGACCGGGTCAGGTATTAAGAGATTTGATTGATACAGGCAAAGTCCCTCTTGTGGAACTAAAGGATATATACAGACAATCTCAAGGCTCGTCTATTATCACTTTGGCACATCAAATGAAGGCAGGACAGTGTCCTGATGATTTGCTTGATCCTAAGGAGGACCGACGCTTCTTTTCTTGTACAAGCTCTCAGTTGGTTCATTATGTACGTCAAATCTGCTCCTCGGCAATTCGTAAGGGATACACAACGAAAGATATTCAGGTATTAGCTCCTATGTATAAGGGAGAAGCAGGAATTGATGCGATAAACAAAGCGCTTCAGGAAGAGTTTAATCCCAAGATTGAAGGGAAAAGAGAGATTGCTCATGGAGAGCTGATTTACCGAGTGGGAGATAAGGTTTTACAATTGAATAACAATCCAGAAGAAAATGTTTTTAACGGAGATATTGGTGAAATTGTGTCCATATTCTATGCCAAAGAAAATGTGGAGAAAGAAGATTTCATCATCGTCGCTTTTGAACAAAATGAAGTAAAGTACAGACGAAATGAATTTATTCAACTGACATTAGCCTATTGCTGTTCCGTACATAAATCACAGGGAAGTGAATTCCCTATTGTGGTCATTCCAGTAGTGAAACAATACTATCGGATGTTAAAGAGAAATTTAATCTATACACCATCACTCGTGGCAAAGATTATCTTATTTTATGCGGAGAAGAATCTGCCTTTCGAGAAGCGATCTTGCGAAATGATATTGCAGAAAGATATACCTACCTCAAGCAAACGATTGAAGAATGGCTTGGAAACCAATCCTAGTTATGAAATAACTATATCTTCACACACTATAGACGTACGGAAAGGGGGGCATTCCGTGCGGAGAGCAACAGAATTACTTGGTAAAATGGTATTGAATCAAAAGAACGGTGAAGAAGTGGGACGGATTAAGGATCTGTTATTTGATCGGCAGGGACGTTTGCAAGGATTTCTTCTAGAAAAGAAGAATTGGTTTCATAAAGCACCTTTTATCCCTTTGTCTGAGGTTTCTTTTGGTGAAGACATGATGATGGTTTGTCTAGAGGAAATCCCCACCTCTGACAGCATACAGGAAGAGTGGATTCATTTAGCAGAGGGTCATCCACACTTTAGAGGCATGCCATTTGTTCCTCAGAGGGAAAGCAATTAGGCATACTGGAAGATGTATACTTTCAGGAAGAATTGGGCAACATTATAGGGTACGAATTGTCGGACGGCTTTTTTTCAGATCTGATGGAAGGTCGACGTGTCATGAAAAGCCCAGAGCATCTTCTCATCGGTAAAGATGCCATGATCATCCCTCAGAATGAAAAAGAAGGAGTACCTTATAGGAGGAAGTAAGATGTTGCTACAATGTCCTAATTGCAAATGCAAGGATATAGGAAAAATTGGCACCTCGCAATATTATTGTTGGGGATGTTTTATCGAGTTCTCACTTGCCAATAACAAGTTGGATATTTTTCAAGTTGAGGAAGATGGAACCCTAAGCTCATTAAATGATTTGTTTGAAGATGAGTACGTCGAAGCAAAGCTTTAAAAAAAACTAGACGAGGGGAAGGGATATCATGAGAAGAAATATGATGAGCTCTCTTTTTGCAATAGGTGGTATTGCTCTTGCCGTCATGCAGATGATGAGAATGAGGAACAGAAACACTCCTTGGAGTAGCATGGTACACCGAATGAATCATACTGGACAGGATATGTTGCGCGGAGTCAATAATATGATGCGAATGGTTCGTCGTCGCGTTAGGGCATAAAGAAGCCTGAGTTCAAGGAAAAGCAAACAGCTTCTCTTCATGAGAGAGGAGCTGTTTTTTTCATGTTAGACAGCAAAATCAATAAAAAGTATAAAACCTATCCATTGCGGGATGCTAAAGGAAAATGAAGGATAAGGAGCCGTACAGGATGGAAAAGCTCTTCTCTGTTCAATGGTTGATACGTGTAGGAATATTAGTCTTAGGCTTAATCGCTCTGTATCTTATATTTTTGATCCTGCCCTTTTTTATTCCAGTATGGAAGGTCATAAGAGCGGTAGCTATTCCTTTTATTATCTCAATGATTTTTGCCTATTTACTTCATCCTTTGGTTGATTTTTTACTCAAATTTAATATGAAGAGAGTGCTGGCGATCCTGCTTCTGTACCTCTTTTTTTTTGGGGGAATGGGACTTTTAATTTGGAAAAGCACTCCTGTTTTGATGGAGCAAATGAAGGACTTTGTTGATCGTCTTCCAGAGATTGAAGCTCAAGTACAGGGATTTGTGAGTCGTGCAGAAAGTCAAATGAATCGCTTGCCAGATGGAGTACATCAAGGAATAGATGATTCTCTCTTAGGAATCGAACAAGCCATTCGTAGAGTAATGGGTGGAATTGTGGAAACAATGGGCGGGCTCATTGGCAATTTATTTGCTCTCATCGTCATTCCTTTTTTAGTGTTTTATTTATTGCTTGATGTCGAAGTGATTCAAAAAACGCTGTATTTTTTTGTACCTCATCAATATAGAAAGGCCTTTGTCAAACTGTGGAAGGATATTGACGAATCTTTGGGTGAATACATCAGAGGTCAGATCATTGTCAGTGTGATTGTGGGAATTTTGGCTTTTCTCGGCTATTATTTTGTACAATTGCCCTATCCCTTCTTTTTTGCTTTATTTGTTGGAATTACAAACATCATTCCCTATTTTGGCCCTTATATTGGAGCCGCGCCTGCTGTCCTAATGGCTTTATTTACTTCACCGAGCTTGGCTTTGTGGATCATTCTCATTAATACAGTGATCCAAATGCTTGAAGGGAATGTGCTAGGACCTTGGATTCTAGGGAAACGGCTGCATATCCATCCCGTTTTTATTATTTTTGCCTTGCTTGTTGGAGCTGAAGTTGGGGGAATTGTCGGTTTGATCCTAGCTGTTCCTATATTTGTTGTATTTAAGGTTATTATTCTCAATACCGTCTTACATTTAAGACGATATCAGATTGACAGAATGGAAAATGTATAGGTATAATGTGCTCATAATTAGTAAAATCTGAAAATGAACACTGACGAACATGATGAAGGAAACAAAGTAAATCAGGATGACATACAGAGAGAAAGCTCCGCGCTAGGCAATAGTGTATGGTTGAGAGAGCTTTTATGAGAAATCAGATTGAAAGCTATTTCCTGAATGCAGCTAACCCCTGCCGGCGACACACCGTTATTTGTGAATCAAGCGATACAAGAGGTTTTTTTCTTGTATAAGCAGGGTGGTACCGCGTGAGAGAATCTCTTTCGTCCCTGATTTGAACGGAGTGGGGATGGAAGGGTTTTTTTATTTGCGTATCCCCATTGGATAAGTGCTAAGGACAGAAAGGAAGAGAGAAGAATGAAGAAGCTATCTTCGACACAAATTAGACAAATGTTTCTAGATTTTTTCAAGGAGAAGGGGCATGATGTTGAACCAAGTGCTTCATTAATCCCGCATGATGACCCTTCTTTATTATGGATAAATAGTGGAGTTGCCACTCTGAAGAAGTATTTTGATGGTCGTGTGATCCCTGAAAATCCGCGTATTACAAATGCTCAGAAATCGATTAGAACAAATGATATTGAGAATGTTGGAAAGACAGCAAGACATCATACATTCTTTGAAATGCTAGGAAATTTCTCGATCGGTGAGTATTTTAAGAAAGAAGCGATTCACTGGGCATGGGAGTTCCTTACCTCTCCAAAATGGATTGGATTTGAAGCTGAGAAGCTTTCGGTAACGATTCATCCAGAGGATGATGAGGCATTTGAGATATGGAGGAAAGAGATTGGAATTCCAGAAGAGAGGATCATCCGTCTAGAAGGGAACTTCTGGGATATTGGAGAAGGGCCAAGCGGACCTAATACAGAGATCTTCTATGATCGCGGTCCTGAGTATGGTGCTGATGAGAACGATCCTGAGCTTTATCCAGGAGGAGAGAACGAGCGTTATTTAGAAATTTGGAATCTGGTATTCTCTCAATTTAACCATAACCCTGATGGAAGCTATACTCCATTACCTAAAAAGAATATTGATACGGGAGCAGGTCTTGAACGCTTTGCTTCTGTCATTCAGAATGTACCTACCAATTTCGATACGGATTTATTTATGCCGATTATTGAAAAAACAGCTGACATTTCTGGAGCTACTTATCGCCAGAATCCCGATTTAGACGTAGCTTTTAAAGTGATTGCAGATCATGTGCGGACGGTGGTCTTTGCGGTTGGAGATGGAGCTCTTCCTTCCAATGAGGGTAGAGGATACGTCATTCGTCGTTTATTAAGAAGAGCGGTACGATATGGGAAGGTGCTAGGTGTACATGAACCGTTCATGTATCGTTTAACGGATATTGTGGGAGAGATTATGGGCTCCTTCTATCCAGAAGTTGTTGAAAAGAAAGAGTTTATAGCTAAGGTGATCAAAAATGAAGAAGAGCGTTTCCACGAAACCTTAAATGAAGGATTGGCTATTCTTTCCGAGATGATTGAAGGCTTGAAGCAAAAAGGAGAAAGCATTCTTTCAGGAGAGAATGTATTTAAGCTATATGATACCTTTGGTTTCCCGATTGACTTAACAGAGGATTTTGCTGCTGAACAAGGGTTTCAAGTGGATCGTGAGGGATTCGAAGCTCAAATGGAGTTACAGCGTGAAAGAGCACGTGCAGCAAGGCAAGATGTGGAGAGTATGAAGGTGCAAGGTGGCGTCTTAGGAGACTATAAGGAAAAAAGTGAGTTTATTGGCTATGATCAGCTAAGCGTTACTAGTAAAGTGTTGGCGATGGCTGGGAATGACCAATGGCTTGATCTTGTGAACGAAGGACAACAGGCACAAATTATTCTCGATCAAACTCCGTTCTATGCCGAAAGCGGAGGGCAAATTGCCGATCGCGGACGTCTTGTTGCTGGAGAGGCTGTTTTTGAGGTGGAAGATGTTCAGAAGGCGCCAAATGGACAGCACGTGCATATTGGAAAACTAGTAAGAGGAAGCCTGAAACAAGGGGATCAGGTTACGGCAGAGGTTCAAACTCCAGCGAGAACAGCGATTATTAAGAACCATACTGCGACTCATTTATTACATCAGGCTTTGAAAGATGTATTAGGAGAGCATGTAAACCAAGCAGGTTCCTTAGTAACGCAAGAGAGATTACGTTTTGACTTCTCCCATTTCAGCGCAATTGAAGAAGAGGAGCTACAACGTATTGAAGGCATTGTGAATCAGCATATTTGGAAAAATAGCAAGGTGGAAACGATGTATCGTTCCCTGACCGAAGCGAAAGCTATGGGTGCAATGGCTCTATTTGGTGAAAAGTATGGCGATACGGTTCGCGTAGTGAAGGTAGAGGATTATAGCTTAGAGCTGTGCGGCGGTTGCCATGTGAGCAATACAGTGGAAATCGGACTATTTAAGATTATCAGTGAGAGCGGAATTGGAGCTGGAACAAGGCGGATTGAAGCTGTAACAGGACAAGGAGCTTATCAATATCTCAATCAACAGGTCGAGCTGTTAAAGAATACAGCCCTACAGTTAAAGACCAAAATGAACGATGTACCTCAACGAGTAGAAGGCTTACAGACTCAGCTGAAGGAGCTTCAAAAAGAAAATGAATCGCTCCGTGCCAAGTTAGGAAATATTGAGGCTTCTTCGCTCACATCCCAAGTTCAAACGATCGATGGAGTGTCTGTCATTGCAGCGAAAGTCGCAGCACCAGACATGGATAATCTTCGAAGCATTGTTGATGATTTGAAACAGAAGCTTGGATCAGGAGTGGTTGTTCTAGGAGCAGTGTCAGGTGAGAAAGTGAATATCGTGGCTGGGGTAACGAAAGATCTAATCGCCAAAGGCTATCATGCTGGTCAACTAGTAAAAGAAGTGGCTACTCGCTGCGGCGGAGGAGGCGGAGGTCGTCCTGATATGGCGCAAGCCGGAGGCAAGGACCCTGCTAAGCTGGAATCGGCTTTAGAGGTTGTTCCTGAGATGATAAAAACAGTTTTACAATCATAATGTTTTACAATCTATATTTTTAGAGTACAATAGAAAAGAGAACTCCAAATTAAGGGATTAAAGCTGGAAAAAAAAGAGGTGTTTGTGATGAGTTCTATGGATCATACCATGAAATTTAGTGTCAAGGGAGAAAAAGTTGAAGTCGACCCACAGGAGGTGTTGCTGACAGTATATGCTTCTTTAGAAGAGAAGGGGTACAACCCTATTAATCAGATTGTTGGCTACTTGCTATCAGGAGATCCAGCTTATATACCTAGACACAACAATGCGCGGAGTACGATTCGTAAATTAGAGAGAGATGAGTTAATTGAAGAACTTGTTCGTTTCTATTTATCACAGCACCGTGAGGAACAATACAAGTGAGAAGTATGGGGTTAGATGTAGGAGATCGACGAATTGGTGTAAGTGTAAGTGACGAATTAGGCTGGACTGCGCAAGGAATTGAAGTGATTCAACGTAATGCGGACGTGCCAGATCAAGATATTCAAAGAATAGAAGAGCTAGTGAAGCAATACTCGATTGTGAAAATCGTGGTGGGTCTCCCGAAAAACATGAATGGCAGTATTGGGCCAAGGGGAGAATTATGTAAGGAATTTGCTCGTCAGCTTGAGGAAAGAACATCGCTACCTGTCATTATGTGGGACGAGCGTCTGTCTACCGTGGCTGCTGAAAAATTTTTAATTTCTGCCGATGTCAACCGCAAGAAAAGAAAAACCGTGATTGATAAGATGGCTGCAAATTTAATATTACAAGGGTATCTAGATTCCCAAAAATAAAAGAAGAGGTGTTGTCATGAGCGAATTTAATGAAGAACTAGATGTAGAAACCATCATCATTCCTGATGAGGACGGCAATGAAAATGAATTTGAAGTGTACATGAAGTTTGATGTGCCTTCAACAGGGAAGCAGTATATGATTCTGATCCCGTTAGAAGAGGGTGAAGTAGACATCGATGAGGATGAGGTTGTTGCCTTCCGTTATGAAGAGAATGGTGATGAATATTCTTTATTCTTTATTGAAGATGATGAAGAATGGGAAATTGTTGACGCTACTTTCCAAACATTACAAGAAGAGGTGTTGGGTCAATCGGAATAATCTGATTGATTCTAATCCATAGTAAGAATAAGGATTTTTTAGAGACGCCATCATTCTACATGATGGTTCTCTTTTTTTGTTGTATAATGGGGAATGATGGGAGGGAGAATAGATGTCAAAAAACAGCAGAAATGAAGAGTGGCAGGAAGAGGAGTCTTCATTTTCAGCCATTAAAGTTGTACTCATTACGTTGCTTATCCTTTTTCTAATAGGTGTAACTGGACTTGGTGTAGGGGGATACTATGTCTATACGAATTTGCAACCGATGGATCCACAATCAGAAGAATTTGTTCAGGTTGAGGTACCCCTAGGCTCCTCTTCTACCAAAATAGCTCAGATCCTTGAAGAAAACGGTTTAATAAAAAATGATAAGATTTTTTATTTATATGTCCGTTATAAGGGGGCATCAGGATTTCAAGCAGGGGAATATTATCTCTCAAAAAATCGACAATGGACGAGCTAATCGAACAGTTGAAGGATGGGAGAGTCTACTTAGAATCTGAAAGGTTCACGATTGCTGAAGGGCTGAGTGTGGAACAAATTGGTGCGCACTTAGCAGAGAAGGGACTTGTGAATCAAGAACAATTCTTGAAATTGATTAATGAAGGCGATTTTAGTGATATTCCTTTTGTTGCTGACATTCCTGAGGTGAAGGATCGTAAGTACCGCTTGGAGGGATTTCTTTTCCCTGAAACGTATGAAGTATTTAAGGGAGCGACAGAAGAAGAGATTATCCGAACGATGCTAAAGCAATTTGATAAAGAGATTCAGCCTGAATGGAAGGAAGAGCTAGAGAAACAGAATCGATCCTTATATGACGTCATTACACTGGCTTCCATCGTTGAAAGAGAAGCCGTAGTGAATGAGGAACGCAGCATTATTGCTGGGGTTTTCCACAATCGGATTCGAGAAGGGTGGTTACTCCAATCTTGTGCAACGGTCCAATTCGTCTTAGGAAAGCAACGGGATCGCTTATTGTTCGAGGACTTAGAAGTGAAAAGCCCTTATAATACCTATATTAATCCAGGGCTACCACCAAGCCCAATTGCAAGTCCAGGACGTGCTTCTGTAGAAGCAACCCTCTTTCCAGACAAACATGATTTCTTTTTCTTTGTCACAAAGAAGGATGGAACAGGTGCACATCACTTTGCCCGTACCTTTAAGGAGCATCAAAAAAATGATGCACAAAGCCGAGGGAATTTCTAGGAGATAGGAGAGATTCCATGATCATGAATCCAAAACTAGAGGAGTATCTACATCAGCTTACTCCTCTCCAACATCATATGTTAGCAGAGATGGAGAAAGTAGCTGAACGTGATCACGTTCCCATTATTGAAAGACCTTCTATTCAATTTATCCGCACTCTTTTAGTTTATAAGGCAGATATAAGAAGGATTCTGGAGATTGGAACAGCGATTGGCTATTCTGCCATCTGGCTAGCTGAAGCAGCTCCTGAGGCGATAGTAGATACGATTGAGCGAGATGAAGATCGTTACAGCCAGGCTCAGCAATTTGTTGCGAAAGCTGATTTACAGGAGCGCATTCAATTACATTTGGGTGATGCGACGACATATGCCAGCCATCTGCAAGATAGAGAGTATGATGTGATCTTTATCGATGCAGCGAAAGGGCAGTATAAGCTTTTCTTTGAACAGTATACGTCTCTCTTGAAGTCCGGTGGGTTAGTGATCACGGATAATGTTTTTTTTCATGGAGAAGTCGTAGCTGAAGAGATTGAACAGAGGCGTATTAGATCCTTAGTTAATAAAATAAAAGGATATAATGAGTGGCTGATCGGCTTAGATTCATTTGAAACATCCTTTGTTCCGATTGGCGATGGTCTAGCTTTAAGTGTCAAAAAATAAGGTTGGTTAATCTACATAAAATCAAATCAAGCTAATATATTATCATTGGATTCATGAATGAGTTTCTAAATAATAGGAAACGGTATAAATATCATGAATAGGAGGGGATTCTTATGAGTGAGAAAGAAACATTGGTAACCGAAGAAGGGTTAAGGAAGCTACAAGACGAGTTAGATTATCTGATTACACAAAAACGTAAAGAAGTGGTAGAACGGATTAAGATTGCCCGAGGCTATGGTGATCTAAGTGAAAACTCTGAATACCATGCGGCAAAAGATGAGCAAGCATTTGTTGAAACAAGAATTAATCAGATAGAAGCAATGCTACGAGGCGTGAAAATAATCGACGTAAACGAACAGGCGAAAAATGGAGTGTCTGTCGGAAAGACGGTTGTTATTCAAGAGCTTCCAGATGGTGAAGAAGAAGAGTACACCATCGTTGGTACCACCGAATCAGATCCCCTGAATGGAAAAATCTCAAATGACTCCCCACTGGCACAAGGGTTAATGGGTAAGGAAATTGGAGACCAAGTGAGTATCCAAACGCCAGGAGGAGAAATGAAAGTAAAGGTAGTAGATATCCGAGTATAAAGTAGACTTCCATCTGATGGAGTTTCTGCTCCATCAGATGGTTAGTCGCCCTTATCCTCATCTAACATGTGTGTTTATGCAATTTGTATAAACGGATATGCTTAGATGGGGTTTTTTTTCTTATTCAAATGTTAAGAATGGATTCTATAGATACTTTTTGAGTGAGAAGGGGATCCATATGAGGAAGCAGCATTATAAACGATTAATTTGGCTATTAAGCAGTATTTTCTTAGGGCTATTCATCTTGTTAGCACGAATCACTCATATTCAGTTAATTAGCACAGAAAGCTTTTCTTCTCATCAAATTAATTTAATCAAAAAATCCGTCCAGCAGCGCCAGCAACAAGTGATTTTGCATTCCGGAAGAGGAGAGATTACCGATCGTTATGGAAAAGCACTGACAGGGAAATCAACCTACGTGCTTGTTCTCTTTCCACTTTCCAGCAAGCTAGAGATGGATCAGCAAAAAATAGAGAAGGTCGCCCAGCTTGCACATATTTCCGAAGACCGTCTGCTCCAGCAAATTAGAGAAACACGAGAGCCTAAAATCTATCATTCTGTTCGAGGATTGTTGCAGTTAACGGAGGCGGAAGCCAATCAGATTAATGAATTAGCCATCCCTGGGGTGCTCGGATTGCCGTATGAAATAAGATATGATCCAGAGCAAATCGTTGCCCAGCACTTAATAGGTTATATTGGACAAAATGCGGAGTATGTGAAGAAGTATTTTGCGGACGATTTAGCGCAAGGTACATTACATGAGAATTCTGTCATTGGGATTAGTGGTTTGGAAAAAACGTTTCAGCCTTTTTTACAGGGAGCGGGTCCTACTTCCCTTTCTTATTACGTCGATGGCAGAGGCTATCCCTTACATGGAATGGATATTAAATATATGGATCAAGGGAATCCCTTCTATCCCTTAATTATGCAAACAACTCTTGACCTGGAGCTTCAAATGCAGGTTGAACAGCTGATGGAATCCCATCAAATGAAAGAAGGAACGGCGGTGATTCTTGATTCAGAAACAAGTGAAATTTTGGCTATGGCAAGCAGACCTCATTTTTTGACACAAATGAATTCATTCGATGCTTGGGAGAACAAAGCTATAAAAAGATTGTCCCCAGGCTCTATTTTTAAAATCGTCATTGCGGCTGCCGCCTTAGAAAAAGAATTAGTAAAGGAAGGGGAGGAATTCCACTGTGAAGGAATTCTAGAAGGTGCCAACCTACACTGCTGGAAGGATGGAGGACATGGGAGAAAGACTTTCGAAGAAGGGTTTGCAGAGTCATGTAACATTGTATTCGGTCAGCTTGCGGCGAAGCTTGGTCCAGAGGTCATTGAAGAATATGCCCAAAAACTAGGGTTACTTGATAAAAATGGCTGGCTCGATGATTCTCTTTTTCATATTGAAAATTTTAGGCAATTGGATAGCGAGGAGGCAGGTCAGATCTATGCTCCTACACGTTCTGAAGAAGAAAAAAACGATCAAGAATATCTGCTTCAAACAGGTATAGGACAATTGGATGTACAAGTTACTCCACTAGCTGTGGCTAATATGCTTGCGACGATCACCAAGGGAGGAAATAAGCATCAAGTCAAAGCTGTACGCGATATATTGTATCAGACAGGAGGTTCCTTCTTTCACTTTCCGAAAAAGAAGATAGAGGGCGAAACCATTTCTCCTTATACTGCTTACCAGCTTCAAAAGTTATTGGCGGGTGTAATTGACAAAGGAACAGCTTCCCGTTTAGCAGAAAAAGAGTGGAAGGCGGCAGGGAAAACAGGAACAGCTCAAGTAGAACGAAGCGGCATGTCGTATCATGTCCAACAGTTTAGTAACCATAAGTGGTTTGCAGGTTATTATCCAAGAAACCATCCGCGTTATGTCATTGTAGTTGTCAATATGAATCAACCTGAAAATGCTCGCAATGCTTCGATTGATCTATTTGGCGATATTGTTGATTGGCTCGAACAGAATAGATAATTTGCAATTTCTCGGGAAATATAAGGGTGTAAGTTCAAAAAGGATGACATAAGTCTTGAGGAGTGAACAAACAAAATGGCTCTTAGAGAACGAGAAATTTTAGCCAAAAAGAAGACAACAACCCAAGTCACAAAAGGTTCAGTAGCTGAGGTTATGCTTAAACAACTCCATTCATGGGGAGTGAAAAATATCTATGGTGTAGCAGGGGATGCTATACTCCCCCTCTTAGATGCCATGCACTATCACAAGGAGATGCAGTACTATGCGGTTCGCCATGAATCTGCGGCAGGATTTATGGCATCTGCTGAAGGAAAGGCGACGGGGAAAATCGGGGTGGCACTATGTACCAGTGGACCAGGCTTGGCGAATGTATTGAATGGAGTTGCAGATGCCAGTGCTGATCATATTCCCATGCTAGTCATTTCTGGACAAGTGGAAAGCCATAAAATCGGAACGGAAGCCAAGCAATATGTAGATCAAGCAAAAATGATTGATCCCCTCTCGGTTTATTCCGGTTCTATTCTTCATCCCGAAGCCACGATTGATGTCTTACACAGAGCGTTAATTGAGGCAATTAGTAAGAAGGGAGTCGCTCATGTTTCGATTCCCAAAGACATCTTGTCAATGCCCTACCAAGAAAAAATCCATCCTCCTCTTGGAATGCTAGAGAATGTCATTCAAGAGGATACACATTATTTGGATCAAGCTGTGAAGACGTTACTTCAGGCAGAGAAACCAATCCTCTTCATCGGAGAAGGGTCTCGGTCTTCAGCGTCGAAAGTGATTCGTTTAGCAGAGGAACTGGGAGCAGGTATCATTGAAACTCTGGGAGCGAAGGGCTGTGTTCCCTATGAGCACCCTTTATTTATCGATGGGATTGGAGAAGGTGGAACAGAAGAAAGCAGGGAGTTAATGCTGCAATCTGACTGTATCCTCATTGTTGGAGCAACTTGGTGGCCGAAGGGATTTGTTCCTGAAGATACGAAAGTGATTCAAATCGATATTTCTCCTGCGAGCATTGAGGCTCATAAAGAAGTTAACATTGGAATTGTAGGGGATGCTCAAGCCGTACTGAGTCAAATGCTTACGAAAATTACACAAAAGACGATGATTCCTAAGAAAGAGTGGGTTGAAACCCTAAAACAAGGAAAACAAAAGCTTGACGAAAAACTGAATCAAGCTCGTCAGAACAAAGAAACTCCAATAGCTCCTGAGCGTCTTATTGCCGCGATTGATCAGAATGTAGATGAGGATGCCATAATGGTCATAGATACTGGAGATCACACTGTTTGGTTTAGCCAAGTTTTTAGAGCCAAGAAACAAGAGGTGCTTTACTCAGGCAAGTGGAGAACAATGGGCTTTGCCATCCCAGCAGCCAACTCGGCAAAAATTGCGTATCCCCAAAAACAAGTGGTTGCTCTCGTAGGGGACGGATGCTTTACCATGAGCATGATGGAATTGGCTACAGCGGTAAAATATCAATTGCCTATCGTGGTTATTGTCTTTAATAATCAATCCTTAGCAATGGAAAAAAATAAAATGATGACGAGTGGAATCCAGCCATTTGGAACAGAATTGCATAATCTAGACTTTGCTAAAATAGCAGAAGCCTTTGGCGCAAAAGGAATTCGAGTGACTCAAGAAGCAGAACTAGAAGCTGCGATCCAAACCGCCTTGCAATCTCAGAGTGCAGTTGTTGTTGATGTTCAAGTTTCTGATGTGAAGCCTCCGCTTTTAGGGGAGTAAGGATGTTATGTTTGTAGACATCTAAAAAACGAGCGTGTGTACTAAAAAGTGCATGCGCTTTTTTCTTTGCCATAATTTGAGGATTGTCCCCTCTATCATTTCTTAGGTAATCTAGTAAAGATAGCTATGATAGAAAGGGTGTCCATTCTATGCAGACTTCTATGGCGAAAGCTACTCTACTTCGTACATTAAAACCGCTTATCCTACTATGTATGCTAATTCTTGCGGTACCTGAACAGTTGGGAGCCAGCGGTAAAAAGGAGAAGGCATCTGCTGAACCTCCATTTAATATGTCGTATATTTATTTTGGGAATATAGAGTCTCAATTGAGAGCAGTCAATCGAACAAATGATAGTTTACATGTGATTGCACCAAGCTTTTTTGATATCAAGACAGATGGAAGTCTAGCTATTAAGGTCAACTCTACGTTTGTTCAAGAGATGAGAAAGAAGGGGATTAAGGTCGTTCCTTTTCTTAGTAATCATTGGCATCGTGAAGCTGGACGAATCGCTCTTAGAAATAGAGAAGAGATGACAACTCAAATAGCAAAGGCCATTGAAGAATTTGGCTTGGACGGCGTAAATGTGGATATTGAAAACGTAACGGATATTGATCGTGAAGCATTTACAGATTTTGTTCGCTTACTCCGAGCCAAAGTTCCTAAGAACAAGGAGGTTTCTGTTGCAGTGGCGGCTAATCCAAACGGCTGGACCAAGGGGTGGCATGGCTCCTATGATTATGCTGCTCTAGCTCAGCATAGTGATTACTTAATGATCATGAGCTATGATGAAAGCTATGAAGGGAGTGCAGCAGGTCCAGTGGCGAGTATTGGCTTTGTGGAGCGATCCATTCAATATGCCCTAAAGCAAGGAGTTCCAGCAGATAAAATTGTCTTAGGGGTTCCATTTTTCGGGCGTTATTGGAATGATCAAGAAGAAAGAGGAGGAAGAGGAATCTCTCTAAACAGAGTAGAGGATTTAGTTAATAGATACAAAGGGAAAATCGAGTTTGATCTGAAAACTCAGTCGCCTAAGGCAACCTTCACGATTCGAGAACAGGATGAAAAAGCAGTTGTAGGGGGGCGTACACTCACACCAGGCTCCTATACCCTTTGGTTTGAAAACCATCAATCTATTCGTTCGAAACTATTTTTAATCCAGAAATATAACCTAAAGGGCTCTGGAAGCTGGAGTTTAGGTCAAGAAAATGAATCCCTATGGAAATACTACTCCGCTTGGTTAGAAGGAAAAATATTTGTCGACTCGATCGGACACTGGGCTGAAGAAGATATCTATGATATTTTTATCCAAGGCTGGATGAAAGGTCATTCAGAGCATTACTTTGCACCGGGAGAATCTCTGACCAGAGCTCAGGCAGCTACGATTCTATCTAGGGCATTGGAGTTGACTACAACGGGGACAGAAGTACGATATTCTGATGTGTCACAGCAGCATTGGGCTGCGAAAGAGATCGAATTGGTTACTCAGTATGGCATCATGCGAGGCATGGGAGAAGGGAAATTTGGTCCTAATGTTCACTTAACAAGAGAGCAGTTAGCCGTTATCTTAGCTAGGGTATTTGGTTATCAGCCGTCGGAAGCATTCCTCAACCCTTTTTCCGACCTCAATTCTACTCACTGGGCATATTCTGAAGTAATGGCTATGTATGAGCAGGGAGTGATCAGAGGTTATTCTGATGGGCGATTTGGGATACAGGAAAAAGTGAACCGAGCTCAAAAAGCAGCTCTCATGAACCGTGTTTCACCAAAAATAAGTAACTGGAACCGAGGCCAATAGTAAAGTCCCTGTAATCTAGAGGCGCTTGTCTTTGCATTCTCATCATCTAAGAAACTGTGTTAGAATAAGAAAGTAGGAGGAGATGAGAATGAAAGTTGTCATGATTCTATCTTTTGTGATCATATTTGCCGTGATTGGCTTAACCATTTTAGTGACAAACAGAGCCTATGCATATAAGCATGAAGTAGATCCTCTTGTTTCCCAAGGAGAGGGAGTAACCGAAGGAGAACAAGTGAAAAGAGCAAGTGAATTGTGAGAAAGGTGGGATATTCCCGCCTTTTTTATTTAAATATTGTTGTAAAAAAAGGAATTTCATACACAAAGTAGAATTAGGTAGTTTAGTCAGTAATCTGAAAAGGAGTGCAGAAATGAATCAAAAATTCTATGACGATGGGAAATCGGATTATGATGTTATTGTGTTGGAATACCTCCTTTTGAAGCTAGTTAATGTAATTACACTTAAAAAAATCGTCTTTGTGAATAAAAGGTTAAATAAATTACGCAAGAAATTGGATCAACAAAAAAGATTAAGGCATATGGATAACATTTTATATTAGGGTAGATATGGATGTTAGCTAAGGGTGAAACGATCATTTCCGAAAAAAGGGGATGTTATCAAGGGAGTGAATACATATGAAAAACTATATTATTTTTGGCGCTAGCAAGGGATTAGGCGATGCCTTTGTCAAAGGCTTGCCGGAACAAGGAGATCATGTCTGGATTGTTTCTAGAAGCCGTCCAGAGAGCTTGGATATTCAAGATGGGGTACATATACATTGGATAGAGGCAGACCTATCAGCTCCCTCAGCAAGCGATAAGATCGCTGAAGGCTTGAAGGATTCTGCCTTGGATGTGTTGATTTACAATGTTGGGATATGGGAGCGAGAAGGCTTTAGCGACGAGTACGATTTTGAAAAGGACGCACCGGACGAGATTGCTCAAATCATTCATGTTAATATAACTTCCACTATTCTATGTATCCAGAAATTGTTACCCAATCTTAGGAAATCAGATAATGCCAAAATATTCTTAATAGGTTCTACTGCTGGAATGGATAATACCAATTATACTCAAGTTTCCTTTGTGGCTTCTAAATTTGGGTTAAGAGGGGTATGTCACTCCATACGTGAGCATGTCAAACCATATGATATCGGGGTAACGATTATTAACCCTGGAGAAATCGCCACGCAAATTCCTTATGAAGAAGGAAGTGAGAAGGTTGTTACGGAGTATCAAGGCACTCAAATTCCACTTCAAGATATCGTATCACTCGTGAAGTGTGTCATGAATCTTTCAAAAGCCTCATGCGTGAAAGAGATCGATATTCCGGCGATGCGTGATACGAGTGCATAATAAGAGAGAGAGCCTGAAATATAATGATCATATCTAAAACAAAATTAATCCTTATTTATTTAGTTGTTTTTTTCATTATCTGGTTTATCATCCATTCGGCAGTGATTGTCATTGATGGATTAACTGATGAAATACATGCTGCTGATGTTGCTGTTGTACTGGGAAACAAAGTTGAAGCGAATGGAGAGCCATCAGAAAGATTAAAATCAAGATTAGATAAAGCTGTAGAATTGTATAACAGGGGTTATTTTACATCTATCATTGTTAGTGGTGGAATCGGAATAGAAGGCTTCGATGAAGGCAAAGTGATGAAAGAGTATTTGATGGATCAAGGTATTTCTGAAGAGAATATTATCGTGGATAGTCATGGTTCTAACACTTGGATGACAGCAGAAAACACAAAAAGATTCATGGATGAATGGAACGGTGGTACCGTCATGATTATTTCTCAGTATCATCATCTGTCAAGAACGAAATTAGCCTTTAAGAAGCTGGGGATGGAACCCGTAGCTTCAGCGAGTGCGGATATCATTGAAATGAGAGATTTGTTATTCGATCTTTCGAGAATTTTTTGCTTATTACGAATATGTTATAAGGTATTAATGATTTTATAGTTCCTTTCATACTTCGAGTTTAGGATGGAGATAGTAGGTAAATAATATCTTAGGCGCAAGGATGATATGGAGGGATGTATGTCATGTACGATTGTATCATTATTGGTGGAGGGATTGCTGGACTTCAGGCTGCGATTCAATTAGGTAGATATGAGCATCAGGTGTTAGTTGTCGATTCAGACTATGGCAGGTCCACCTTGTGCCGAGCTTATCATAACCTGCTTGGCTGGCCTAATGGAGTTAGCGGGGATGAATTAAGGAAGCTGGGGCGCGAGCATGCCGAAAAGTTAGGAATTGAATTTGTGCAGGATGAGGTTGTTCGTGCGGAAAAACAAGGAGAGCTTTTTACCGTGCAGGGAAAAAAAGAAGAAGCAACTTATCAAGCCAAAAGGCTATTACTAGCCACTGGTGTGCTGGATCGCTTTCCGCCACTGCCAGGTTTGGTTCCTTGCTTAGGACTATCTGTCTATGTCTGTCCAGACTGTGATGGATATGAAGTGAAGAATAAGCGAACGGTTGTCTTGGGAGCTGGAAATACAGGTGCCAGCATGGCGCTCACACTAATCTCTTGGACAGATGACCTTGTCTATATCAATCATGATCAGAAAGAGCTGAAGGAAGAATTTCGACTTAAGCTCGATCAAAACAACATCACGTATATTGAACAGCCGATTGAGCGAGTGCTGACAGAAAAAGAATGGGAATTTCGAGGAGTTCAATTAACCAATGGAGAAGAAATCCGAGGGGACAAAGGATTTATTGCTTTTGGAGGAAATGAAGTCAAATCTCAGCTTGCGAAACAGCTTGGAATCGAACGTTTAGAGAATAAACATATCTTAACAGATCCTAGATCAAAAATGACCTCTGTCAAGCACGTCTGGGCTGCTGGAGATGTGGTTGCTCACTCGGAACAGGTGACAATAGCAATGGGGGAGGGATCACAGGCAGCGATTTGGATTCATAAAAGTTTGATAAATGAGAACAAATAGACACTTTTGCATCATCATAAGCATTTTTTTTGCTTCTGATGATGCAATTGGGTAAAATGATATTCAAAGTGTAGAGATGTAGACGATCAAGGTCGAGCTCTCTAATTAAAAATCACTTCTAGGAGGTTTGTATTTATTATGCCAGTAGAACGCTTAGTAGGAAAACCAGCGCCACAATTTGAGATGGATGCCGTGATGCCAAATAAGGAATTTGGCAAGGTAAGTCTTGAGCAAATCAAGAAACAAGACAAATGGACAGTTCTTTATTTTTATCCAATGGACTTTACCTTTGTATGTCCTACAGAGATTATTGCATTAAGTGATCGCTATGATGAATTCGAAGATCTAGATGCAGAAGTGATTGGTGTATCTACTGATACAATCCATACTCATAAGGCTTGGATTAACACTCCTCGTGATCAGAACGGTTTAGGTGAATTGAAATATCCTCTAGCTGCAGATACGAATCATGTCGTTTCTAAAGAATACGGTGTGTTTATTGAAGAACAAGGCATTGCGTTAAGAGGTCTATTTATCATTAGTCCTGAAGGTGAACTCATGTATTCTGTTGTTCATCATAACAATATTGGACGTGAGGTGGACGAGGTATTACGCGTGCTTCAAGCATTACAAACAGGCGGATTATGCCCAGCGAACTGGAAGCCTGGTCAAGAAACATTAAAAGTATAACAGCATGAAGCAAACGGATTAAAAAAGACTCCGAACATCAAGGAGGTTAATAGCAGATGAAACTAAGAGCTCCGATGCCAGAACTGACTGGTGCAACGGCTTGGTTAAACGGTGAAGTAACGAGAGATCAATTAGTAGGAGAGAAACCTACACTGATTCATTTTTGGTCCATTAGCTGTGGGCTGTGCAAAGAAGCTATGCCTCAAATCAACGAATTTCGGGATCAATATCGGGATAAGTTGAATGTTGTCGCAGTACATATGCCACGTTCAGAAAAAGATCTAGATCTTGAAGAAGTCACCAAAGTAGCAAAAGAGCATGATATCTCTCAGCCTCTTTTTGTTGACGGTGAACATAATTTAACGGATGCTTTCGAGAATCAATATGTACCTGCCTATTATGTATTTGATAAGACAGGACAATTGCGCCACTTCCAGGCTGGAGACGGCGGAATGAAAATGTTAACAAAGAGAGTAAACCGTGTGATTGATGAAAGTGAGTCCTAAGAAAAGCTACTAAAAAAGATGAAATTAACTCGTAGAGGAGAATGAAAAAATGGCGAATATTACATTTAAGAACAACCCAGTTACTTTATTAGGGAACGAAGTAAAAGTAGGAGATCAAGCTCCTAATTTCACAGTATTAGCAAACGATTTATCTCCAGTAACACTGGATAGTTCAAAAGGAACGGTTCGTATTATTAGTGTGGTTCCATCTGTTGATACAGGTGTGTGTGATGCTCAAACTCGTCGTTTCAATGAAGCAGCAGCATCTTTAGAGGGAGTATCGATCCTTACTGTAAGTGTGGACTTACCTTTCGCTCAAAAACGTTGGTGCGGAGCAGCTGGAGTGGATAAAGTTCAGGTTGTGTCCGATCATCGTGATCTTTCTTTCGGAGAAGCTTACGGAGTAGCGATCAAAGAGCTACGCTTACTTGCTAGAGCTGTATTCGTAATTGATAAAAACGATAAAGTGGTTTATGCAGAATATGTTTCTGAAGCAACAAACCACCCTGATTATGAAGCACCAGTCGAAGCGGCTAAAGCAGCTCTATAAGGAAAAGGGATAGAAAATAGCATAGATGAAAAAGTCCATGAGGCAAGTGCTCCCTGAACAGGGGCAGCTTCCTTATGGACTTTTCTTTTTCAGTTCTATAGTTCTGATGGAAGTCTACTTTATATTGATCTAGAATTTCTAAAGTCTCGCGGAGACATTCCATATTTGGCTTTGAACACACGGTGAAAATATGTGTAGTTGGCAAAGCCAGACAAATCGGCAATTTGCTCCAAGGACATGGGACTAAATAAAATACGATCTCGAGCCATGTTTAACCGTACCTCCAGAGCATATTGCATGATGCTTTGTCCAAAAAAAGCTTTATATAAGCTCACGGTACGGGACACACTTAATCCAATATAATCGGCAACATCTTCAAGCTTAAAAGGCGCTGTCGCATGTTCCTCAATATAGTGCTTCATTCGATAGGCAAGAATATTCTTTCCCTTAGAAGTGGTTTGCTCTCGAATGATTCGATCCACCATGCGGCAGAGAATCTGCATAAAATAAGAGTTCATCTCCTTCGATTCCATGGTAGCTCTTCTCTCTTCCAGAGACATTTGCCGGAACAATGTCACCATTTCTTCATAGATCGGGACTTGGATTCGGCGAGGTCGAGGGGAGATGGTTGCCCACCAATGATCCATCCAAGCTCCTGCCTTGCAATATAAATAATAATCAGCACATAATATCTTTCTTTCATTTAGAGGCTGTGTTTCGGAATCAATGTGTAGCTCGTAATAATCGTCTGGATGACATACAATAAGGTCACCCGCTTCAAGAGTGAAGGATTGCTTGCCTATTCTGGTTTGACTTGTCCCTTCTGTTTGAATGCGAAATAAATACACCTTTAAGCCGTCCTTATGAATGGAATGGTAGGGTTTAGTGCTATGATAAGCATAGCCGCAATCGAGCACTTCACAGGCAAAGTCAGGTTGAAAATGAGTCAATTTCCTTCTCCTTTCAAAAACAGTCAGATTGTTCATGTAATTGTAATATACTTCATTTAATTATACAGGATAACGTAATATGATGTAATTATATTAATGATAAATGTAAGGAGGAGCATCTATGTCTAGTCCTACAGTGAGAATAGCCATGATAGGGTGTGGAGGGATTGCTACAGGAAAGCATTTACCCAGCCTAAAAAAACTAAAGCAAGTAGAACTGGTTGCCTTCTATGATATTGATACAGAAAGAGCTCAAAAGGCAGCACAGGAATTTGGAATCCCAGAAGCGAAGGTATACCAAAGCTATGAGGAACTATTGCAGGATCAAACGATTGATGTTGTACATGTCTGCACACCTAATGATTCACATGCTCCAATCAGTATAGCTGCTATGGAAGCTGGAAAACATGTGATGTGTGAAAAACCCATGGCGAAGACAGCAGCTGAAGCTCGTCAAATGTTAGCGGTAGCGAAGAAAACAGGGAAAAAGCTCTCTATTTCGTATCAGAACCGTTTTCGTTCAGACAGTCAGTATTTAAAAAAGGTTTGTGAGCACGGAGATTTAGGAGAAATTTATTTAGGCAAGGCGTTGGCGATTCGACGTCGGGCAGCTCCTACGTGGGGAGTTTTTCTGGATGCTGAGAAACAAGGAGGGGGTCCCCTCATTGATATCGGTACCCATGCCCTAGATTTGACCTTGTGGTTGATGAACAATTATAAACCAAGAAGTGTTGTAGGAAGTGTGTTTCATAAGCTAGGGAAGAAAGAAAGCCCTGCTAATGTATTTGGACCATGGGAGCCAGCTAAATTTAATGTAGAGGATTCAGCATTTGGCTTCATCACAATGGAAAATGGAGCAACCATCATCTTAGAGTCTAGTTGGGCGCTGAATACCTTACAAGAAGGTGAAGCAAAGACCGTTCTGTGTGGAACAGAAGGCGGGGCTGATATGGAAGATGGCTTGCGTATCAATGGTGAAAAATATGGCAAGCTATTTGTAGAGAAAGTGGCTAATAGTGCTGGGGATGTTGCTTTTTACTCAGGAGATGCTGAGAGCGCTGCTGATCTTGAAGCAAGATTATGGATTGAAAGTCTTCTGAATGATACAGAACCTTATGTCAAAGCGGAAGAAGCCTTAGTGGTAACAGAAATATTAGAAGCGATTTACGAGTCTTCGAAAACAGGAAAAGCCATCTATTTTTCATAAATTACTTAGGAAATGGGGTATAAGAGCATGAAATTAGGAGTATTTACTGTATTATTCTCACAGAAGCCTTTTGAAGAAGCTTTAGATTATATTGCAAGCAAGGGGCTAGAAGCCGTAGAAATAGGAACTGGTAGTTATCCAGGAAATGCACATTGTAATCCAGATCTGCTTCTAGAAGATGATAAGGCGTTACAGAACTTTAAAAAAGCGATTGAATCTAGAGGTCTTATGATTAGTGCCTTAAGCTGTCATGGAAATCCATTGCATCCTCAAAAGGCGATTGCCAAAGAATTTCATGATAACTTTGTTAAAACAGTGCAGTTAGCAGAAAAGCTCGAAGTGCCAGTGGTCAACACTTTCTCAGGCTGCCCTGGGGATCATGAAGAGGCAAAGTACCCAAATTGGCCTGTGGCTCCTTGGCCCAATGATTATCAAGAAATTTTGACCTGGCAATGGGAGAAGAAAATCATTCCTTATTGGAAGGAATGGGGTAAATTTGCTAGTGATCATCATGTCAAGATCGGTCTAGAGCTTCACGGTGGATTCTCTGTTCATAGTCCTGGAACATTGCTTCGCTTACGAGAGGAAGCTGGAGAAGTGATAGGAGCTAATTTAGACCCTAGTCATATGTGGTGGCAAGGAATTGACCCAGTACAAGCCATTCATATTTTAGGACGAGAAGGAGCGATTCATCACTTCCATGCGAAGGACACGTCGATCGATCCGATCAATGTGAATAAGCATGGTATCACGGATATGCAATCCTATACTCAGATGCTTGATCGTGCTTGGCAGTTTAGAACCGTTGGCTTTGGTCATGATCTTAAAGAATGGGCAGATATGATGAGTGCACTTCGCTTGGTAGGATACGATTATGTCGTTAGTATTGAGCATGAAGATGGCTTGATGTCGATTGACGAAGGATTCACGAAGGCGGTTAGTAATTTACAGCAGGTCTTGTTAAAAGAACCACTTACTCAAATGTGGTGGGTCTAGTTTGAAGTAGACTTCCATCAGATGGAGTTTTTACTTCATCTGACGATTAGAACGTGATAAAAAGAGCAGAAAAGAAGCCCTGTTCCTTAAGCTAACCATCCTATTCAGGTGATGATCTGATCATCTTCCTGTTAGATGGGTGCTTGGAAAGGGCTTTTTTCTTGTTCTCTATGTGTTCTTTGTTCTGCCGTGTTCAGCTGACTTGAGTCAATCCTACTCTAGAGCGTAGCGAATTTAATACAGACAGGCTTGGAAAGCTGGAGCGTATGCTCTGTTCTGTGAAGCTTTCCTGTTTCGGCATCTCTGGCAAAGGTAATAATATCGTTCGTATCTCGATTGGCAACCAGAAGAAAATGTCCGTCTGGAGAAAGGGCAAAGTTGCGTGGATGCTGCCCTCCTGTTGAGACATGCTCGATAAGGTGAAGGTGACCTGTAGACGGTTCAATGCCATAGACGACAATACTGTCATGACCACGGTTAGATCCATATAAGAACAAGCCATCGGGAGAGATATGAATATCGGCACAGGCATTCTCACCCTTATAATCGTCTGGAAGGGTTGAGAGAGTCTGAATTTCTGTTAGTTTCCCCTCTTCTTGATCATAGGAAAAAGCCGTCACTGACGAATTTAATTCATTAATGACATAACCGAAGGACTGAGAAGGATGAAAAACAAAATGTCGTGGTCCTGCACCAGCAGCTACTTTTACCTTTCCTTGAGGAATGAACTTATAATGATCAAGGTCCAGCTTATAGGTATGTAACGTGTCCGTACCAAGGTCACAAACGATCGCAAAACGGTTCTTAGGGTCTACATTTACGGAGTGCGCACGTGCTTGGCTCTGTACTGGATGGATGCTAGAACCTTGATGCTGTTGTACATCACTTGTTTTTGTAATTTGTCCATCCTGTGTAAGAGGAGATAGACCGATCATACCGCCATGATAGCTAGCCACCATTAAGCATGTCCCTGTCCGATCTAAAGTAATGTGACAGGTAGGACCAGCGACAGTGACTTCTTCATTCAATTTGCTGAGCTTGCCTGTCTCAGGATCAAATGTAAAAGAAACAGCTGCACCGCATCGATTTCCTGCCGAATCTGTTTTTTCAGTAATGGCGTATAGTTTCTGCTTCGCTCCATGGATGTCTAGAAAGGTGGGATTTTTAAGATCGGCTACCCCATCTAATAGTGTAAGCTTTCCGGTTGAGGGCTGATAGGAACATACATAGACTCCAGATGCTTCTGGCTCAGCATAGGAACCAATAAAGGAAAAAATTTGTTTTTCTGTTTCAGCTTCTAAATAACTCATAGTTTCACTCCAGTACAAATGAATTTCTACTTAAATTATCGCAAATGCAGCTTCATAGCGCAAACCAAAGCTCCCTAATTTAACAGTTTAGTGTATTGGAAGCGATTGACTTAATTTAGGTGATACTAGCAGGAGAACAAGGCTCAGATGAAGAATGGATGAAGAAAGGATATTTGGAGGTGTAGGATGAAGATTACATTATTTAAGTATCAGGATCAAGTGCGTTATGGCGTGATTAAAGAGAATAAAGTGATACCTCTTAGTGGAGATATTTTTGGAGCATATGAAGAATCTGCTGAAGAGATTCCTCTGAACGATGTAGAATTGCAAGCCCCTATTCAGCCGAGAAAATTGATCTGTGTAGGGTTGAACTACGCTTTACATGCGAAAGAAACGAATAAGCAAATTCCTGAAGAGCCCATGATTTTTATGTGTTCTCCATCTGCTATAATTGGTCCAAATGAAACCATCCACTTAAATAATCAGGAAGATCCCATTGATTATGAGGCGGAACTAGTCATTGTAATCGGCAAGAAAGGAAGAACATTGCTGCAAGCGAATATCAAGAATATGTCTTAGGCTACACCTGTGGAAACGATGTATCCAATCGACGACTGCAAAAAAAGGATGGGCAGTTTACCAGAGCTAAATCCTTTGACAGCTATAAACCACTAGGACCCTACATCGAAACTGAGCTTGATCCCACTCAGCTCCAGATTCGCTTATGGCAAAATGGAGAGCTAAAACAAAATTCAAATACCAGTGATATGATTTTCCCTGTTCCTCAAATTATTGAGTATGTATCACATATTATGACTCTAGAACCGGGAGATGTTATTTTTACGGGAACGCCTGAAGGGATCGGGAACTTAAGAACGGGAGATCACATAGAAATTGAGATCGAAGGGATTGGACGTTTAACGAATCATGTAAAGTAAGTGAAACATCTGCATAGATATAGAACAGTAAAAAAGAAGAACAATAAGGAAAAGAAGCCATTAAAAAAAGAAAACAAAGCTAATAGAGAGGTGAAAAGGGATGGACTTACATTTGCAGGGAAAGGTTGCTTTAGTGGTGGCATCTAGCCAAGGTCTAGGAAAGGCGATAGCGAAAGCCTTAGTCTTAGAAGGAGCACATGTTATGCTAAATGGTCGTCACCAAGACAAGTTACTGGAGGTTCAACAAGAGCTAGAAGCCCTTCAAGGAGGAAAGGTTTCTTACTGTACAGCAGATATCACGAAGGCAGAGGATGTCCACAGATTAGTGCAGGAAACTAGGAACGTATATGGCAAGGTAGATATCTTGATCAATAATGCCGGCGGTCCTCCAAGTGGTAGTTTTGAACAGCTCACTGATGAAGATTGGCAAAATGCCTTTGAACTTAATCTATTAAGCACGATTCGAATGATTCGTGAGGTCTTGCCAGACTTAAAGGAAGCCGGAGGAAAAATCATCAACATTGCTTCCTCTTCAGTCAAGCAGCCGATCCCCGGCTTGATCTTATCCAATACATTCCGATTAGGAATGGTGGGCTTAGCCAAAACCTTGGCAGAAGAACTTGCCCCCCATAAGATCTTGATTAATACCGTAGCACCGGGGCGAATTGCTACCGATCGCTTAGCCTATCTCAATCAAGTAAAAGCAGATAAGCTAGGAATGACGAGAGAAGAAATAGAAGCAGAATCACTCGAATCAATCCCTCTAGGCAGATTTGGCGAGCCAGATGAATTTGCCAAAGTGGTAGCTTTCTTAGTTTCTGATGCCAACTCATATATGACAGGAAGCACATTCTTGGTAGATGGCGGGCTGATTAAATCGATTTAAAATCAATCGTGTTCAAGGTGAAGTGGAAACTCCATTTTAGGAAGTCTGCTTTATCTATTGGAGGAAACGGAAAATAGTAAGGCAAATAAACTTGACATATATTCTCCCCCCTATTAAAATTAAAGACAAATATTGGTATATAATACTTTGATATGGCTGCCTATAATAAAACAAGTAAAAAAGTCTTATTGCCTTTAAACTAGAAAACGCTGTTTGGACTCATGTCGTAACAACCGTAGCCCTCATTATCATTGCACTTATTGTCTTGATCACTAGGATAAAAAGAAAAAAATGACCTCGAAATA
>NZ_BAMO01000043.1:0-40000 GCF_000615945.1 Caldalkalibacillus mannanilyticus JCM 10596
AAATGAAAATGTTTATTTTACTCTGTATGGAGCTGTGGTGTAGAGGCCTAACATGCCTGCCTGTCACGCAGGAGACCGCGGGTTCGAATCCCGTCAGCTCCGCCATTAATATAAAATAAACATTTGGCTCGGTAGCTCAGTCGGTAGAGCAGAGGACTGAAAATCCTCGTGTCGGCGGTTCGATTCCGTCCCGAGCCACCATTTTTATGCCGGTGTAGCTCAGTTGGTAGAGCAACTGACTTGTAATCAGTAGGTCGAGGGTTCAACTCCTTTCGCCGGCACCATTTATACTTCTTAGTGCGAGCCATTAGCTCAGTCGGTAGAGCATCTGACTTTTAATCAGAGGGTCGAAGGTTCGAGTCCTTCATGGCTCACCATTTAACAGGTGCCCTTAGCTCAGCTGGATAGAGCGTTTGACTACGAATCAAAAGGCCGGGAGTTCGAATCTCTCAGGGCACGCCATTAAGTAAATATGCGGGTGTAGTTCAATGGTAGAACTCCAGCCTTCCAAGCTGGTAGCGTGGGTTCGATTCCCATCACCCGCTCCATACATATTGAAGATATAACAACCTTATCAATATAAATAAAAAGGACTATCGATCGCTCGATAGTTTTTTTGTTGCAAACAGTTTCTATTTAATGTAGAGCGTAAACTCAATATCCCTGTAAGCCAAATAATAAAAGGATACGAGGAGAACTTAAAATTCTCCTCGTATCCTTTTTAAAGTTTTAGTTTAAAGCTCTAATTTAAAGCTCTAATAAATCGCGGATGTCTTCTTCAGACAAACTAGAAATTATTGCTTCTCCAGGTTGAATAATTTGATTAATTAATTCTTTTTTCTTTTGTTGTAATTCGAATATTTTTTCTTCAATTGTGCCATGAGTAATTAGACGTATGACTTGCACGACGTTTTTTTGTCCCATTCTGTGTGCTCGGTCTACGGCTTGTTCATCAACAGCTGGGTTCCACCATAGATCATAGAGAATGACTGTATCTGCTCCAATTAGATTTAGACCAGTACCTCCAGCTTTCAAAGAGATAAGGAAAATACTACGCTCTCCTTTATTAAATTTTTCTGTCATGTTCACACGTTCTTGTTTTTCTGTTTTGCCATCTAAATAATAATAATCAATGGATCTATGTTCAATTTCTTGTCTAATAATTTCTAACATGGAGGTAAACTGAGAAAAAATTAAGATTCGTCTGTTGTTAGAAAGGGACTCGTCAACAAGCTCCAATAATTGTTCTAATTTACCAGAACTATGGTTATAATTTTCTAGGAAGAGGGCAGGGTGGCAGCATAGCTGTCTAAGCCTTGTCAAACCTGCTAAAATTTTCATCCGGTTTTTTTGAAACTGACCCTGAAGTAAACTTTCTCTTGTTTCACGCTTGATTTTATCCAAATAGCCTATATATAGTTCCTTTTGTTCTTTTGTCAATTCAGAAACTTGAATCGATTCAATTTTATCTGGAAGCTCAGTTAATACATCCCTTTTCATTCTTCGCAGAATAAAGGGACTGACCAATTTGGAGATCTTCTTATGTTCAAGTTGTTTAAAGCCTTGTTTGCTTGGAAACAGCCCAGGCAGAATCACTTGAAATATCGACCATAGTTCATCAAGAGAGTTTTCAATGGGGGTGCCGCTTAGAGCAAATCGATTCTTTGCCCTAATTTTGCGAACGGCTTGTGATTGTTGAGTCTGATCATTTTTTATAGCTTGTGCTTCATCAAGAATGAAAGTATGAAAATGTTGATCCTCATATAATTCTATATCTCTTCTAAGGAGTGGGTATGAGGTGATAAGCACGTCTAAGTCTAAAGAACTTTGCATCGTTGTCATTCTTTCATTCAGGTCACCACTCATAACTTGAACTTTCAAATCAGGTGCAAATCGTTCAAATTCCCTCTTCCAGTTGTAGACAAGGGAAGCAGGTGAAACGATGAGAGTTTTTCTTTTAGCATCGACCTGTTCTTCACTCTCAGATAGGATGAAAGTGATAGCTTGAAGCGTTTTACCTAAGCCCATATCATCTGCTAGAATCCCTCCAAAATGATAAAAAGACAAAGTCTTCAGCCATTGAAAACCGAATTTTTGATAATCACGTAAAATCGAATCGATATGGTGAGGAATTTTAAACTCTAAATCCTCGGGGTGTTTAATATGATTAAGCAGATTTCTAAATCCTTTACCGATTTTTACTGAGCCTTCTTTTATAATTTCGTCAAGTTGCAAAGCACGTAGGGAAGGGGCTTGAATCGTTTGCTTTTGAATCTCATTTTTATGGATCCCTAACTCTTCAAATAGCTGTTGTGCTGAAGTAAAATGATCGTCTTCCAAGGAAACAAATCTTCCATCGGAAAGTCGATAGTATTTCTTTTTTTCTATAACTGAGCGCAGAATTTGAATAATTTCATCATGTTCAATCCCATCCATTTCAAAGCTGACCTCTAATAGATTTGTTGATGAACTGATATCTAGTTTTGTTTTGAGGGGGTGTTGATCTTTAAAGATCATCGAATCAGCGGTGGAGGTTAGGAGAATCTCTGCATGCTTTTCTAGCTCAGGTAAGGAAATAAATAAAAAGGAATAAATATCTTCTTCTTTTTCTATGTACATCTCCTGTCCATTCCACTTTAAAGAGGTGCTTTCGATTAGATCCATGATCTCTTGCTCTTTCTCTACGTCGCGTAAAAGGATAGAACCACTTTGTTCTTTACCTATGCTTTGTTGATGAAGAGGTGTGATGATCACATCAGCGTAATGGAATTCTAATTGGACTAGTAGGCGCTGCTCTTTTAAATCGATTTTCAGCATGGTCTTTAGTGGTGGATTTATAATCTGATCAGAGATGTTGTCAGCGATTTCTACGCGTCCAATCGTTTTTAGACTAGGAATAACATGAGAAATAACTCCCTCAATATCCTTTTTTTCTATCCTTAATTCAGCCTGAGGAATTGTTTTTTTTAAGTCAAATAAAAGCTGAAATGTTTCTTCAGGAACCTTGTAAAGAGTGTTTTCAATCAAGATGTAATTGTAAGCCTCAAGAAAATTCGCTTCTTCTAAATCTTTCATCTTTAATAGGAAGCCTTCTTCTTTATCCCATTCATGTAATTGGAATGAAAAAGAAGGTAGTTCTTCTTTAAACAAAAGAGTTTCTTCGGGTTTGCTTCCATAAAAAATAACATGACACTTGCTGATATGAGTAAAAAACGAGTCTGCCAAAAAAGGTGGGATTCTGAGAGCACGCTCATCATGTTGAGAGAATGCATAACCACTTGAAGACTCCTTATAAAATGCTTCATTGTTCATAATCGTAATTAGAATATCGATGACGGCTTGATCTTCTTCTGTAAACTGTTGTTCAAAAGGCTCATAAGAGAAATTGGCAGTAAAAAAGCTGTGTTGTTTCCTACTGACACTTTTTAAGAGCTCTCTTATTTGTCGTACGACATAGAGGCGTTTCGTTCCTATTCTCATTTCCACACTGAATAATGAAGGGGAGCGAAAAACAGGTACGATATTACAAATAAATTCTACCTTCAAATCTTCACGTCTTGTAGGATTTTTGTTGTTTTCGCGATACTTATCGAAGAGCTTGATCATTTGCTGAGTATGGATAGTGTTTTTCGTTAATATGGATTTAGTTTTTTGAGAAGGTGTGACAAGCTCTTTATATTCAGATAAGAAACCTGCCTCTTCCTCCCATTTCTCTTTCATTCTAAATAGTACAGCGACAATATGTTTACAAAAGCCATCATACGAGTAGTGAGCAGGACATTCACAATAAGCATTGATCTGTTCATGGGTATCAAAGTCAATGGAAACATTGTATATTTCAGAACCAATAACCTTTGCCTTCCACAAATGGTTTGTTTCACTACGCAGCTTGGTTACATGTCCATTCATCCAGTAGGATTTGCCTCGTTTATATACTGTATCACTACTAGAGAGCTGCTTAATTCTTTCTGTGTTTAAGTAAAGATCTCTAAACCTCATGATTGCATCATCCTAATGAATACGTATTTTCCTTCCTGTTTTTATGTTATACAGAAAAGGAATAAAAGAGTGACTACACATTCTCCTGAAAAAAGTATAACAGAGCATCTGGTAACTCTTGCTGCCAAAAGCCCCAAAGATGTTGCCCATTCTTTTCATTATAATATAGCTTTGCTTTTTTTTCAGTGAGTAAACGTTGAGTAGTTCGATTAACTTGAAGAAAATCAAATATTCCTCTTTCTGTGTCTACTTCTGTTTCTTGAAGACCAACGATCATCCATAGATGCAACCATTCTAAATCTACATGGTTCATAATTTGCTTTTCTGTTGGGGTGAAGAAAGCGCCTGACAAACTTAAAACGTGCTGAAACAATTCTTTGTTTTCAAGAGCCAAGTCTAGAGCAACGGTTGCTCCCAATGAATCACCAATAAGGAGCCTCTGGATAGTGGAGCCTTTTATAGGATAGATTCCTTCTATAAACGGGATTAGCTCTTTGGTGAAAAAATTTTTATATGCAGAATTTTGGTTGCCATCTGTCGCATATTCAGAGGTTCTTTTTTGTTTATCTACATCGACACCAACTATAATAATGGGTTCCATATTTTTTTCTAAAATTAAGTAATTTGCTATCGTTGCGATTCTTCCATACATAAAAACATCTTGTCCATCTTGAGCATAGACAATGGGGTAAGAGAGCAATTCATTATAGCCAGGAGGGAGGTAGACCCGTACTTGTCGATCTTCATTTAGATATTTACTACAAATGGAGTGCTTAATTATTGTTCTTTTTGTATATAGACTTGAATCCATAAAAATGTTCCTTTCCTTGGTAAAATATAATTCAGATTTCTGTCACTTTTCTGTAAATTTAATGATTTTTGTTTCATGTGTTATATATAAGCTTCAGATCTGTATTAATATAATATATTTTTTAATTATATGCCAAAATCCGTTGACCTTAAAGAAAAAAATAACTATAATAATGAATTGTTAGGTATCGTGTTATATAGAAAAAAATATACTGTGATAGTTAGCTGAAAAATCTACATTTCCCTTAATACATGTTTTGGATGGTTTAGCTAACAATAAAAAAAGGTATGCATTTATTCAGAGAGGTGATTTCCGATGAGTACAGATGTTAAAGAAACAAGTTCGATGGAAATTAATACAGTTAAAGTATTAGATCCGAATGGTAAAATTATTTCTTCAGAATTAGAACCAAAGCTAAGTGATGAACAACTTAGAGAATTAATGAGAAGAATGGTTTTTACAAGAGTATGGGATCAAAGAGCAATTAGTTTAAATAGACAAGGAAGACTTGGCTTCTATGCTCCAGTTGCTGGACAAGAAGCATCAATGATCGGAACACAATTTGCTCTTGATAAAGAGGACTTCATTCTACCAAGTTATAGAGATATTCCTCAAATCGTTTGGCATGGGCTTCCAATGCATCAAGCCTTTTTATATTCTAGAGGACATCAAGCTGGTGGAAAAATCCCAGAAGGTGTTAACGTCCTGATGCCACAAATTATTATCGGTGCTCAAATTGTTCAATGTACAGGAGTTGCTTATGGCTTCAAGCTTAAAGGAGAAAAGAAAGTAGCTGTTACGTATATAGGTGATGGTGGAACTTCACAAGGTGATTTTTATGAAGGTCTAAACTTTGCTGGAGCTTACCAAGCACCTGCCATTTTCGTTGTGCAAAATAACCGTTATGCGATTTCAGTTCCTATCGAAAAACAAACAAAAGCGATTACCCTTGCTCATAAATCAGTAGCTGCTGGTATCCCAGGATATCAAGTGGATGGAATGGATATTCTTGCTGTGTACAAAGTGATGCAAGAAGCAGTAGAACGAGGAAAGAATGGTCAAGGACCTACTCTAATCGAAACCCTTACGTATCGTTTTGGACCACATACTATGGCGGGAGATGATCCAACTCGTTACCGCTCAAATGAGGAAGCAAGTGAGTGGGAAAAGAACGATCCACTTATCCGTTTCAGAAAATATCTTGAGGCTAAAGGCTTGTGGTCTGAAGAGGATGAAAACAAGGTCATTGAAGAAGCAAAACAAACAGTGAGTGATGCAATTAAAAAAGCAGATGAAACACCTAAAATGACAGTAGATGAACTAATTGATTCAATGTTTGAAACGTTACCTGATGATCTTAGGGAACAAAAAGAAGAGTTCAGAAAGACGGAGGCAAAGTAATATGGCACAAATGACAATGATTCAAGCAATTACAGATGCGATGAGAGTGGAGCTTGAAAAAGACCCTAGCGTTCTTGTGTTTGGTGAAGATGTTGGCCATAATGGTGGGGTTTTTAGAGCGACGGACGGTTTGCAAAAACAATTTGGAGAAGAACGTGTTTTTGATACACCGTTAGCCGAATCTGCTATTGGGGGATTAGCTGTTGGGCTAGGTCTTACAGGTTTTCGTCCTGTAGCTGAGATACAGTTTTTTGGATTTGTTTTTGAGGTTTTTGATTCTGTTGCTGCACAAGCTGCGAGAATGAGATATCGCTCCGGTGGACGCTATCATAGTCCAATTGTGTTTCGTTCACCATTTGGTGGAGGAGTAAAAACACCTGAGCTACATGCAGATAGTTTAGAAGGATTAATGCTTCAAACACCTGGATTAAAAGTGGTTATCCCATCAAATCCTTATGATGCGAAAGGATTGCTTATCTCAGCAATTAGAGATAATGACCCCGTTATTTTCTTAGAGCATATGAAGTTGTATCGTTCCTTCCGTGGAGAAGTTCCTGAAGGAGAATATACGATTCCACTAGGAAAAGCAAATGTAGTGAAGGAAGGATCAGATGTTACCATTATTACATATGGAGCGATGGTTCATACTTCCTTAAAAGCAGCTGAGCTTGCTGAAAAAGAGCGAGGGGCAAAAGTAGAATCATTGATTTAAGAACGATTAAACCAATTGACATAGACACTATTTTAACTTCTATAGAGAAAACAAATCGTGCAATTGTTGTTCAAGAAGCGCAAAAAACGTCTGGTGCAGCGGCAGAAATTATTGCTCAAATTAATGAGAAAGCAATTCTTCATTTAGAAGCACCTGTTTTACGCGTAACGGCTCCTGATACTGTATTTCCTTTTGCTCAAATTGAGGATGAATGGTTACCAGATGCCAAGAGAATTGTAAAAGCCATAAATCAAGTATTAGATTTCTAGAAAAGGAGGCGAAATCCAGTGGCCAATTTTGAATTTAAACTACCAGAGCTTGGTGAAGGAATCCATGAAGGAGAAATCGTAAAATGGTTAATTCAACCAGGCGATAAGATTGAAGAAGATCAAATTATTGTTGAAGTACAAAACGACAAAGCAGTGGTCGAGGTTCCATCTCCTGTAAACGGTACAGTGAAAGAAATTGTTGTTTCTGAGGGAACTGTTTCAATCGTAGGGGACACTCTAGTGACGATTGACGTAGAGGGTGAAATTCCAAATCTGCCTGACCATAGTGCTCACAGAGAAGAGGAACACACTCCAGCTTCGAAAACTGCTGAAGCAGAAGTGGTGAAGCAAGAAACAGGAGCTAAGCAAACAGAGCAATCAGCAGTTGCTGTTGTACCTGTACCAAATCAAAAAGTATTAGCGACTCCAAGTGTTCGTAAATTTGCTAGAGAACAAGGAGTAGATCTGACTCAAGTAACTGGAACTGGAGCGAAAGGAAGAATTACGAAAGAAGATGTTCTAGCAGCGAAAACGGGCGTAGCATCTCAAGCGGCTCCAACTGTAGAGGCATCTGTAGAAACCACTTCAAGTGCAAAAGCAGATCCTGTACAAAAGACATTTGTCCCAGGAGAAAGAGTAGAAGAGCGCGTTCCGTTAAAAGGAATCCGTAAAGTTATCGCCAATGCGATGGTCAAATCCGTGTATACGGCACCACACGTAACGATTATGGATGAAGTGGATGTAACAAAATTAGTTGCTTTAAGGAATGAAGCGAAAGCACTTGGCGAACAAAAAGGTGTAAAGCTTACATATTTACCGTTTATCGTGAAGGCTTTGATTGCTGCACTTCGCCAATTCCCTGCATTAAATGCATCGATTGATGATGAAAAAGAAGAAATTATCTATAAGCACTACTACAATATCGGAATTGCTACAGATACAGATAATGGATTATTAGTACCAGTGATACATGACGCTGATCGTAAAAATATTTGGATGCTTGCTAGTGAAATTCGTGATTTAGCTACCCGCGGTCGAGAAGGGAAGCTAGCAGGACACGAGTTAAAGGGTAGTACCATGACAATCACCAATATCGGTTCAGCTGGCGGAATGTTCTTTACTCCAGTAATTAACCATCCTGAGGTTGCTATCTTAGGTACAGGCAGAATGACTGAAAAGCCAATCGTCAGAAATGGAGAAATTGTTATCGCTCCAATGATGGCATTATCGCTTAGCTTCGATCATCGTATTATTGATGGTGCAACAGCTCAAAATTTTGTGAACTATGTGAAGAGGTTGCTTGAAGATCCTCAACTATTAGTAATGGAGGTGTAACCATGGTTGTTGGTGAATTTACCACTGAAATAGATGTACTTGTTATCGGGGCTGGACCCGGAGGATACGTGGCTGCAATTAGGGCTGCACAATTAGGAAAAAGTGTAACAATCGTCGATGTAGATGAAGTCGGTGGAGTTTGTTTAAATCGTGGTTGTATTCCATCAAAAGCATTGATCTCTGCTGCACATCAATACGAAAGTATGATCCATTCAAAAGAAAGCGACAACGGGATCGTGGCAGAGTCTGTAAGTGTTAATTTTGAAAAGGTACAAACCTGGAAAGAAAGCATTGTTAAGAAGCTTACAGGTGGAGTAGAAGGACTATTAAAAGGAAACAAGGTTACGATTGTAAAAGGAGAAGCTCTATTTGCTAGTGAGAACGAAGTAAGGGTCTTAAATGGTTATGAAGCCAATCGTTATCGTTTCGAGCATTGCATTATCGCTACTGGTTCAAGACCTATTGAGCTGAAGCCTTTTCCTTATGGAGGTCGCATCCTATCTTCTACTGAAGCACTTAGCCTAAAGGAAATCCCGAAAAGTATGATTGTCATTGGTGGAGGATATATTGGCGTAGAGCTTGGTCAAACCTTTTCTAAATTTGGTACACAAGTAACAATTTTAGAGGGAGAAAAACAAATTCTTGCTGCGTTTGAGAAACAATTAATTCAACCAGTTACGAAATCATTAAAGAAAGCTGGAGTGGAAATCGTTACAAAAGCGATGGCTCTATCTGCGGAACAAAATGATCAAGAAGTAACAGTAACTTACAAGGTTGGAGAAGAAGAGAAGAAAGTAACAGCAGAATACCTTCTTGTTACTGTGGGACGTAGACCTAATACTGATGAAATAGGATTAGAAGCGGCAGGCGTGAAGACAAATGACAGAGGATTTATAGAGGTAGATCATCAATGTCGTACAAATGTTGCTAACATTTATGCTATTGGGGATATCGTTCCGGGACCTGCACTAGCGCATAAGGCTTCTTATGAGGGGAAAGTTGCAGCAGAAGTCATTGCAGGGCATTCTAGTGCCATTGATTATAAGGCAATCCCAGCTGTCGTCTTCTCTGAACCTGAAATAGCAAGTGTAGGGCTAAGCGAAGCAGAAGCAACGGAAGCAGGGTATGAAGTAAGTGTCGGCAAGTTTCCATTTGGAGCGAATGGAAGAGCTTTATCGCTTAATGCTGCGGAAGGCTATGTCAAAATCGTTGCAGACAAATCCAATGGTATTGTTATTGGAGGACAAATTGTAGGAGCTGAGGCATCCAATTTGATTGCAGAAATAGGATTGGCAATTGAGATGGGAGCTACGTTAGAAGATTTTGCACTAACCATTCATGCTCATCCGACACTTGGTGAAATTACAATGGAAGCATCAGAAGTCGCTTTAGGTCAAGCGGTGCATACAATTACTAAATAATTTCCTACTGAATCATAAGGAAAAATGATTTTGCTCATACTAAAGTTATAAAATAAATTTGGAATGAGGGAATCAAATGAATCATGATCAGGAAAAGTATGCAGCAGATAAGTTTAACTCAGAAGCTTTACTAATGGCTTATAACTCCTTAGGACTGGAAAGCTTTGAACAGCTTAGTGAGAACGAAAGCAGTACTAAAGGACCCCGTCCATTGGAAGGGACAATGTTTACACATGAACAGGCGATGGACGCCTACAAAGAAGGTACCATTGACTCACGTATTGACAGATCTGAGAATGAAGAAGAAATGATTCCCCGCACAAGCTTTGACGAGGATCTTCAATAAGAAGATGTACAAGGGAACAACGACCTATATACAAAAAAAGAAAACGCACTTACGATAGAAGTAAGTGCGTTTCTTTTTAGTTCTTATTTTTTGTTTTTATTGTTTGGTCAGTATGTTGATCAAGTCAAAATAAGTGGCATCTGTTGAGATTTCGAATGTACCAGCTCTGATTTTATTGTGGATTTGTAGTTCAGTAAACAGTTGTGAAATTTCTTTTTGGCTTCTTGCCAAACCAGCTTCGTACATAAGTGTAGCAATTTCACTTGATTGCATCCCAGGACGGATTGTGATGCTTACTTTCTCTGGTGCTTCCATAACGGACGTTTGGTTTTTTTCTGTAGCTTCTTTTTCTCTTTCTTTTAGCTCCATAATCGTCTGGTTTAATTCATCATATTCTGTGATCGGAATAAGTTTATGCTGGTGTTGTAAGGCAGCATTCTCGATTTGATCTAGGCTAAGATTTGAAACATCTATCGGGTTATTCTCTTTTATTTCTTGAGGCTCTGGCAATTCTTGATGATCTATTACATGTTCGATTTCTTGTGTTAATGATTGTAGAGGCACTAAATAGAAAAATAAAAAGGCAATAAATCCGATCATTAGAGTTGCCAGTCCTGCATAAACTGAATATTTTTTTACTTTTGATGCCTCTCCAACATAATGTAAAGAAGTAAAAGACCATTCGAATTGCTTCAATTTTAGTTCAACTAAATAATGTTCAGATTTATAGGTGATATTTAATAAGAAAATATAGGCATCTTCTTTTTCCCTAACTTCTTCAATGATGCCACGGGAGAGTAAGCGAACCATCTGTTCCTTTAGTTTAGCATCGTCTGAAGCTAGTCCATACAAATGAGAGCGAATCTCTTCACAATTTTTATCTGAGATGATGGAAGAATCGATCGATGGATATTCGTTTTTTGCAATGAAGTGTTTCATAGAGATTCCCAATGCATTGTAAATTAGCTTTCGGTTCATTCTTTCCCCTCCTTTTCGACATGTCCTTATCCATTTTAACAGAATAGATGTAAAAAAATAAATGAAAGAAATTTACAGCAGGATTATGGTGTAAGAATAGAGAATTATATATCTCCAATAGGTTTTTATGGGTTTAATTTTAGGCTTCAATGGGAAATAAAGAATCGTAATCGGAGAAAGAGGCATGGTTTCATTTGAAGGCAAATAAAATTAGTTTAATTATTATTCTTCTTGGTTTAGGAATTTTATTCTATGAAATACAATTTTTTGAGTTGCGAATCAATAATTTCAATGATGGGTTAACCTTTTTTTTACTTTTATTATTTTTATTCATTTTAAAACGTTTCCCGATGCCCATCTCCATTGGCTTAGTATCACTTGAGTTTCCTATCCTGTATATTTGTACTTATTTTTATGGTTATATTGAAACGGTCATGATGTTTAGTTTAGTCATCTTTGCTTTGGATCTATTTAAAAGGCACCCAACAGTGTTTATCTATAATATTATGAATTACACGATAAGCTTATGGTGTGCGATGACTATTACGGAAATCTTTACTCCTCATTTGTTCCTAAATTTTCAGGTTGGCTTTATTCATTTATTATCTTTTTTATCTGTCTACACCCTCATAAACAATTTCTTGGTCGATATTATATTATGGTTAAGACCTCAGCCTTTTACATTTGCAATGTGGTATCAGAAATGTAAAATTGTTTCACTTAGTATTGTAGTTAGCATGCTTTATGGTTTTATGTTTCATTTCTTTATTTATGAGGGTAGATCTACAGATGTGATAGGTGTCGTTTTCTTTTTTCTACCCTTGATCTCGATTTCTGTACTAAGCCATGTGATCACACAGCTTATCATTCAAAAAAACAAATTAGAAACTTTGTTTTTGGCTTCAAAAAAAATGAATGAAAGTATTGATGAAGAAGAAGTATTAGATGGGATACAAGAAGCAGTATCAAAGGTCATCGAGTATACTTTTGGTATCATTTATGAAAAGAAAGACGAAAATCTAATTCCAAAAAGAGTCTTTGGTTATGAAATAAATGAGAATAGGTCTATTTATTTGTCTATCGGACAATTGGTAACTAGTAAGGTATTAGAGGAACAAGAGTCTATTCTCATCCCGAAATTAAACTTTTCAGGAGAAAAGTCTAGTGAATTTAAGATGACGGCTGTATTGGCCGTTCCGATTATCCTAGAAAATGAGGTTATAGGGGTGATTGTGGTGGGGAAAGAGCGCCCTTATAGCTACTATAGAGAAGATCAGACTATTTTACAAACCATAGCCAATCAAGCCTCTGCTGCTACAAAAAACACTCGATTAATACGTGAAAGAGAAAAGAGAATCATTGTTGAAGAGCGCAATCGTTTGGCTAGAGAAATACATGATGGAATTGCTCAATCAATTGCTGCTATTGCTATGCAAATAGAAACATCAATACGCTTTTTTGAACATAAACCGGAGCAGGTTAAAAAATGGTTAGAAGAAAGCCTACATAGCTTAAGAGTGAGTTTAAGGGAAATAAGACAATCGATTTATGCTTTAAGACCAAATCCTATCGAAACTGTGGGTCTAAAATCAGCTTTGAAGACTAAGCTAGAGGAATTCCAGCTAGCTACGGGTATTTCATGCAGGATGCAGACAGCAGGTGAGCATCAAAAAAGGACTTCAAACAGGATTGAAGAGGCAATGTTTCTTGTTGTCACTGAATCATTACAGAATGTCTATAAACATGCCCGTGCAAGTAAGGTTGGGGTGTTTCTCCAATATGATGTAGATAAAGTAGAGATGCTGATTAGTGATAATGGAGTTGGATTTACTTTAAGTGAAGTCTTGATTCGAAATAGACATGAAAAACACTTCGGGATACTGAACATGAATGAACTTGTCAGCAAGCACAACGGAAGTTTTGAAATAAATTCGCAAATTGGAAAAGGGACCGAGATTATCGTAAGTATTCCATTTATAAATGAAAAGGAGGATTTTCAAGATGGCAATCAAAGTTTTATTAGTTGATGATCATACAGTGTTACTAGAAGGAATGAAACGTATCATTGAGTTGGAAGAAGATATGCAAGTCATTGCGATCGCTACAAATGGGGTAGAAGCTATAGATCTAGCTAAAAAATTAAAGCCGGATGTAGTAATAATGGATATTAATATGCCACAAATGGATGGAGTAAAGGCAACCCAGATTATTAAGCAACTATCACCTGATACTGAAGTTTTGATTTTGACTATGTTTGATAAGGAGGAATATTTATTTGCTGTAATAAAGGCTGGTGCAAGCGGATATTTATTGAAAGATGCTCCTTCTGAGGAAGTAGTACAAGCTGTACGAGTTGTAGCTAATGGGGAGTCGATGCTGACACCATCTATGGCTAAAAAACTAATAACCCTATGCTCTACACAATCTCTTCCCACTGTGCTCAAAAAAGAAGCTGTGGACACTCCTACGATTAATATGGAAACGAATAAAAAGGAAACGAATCATGACAGCTTATCACCAAGGGAACTGGAAGTCCTTTATTTGTTGGTTGATGGAAAGACTAATCAAGAAATTGCAGATACACTATGTATCAGTGATAAGACAGTAAAAATTCATGTGAATAAGATTTATAAAAAATTAAATGTTAAGAGTCGTTCTCAGGCTATTATCTATGCGATTCAACAGCAAGTGGTGAATATTGTTTAATAGGTAGATGATGTAGATGCAGTGATTAAATGGTGTTTAAAAGATAGAAGCTAATTCTTTGACAGGAATTAGCTTCTATTTTTTTCCTAATTAGGTTGAAGATAAGGGGTTAATGGTTATTGTGGATCGTATCCTCTCGTTCCTCATAGATAAATGGAGCCGATATATAGGGTGAATGGGGCTGAGAAGTAGCTCTATAGTCTGGATATACTGGATAGTGATATAAGTTAGGTTCGTTAAAAGGCAGGTTGGACCAAGGATCATTTTGGTAATAAGGAAACGAATAAGGGGGCGATTGGGGATGAGTATAGGGTACATTTGTGTACTGATGAGCTCCCATTCCGTCATAAGGTAGTTCATAGGGCGTTGGGTATCCTGGTGAATAGTATGGATGATGATAAGGGTTATAATAGGATGGTGGTCTTTGAGGACCAAATAAAAATCCCATAGTTCATTCTCCTCCAAGCTTACTAATCATTATTTAAGAAGGTAAGACCTTCTTTTTACCTTTTCTTTTGCGGTTTTTTCTCATTGGTTTCCGCTTTCTTTTCTCTTCTTTGTTTTAACTTCCTTAGGCTGATCATCAACAATATCTGTTAGCAAATCATCACTCTCTTCTGATGCTGATTGGACAGCACCAAACCCTTTTAACATTTGAAGCATAGGACTTACATTTTTTACAATGGGACCGACCTGATTAATAATTCCCATCATCTTTTGGGCATTAGCAATCATGGATTGTATGTCAAACGTACCAGCTCCCCCCATTAAACCTTGGAGTAGTCCGCCTCCTCCTGTTGGGGGAGGGGGAGGTTGAACAGGTGGCATGCCTCCTCCAGGAAATTGAAAAGGCATTGGATTCATGGGCCCATAATAAGGGGGTGGTCCTGGCATGGGGGCCCGGGGACCAGCTCCCATTAAAAAACCGATCTGCTTGGCTTTTCCTCTGTAGTGCTTATTGATCAATCATTATACCTCCCTTCGAAGAGAGCCTTTCTTGATACATGTATGTCTGTAGGTAAAAAAATGTGATACATAGGAAAAAATATAGGCGAATGTGGAAAAACTTTTATTGAACGAAGGTTTACATTATAATAGAAATAGTGAAATTCTTTACGGGATGACATAGACGAAACAAAGTAAAGCATAAGAATAAAAACTAGAATATCTGGAGTTGAGAACGTGAAAAAAGAATCGGTAAAAATATTTGCACTTGGTGGCTTAGATGAAATCGGAAAAAATATGTATGTTGTTGAATATAGAGATGAGATCATCGTCATTGATAGTGGGTTAAAATTCCCAGAAGAAGATATGCCTGGTATAGATTTAATTATTCCGGATGTAACCTACTTAGTTCAAAAACAAGATAAAGTTAAAGGGATATTTCTAACTCATGGTCATGAGGATCATATTGGAGGATTACCATACATACTCAAACAATTAAATGTTCCGTTGTATGGTGAGAGGCTCACCTTGGGGTTGGTACGTGCTAAATTGGAGGAACATGGTCTACTTAGAACAACGAAAATGATTCCGTTTTCCAGCGAGAAACCCGTTAAATTTGAGCATCTAACGGTTAGTTGCTTTAGAACGAATCATAGTATTCCTGATTCGGTAGGTGTGGTTGTTTCAACACCTGAGGGACATGTTGTACATACAGGAGATTTTAAGTTTGATTTCACACCTGTTGGTCATGGTACAGACTATACTGCGCTTGCTCAGTACGGAAAAGAAGGAGTTTTAGCCTTGCTGTCCGATAGTACAAACAGTGAGAGAGAAGGATATACTGGCTCAGAGCAAAAAGTAGGAAACTCTCTTTTTGATGTATTTCAAAAAGCAGAAGGACGTATTCTTTTCGCTACGTTTGCTTCAAATGTATATCGTTTGCAACAAGTAGTAGAAGCTGCGGTAAAGTATAAAAGAAAAATTGCTGTATTTGGTCGGAGTATGGAAAAAGTGTTTCAGATTGGACAGGAGTTAGGTTATATCAAGGTTCCTAAAGGAACTCTAGTCGAAGGAGATCAAATTAACCGAATTCCAGATCATCAAATCGTGATCATCTGTACAGGAAGCCAAGGGGAATCAATGGCGGTCTTAGCAAGGATTGCTCGTGGAGCACATCGCCACATTCAAATTATTCCTGGAGATACGGTTGTATTCTCTTCCTCGCCTATTCCAGGAAATACGCTTAACGTGAATCGAACCATCGATCAGCTATTTCGTATGGGGGCGGATGTTATTTATGGAAAAGGCTTTGATATCCATGCTTCTGGGCATGGTAGTCGTGAAGATATGAAATTGATGCTTAGACTTTTAAAGCCTAAGTATTTTATACCAATCCATGGGGAGTATCGTATGCTTGTCAAACATCGGGATTTAGCTGAAGAAGTGGGTGTTGAAAAGGGAAATGGCTTCTTATTAGAAAATGGTCAGGTCCTTCACATTACAAAAGAAGAAGCGCGCGTTGGTGAGAAGGTTCATGCTGGAGCTTTGCTAGTAGATGGTCATGGAATAGGAGATGTAGGGAATATTGTTCTAAGGGATCGAATGAAGCTCTCAGACGATGGACTGATCGTCATTGTCATGACTATTGATATGAAGAACTTTAAACTTTTATCGGGTCCGGATGTGATCTCAAGAGGATTTATTTTTGTTAGAGAATCGACGGATCTTATTAAGGAAACAGAGTCAAAAATTAAATCATTAATGGATGACTTAATGGTGCAAAAAGTAAAAAGTTGGTCTAACATTAAATCTCAAATCATTGATTCAATTGCGCCTTTTATCTATAAAAAAATCCAAAGAAGACCTATGATTATTCCTATTATCATGGAAGTAAAACAGGAAGATGTTGTGAAAAATTAAGGCAATAATTTCCTGCGTTTACTTTGGATGAAAACCTCCTTTATTTCAGATTATATAGTTATAATCTGAACATGAGGAAGTGAACAAATGATGATAAGAAACAATAGAAGTAGCTTGCTTATTATTTTATTGATTTTAATCCTTTTGATGACAGCATGTGCCCCAGCCAATCGGGGACCTGAGGCTCAACAAATCGTTCCTCCAAACCGACCAAATCAAACCTTGAATCAGGAGAATCAATCATTTGGTGCTCAAGCTGTTGAACCCAATCAAGTTGGAACTCCTACTGAGGTTGAACAGCAAGAAAATCAGGAAGGTGAAGGTAACGGGATCAATGAGGAAACTGAAGGAAATGCAGCAAAAGATTCTTTAAATCACACGGAAGTAAAGCAGGTTTCCATAAAAATAAATGAGGATTCTCACTCGGTTACTTCCAGGGAACTAAATAATAAAGTATATGTAGCTGTAAAAGCAATTCTTACTTTATTAGATTATGAGGTCGAGGAAGAAGGAAATACGATTCAAGCAGGTTTTACAGATGTTATTCATCAAGTGACAAAAGACTCTGCACAAGCGACTGTTGATGGAGAAGAGATTACTTTATCTACGCCGGTCATCACAATAGAAGACGATACTTACATTTCTATAGATGACGTAGAAAAGTTCCTAGGTATGGGATATAATGTAAGTCATACAGATGAAGGATTGACAATAAGAAATGCCGAACAAGAGTTTCAATTTCCTGGAAATGAAAATTTAGAAGAGGCTCCTGTAGAAGAAGGAGCAGAGGATATCCCTACAGTTTCTGCGGCGCAGGCTGATCGTATCATAAGATCTGCAAGGAATTATCTTGGGACTCCTTATAAGTTTGGAGCTAGCACGGGTACCACCAGCGTTTTTGATTGCTCTAGCTTTACTAGGCATGTCTTTGGACAACATGGGGTTACCCTACCGCGTACTTCAAGAGCACAAGCTAATCAAGGCAGGTTTATTCCCGTATCTCAATTACAAAAAGGAGACCTTGTTTTCTTTTACTGGCCGGGAAGGTATCAAAGCAATAAAGTAGTAGGACATGTTGGGATTTATATGGGAAATGGAAATATCATTCATACCACTCCTTCTAAAGGTGTTCATATTGTTAATGCTAAAAAATCTAAATATTGGAGCAGGACCTACCTTGGAGCGAAGCGAGTGGGGTAAGAAGAAGGAAAACGTGAATGTACTAAAAAAAATAAAAAAAGCACCACAATCTCAGGTTTACCTGAATGTGGTGCTTTTTTAGTTGGATAACAATGAAGGGAGTTTTTAAGAAGTAAAATAAGGGAGCAAGAAATACTCAGCTGTTTTAAAGTAAATCAGTAAAGAAATGATATCATTTATGGTTGTAATAAAAGGTCCTGAGGCTACTGCTGGATCCACCTTTAGTTTGAATAAAATAAGCGGAATAATGGTTCCGGCAAGTGTACCCACGATTAATGAAAGCATGAGAGAGAAGGCTATCACTAAACTTAAAGCAAAGATATCATGCCATAGATAAGATATCACACCGACTAGAGAGGAACAGACAATACCAATCAATAAACTAACACCAAATTCTCTGGCAATCAATTTGTAGACAATAGAACGATTCATTTCTTGATTAATAACGAGCCCTCTTATGACAACGGCTAACGATTGAGTCCCTGTATTCCCTGTCATTCCTGCAATAAGTGGCAAGAAAAAAGCTAAAATGACAACGGTATCCAAGGTTTCTTCAAACCGACTCATAATCAGTCCAGTTCCAAGACCAATGAATAAGAGCAGGATTAACCAAGGGAGGCGTCTTGCCGCAGCCGTGAAAATAGGTGTATTGAAGTCGATGGTCTTCCCGCCTGTGGCTGCAAAGCGCCCAATATCTTCGTTTGCCTCTTCAATTACAATATCCATGATATCGTCAATGGTGACAATCCCTAATAAGATATTTTGGTCATTAACGACTGGGATTGCGATAAAGTCATATTTCTGGATGATAGAAGCAACTTCTTCTTGGTCCATGTCAACAGGGACTGAAATAACTCGATTATACATAATGTTATCAATTTTTTCATTTGGTGAAGCCAAAATTAAGTCCCTATAGGATACAACCCCTACTAATTTCTTATGTTCATTTAGGACATAGAGATAATAAATGGTTTCGGCAAAATCAGCAAATGTGCGTAATTTATCAATCGCTTCTGTAACCGTATAATAATTTCGAATCCATACAAACCGATTCGTCATCCTACCTCCAGCTGTATCTGGGGGATATTGCATTAACGTCTGAACATGCTTAGACTCTTCTTCCCTCATAGAAGCAAGTAATTCTTCAATTTCATCAACCGTCATATTGGACAGCATATCGGCAACATCATCATTCTCCATGTAATTCATGACCTTGGAGGAACGTTCTATACCAATTTTTTGTAAAGTATCTAATTGCCAGTTGGCGTCTAATTCCTGTATTAAAGTAGCCATTTGTCTTAAAGAAAGAAAGCTTAAGAACTTGGCATGATGTTTCACAGGTAATTCCACATAAATCTCAGCAATATCGATAGGGTGAAGTTCATCAATCAGCTCATGAAATTCTTTGTAATGATTATCTTTGATATGCTTAATTACTAATAACAATAGTTCATCTTTACCTAAAGTTTGATACATAATATCACCAACTTATCTGACTAAATTCCTGACTGCAATAATTTCATGCTACCATTATTTTGAGATTGCTTCAAATAATACTTTAAGATACAATCTAATTGAACAGAAAACAAGGTGCTCCTGCATTGTACGTGAGCCTTCTTATGTTTCGAACCTTACTATTTTGAAGGGATCTTAATATTCTTTCCCCAACATCATGCCTCTGTATCATAGTGGACGATGGAAGGTTAAGTGAAAGAGCCCACCTGCGAGAGCGGGTTTCAGAAACATAAAGGAATTACGGCATTCGCGGGAAATGCCTTACTTACATACTATACCCTAGAATCGCCACTTATTGTACATCTACATAAGTGTTTTTTTTTTGAAACCTGAATGATCTACTAACGTATGAATAAGTATGGAAATGTTAATCCCGTTCTAACCATCAGGGAATAAAAATCACATCTGATGGAAGTCTACATTATGGGAAAGTATAAGTAAGATCAAAGAGGGAGATGATCAATAATGGATGCACTACAACAAATTATTTTTCTTCCAATCGGTGGCTTCTTGGTTATTTTTATTGGTACTTTGTTATTGTTTGGAGAGGTATTGGTGAAGGGGCGCTTTTTATTTGCGATCACTGGTCTACTAACCATCAGTGCTTATTTCACGGCTCATGTACAAGAGGGGCTAGCTTTTTGGATTGTTGGAATTTATTTAGTAGGTATATTATTAGTTGTATTAGATGGAAAGGTAATTGGTGACGGGACATTAGCGGGAATAGGGATTATATTAATGTTAATTGCCCTTGCTCTGCCTTCGCCGACCCTTTTGTACGGTTTACTGGTGATTACAGCCTTCGTCTTAGGAACGATTAGTTCTTCGCTTTTTCTCAAGCTTTTTCCTCGGCGTGATTTATGGTCTAAATTAGCTCTTCACGATGCCCTTACTAGTGAAGAGGGCTATAACTCTATGAACCAGGAGTATGCTGGATTAGTTGGTAAACAAGGAATTGCTGATACCGATTTTCGCCCTTCAGGAAGTATTCTTGTTGATGGAAAAATGTATAGTGCTATTTCGGAAGGTAAGTGGATTAAGAAAGGGACAAGAATTGTTGTTCAAAATGTAGATGGGACGAGAATTTTAATAAAGCCATTAGAAGGTACGGAATAACTGTTGTTTTAAATGAAGAATGAGAAAATTTAGTTTTCCTTGTCAAGACTAAGCATAGAAGTTGTAAAATAGTTCATCTTCGCTATAATAATAAATGAAGTAAGATATAGAATACATACCAAGGAGGAGTTAATCATGGCAAAACATGAATTACCAGCATTACCTTATGCACATAATGCTCTTGAGCCTCATATCGATGCGCAAACAATGGAAATTCACCATGGAAGACATCACGCTACGTATATTAATAATCTGAATGCTGCTTTAGAAGGGCATGAAGATCTTCAGAAAAAGAGTATAGAGGCCCTTATTGCGGATATGAACGCTGTTCCAGAAAGTATTCGTGGAGCTGTTCGTAATAATGGTGGTGGACATGCCAACCACACATTATTCTGGGAAGTTATGTCTCCGAATGGTGGTGGAGCGCCTAAGGGTTCTATCGCTGATGCGATCACTTCTACTTTCGAAAGCTTTGAAAATTTCAAAGAAGAATTTACTAAAGCAGGATTGACTCGTTTTGGAAGTGGTTGGGCTTGGTTAGTCGTTCATAATGGAAAGCTTGAAGTAACAAGCACACCAAATCAAGATAGCCCACTGATGGAGGGCAAAACTCCTATTTTAGGTGTTGATGTTTGGGAGCATGCCTATTATTTAAATTACCAAAATAAACGTCCTGACTATATTAACGCATTTTTTAATGTTGTTAATTGGGATGAAGTGAATAAGCGTTTTGAAGCAGCTAAATAATTGTAGATTGTACGTTTAAAATAGAAATAGCCCTACATGATTCTTAATGAATCGTGTAGGGCTATTTTTTTGACTGAATAAGAAAGTATAAATTTTTGTGAAATCGTTAACAAAAATTGAACAAGGATTTATTTGTCTGGAAAGGATATGCATAAATGTATCCGGAAAAAGCCAAAATAATTTTTGACTCTGGCAGGGGAAGGAGACTGAACATGGGCAAAGTAGGACAGTTTCGTAAATGGGCAAGACAAAAGTAAGTAAAGTAATTTAAATTACTTCTTATTGATAGGTGGACTTTATTCATTAAGTGTGGCTTTATCTAATACATTCGTCAACATCTATTTGTGGAAGCAGCAGAGCGATTATATGACCATTGCGATTTATAATCTTTCGATTGTTATTGCTCAGCCCATTGTTTTTATCATTGCAGGGAGATGGGCGAAACAAGTTGATCGAATCATTGTCCTTAGACTTGGAGTATTTTCTCTATCTATTTTTTATCTGGTTGTTTTATTGTTAGGCAAGTTAGCTGTCCAATATGTGATTATTTTAGGAGTTCTCTTGGGAATAGGTTTTGGTTTTTATTGGTTAGCCTTTAATGTCCTGACCTTTGAAATTACAGAGCCAGAAACAAGAGATCTATTTAACGGTTTTTTTGGGTTATTGGGATCATTTGCAGGAATGATTGGTCCATTTTTAGCGGGTTGGTTAATCACCAAGCTAGAAGGCATGAAAGGATATACCTTGATTTTTGGTATTTCATTAGGGTTATTTGTTGTCGCCATTATTCTTAGCTTCTTCTTAAAAAGAAGGTCTGCTGAGGGAAAATTTAAATTAATGAATGTTTTACGCTGGAGTGAAATCACAAGAAATTGGAAGAGGATATTACTGGCCAATTTTGCCCAAGGGCTTAGAGAAGGATCGTTTGCTTTTTTAATTTTTATTTGGATCTATATTGCGGCAGGAACCGAATTAGCACTAGGAACATTTAGCTTGGTGACTTCTGCTATCTCGTTTGTTGTCTATTATCTGGCAGGACGATTTATATCCCAAAAATATAGAATAAAATCAATCTTAGCTGGTGCTCTTCTATTAAGCTTATCTGTATGGATTATTGCTTTTCATTTAACTTTTACCAAATTAATGATTTATGGAGTGGTCATTTCTATTGCTTTTCCTATATTAATGGTTCCTTTTATATCAATGACCTATGATATTATCGGGAAAGCCAAGCATGCAGCAGAATGGCGCATTGAATATGTGGTGGGGCGAGAGCTGTTCCTGAATGCAGGGAGGATCATTAGTATTCTTTTGTTTATGGCACTCATCACCTTTTTTGAAGAAAAGAAGAGTCTGCCTTACTTTATTATTGCTTTAGGAAATGCTCAGTTACTGCTCTATTTTATCATTAGAAAGATTAAGCTTTAGTCTTTTGAATGGAGTCTTTTATACTATAGTTCTGATCATATTGCTTGTCTCAACAACCTCTCTTCGCTAAAATGGAAAAAGAGGAGGGGAACCGATGAAAAAGCAATTTGCTGTAATAGGATTGGGACGTTTTGGTGGGAGTATCTGTAAAACCCTAATTGAATTGGGCCATGAAGTCCTTGCAATAGATACGAGTGAACATAAAGTAAGTCAATTTGCGAATATTGTGACTCAAGCGGTTCAACTAGACTCTACGGATGAAATTGCTTTAAGAGAGATAGGAATTCGTAACTTTGATCATGTTATTGTAGCCATTGGTGACAATATTCAAGCAAGTATTCTGACCACCTTAATTTTAAAAGAGTTTGAACTTCCTTTTATTACTGTGAAAGCACAGAATGATTATCATGAAAAGGTCTTATCTAAAATAGGTGCAACCAAAGTTATTCATCCTGAACGAGATATGGGAGTTCGAATCGCCCATAACTTAATATCAGAGAATGTATTAGACTTTATTGAGTTGTCTCCTGACTATAGCCTAGTTGAAATTAAAGCAAGTGAAAAGATGGTTGGGAAATCACTGCTTCAACTTAACATCCGAGCTAAATATGGCTGCAACATTATGGCGATAAAGACAGGAGAAGAGCTAAATATTTCACCTAGAGCAGAGGATGTTATCGAGCCAAATGATATTCTCGTGGTTATAGGTGCGAATAAAGATATATCAAAATTTGAAGAGAATGAAGGGTAAAAAGTGAAGCAAGGGGAGTCAATGAATAGTTGCTCCCTTGATCATTGAATATAAAATGATGTTAGGAAAGTGAATGGATCAGTTCATCTACGACTCCATTTGCAGCAAAAAAAGGCTGAACATGAAACTGTGATGTGACCGCCTCTGGATGTAAAGAAAATTTATTTAGCACATGTTTAAGTTCAGTTGGATTCTGGATCAATACTCCTGCTCTTTCTTCCATCATAAAATGAAGATTTCTTTCCTCTTGTCCAGGAATAGGATTCACTACTAGCATGGGAAGACGTTTAATGATTGATTCCGCACATGTAACTCCACCAGGCTTCGTAAGGATTAAATCGGCTGCATCCATTAGTTCATGGATATGATCCACATATTCATAGAGCTGAACATTCACTTTATTTTTAGATATTTGTGTCTGTATGGATTGAAATAAGCTTTTGTTTTTTCCTGCCACAATCATGAATTGAATCTCTTTATGGTAGGGCAGAAGAGTATGTAGAAATTCATTAGAAATTCCCATTCCCAAGCTCCCGCCCATACATAAAATGGTTGGTTTATCAGCTAAACCTAGTTTGTGTCTCATTGTTTGTTTATTATTCTTGCTCCAAAAGTGAGGATGAAGAGGAATCCCCATCGGAAAAATCTGACTATGCTCGATCCCTCTTAATACAAGCTCATTTGTAAGCTTAGGTGAGGGAATAAAGTATCTATCTACTTGATCAGAGACCCAAGAACCGTGTATCGCAAAATCTGTAACAATGGTGTATAAAGGGATGTTGAGTCCCATACGTTTTAATCTTGAAATCACGGTGCTGGGAAATGGATGAGTACAGATAATCAATGAAGGCTGATAGGTATGGATGAAATGCATGATGCGTGTGTAGAGAACCCGATGTAAAAGAAACTCAATTTTAGGCATCACTGGTTTATCTAAGCTTTGTTGATACATGAGTCCCCAGAGGCGTGGAGAGTATTGGAGTGTTTTCAGATAGACTTGAGATAAGGCTCGACTGAGATGAGGTCTTAACCAATAACTTAACTCGATGACATCGACCTGCCAATCTGGTTTTGTCAGTTTAATTCCTTCTTTTACTGCCTCCGCTACTTTCGTATGACCAGCTCCAAATGCTTCAGATAGGATGATGATTTTGGGATCCATTGTTACATTCCCCCTATGATTACAATCACTATTGAGGTGAAAGACCCTAAGAAAGCCCCCATTAAACAATCAGTGGGATAATGCAATCCTAAATACATCCGTGATAAGCCCACAAGACATGCGAGTGGGAGGAGAAAAAAAGCCAAGAAAGGAACATGAAGGACATATAGGACACAAATAGAGAAAATAGCCGTTGTATGTCCAGAAGGAAAAGAATAATCTGTTAACGGGTTAGGGAGGGTATGTGCCTCAGGAAAACGAATATATGGCCTTAATCTAGGAATGATCCTCTTTATGAATTGGACAAGCAGATGGCTTAAGATAAGGGAGAGCAAGGCTTGATAGGTCCATAAGCGATAAGGATCGGGGGTACTAAAGATCAATAGAAGTAGTAAGGCAAGGCAGAAGGATGCTCCACCTAGATGAGTAATTCGTGGCATAACCAAATCTAAAAAGCTACATTTTAAATACTGATTGACATAGTGAAATAATTTACTATCATGGTCAGTGATCCAGCAAACGAATTTGGTCATAATGAACCTCCTTTTATCTATATAATTCAATAATAAAGGCAGATTATGAAGCTATTGTGATGATTAAGTTAATTTTTTCTTCTTTTTAATCATAGAAGCTTAATAATCTTTTAACATTGACACAGGCACACCGATAGGAAGCAAAAATCATTCGTGCTATAATAGGGTAAGTACGAATAAGTAACAAAAAATATAAATGATTTAAATCATAAAGGATGTTATGGATATGCCAAATAAAAAGAAATTAAATCACCTTTCATTAAGACTGAGTGTCCTTTTCTTAATTACCTTTCTTCTTTTTTCTGCCTTAGTTTTTCGTTTGGGCTATGTACAAATTGTGAAAGGGGAAGAATACCTTAATAAAACAGAATCTAATTCTGTCAAAAAAGTTTCTGTTGTAGCACCTAGAGGATGGATTATGGACAGAAACGGCGAAATCATGGTTTACAATGAGGTTGGGTTCTCCCTTGTTTTTACTTTAAATGCTGCCTTGAATCAAAACCGGGAAGAGATTGCTGAAAAGCTAGCTCCTCTTATTGATATGGAGCAGGAGGAGATTTTTAAAAAGCTGAAAGAAGGAGTTGCTTTCAGACCTCAGAGAATTAAACAAGAACTGAACAAGGATGAGATGGCTCGTGTTGCTGAGCATCTTCATGAACTTCCAGGAGTAGATATTATAGAAGATCCAATTCGGGAGTACAAATATGGCAGTGTATTTCGAAGCTTTCTAGGTACAGTCAAACCCATTTCGGCGGAGAATGTAGATTATTACTTATCTAAAGGATATCGAATGGATGAAATGGTTGGCACCAGTTATATTGAGCAGCAATATGAAGAAGAGCTAAGAGGCAGAGAAGGGGTTATTGAGGTCTATGTTGATAAAAAGCAAAAGCCCATTGGTGAACCTGTGCATACAATGGGACAAAGAGGAAATGATTTAGTTCTTTCAATCGACCTAACACTCCAAAAAGCTATAGAGGATATTATTGAAGATACCATTAAGAGGTATGATATCGTTAATGAAGCTTATTTTGTAGCGATGGATCCTAATACGGGAGAAATCTTAGGAATGTCCAATAGTATAAAAACGGTGGGGACAGGGGGCTTTTCCTATGCAGCAGGTTCTACAGTGAAAATGGCTACAGTACTAATGGGCTTACATGAGGGGATTGTTACTCCCCAAACGAGAATCAATGATCGCCCAATGCAAATCGGAAATTTAACCAAAAGATCTTGGAAGCCGCTGGGTTCTGTAAATGCCTATGAAGCTATTCAAAAATCTTCAAACATCTATATGTTTAATATTGGGCTAAAGATGGCAAATTATAATAACGGCAGATATTATCGCAAGGAAGCCTTTGATGAAGCCTTTTACTATTTTTCACAGTTTGGTTTAGGTGTCAAAACTGGAATTGACTTACCGAATGAATATGAAGGTTATAAAAGTAATGATACTCGTTTAGGATTATTAGCTGACTATATGATTGGACAATATCATAACTATACTCCTTTGCAATTAGCACAATATGTATCCACTATTGCTAATGGAGGATATCGTCTTCAACCCTATTTGGTTAAAGAAATTCGACGTGGGGCACCTAGCTCTAATGAATTGGGTCAGGTGATTATGCAGCGTGAACCTACGATCCTAAATCGCATTGATATGAGTGAAGAACATATTCGTGTAGTACAAAAAGGGATGGAAATGGTAACAGCATCAGGAGGAGGAACAGCAGCCGGTACATTTGGCAACTTTTCAGTCAAGGTAGCAGGGAAAACAGGAACGGCCCAAACGGTTAAGAATGGGAAACCAGGATTAAATAATACTGTTTTTGTCGGGTATGCACCAGCGGATAACCCTCAGATTGCCTTTGCTTGTATCGTTCCTGAATCGCAAAAATCTCAATCTCAGGGTCAACCTGCTCACGCACAGATCATCACGAAGAAAATCCTAGAAGTCTTCTTTGGATTAAACAAGCAATATGAAGTGAACGTACCTGATGATAGTCCTGATAATGAAGTTGATGATATAGAGTAATGGAATGAGGTGATCAGGTGAAAAGCACTCAAAAAGAAGAGCTAAATGAACAAGTAACCCTGCTCGAAAAACAAGTGAAAAATCTTGAAACGATCATTGTGCAGTCAAACTTAAGGGATATTGCTTATCATTTTACTGATAAAAAAGAAGTGATTAAGGTAAATTTGTTAGCAGGCTTATCTCGTGGCTTAGGATTTACTCTTGGAACAGCCATTTTCTTAGCTCTGTTGTTCACTTTGCTTAATCATGTGATTACCTTACCTATTATCGGCGAGCATATTGCTGAGTTATTAGATCTAATTGAACAATATCGTTCATTCTAAACTAACTATCTAAACTAACTAATAGAACAAAAAGCATCACAGAAGATAGAGGTCTTAAGACTTCTATCTTTTTTTGTTTGTGTTCATTCTTGACTCAAAAAATCAAACTCTGATGAAGAATTGCGGACTTTCTTTACAATTTCTTAATATTTCATTCATATAGGCTTAAAGTATAGCTTGTATGATAAGGATGTAAAGAAAAAAATGTAGACATTTGAGGAGGAAAAGAGAAATATGAAGAAGCACTTGAGAACATTGGGGGTTCTATTTATTGTAGGTTTACTTGCGATTGTGACTGTCGCTTGTGGAGGAGGAACAACATCTTCACAACCAGAAGAAAGTCAAGAGCAAACTCAAACGGAAAATCAAAATGTAGTGAAAGAAAATAATGAGAAATTATCTGGAGAGGTTCAAATAGATGGGTCTTCTACAGTTTATCCGATTCAAGAAGCTGTAGCAGAAGAATATCGTTCAGTTCAAGATGATGTTCGTGTCACTGTAGGAGTATCTGGAACAGGTGGAGGATTCAAACGTTTCACAGTTGGTGAAACAGATATCAGTAATGCTTCTAGACATATTAAAGATGAGGAAGCAGCTATTGCGAAAGAAAATGGAATTGAGTATGTAGAGTTACCGATTGCTTATGATGGATTATCTGTTGTGGTTAGTAAAGATAATGATTTTGTAAAGGATTTAACAGTGGAAGAACTAACAAAGATTTGGACAGGTGAAGTAACAAAGTGGAACCAAGTTCGTGCTGAGTATCCTGATGCTGAGATTAAGTTATTTGGACCTGGAACAGACTCTGGTACATTTGATTACTGGAATGAAGTGATTATCGGTAAAGAAAAAACAATCACTTCGAACTTTGTTGCATCTGAGGACGATAATGTATTAGTAAAAGGAATTTCAGAAGATAAGTATGCACTTGGATACTTCGGTTATGCTTACTACGCAGAAAACAAAGATAAGCTAAATCTTGTTGCGATTGCCAAGGAAGCTGGTGGAGAAGCTGTTCTTCCTACTGAAGAAACTATTAATGATGGATCTTATGCTCCACTTTCACGTCCTATCTTCATCTATGTTAATACTAAGTCTTTCTTAGAGAAGCCACAGGTTGCTGATTATTTATATTACTTACTTGAGCATGTAGGAGAGTTGGCTCTTGAAGTTGGATACATCAACTTACCTCAAGTTACTTATGATGAGAATAAAGCGCTGTTAGATGCATTGAAATAGAATAAGTTAATTTAGCCTGGTTGGAATCGAATGCTAAAAAAGTGTGGTGTAATAAACATCACACTTTTCATGCATGTATAATGAGCCCATGCTAGGATTCAGCCGTTTTGTGAAAGGGGAAACGAGTTATGGAACCTAAAAAATTTACACCATACCCTTCCGTTCGTGAAGAAATTAAGCAAAAAAAAGGGTTGTCAATGAAAGTAAGCAAATTCAATGAATTTCTTATACCGAAACTATTGTTCATTTGCGCGACGCTTTCTATTTTAGTTACCTTTGGAATTATCTATACTCTTCTTAAAGAAACGATTCATTTTTTTGGTCAAGTATCCTTTATCGAATTTATTACCAACCCCAATTGGACTCCACTATTTGAACCTCAAAACTTTGGGATTCTTCCCCTTGTAGCAGGTTCAGTGCTCATAGCAACCATAGCAAGCTTGGTTGCCATGCCGATTGGCTTAGCAAGTGCTATTTATCTAAGTGAATATGCACCAGATCGTGTTCGTCGGATCATTAAACCTATCTTAGAAGTATTAGCAGGAGTCCCGACGATTGTTTATGGTTTCTTTGCTTTGTCCTTTGTCACTCCAATCATACGCTATTTCCTTCCAGAAGTCGGAATATTTAATGCTTTGAGTGCTGGAATTGTTGTAGGTATTATGATTATTCCTATGATCGCTTCCCTCAGTGAAGATGCCATGACTTCTGTTCCGCGAGCCATAAAAGAGGGAGCTTACGCCTTAGGCTCAACAAGATTAGAAGTGGCTATTAAGATTGTGGTACCAGCAGCCTTGTCTGGAATTATTGCTTCATTTGTTTTAGCTATTTCAAGAGCCATTGGTGAAACCATGATCGTTACAATTGCGGCTGGCGCTATGCCGAATTTAACATTTGATCCGTTGCAGCCTGTTCAGACATTAACTGCTTATATTGTACAAGTTAGTTTAGGGGATACACCTTTTGGAAGTACAGCTTATTATACGATCTACGCAGTAGGTATGACCTTGTTTGTCATTACATTTGCGATGAACATTATTGCTAACTGGATTGCGAAACGTTTTAAGGAGGAGTACTAATCATGAAGCTATCCATGGAGAAGGTTAAGGAAAATCTGCATCGCCGTAGTTGGTACAATCGGCTTTCATATGGGTTTTTTCTATGTAGTACTCTTATTGGAATTATGGTATTAGCTGCCTTGGTAATCGATATCTTTATGAACGGTATTGGCTGGCTTAACTGGGATTTTTTTAACAACTATCCCTCTCGTAAACCTGAAAACTCTGGGATCAAGTCTGCCTTCTGGGGAACGATTTGGATGGTGGGGCTGACTGCACCGATTGCTTTTACTCTTGGAGTTGGGACAGCATCTACCTAGAAGAGTATGCGAAAAAGAATTGGTTCACTCGCTTTATTCAAATTAATATCAGTAATTTAGCAGGAGTACCTTCTATTGTATTTGGAATCTTAGGATTAACCTTATTTGTTCGTTACTTGGATTTAGGTCGAAGCATTTTAGCAGGCTCATTAACCATGGCGTTATTAATTCTTCCTATTATTGTCGTTGCTGCTCAAGAAGCGATTCGAGCAGTACCAAATGAACTGCGCTATGGATCTTTTGCCATAGGGGGGACTAAGTGGCAAACCATTCGCCGTATTGTCTTACCTGCAGCTATGCCCGGTATCTTAACGGGAAATATCCTAGCCTTGTCTAGAGCAATAGGGGAAACAGCTCCTCTGATCATGATTGGAGCGTTAACTTTTGTTGCCTTTACTCCAGAAGGACCACTAGATAAATTTACGGTTATGCCCATTCAGATCTTTAACTGGATTTCAAGACCGCAAGAGGAGTTTCAATATGTAGCAGCAGCTGGAATCATTGTATTATTAGGAATGCTCCTTCTAATGAACTCCTTGGCTATTTACTTTAGAAATAAATTTCAGAAAAAATATTAATTGAGGAGGAAAAAGCGATGGCAACGATGATAAATGAGTTACAAAAACAAAGCAAAAAGCTTTCAAATGTGGCAGCGCAGATTCAAAATGTATTTGAAGTCAATCGTTTAAAGCTATGGTACGGGCAGGATTTGGCTTTAAAAGACATTAATTTAACTATTGGTGAAAATCAAGTAACGGCGATTATTGGCCCATCAGGATGTGGAAAATCTACTTTTATCAAAACACTAAATCGAATGGTTGAAATGGTTCCAAGTGTTCGAGTTGAAGGAGAATTGCTCTACAGAGGGAAAAATATTATTGATCCTTCGTATAATGTTGTTGAGCTACGTACAGATGTAGGAATGGTTTTTCAAAAACCGAATCCTTTTCCTAAAACGATTTTTGAAAATGTCGCCTATGGTCCCAGAATTCATGGAATCAACAATAAGGGACATCTAAATGATATTGTGGAAAAAAGCTTACGTGGAGCAGCGTTGTGGGATGAAGTTAAGGATCGTTTAGATGAAAACGCCTATGGTTTATCTGGAGGTCAACAACAACGTCTATGTATTGCCCGTTGTTTAGCTATTGAGCCTGACGTTATTTTGATGGATGAGCCTACTTCTGCACTTGATCCCATCTCTACATTGAAGGTGGAGGAGCTTGTTCAAGAATTAAAAGAGCATTACAGTATTGTCATCGTTACACATAACATGCAACAAGCAGCACGCATATCAGATAAAACGGCTTTTTTCTTAAATGGGGAAGTCATTGAATATGATGATACGGATGTCATTTTTTCAAATCCTAGAGATCAAAAAACAGAAGATTATATTACAGGAAGATTCGGGTAAATCAATCTATATGGCTTGGGGAGTGGATAAGTGATGGGAATTCGTAAAAATTTTGATAACGAATTAAACGTATTAAAAGAAAAGCTGTTAGAAATGGGAGCATTAACAGAATCAGCATTGAAGGATGCTGTGGTTGCTTTAAAAACCCAAGATATTTCCTTGGCAGAGAAGGTGATCGAAGGGGATAGATGGATCAATCAAAAGGAAACGGAGATTGAAGAACTTGTCGTTAAAATCATTGCTTCACAGCAGCCTGTCGCTAGTGATCTTCGAAAAGTAATGTCGGCTCTAAAGATTACAACTAGTGTAGAACGTATTGGAGATTTTGCTGTTGATATAGCGAAGGCAACAAAACGAATTGGTCGAGAAGAATTGATCAAGCCATTACAGGATATTCCCAGAATGGCTGAATTGACTCAACATATGATTCATGAAGGACTTAAGGCATACATTGAAGAGGATGCTGAATTAGCACAAGAAGTTGCAGCCATGGATGATGACGTTGATTATATGTACGCAAGTATTGTCAAAGAATTATTACAAAAGATGATTGATCATCCGGGGAAACTAGAGCAGGTTATGTTATTATCGTTTGTTGCTCGATATATTGAGCGTATCGCTGATCACACCACTAATATTGCCGAAGCGATTCTTTATAGTGTAAAAGGAAAAAGAGTGGACTTAAATCAATAAACACGTTTTGGTTGTACAAAAGAAAAAAGCAAATCAACGAATCTACGTTGATTTGCTTTTTCTTTTGTATACGATTCGAGATAATGTAACACTTAACTCGAATAATAGTAACAATGGAATGATCACAAGAATATCTGAAATAAAATCAGGTGGAGTGATCAGTACAGAAAGCACAATGAGCAAGAAATAAGCTATTTTTCTATACTTTACGAGCTTATATGGATCAATAACTCCCAGAGTGGTTAGAAACATCGTGATAAGCGGGATTTCAAATAATAAACCAAATGGTACAGTCAAGTTAAACATAAAACTAAAATACTTTTCAGCTGTGAACATCGTTTCAAAATGTTCAGCAGAAAGAGCTGTCAAAAAAGTTAAAACGACAGGAAAAACAAGAAAATAACCAAATGAGATTCCAAGCAAGAATAAAATAAATAGCGCGGGAATGTACGCAAGTGTGACTTTTCTTTCCTGAACAGTCAGAGCTGGCTGTACAAACTTCCAGATTTGATAAGCCGAGATGGGAATGGTAAAAGTGAGAGCAATGACACCTGCGATCATAAAATAAATCCACAATATATCGCTGGGACCTAAAATCGTCAACTTCCCTTCCCATTCTCTAGATAACCATTGATATATGTCCTGAACAAAAACAAATGAAAAAATCAAAATAAAAAGAAAAGCACACAGGGTAGTAATGATTCTTTTTCTTAATTCTGATAGGTGTTCGATTAATTCAACCTCTTGGTCCACCATATTGCTCGATCTCCTTTGATTTCAATACGCGCCTTACTTTTTCTCTTCAGAAGAATTCTCATTCGAAACAAGATCTTTGGTTGCTTGTTTGAATTCTTTTAGCGTATGACCAAACGCTCGACCAATCTCAGGTAATTTGGAAGGTCCAAAAATAATAAGGGCAATAACAAGAATTAAAATTAATCCGGGGATTCCGATATTAGAAAATGGCATATTCTTTTCCTCCTAAAATGTAAATCCTGTAATAGCAACGACGGCTGGACGTGGGATGGAATCACCTTTACGATGTGGCCAAGTGCTCGTAAGACTTTTTAAATCCTTTGAACCTTCTCCTGGATGTTGCACTGCTAAGAAGAGGGTTCTTTCGTCTGGAGTAAACCATGGGCCTGTTAGCTCAGAATCAACGGGACCTGAAGCAAATTGTAGAGCTTCACCCGCATTTGCTCCTATAGTAGGGATGACGAACAATCCATTATTCCCAAAGGGGACAAAAGGTCCTTTTTCAAGATTCCTTCCAGTAGACATGTCAGTTACAGTCCACAGATTTCCCTGACTATCAAAAGAAAGGTTGTCAGGAGCGCTGAAGCCATTATTACGACCGCCTGCAACGAATATCTCAAAATCAAACTCCATTGCTCCTAAGTCGCTATTTTTTTCGAAGTAGCGGGTAATATGCCCATGAATGTTTCCATGTACGTCATTGTTTGTATGGGCGACAAAAAATGTTTTATCAAAAGGACTGATTTCGATGTCCTCTGGCCGATCAGTAGGGGTTCCTCCCAAGATCATCGCTGCTTCATGCACATTGACAAGTACATCAGCTTGAGTTTGGTACATAGCTAAAAGTTGTTCTTTCGTATACCTTACATTAAGCGGAACTCTAAAGGACTCATTCTTGAGAGCCTTTTGAACAGCTTCAATCGTTAAAGCAACCCATTCTCCTTTTTTCATATTGGCTACATAAAGAGTTCCTTCTTCAAGAAGCTTTGAATTACCAATGCCTTTGGCAGCATCATATTTTCCTTTAGATATGTATTTGTATACACCAGCATCTCGCTTATCATCTCCCATATAAACGACCACTCGACCGTCATCAGAAAGACCCATTGCCGTGTTTTCATGGTTAAACCTACCTAGAGCTGTATGTTTGCGTGGAACAAATTTTTTGTCTGTATGATCAAAGGGGTCTACTTCAATTACCCAGCCATAATGAGTCGTGTCTAGTCCAGCGATTTTGGCTGTATTCTCAAAATTTTCTTCACAGGAGAGAACGGTATTCCACAGCGTCATTCCACCAGAACAGTTCGCAAATGTCCCCTGAGCTTTTGTTGCATTATTGACAGATTTAGTTCCTCTAGCAGGTCCTACGATTTCAAAATCAGTTAAACCAGTATGACGTCGATTGTATTTTGATTTTGTGTCCATTTTCCATATTCCATCTTTATCACGATAAACCTCAATAATCGATCCACCTTGAACATATAACATCTTCTTAATCTGTTCAGCAGAATATTTTCCGTTAATCGGGCTACCTGTAACAAATAGGTCACTAGAGTATTCATGATTCACCCAAAGTAATCCACGTTCATTTGATCCATTTAAAGGGAAGTATAATGTGAAGTCAGCATTGAATCCAAATGTGTCTCCTTGTGGATTAATAACATCACCGAAAGCCGCAACTACATCGTACTTATATCCTTTAGGTAGTATTAAATCATCTTTTTTTGTAGGTTGTATAGGATCAAAGTATCCTGCAACCTTATTGGTTTTAAAGCCAAATAAGTGATCAGCTGTTCTGGCTTCAACTGGTGGTGCAAATGCTCCTAATCCTGCTGAAGCAGCGGCTAAAGCAGTAGCCCCTGTTCCCAAATAGGTGATAAACTTTCGGCGATTCAGTTTCTCCATTTCAAACACTCCTATTCTCATGATTTCACGTTTATGGCATGTCCACGTTCACTTTCTATTCTACATTGCAAGTATTAAGTCAGTTTAAATACCATGTAAAAATTGTAAAGATTATAAAAATGAAAACTGAGTTTCAAAAAATAATTGACACTGATTCTCAGTTGCAATATAATATACAACAGTGAGAATGAATTTCACTATCGCTAATGTAATTTTAAAAAGGGGAGAAACAAAAAATGAAAAAAACGTTCAAATCATTACTTCTTATGTTAGTCATTCTTTGCCTTGCGATTGCGGCAGTAGGATGTGGACAAGGTAATACTAACACAGAAGAACAACCAGAAAAACCAGAAGAAAATCAAGAAGCTAATGTAGGAGAAACTGAACAATTAAGTGGAGAACTAGTTGTTTACTCTGCAAGAAATGAGAAATTTGTTCAACCTCTACTAGATAAATTTCAAGAAGAAACAGGGATTACTGTGAAAGCATTACACGGTGATGATGTATCTGTAAATAGAATTAAAGAAGAGGGAAATAATGTTCAAGCAGACGTATTTATTTCTAATGATATCGGCGCAATGGAGCATTTAAGATTAGAAGGATTCCTACAAGGATTTGATGCGCAAGGTATTGATACGATTGATGCGAACTACCGTGCTGAAGACAACTCTTGGATCGGCTTATCAGCTCGCTCTCGTGGATTTATCTACAACAAAGATTTAATCTCTGAGGAAGAAATGCCAAAAACGATGGAAGAATTGGCTGACTCAAAATGGAAAGGTCAATTCATGATTGCACGTGGTGGGAATGGCTCAGTCGTTGCTCATGTATCTGCATTAAGAAATGAGTGGGGCGATGACAAAACAGTTGAATGGTTAAGTAAGGTAAAAGAAAATACGGGTGCGATTACAAGTGGACATGGAGATATCCGCAAAGCAGTAGGTGCTGGCGAATTTAAGTTTGGTGTAGTAAATAATTATTACTATCATCAACAATTAAATGAACCAAGTGACAACAATGTTGGATTTATCTATCCAGATCAAGAAGAAGGTCAAATGGGCGTATTCGTTAACGCAGCAGGAGTTGCATTAATTAAGGGTGCTCCAAACGAAGGAAATGCAAAATACTTTATCGAATGGTTACTAAAATCTGAAAATCAGAAAGAATTTTCTTTTGAATCTAAAGAAGTTCCTCTAAATCCAGATGTTCAGACAACAGAAGAAGCAGCTAGAATTTCTGACTATAAGGTTATGAGTATGCCTTTAAGAGATCTTGGTGAGGTTTGGGCTGATACGAAAGCAATTATTGAGAGATCTGGATTTGATTTAGAAGTGAAATAACAATAAATCATGGACTGTTTTTTAAATGTCAGCTAAAATGGAAGATGATCAATCAATTCTTGAAACAGCTAACAGGAGAAGCAAAATGAATCAAAGCAATCATCAACCAACACAATTAAATCAAAGTCAAGAAAAGGTTCGAAATGGAAAATTTCGAACCTTCTTCCATGTTGTACGAAAAAAGTGGCTAGCACATTGGAATGGAAACCCTCCTGGATCAATCCTTTTAGGACTAGGAATTTTAACAGCTTTTATCTTAGCCATTCCTATTTTGTATGTGGTATGGAGATCGTTATTTGCTGGTGTAGACCGTTGGATGACCGTTTTGGACAACAGAGTTCCCATGTTATTGTGGAATACATTAAGCTTAACGCTAGGAGTAACCTTCTTAGCTGTATTCATTGGAGTTTCTTTAGCATGGATTGTCAGCCGAACAGATTTACCAGGAAGAAGTACTTGGCAATGGCTTCTTGCGTTACCTTTAGTTATCCCGCCGTATGTTGGAGCGATGACCTATATTATTATTTTTGGACCACGAGGCTGGGTTCGCACGGAGTGGAATCAAGTTGATTGGCTAGTTGATCATTTTGGTCTGTATTCTTTCAATATTTATTCCTTTTGGGGAGTATTATTTGTTCTCACCATGTTTACCTACCCTTATGCATTTCTTATTGCAAGTGCTGCATTAAAGAAAATGAATCGAAACTTTGAGGATGTCGCCCGTTCTCAGGGGTTAACAACCTCTGAAATTTTTTGGAAGGTGAATATTCCTTTTTTAAGACCCGCAATTGGAGCAGGTGCAATACTCATTTCTTTATATGTACTATCTGATTTTGGTGCAATAGCGATGCTACGTTACACGACATTTACAGCAGCCATTTATTATCAAATGGGAAGCTATGATAATATTTCAGCAGCTGTGTTAAGTCTCGTCCTAATCGTGTTGACTCTGATTATTTTGTGGATTGAAGCCAGAACGAGAAAGAAACAGAAGTTTTATCAGAATACAAACACCTATAAGCAACCTGATCTGCTTCCTTTAGGTCGATGGAAAGCAGCGGCTGTTTTGTTTGTCGGAGCGGTTTTTGTTCTTTCTATATTATTACCTATTGTTGTACTGTTGTATTGGTCTAGTATTGGTTTGGCTGAAGGAGCACTGAATCAGAGGTTTTGGAAATATACGTGGAATAGTATTAAGGTTTCAGGTCTGGCTTCATTATTATGCATGCTTTTGGCGTTACCTATTATTTACTTGAAATCAAGGTATCCGTCAGTGATTACTAGGTCAATAGATAAACTGACTTACTCCGGGTATGCTCTTCCTGGTGTGATCGTTGCATTAGGGATCATTTTTGTTTTCAATCAGTATATCCCGTGGTTATATAACACATTTTTCTTAATCACGATCGCTTATGTGATACGTTTTTTACCACAAGCAATGCAGTCTGGAGAAGCTTCATTAAGTCTTATTTCTCCTCGCGTTGATGAAGCGGCTAGAAGCTTAGGGTATCCTCCATGGAAGGTCCTTTTTACCGTTACCTTACCTTTAGTATTACCTGGTATATTAGCTGGTGGAGCTCTCGTCTTTGTAAGTTCTATAAAAGAATTGCCTGCTACTTTATTATTGAGATATCCAGGCTTTGATACACTGGCAGTTAGAATTTGGGTTGAAGCAAGTGAATCGATTTATTACTTAGCTGCTCCTCCTGCCTTATTAATTATCTTGGTTTCTATTTTTCCTTTGAAATGGATGCTGAAAAAGTATTGAGTTAATCATAATCTACAAATCCCTCAAATTATGAAGAGGGATTTTTTTTGTAGAATGAAAACAATGCTTCATCAGCATACTATGTAAAAAAGGGATTGGAAAAGGGGGGTAGGTATGGAAGAAGAAAAAAAAGTTCAGCTTACCGAAGACTTTGGAGAAAATATTGATTATTTGCAGAAGCAATTAAGGGTCGAGGAAAGCTTTGATGTTATTCACCATAAGTTAGAGTATGCTGAGAGAAAGTTCGGTTTATTTTTTATAGATGGTTTTGCCAAAGACGATATGCTTCTTCAAATTATGAGGGATCTAGGGTTAATGAAGAAGCAGGACTTGGATAAAAATCCAATTGAAAAGCTTGTTAGAACCGTGATTCCATATATAGAAGTGGAAACAAGCGAAGATTTAGAGGAAATTATAAGTCAGGTGTTGGCTGGTCAAGCTGCTTTTATTATTGAAGGCTGTACGTCAGCAATCCTTTTAGATGTTCGTTCATATCCAGCTAGATCACCTGAGGAACCTGATATGGAAAGAGTAGTTCGGGGTCCACGGGATGGGTTTGTAGAAACCATCATTTTTAATACCGCACTTATTAGAAGAAGAGTTCGTGATCGTTCTTTGCGAATGGAATATTTGCAAGTAGGGCGTAGGTCGAAAACAGATATTGTTCTTGCCTTTATAGATAGTATTGCTGACCCAGAACTTGTTGAGCGTATACGAAAAAAAATCGAAGGTATTACTGTGGATGGTCTACCAATGGCTGAGAAAACACTTGAAGAATTTATGTTCGGCAGACATATTAATCCCTATCCTATGGTGAGATATACGGAAAGACCCGATACAGCAGCTGTTCATTTATTAGAGGGGCATATTCTGGTAATTGTAGATGGTTCTCCAAGTGTGATGATTTGCCCCACAACATTCTGGCATCATCTGCAGCATGCAGAAGAATATCGTCAAAAGCCATTAATCGGTGCCTTTTTACGTTGGGTTAGGTTTATTGCAATTGCAGCCTCCTTGTTTTTGTTACCCTTCTGGTATTTAGTTTCAACAAATACCTATTTGCTAGCGGATAGATGGAAGTTTATCGGTCCAGAAGAGATCGGACATCTCTCTCTTATATGGCAATTTCTTATAGCAGAAGTAGGGATCGAGATATTGCGAATGGCAGCGATTCATACACCTAATGCCCTAGCCACAGCTCTAGGCTTAGTGGCAGCTATTCTTGTTGGACAAGTTGCAATAGATGTAGGTATATTCAGTCCTGAAGTTATTCTTTATTTAGCTGTGGCAGCTATAGGCACATTTGCTACTCCAAGCTATGAATTAAGCTTAGCGAATCGATTATTTAGGATCCTGTTTTTACTTGGAGCAGCTGCTTTAGGAACCTGGGGACTGGTTCTTACCGTTTTATTCTGGTTTATTCTCTTAGCTTCGACTAAGTCATTAAATACTCCTTATTTGTGGCCCTTAATTCCTTTTCATCCGAAAGCCATGTGGGATGTGTTGGTTCGTTCTCCGATTCCATTGAAGGATAAGCGTCCTGAAATTTTGCACCCTTTAGACAGAACTAGATAATGTAAGCCACAAGAGCTCAAAAGCTTATATTTCTAGAAGCTGGACCTCCCAAGGTCACAGCTTTTTTTCTTTAGTAAAAAATATTGTACAAAAAAAATAGATAAAGGATACAATTTCCTATTGAAACTTCGAAAAATACATGTTATATTTATACCTGTCGCTTCGATTTGAAGCAAAAAACATTCCACAGTAGCTCAGTGGTAGAGCAATCGGCTGTTAACCGATCGGTCGTAGGTTCGAGTCCTACCTGTGGAGCCAAGTTGATTGGAGAAATAC
>NZ_BAMO01000042.1 GCF_000615945.1 Caldalkalibacillus mannanilyticus JCM 10596
TCTCTTAAGATAATAGGTATTTCTAACGAAGCCATTTCAAAGATCATGTTAGTTGAATTACCTAAAGCCTTTTCATTTATAGCATTTGAATTATAAAGTATTTCTGCTTGATTCAATATTTTTTTACATGTTCACTCATTCCCATATCCCTTTTTTCTCACCATCTTCATTTTTAAAACATTTTCTTCTCCTAATCGAATGTATGTTTCTGTTATATCATAATAATGAAATAACAGGGTAATCGATTACGTATTGTTTGTTCTATAGCAATTAAATATAACATGCTATTAGATAATGATGTGGTTATTTGGTCCAGATGTATCCCCGTTCTCGTTCCTTGCTCATATTTCTGGTACTCAGGAGCGTATGTCCCAATACATGAACATAGAGTGTAATGCGACGTTTCCGCTTCTCAGAGATACCACTCTATCGTTCTGTCCATGTAGTTCTTACATATCCTAATCTCATACCTACACGTTCCATATTCCTGTGACTTTGAGATATATAGGCACACTGTCCGACAACCAATTCACAATTTTGCTTGAAAGACTCATGAATTCTAAAGTTGAGTAGATACTTATGGAGTCCTTGTTCCCTAAACTCCGGTAATGTAGCTGCAAAAGTCAATGAACAGATTCCATTCTTGATGAACATTACTCCCGTTGCAGCTGGTTGCCCAGATACACATGCAATATAAAACTTCCACCCCGGACGCTGCCACAATATCCTGTTATTCTCTGCTACGTAGGGTATCCCATTGTCCGGTAAACCTGTTCCCCGACAATGTATCCTCGCGTATGTCTTAAAATCCTCATCACTTATTTCCCTGATTTCTACATGACTAGGTACATGAGATAACTCGCTAAACGGAAGGCAGTAGGTAGAAGCATGAAATCCAGACTGATACATACCACGATCATTCAGTTCAGATAATATCCGCTGATCGACTCTGGATGGAACAATTTCAAATTGTACCTTTCGATCCCTCATTCTAAAAAAGTCAATAATATCATCTAATAAATCTAGATCCTCGCTATTTAGGCCTTTAACAGTATTGAAAGTTGTCCATGGCATTGTCTTGCTATATAAACACATTGCATTACCAAAATAAGCAATCTCAACCCCTTCAGGATTACCATCTCGGTTTTGAATGGCTTCCATCCTATCTTTCATATATTGCTTCTCTGATTGTTCAATCTTCATTATCAAATCTTTTGAAGGTAGTTGTCTATCCATGTTTCACCTCAAATTGTTTTTTAAATGTCGTACCATCATTGGCCAAGGCATTAATTACACTTCTCGGATTGCTCTAAGTATTGAATAAACTCCTCTACCTTACTTAAAGTAGTTGGTTCACCATGACCATGTACATATGTATCACTAGAAAAACTATACATTTTTTTTAATATATCTAAAGAGTATGAATCGTTTTCATTTTTTAAATGCAATGGAGGCGGGTAAAAACAATCTCCTACAAATAAAGCAACCAAGCTTCCACAACGGCGCTGAGTAGATATAGTGTTAGAGGATTAGTAGCCTTCTCCGAGATTTACCCTCTAATAATTAAATGTTTTACTTCAGTAGTTGACAACTCAGCTGCTGATAATTCGCTCTTCAAAAATTCTGGCAATACTTTATACTCTTCTAGTTCATCTATATTAATCCATCTGTTTCGATACCCTACTTTTTTACCGATATACTCACTTGACTCTATTTTATGTTTTTGATTTAACTCTACTAAGAAATAAAAACCAATTTCATGAACCTAGAGATGCTTTTCTTGGTGAAGTCGAGCAGACGCTCGGAGAATAGAGTTATCAAGGAAGGCTTTCATGGACGGCAAGTACTTTCTTGTTACTATTTTAGATTATGTAATTTTTCAGTAATTTGTTTTAAGTAGTTCACAAGTTGTCGCCTGATTCCGTTTCTCCGAAATACCTCGGGCGATCGAGGGACTGGCTGATCCAGACCAGATGTGTAAATGCGGTGTTAGCTAAAGTCATTGCCTTCTTCGAATATACTGAAAGCCTTATTCTACTTAATAAAACGGATATAACTTAGTTGTGTGATAACTTTATCAAATTTCCTTCTAATACTTCCTCTATTATCGGGTAAAAGTTTAATATCCAATTTATTAGCTATCTGTTCCACTACATCTTCGATAGACATAATATTTGTATCAAGGTGGTATCCAAACACTTCATTCGATAGTCCTTCTAAACATCTTTTTATTTGTTGAGCAGCCCAAGATGTCCTGCCTTCTCCTCTACTTCTTAGTCTCTTTAGCAAGACTTCTTCTGATGCACATAATGCAAAATGATTAACCGTTATACCTTCAGTTCGTAAAAGACCTACAAGTTCACTGAAATATTGTGGATTCACTATTGTCATAGGTACTATAATTGTTCCCTTGAAGTTATTGTTCAAATATTTGAGCATTGAATAATTAATTTCTCGCCACATCGGATAATCTTGAAAATCATTCAATTTAGTCGTTGTAGGAGTGTTTTTCTGAATAAAGTATCCAACATTTTCAGGATCATAAATAAAGGAGTTCGTAATTCTTCTATGCAATTCATGTGCTGTTTGGGTTTTTCCCGAACCAAAAGCACCATTAATCCATATAATCATAATTTCACCTCGTACTTTTATCTTCTTCGAATCTATCTTAATAGTCTTTAGTCTATTTTTTTGACAAAGGTCACGATTCTTCCAGCTTCTGCGAAACCTAATTTCTTGTGAAATTCTTGGCTTCCGTAATTGTCTAATTCCGTATCAGAAGCAATCTCACTACATCCTAATGATTTAGTCCATTGTTCACCTAATCGAACCAGTTCTTTAGAGATTCCTCTATTTCTATAGTTCTCATCTACATAAATTCCTTCTATGTATCCTACCGGGCTTGAATGAGATCCCTCAACATAGTCATTTCTAATCGACAGTTGAATAAATCCCACGTAAGTATCACCAACCAAGGCAATATAAACTATGTCTTTCTCTGATTCTAGTAAAACTTGTAATTCGGTTCTTAGATTATCCCACGTATTGTCTGGCCAAAGCTTAAGGCTAAGCAAGTTACTTCATTAAGCTCTGCCATTGTTGCTTTCTTTATTATCATCGTGGTATACCTCCAACTATGGAAATTTAGCTTATATAGCTCTTAACTTGGCGATACCGACCGACTCGATTAGCGAAGAGGATATGTCTTTGTTTCTGCTTTTTTGCTATGAGTCTGCTCTAATCGATTGAACACCCAATATTCCTAGCAACTGAGCTGCCTACTCGCGGCGGGCATGAAAACCTTCTTATCTGCTAGTGTCTATGAAGTTTTGAATCTCTTTTACTATTCCTTCTATAATCTTTATTGACTGTTGAATATCACCACTTACTTCAAGACTATGATCCGCATTAGGGATAATAACGTTTTTATAGTTTTGTCTCACACCTATAAGATCAACGTTTTCTTGAACATAACACGGATCATTTGTCCCAATTATAAGTAACGATTCGTTTCCTATTTCATTTAAATCATTCACAATTTCATCTATATGAGTTAAAGGCGTTAGCCATATTATCTTTGCATTTTTTAGCTCTTTAATAGTTTTTAAGCTTTCTATTCCAGCAATAGTACCAATTGATTTACATACCAAGATAATCTCTTCGAATTCTCTTTCTTTAAGTATTGTTTCAATGGAAGCTATTACATCAGCCCTTATCCAATTTCTTTTTTCTTCATGTGACGTATTATAAAACTCCTCATTATCGTTGTAACGATAATTAACCTTTAAGATACTATACTCTTTTGAACTAAGGATCTTTGAAGAATAATATTGTAGGGGCATGTCATTGTTATAACCAACTCCAGGAAGTAAAATGGCTAACCGTTTTCCTTCAGCATCAACAAGCATATTTACTAATTCTTCTCTATATCCCATTACAATACTCTTAGTGATGTTCGCCATTCTTTTTTCCTCTTTTCTTCATTGAAATTTCCCTTGAAATAGACACTTGCAGATAACGGGCTATGGGCTCACGATATGTTACCGAAACCAAGCAGAACTTGAGGTTACAATAATTGTAGGAAAATATCAGAACACATCATAAATTTCACTTGTACCATCTTCATATTGGCAAATAATTAGTTGTAGACTTTTCATACTCCAATCTAAATTTGCTCGGAGATAGATAAAAGAATTACCCAACTCTACTATAGTGTCACTTATAAGATATTGAAAATAAAAATACTTATCATATTCTTCATTATATCCTGGTGTTTTAATTCGGGTTGGGTTAAACACGTTAATCGGTTCTTGTAATATGATTTGCATTTCTCTGGTTTTGATATTATATTTGTGAGTAAATTTGAGTCCGCCGTTCATATCATCATTTCCAATATAGATTGTGGTGCCATCCTGTGAAACAGCTGCGTATAACATTGATATATCATATGACTCAAGATGCTCAAACGAAATTCGATTAGTAACGATCGAATCATTTATGTTGAATACTACTAACCCGAATGTCCCCTGCATAACCGCTACATTTTTATCGGCATATAATAGTCGAGGCATTTCAGAGCCAATATTCATTTGTTCAATGTCTGACAAGTCTACAGCTAACTCACTAGTATCATTTATGGCAACTTTGTAATAAATAAATATAGAAACTGTGATCAATATTAATATAAAAGCTACAATAAATTTTTGTTTTTTATTAATCATAAATCAATTAACCCCCGTTTTGATTAACAACCAGTATATATCACTTCTTATAAAAAGTGTTCTCCATAGTACGACCCCGACATCACTATTTTCTATAAGGTTTAGTGTTCACGACAACCAAGCCGCACCCATGCGCCGGTTATATGGAGCCCCATTCTAAGAATTAATAAAGAAATGCAAAAATATTACATATACTGCGAGAACCCAATCATATGCAAAACAAAATGGTACATACCATTTTGGTATCTTTGTCTTTATTAACCTATCACTATGCAATAGATCCCAAATTCCATGTAAAATCAACAAACCACCTAATATCAATACGGAGAACTTTATACCTAAAATTACAAATATTAAATAGAATATGCCATGCAATATTTCAATTATAAGATTTTTTTTATTACCACCTCGAAAGCCAAAGACTATGTATATTGCTGGTATTACCAATAATATTATTCCTATAATTATGATCTGTTCTTCAATTGAAGATAAAGAAATTAAAAATATAGAGATTATAGCTAATACAATCCCTGATAAAATAGGCTTAAAATTAAAAATACATACCCCTCCTTTATTTTCATTGAACTCGCTTCAAAACCTAGAGCGCTTGTCACCCACTGCTTAGATATTTTGTTAGACGTTGGATTATGCCTTCTTGAATATGCTATCAAAATATTCACGCCAATAATCAACAAGCCAATCATTATACTTATGATATAAAAAATCTAGTTTATCGGAATGGTCCGAATCTATAGTACATCCTCTATCGTCATACATATGGAATATAATATCTTTAGAAGGACAAATAAAAAACACTGATTGACTAATAGAGGGTTCTCTCCCCTGCTCATAGTTGCCTATCCCTTCAAGAATTTCTTTATATGGAATACTGTTCACCATTGCATAAGATATCTTCACTTTATATTCTTTCTTAATCTCAACTACCTCTCCTGATTCATCATAGTCCTCATCAAGTTCATATAAAGTTTCTTCTTCAAGAATGTGCTCCCTTAACAATTCATAAATGTAATCGGGTGTAGTGTTTCCGAACATTATGTCTTCTGTTTCCCAATCTTTGATGTAGATATATACATAATCATTAGGATTAAATACTTCTTCAAATAACCTACAGACTCTCTTAACTACTTGTTGAATCCTCTCCTCTGTCCCATTTTCATATGGTTCTCCTAATTCAAATCTTAGATGTGCATCTAGAGACAGGTTTGGGCATTTTGCAACAATGTATGTGAATAGTTTTTCTTTCAATGAATTTTCTCCTTTGTTCTTTAGACAAGCATAATCTTTCTTCAAACTGTTTATATATGTTGGACAAGCATAGCGAGTTCTGAGTATATCAGCGACACCCGGTCCTTAGAAAGCTCTTTCCTTAGGCTCGGGCAAGTGACTCGGTTAGCGAAGAGGATGTCTCGCTGAAATTTCCTCTATACATTTCGCGACATCTAGCGACCAATCCATCTTGTACGGCACAGCGTAGATGCTTTTGGTTATATGATGGAACTCGTTCATCTTTGAATAGCTAAAACCCCTTACCCGCCCTCAACAATTTATAGCCAACACACGGTAGTTACAATTATGTGTACTCTATACTTACATGCGATGTCGCAATCTTGTTACATTTTTGGGCTAACTTTAATATGTGTTGGACATGGCCCTGCATCCAACGATCGGAGGTCCAACTTACCCTGTTGGCTGGGTTGTGTTCACATCTATAAATTGTTTACCTGCTTAACTATTCTATGACATTAACAGTCCAATTCTTTTCTTGTATCTTAAAGTCTAACTCCCGATATTCTTTTGATAAACTATCAATCTGGTTTTGTATTTTTTTAATATCTACTGCTCTATAATATTTAACTTCTGATCTACTGTATCTATCTTGCCTTATTGATGCATTTTCTAGTATTTCATCAAGCATTTTTTCGTTTCTGCATTAATGCTGTCTCTCTCAGCTAATACGTCTGCTATACTTCGATTTTCATCAAATTTAGTAAGTGAGTTTGTCTTATTAATTGATACGATTAATCCTGTTAGCTCGTTTATTGTTTCATTTAATTCATCAAGCAACAAATCAGGGTTTTCAGCAGGTTCATCACCTTCCTGCACTTTTACTATGCGAGCAAGTCGCTCTCTAAGCTGTGAAATTCTTCTTTGACAATCTACTCTTAGAACTAATGCTTCTGCGAGTTTCATTCATTCTCCTCCTCAATGTAAACTGTAAATAATATACGAGTTCTTTCATATAAAGTTTCGTATCTACGGCGCCCATGAGCCTTACAAGCGAAGTCCTGAACCCAGAATTGCTTTTATTGATGCAAGCGAACTGACTCGGTTGGCGAATGGCATGGGTCCTGCGTCTAATCTTGTTCCAAACTTCCAGCGACCAAGGATGCTTGTGCTTGCTGCGAAGATATTGTGTTATAAGATGTTCCCACTCTCTTTGAAAACCAATAATAATTTCCCATTTTAATATTCTGATTCATAAGGGTTTGCATATAGATCAAAATGAATCTCTGCATTTATACGGTGCGCAAACGATATCATCTCCGAATTTAAAGATAATGCGGGTGTATATCCATTATTCATTATAATTACAAACATAAATAAACAATTCAAATTAAACCTTTGAGTAATTTCATTTATGTTTTCTTCTTTATTTCTTAATTGAGCTAGGACTTTGTTTAGCTGTTCACCTGTATCAAATGATTCTTCGTAGTCGATACCGATTTCCCAGCTAGTTTCTTTCCAATAATGTGTCCCAGAGTATGTAACGTATGGAGTAGACTTTCTTTGAATAATCTCACCTTTACAATTGCGCATAACGGGCGGCGGGATCACGATGTGTTACAAAACCAAGCAAAGCTTGAGTAGTGTAATATTTCGTGAACCTGAATGTCAGCGTCTTCTTCGAATTACTTACTACTATTTAGTTACGAGCAACATTTCTAATGATTAATTCGGGTGAAGATTTCGTAGAGTTCCAATCAAAATGAGAATGCCCTGAATAAGAAGTAGCAAGATAACAGCAACTATGAACAAGCAATTCAAACCCAAGTTTCGATGAATTTAGTATCGCCATGTCTTTATCTGTTTTTATTCTAAGTTGTTCGTCATATTTCCAATGCTTCCAAGTATCCCAAATCTTTTCATCATGTGTACTCAATAATGAGAGTTTAAAAGTTTCAGGTTTAGAATATTCGAGAGAAGATTTGATCTTCCTTAAATCTTTCTGTGTTAAGGGATTTATAGCCCCATTTAAAACAAATAAATCTGTAAACTCCAAGTCTTCTCGCTCTAAAAATATAATATCGTTAGTTAGCATTGAATGTTGAAATAAACTCGCTAACAAGAACATTTCTTCACTATCAATTGTGTCAATTAATAGAATTTGTCCCAGTTCTTCTTTAACAGCAATGTTAATATCTTTTTGTTTTAACACCACGGTGGTAAAATCTTTTGAACCTATTTTATTTCTTACTCGCTTTAATAGAAGTGATTTGAACATATTTTCCTCTCCAAATTTTTGAAATTGTATTGATTTCCTATAACATTTCCGTATCTCCGACGCCCATAAGCTTACAGGCGTAGGTTGAACTTAGTAATGCTTTACTTTGTTCGATATTTACAATTTCATAATTCAAGCTCTAGTCACTATCTTCAAACCAACTTCTATGCAACTCTAAAAATTTAGCTTTTTCTCTAATAAGAGTTCCATTAGGCATAATTAAAATGATCTCTTCAAGTCTAACTGTTGAAATAAATTTGTTCAGATTTTTATTCTTCATAGAGTTTAGGTGTAGTTCTAGCGTATTTCTAAAATCCATATTTTTTTACCTCCGTTTATTATTTTTTTCATTTCCACGTTTAAAATTTCCAGTAATTTTAGCCATAATCAGTTGCGATTCTATTTCATCTGCCTTTGCTACTCTAGCTAAAAATTTTTCGCTCTCTTTCCCTTTTAATATCATTACTTGTTTTTCATGCCAAAATATAAATACCTTATTATCTTTAAAAACTCTATATGAAAAAAATTTTTCTTCAAGTCTATTACGTTTATCTACATAATCCAATTTGTATTATCCTCCTACCAATTCTTCTAAGTTATTTCTATGATAAATCTTAGTATGAAGGCAGACACATCACAGCATGTCATCTAACTACTGCATTCACGAACCTTTATTACGTGAATGCCTTCCTAAAGACGAACCTATTATTCAATCTCCTGAAACATAATCCTATCTAATGGACTTTGGATACGCATCATATCTCTTCTCCTCACGTGGGTATATCGTTCTGTTGTTTTAACATCTTTATGTCCTAACAGTTCCTGTATGTACCTTAGACCTGTTTGACATGAATGACCACACGCCCCTGAATCCGTCTCGTTTTCTCTACTCTCTTTGGCTCGTACGGAAACTGGACTATAAGTTCATGATCATTACCACTTATTATAGTTATATTCATTAGAACATCACATTTCTGCAAGAAAGTTACACAATCATTCTAGTTTCGACAAATATTCTGCTTTCCCCTTCTAAAATATGAAATTTTTACAAAATTGGGTAGGAGTCTACTCATTAATTGAGTAGACGATTACAGGTAGAAAGGTTAGACTAAATGCCTTATTAACATGGTTTATGATGTTAGTTAAAGTAAAAACGGGCAAGCATTACGCAAACCCGTTTTTTACTATTCATAGCCGTGTTTCACCCTATGTTCCTTTAAAAATTCATTAGAAGGCATATCATATATAGGCTTTGTAAAAGTTAAATTTTTCCCAATTCCTTGACCCTCAAAATTAAAAGAAGGAGAATAAAGAACTTTGTAATCGTTAGTTAAACTGATAAACCCATATTCAAAAAGACCATCATGCAATTTACAAAGAAGTATACTATTTGCTGGATTTATCCTTTCATCAGCAGATGATACAGACCACGTCTTAATATGGCTTGTTATTAAGAGTTTAGGATGGTTAATTTCACACATAGCACATTTAGATTGATAATTTTGTAGTAATACTTTACGTAGTTTATATTGACCTTGGCGGGCTTTTATGGTGCGTAATACATCTTTACCGTCACCCTCCGTAAAGTTAACTTTTAATAAAATTTCCTTTTCATTACTTGTAGCTAAATGATATTCTTCTAATTCCTCAACATTAACATTTAATAAGCTCTCTTTTATCTTTTTTAGAGTTAACGTAGGGTACTTAGCTTTGCTTTTACCGTCAAAACCGTAAAAATGGATAACCGCCCACGCTTGCCAACCATCTTCTTCAGCTAATGCATCTATTAACGTTTCAATTTTCCGGTTACTTGTACCTACCTTTAAAAACTCATATAAAACTTGTGCTCTTACGTCAATAGGTAAGTCTTTAACAAAATTAATCCTTCTTTGGTCTAATTTAGCCATTCTAACCCTCCGTAGCAACTCACTAATTTTACGCCTTCACTAATCTTCCTTTTTCAAGTTGATATTCGTACATATTAAATAAGAACGGTACTACCTTTTTAGCAGGGCCAATTATTACTTTATTCTTCATTGGAGGACAGATCAATACCTCTTTCATCTTCATCATTGAAATTACGCCGCATTCTATAAATCCTGCCACTTTGCCCACATTTCTCGTGGATTAACCTCATAGATTCCATCTTCACGATACATATATTGCTGCATGATAAATTCTCTGCGAATCGTAGCAAAGTCTGGGTGATATTGCTTGATATATTGATTCAGTTCTTGTTCTGAATACTTTTTTCCTCTCTCCAGCTCTTCCATTAGTTGTTCTAACACAATTAATTTTTTCTTCAGTTGGGCAGGAATTTGTTTTAAAGTCCCTTCTTTAGTAAAAAAGTTCTCCAGTACAGAGAGTTTTAACTTTTCGTTCTGATTCATAATTTCTGGCATCTCTTCATCTCCCTTCTTTTCTCTGAGCAATAAATCTTGAATGACTTGATTTTTTTGTTGCACAACCTTCGTGTTCAGCGAAAAGAAAATCGTGTTCTTTTCTCTTCTTTCTTTTATTAGCGTTGCTTCTCGCAATATTTTAATATGATGTGTAATGGTCGGCGCACTAACACTTAACTCAGCAGCTAACTCTTGTCCACTTCTCTCCTTAGTCTTGAGCAATAAAAGAAGCCGAATACGTGTCGGATCTGCCAAAGCTCGATGATAGGTCACTAGCTTATCTAATTGCATGGTGATTCACCTCTATTTCTTCCTTGATATTCAAAACCTGATTTATGCTATCTCTTGCCACGTGATATCCCATTTTAGTGTAAATTTCAGCTAATTAAACATGCGTTAAATTAGATAAATATATAATTAGATAATATGCTAATTACAGGTTTGAAAGCAAGAAAAAAAATCCACCTCTTTGACTACGGTGGATCAAACATATTAACACATTTTAACATTTTTTTAATTGTTTATATTCTTCCTCATTAATCTTGCAATATCCACAGCATCCTCAGTCCCTACTTGCTCTAGCGCATGAATGACCCTTTCTTGCCGTTCTTTCGAATGGTTTTGACTTAATTTCCACTTGCCTTCAAGCCGGTTTATCTTCATTTTAAATCCAACAATCCCCTTCATTAATCCTTCAACCACTGCAATATTAGAAGGGTCAATTTTATAGCTACTTTCAGACGATTCATACTTTGTCACTAAATCATTAAGAGTCCTTAGTAATTCCTGCTTATCTTCCATATACTCAATCTCTCCATACGCGTGGACAGCAGTATAATTCCAAGTCGGAACCGATTGATTAGACTCGTACCAAGAAGAAGAAATATAGCTATGCGGTCCATGAAATATGATAAGTACCTCCTGATTGAGGATGTCTGTCCATTGAGGATTAGGCTTGGCAAAGTGTCCAATCAAATATCCATTCTCTCGATCCAACGTAAGTGGCAGATGGGTCGCAACAGGGACCTGATCAGAATTTGATATAAGGATGCCAAAACTATGCTCCTCAATGAAATCGAATAAAGTATCTTTGTCTTCCACTACAAAAGGTGTTGGTATATACATGATTAGATCCCCTCATTCTTTCTTAGCATCTCAATATGAGCGACATGATGTTTTCCATGCCAAGCATACATACCTAGAGTGTAATCTAGCTTCATTTTTTTCTGAGATTCAGGGTGATAGAAGGTACGGTTATAGTCTGTTTCCTGCAAACTTCTCAGTAAATAAACCCATCTCTCATGAAGAGCTTCTAGAAGGTGAAGTGATATAGACACATCGGCTTTGCTTGAATCTTGTAGTTGAGCCCATTGGTCCTCCAAATAAGGCTTGATTGTGGGAGTATCTTCTGTTAGTGCCAATTTGAATCTAATCAAGCTGTTCATGTGGCTGTCTGCCAAATGATGTACCACTTGGCGCAGTGTCCAGCCTCCCTCGCGATAGGTAGATCTAAGTGCTTCTCTTCTAGACCTTTGATTGCTTCTTTTAGCTTCGTAGGCAGCTCTGCAATCTCCTCAATCCATTCATTTCTTTGAGCTGTAGAAATCTCACCTTCACATTCGAAAGTTCCAATTGGATATCTTTTATCCATGACTAGCTCCTCCTCACCTGGTATGTTCAAGCACCTGTTTTTTATTCCAACTATTCTTTAGCTAACTATTAGGTAATATTTCGATAAAGAAATGCATTGTTTTTTATTTCCGCAAAGCCGTTCTTATGATAAAACTGGAAGGCAGGAACATCTTTTTGTGTAGATAAAATAATAGATTCAATCTCATTCTGCTTTAAATGTTCATAGATTCTTTCGAGAAATTGACTGCCCAATCCTTGGTTCTGCATGGCTCTAGATACAAAAAATTCTTTAATATAGTACTCTCTTCCTTGCCACCATGAAAAAATATAACCTAGTGATACCCCAACAAGTCTATCACTATCATCATATAGTACGAGTGATAACGAATTTTTGTTATCTATGAGCTCGTGTAAGTATTGTAATACCTGTTCTTCACCCTTCCATTCGTCATACCAAGGAGCATTAGAATAGACATCGATAAACAAATCCTTTACCACGTTAATGTGTTCATTTTCCAATAATTGAATCTTCATTGTTCTTTCTCCCATCTATTTTTATTTTTCAATTACTTTCTTTCATTTTCTTTAGCCAAGCAATGTTTGCTTGATGGTATCGACTATGATCTGCCACATGCCATATTCCCCATCTTATCGTGCAAATGCCCCTTTTTCATACACCACTTTTTTTTCTAAGTCATCAGTGGCTAGCTGTTTACAGGTTTCCTTAAACATCTCCTGCACTTCATCATATTGATGAATAAGCTCTTCCAATGTGATTCCTCTTACATCTGGTATGCTCCCATTGTCATCAATCATAGGCCCATATTTTTGAAGTAATCTCTCAGGAACATCCTCTCCCTTTAATCGATACACCCAGTGCAAATCAACCACTGCTAAATGTCTTAAGAGCTGCGCCGTACTATTAAACATCTGATTCGGTCCTTTGTATTCTAGTTCATCCTGATTCATATCTTTACACAAATGCTTTAGCCGAACGTAAGTATCCTTGACAGTTGCGTATAATACTCCAACCTCTTTATGCATTCCATCTTCTGGTGTTAAATCAAACAATTGCATCACTTCACCTCTTCTATCGCTCTTGAACACGTCCTGTTTTTATGGCATAAGCATAGTCATTACGAGCGTTCTGCTGAGCCATGTCACTAGCTCTATCCCAATCATAGGGTACTTGAATATGCTCAATCAGCCAATGATTGTTATTGTTATTCTTTTTAAGAATGACATACTTCGCATACGGAGAAAGGGATTCCATACAATGAGGAGTAGGTTGTTCGTCATCGTAAGCAGGTAAACCAACACTTCCTACATTAACAATCGCCTTTCTAGTTTTGGGGACAAAAACGGTTTTAGAAACATGACTATGACCACACAAGATATAATCACTCTGAACCTCTACTAATTCTTCATCTAAATGTTCAACAGATTTATAAGTGACCCCAGCCGTAGTGGTTTCTTCTAGCAGATACCTTTCGTTAGACACGGGAGTCCCATGACAAAACAATAGATTTTCAAAAAACCATGTTTTCTTAAAAGTAAAAATCCAATCTAATATTTCTTTGCTAAGTAATGGATGGACAAATTGATAGGTAAGTGAATTTACGTTGCTTCTTAACAATATCTCATCGCAATTCCCCATAATATTGACCACATGATCTAACTCCATGAGCCGCTTGGCTGTTCCTACTGGATCAAGAGGACCAAATAGGACGTCTCCCAGATTAACGATTCTCTCTATTTTTCTCTCAGATATATCTTTTAACACTGCGTCCAATGCTAGTAGATTTGCATGCACATCCGAAATAACAGCAATGGATTGCATATGTTGCATCACCTCTTTTTAGACAGCTCCTACCCATTCTATTACTTTAAAAGCACCGACCTATCCTTGAAATTGTTGAGGAGCCTCCTTTCTATTCTCTTTTCTCTAAAAATAACTCTATAGAAATTATACCTATGATGACAAAAACATACAATTCATAATGATTTGAAATAGATCTGTAAGGCTATAAAAAATGAATTCGATCAGCAGCCTTCATTTTCACTCCTTAATTCCCTCTAACCACTCAGAATAACAATCGTCACATAATGGTTCGTCCTTAGGATGCTCTGATTCATATAGATGCGTAATATGAACATGACCTGGCTCAATCTTTTCTCCACAATAAAAACATTGATATGTTTGCATAGCTCTTCCTCCTCATACATTTATCTCAATATTCTGTTAAAAAAAAATAAAACAGCATGATTCTATTCTCACCATGTTTTATTATCTCCTCGTGCTCTACTTCTATGTATGGAGAGAGGAACATTTCCTGGGCAAGCGCAGAAACTGACAGAAAATCATAAAAACCGCATATTTCGACTTAAACATTTGTTTAAAAGTGCCGCCTTTTGCTGAATGTTAGGACCCTCATAAGAATAAAAAGATCTGGTACGGAAAACATATAAGATAACATTTCAGATAATAAAGGAAGGAAGAGAAAAGAATGGAGCAAACACTGGGTTATTTAAGAGAATCTCTTTCGAATTGGGTTGAAAGAGACCCAACAGCACAGCATTTGTATCAAAAAATCGAACAAAAAAGCTATCATGATAATGCTAATTTTATCGAGGATCTAGATGAGAAAGAACGGACATATATAACAGAAATGCTTCAATACGAAATGGATTACGCTAAAAATGAACAGGATCAAGTCCGTTATGATGCTCTGCGTTCCATCTTTGATCTTTTAGACTAACCCTATAACCCTAGGCATTTTAGGAATTATGACTTAATGGACTCAACCATTTCTGCAAGCTCAGGATCAATGATTTCAATCGTCAAATCATAAAAATCAAAAGGATGCTGGTCATAATTCCTAAGTTTCTGAAGATATTCTGCCGATTCCTTCTTATTTTACCTAGATGAATTCCCCGCATCATCTCAGGATAAGGCTCTAGCTTAGCTACTGCCCCTTCAAACAAAAGAATGGAGCCAGGAATATTATTCCACCTAAAATGATATAAACCCACCGCTATTTGAAGTAACCCTTGTAAGAAAAGATTTCTTTGTTCCTCTAGCCATAGATCTTCCATTACATCGTGACATTCATAGTAGTCTCGTTTGTCATTGAAATAGTACAAAAATAGAAGGTACTGATATGGATATTCCACCTACATCACTCCAGTTTTATCTTTCTTTTAAGGGCTGTTGTAAAGAAAAGAAGCCTTGTTTATTTAGAAACAGGCCTCTTCTCGTTATTAGTATATCACATATTTTCTACATCATTTTTTTGATCTTTATTTACCTTTACCTTTATTTACTTCATCTTGATTTGTTTTTGCTTTATTTGATTGAGGTTGAGCTTTTGTCTGACCTTTAGAATCATTTGTACTATTCTTTTGGTCTGCTCCGTGCTTAGCTTCCGCTTTACTTTGATTTTTAGCTGCACCATTTCCCTTTAGCTCTGTTTTATCGTTCCCTTGCTTCTTTTCTTTTAGTGAAGGTGACTCCTTTTTCTTCTTTTCCTTGGCTGTTTTTTTCCACCCTTTGTTCTTTAGCCTTCTCTGTTTTTTCTACCTTCTTTTCAGCACTTGTTTTCTTTGCTGCTACGACTGGATTGGTTAATGGCTCAGTCTGATCTCCAACTTCATTAGTAGCATCTTCTGACTTTTCTATAACTTCTTTTCCTTCTTCCACTTCTTCTAGATCTATTGCTTCTAATTCTAAGCTCTCTTCTTCTTGGTCAGCTTCAATTGAAACGGCCGTATTCTGCTTCGCTTGGCGCTTTTCTTGTTTTTCTATTTTCTTTTCTAGCTTAGCAAAGCTTTTCTCAATATTCTTCATAATGGCAGCTTGAGCTTTAGGATTTTCTAGCTTCTCTAGTACTTTGGTAAGAGCTATTATATTGTTAGATAAATGAACTCGAACTTCATCAACCATTTGCTGATTCTCTTCCTCTGTTAAGATTTCTTCATTTACCTCGCCGTTTTGGGCTTCTTCTAAAGGCGCTAACTCCTTTTTTAAATCTGATTCGTCCGTTGTTTCCTGCTCTGTGTCTGCAGGCTGTTCAGTCAATTGTAGGGATCTCTCTTGGTGAGCGATTGCCTCTTGAAGCGTTTGCTCAGCAAGCTCTGTTTCTCCTGCTTGTATTAATGCATTCGCTTCTGCTATTCTTTCCTGAGCAAAATGAGCAAGAAGCTTTGCTTTTTCATAATCATTCGAGCTGATAGCTACCTGAATTTTTTCAAACATGACCTTGACAAAATAAAAGAAATCTCCTGGAATTAGTGATGGTTTCTGGTGCTCGTCCAATTCCAATTCGGCTTCTGTTTCTGTTTCTGCTTCTGTTTCTGCTTCTGGTTCTATCTCTTGTTCTACCTGTTGTTCTTGCTCCAATTCCGTTTCAAGCTGCTCTTCTACCTGAGTATCTAATACAGCCTCTGACTCTTCATACGTTACAGCCTCTACAGCTTCATGATGACTTTGATCAGCTAATGCATAGGAACTGCTGCTAAAAACCAACACTCCTGCCAGTAATGATGTAGCTATTCGATTTGTTTTTCTTTTCTTTGTCATTTTGTCACCTCTAGATGTATTTTTTAGTGCTTGTCTATACTTTTCGGATATGGCTTCTTTTTGAGGGGGTTGAAAATAAAAAGTATAAATCGTTTGAAAAATATTTGTAATATTTCTATAATAGAGTGATATCATAAGTTTTTATTAAAGGAGATTTGCCATGCCTATTAATATACCTGGTCATCTTCCAGCCAAAGAAATTCTGCAAAATGAGAATATTTTTATTATGGATGAAAAACGCGCCTATGCGCAGGATATTCGCCCCCTAAATATTGTCATATTAAATCTGATGCCGGAAAAAGAGAAAACAGAGACACATTTATTACGCTTATTGGGAAATTCAGCGCTACAAGTAAATATTACCTTCCTACGCCCTAAGACTCATACTTCTAAAAACACGGCGTATGAACATTTACAACAATTCTATAAAACATTTCATGACATCAAGGAAACCAAATATGATGGGATGATTATCACTGGTGCTCCTATCGAGCATCTAGAATTTGAAGAAGTGACCTATTGGGAAGAATTGACAGATATTATGGAATGGTCAAAACAAAATGTCACGTCGACCCTCCATATTTGCTGGGGAGCACAAGCAGGGCTATTTTATCACTTTGATGTTCCTAAATATCCCGTATCGAAAAAAATATTTGGTATTTTCCTGCATGAAACGTTACATGAAACAACGAAGCTAGTCAGAGGATTTGATGAACATTTCTATGCTCCCCATTCACGCTATACTGAAGTCAAGAAAGAAGACATTCTTGCCAGACCGCAATTAAACCTCTTAGCTTTTTCAGAAGAAGCTGGCGTCTACTTAGTGGCAAGTAAGGATGGACGACAAATCTTCTTAACGGGGCATCCTGAGTACGATTGCTATACTCTTAATGAAGAATATCAAAGGGACGTACAAAAACAGATTGAAATCGACTTACCGAAAAACTATTTTCCTAATAACGATCCCTCAAAAAAACCAGTCCAGCAATGGCGCTCCCATGCCAATCTACTGTTTATTAATTGGCTTAACTATTATGTCTATCAAGAAACTCCTTACCATTGGAAATAAAAAAACGATTTTCCCTACAAAGTGGTCTATATAGATCACTTTTTTGTTTCTTGATTTATCTGAATATTTAAAAATTTATAAATCATGTATAAAACTATGATCTGCTGGATAAAGTAGAAACTAAGTAAACTTGATGAGTAAATCTATGATGGGGAGGACTATATGAAAAAACTTCATTTTACTATTTTAGGTATTGTTTTGTTACTTTGTATTGCTAGCTCTCAAAGTGTACTAGCTATGGAGGACCTAGACTATGAAACATATACGATTCAAGCAGGAGATACTCTCTGGAAAATCTCAAGAGAATTTAAAATAGATCTAAATGAACTAATAAACTATAATCAGCTTGATCATCACAACTTACAAATTGGTGAGGAAATAAAAATTCCTCTCTATACTTATAATAGATCACATTATGTGGTTACACAGGGAGATACTCTCTGGACGATCGCTCAAAGATACCAAGTAAGTATTACACATATAAAAGAAGAAAACTCCTTGGATCGTTCTCTCTTGCAAATTGGTCAAATTTTACGGATTCCACCCAAGACAGATGAACTTGAAAAGTCAGACAAGCATGACAAGCATAACAAGCCCGAAGCAACGAATCCTCTACATGAGCATCGCGTCTTTTATTACATCGTCCACGGCATGGATAACTCTTACTACCTTAGCCTTGAACCCACAGAAAACTATGTTTCCATTGACCTCAATACAAAAGGTAAACTCAAAGCAGCCAGTACAAGAATAGAAGAACATGATGAAACCATTCATTCTACTTCAGAAAATCATAGGCAGATGTCTTATACGAAAGAGGACTTAAAATGGTTAGCCACCATTATTGAAGCGGAAGCAGAAGATCAATCTTACTTAGGAAAATTAGCTGTTGGTAGTGTCGTGATCAACAGATTAAATAGCAAGGCATTCCCTAATACTGTAAAAGAAGTGATTTTTCAAAAAAATAAAAGAGTATATCAATTTTCTCCGGTGGGAGATGGTAGGTTTAATCGCGTCAAACCCTCCGAAGATTCATACAGAGCAGCAAAAGAAGCATTTGAGGGTGAAGATCCTACCAATGGCGCCATTTTCTTTTATAATCCTAGAATCGCCAAAAGCAAATGGATTACCACACGTGAAGTAGCCGTTGTGATTGGCGATCATCGTTTTGCTTACTAGTAGGTGGATAGTTACACTTGCATTTCCACACCAGAGCTTATATAATAGGAACAAATGTTCTTATAGAAGGTGGGAAAGCATGTACAAAACAACTGACAAAGAATTAAAAATCATCAAGGAGTATATCTTACTGCCCTTTTTATTTTCTGTCATGGATCGAGATCTAAAAACCCTATTCTCTACACAGCTTAAAATAAAAAAGCCCTACTTGGATTTATTAGAAAACTGCATGCATAAAATAACCAGGGATTTTGCTGAGATTAAAAAAGAGATGGATACACATGGCATCAAATTATACGAAGAACTGAAAAAAAAGGATGGGGTCTACTGTAAGTACCAAATCAAAGGATATCATGGTGAGTTCACTATGCTTTGGGACTATGTCAAAGGGCAAATTGAACTCAGGATGCACCACTACTTACATCATTCATCACATCATTCCCAGCATTCCTCACAGCATACCACTCACCATCTATAGCACATATCAAGCCTCATTGCTCTATTCAAGCAATAGGCTTTTTTCTTTTTCTTCATCCTCCCATCCCTACTCCCTTCTTCCTTTTTATATTATAATTCTACATTTTTCGACAAAATATTTTTTCGGTGATATAATAATTAGGGATTCTAAATTTCATCACTCATCATCTAAGTTTGTACAAAAATCAACAACAATGCTTTGGAAAGGAGAAAGTAATGCTTTTAAAAACATCTAGTAAAAACAACTCAAGAACAGTCAGTTCAAAGATCATGCTCCTCCTCATCGCTGTGATCATCTCATTATTGATCTTCAACACTGGCTATGTATTACTCTACACCACCAAAAAAACGGTTGAAAGTTCCATAACGAACTATAGTACAGAGATCGTCAAAAGTATTGCATCGAAGACAGACATCACCATGTATGAAGAATTTTTAAAAGACAAGACAGAAAACGAACATTACTGGGCATATAGAGAGCACTTAAATGAAATCAGAGAATTTGTTGGAGGGCTCTATCTGTTTACCATGGAAATTGATACGACCAATGAAACGGTCACCTTACTTGTAGATGGAAAACCAAGAGATGATGAAGTAGTATCTCCATTAGGTGAAGATTGGTCTGATCAATATGATCTACTATTACCTATTTTAGAAGGAAACACAGCAACAACCAGTATCATTGAAGATGAATATGGAGATTATATGAGTGCCTATGCTCCGCTGCGAAATAGCAATGGTCAAATCATAGGGGCTTTAGGTCTTGATATAAGTACAGAACAACTACATGGAATCTATAAATATGTTCGACAAGAAATCATTGCTCCCTTAATCATTGCCAATATATTAATTATGACCATTGGTTGTGTTATCATTTCTATTTTTATTAACAGAAAATTAAAACCACTTGTAATCATTAGCGAGATCGTGAACAAAATGGCAGAGGGTAAAATATACTCAGCCAAAGAACAAATTTCCACTCTATCTGTGAAAGGAAAAGATGAAATTAGTGAACTTGTCCAGTCTTTCCGAATCAAGATTGATAGCATCTATTCCCTATTAAAACAAGTTTCCCAGGCCTCTGGAGTAGTAAAAGAAATGACAGAGCGCGTAGATGCTTCCATCCATCAATCGAATGAAACATCTGAACAAGTAACCCAAGCTATGCAGGATGTAGCAAACAATAATACAGAGCAGTCCTATGAGGCGAATACGATATTATCCACCATGCAGGACACGATGGTGAAAATCAAAGAAGGCAACAAACAAGGGGAAATCACTCTTAATAATGCGAAATCCTCCACACAAATGGCAGTAAGCGGAGAAAAAGTTATTTTACAAGTTTCAGAAAGCTTAAATAGTGTAACCAGTAATGTTCATGATGTGGCTACATTAATTGAGCAATTGGAAAAACGATCATCGGAAATAGGAAATATTATTCATGTGATCACAGAAATTGCCGAGCAAACCAATCTATTAGCTCTAAACGCAAGTATTGAAGCTGCCCGTGCCGGAGAACATGGAAAAGCTTCGCCGTGGTAGCTGATGAGGTCAGAAAGCTCGCAGAGCAGTCGAAACAAGCGACCGAGCAAATTACGACACTCGTGAAAGGTATCCAAACAGATACACATTCTACCTCAACCAAGATGGAAGCAAGTTTAGAAAGTATGACAGATCAAACGCGTATTCTCCAATCCAGTTCACAAACATTAAAAGATATTGTAGAAAATGCGGAACAAACAGAAACAAGCACCAAAGAATTGCAAAATGTTTTCAGTGGACTTGAACACTCTTTCGAAGAAATACACCAAGCCATTCAAAACATTACTGCTTCCATCGAACTATCGGCTGCTGCAAGTGAAGAGGTATCTGCTTCAGCACAAGATCAGAGAAGCATCTATAAAAATATCTTGCAAGATGTAACAGAACTAAGTGCTCAAGAAAAACAATTAACCGAGCTGCTGCAACGTTTCAACCTGAAAAAAGAAGAGTAAAAAGGAATAGGAAAGAAGTCTACCTAGATATTTCGTCAAGGTAGACTTCTACTTGTTTTGTTTTTATTATACAAGCTTCTACGGATTGATCTGATTGATCTCAATCACATTCCTGAGGCGTTCCCTCAGCTTCAGCCGTTCTAAAGGAGCTTCCACAGCCGCAGGTATTCGTTGCATTAGGGTTATTAATCGTAAATCCTCCACCCATCATTGACTCCTTATAGTCAATAACCGTTCCTTTTAAGAACCTTTGGCTTTCTGTATCAACAACGATAGGAATCCCATGTTGACTTAACTCCGTATCACCTTCTCGCTTTTCACCATCAAATCCCATTCCATATGAAAATCCACTACACCCTCCGTCTTTGACACCAACACGCAGGAAAGCGGCTCCTTCTTCACTCGCCATCATTTCTTTGATTTTATTTCCAGCACTTTCTGTAAGAGTTATCATGTAATCCCCTCCTTTTGCATCATTAGTATACTCTTCCTCTTCTAAAGTATACCGTGAAGAGGAGCCGGAAACAAGTTTGCCGCTTCTGAAATAGCGGGGTTCTTGCCTGTTTCATCGATATTTTGCTTTATTCGTCACTTAATCTCTTTCCGGCAACAGCATAATGACTTTTTGACATTTCTTCAATAAAGACAACGATTTTTTCCTTGGGAGCTAGAGTTGTTTCTGCTACAGCTGCCGTTACTTTTTCAACGAGCGCTTTCTTTTGTTCCTCTGATCTTCCTTCAAGCATTTTTACAGTTACATATGGCATCTTTCAAAACACTCCTTCGTGGGATAAAGTAGACTTCCTTCAGATGGAGTTTTTACTCCACCTGATGGTTCGAACGTGATAAAGAAAATGAATGTACCTTTATTGTTAGGTCTTCCTTGTCCTAAGTATAACTTAAGAACAGATTATGGTAAAATAGAAGCATACGCTGTAGCCAAAAGATTCTTAGTTGGCTATACTACTATGTACAATGGAAATGCTGAAAGGATGAATAAGATGGATTTATTTGATAATAACAAACCAAAAAAGGGAGGCAGCTTCACCATTCTCAGTAATAATTCCACTGAGAATAATCACAAAGGATTTGGAATGGGAACCTTAAGCTTAGATAATATCTCTCCCGTCATTGTAGATGTAGAAGCTGAGGAAGCTATATTGATATGGGAGCGCTCCATGCAAAAAGTGCGATTGAAAAACGAATCAAGTTTCTGCCTAACAAAGAAGAAGTTCCAAATGGTCGTCCTTATTGGCTAGTCTGGGTAACAGTCGATCGGAATGAAACTGGACCTTATTATGCTGGAGTTACAGCCTGCGAAATGACAGTCGATGAAGAGATTCGTAGAGGGTACAAGAGTCTACCTGAGCACGTCAATCGAATGGATAAATCCCTGAAAAGGCACATTATGGTCGCTCATATGGACGAAAAATCGAAAAAGATTTTAGAAGGCTTCTTAAAAGAATTCAATGAAGAAATGTGGAATGGATCGTCTGTACAATTAAAAGAAGATTTACATAGCTAGATTAGGTCGCGAAAAAAAATCAAAAAGTCAAAAAAACCTGTGCTCCTCTTGGAAGAATGGCGCACAGGTTTTTCTTTATAGCTTTAGCTTGATCGATCAATTCAAAAATTAAGCATTCGCCTTCTCATAAAGAGCTGTGAGGCTATCAACGATCTGTTCTAAACTACGGTCTTCAATTTCATGACGTTGAACCATTCCGACGATCTCCCCGTCCTTTAACACAGCAAAGGAAGGCGAAGATGGAGGAAACCCTGTGAAGTATTCACGCGCTTTTGCCGTTGCTTCCTTATCCTGACCAGCAAAAACAGTAAGTAGATGATCTGGTTTCTTCTCATGCTGAAGAGAAGCGACTGCTGCAGGTCTAGCTAATCCAGCCGCACAACCACAGACAGAATTGACCACGACAAGAGTAACTCCCTTTGTATTCTCTAGCTCATTTACCACATCATCAGGAGCAAGCAGCTCTTTAAAACCGTTCTTCGTTAGTTCCTCACGCATTGGTTGAACCATAGACGCCATGTAGTCGTTATAAAACATGTTCATTATTTATAACCTCCCAAAAATCTTTGTTTCTCTTGGTCTTTATTATCACCGATTAAAACAATCGCTTACTCTTACTTTTACTCTTGCTCTTGTGGCATAAGCGATACTGCTCTCGCCGGTGTAAAAGTAGAAATTGCATGCTTATAAACAAGCTGCTGCTTACCTTCACTATCGATGACAATGGTAAAGTTATCAAATGCTTTGATAAAACCTCTTAGCTGAAAACCGTTTAGCAGGTAAACAGTAACAGGGATATTATCCTTTCGAATTTGATTTAGAAATGTATCTTGAATATTGATTGTTTGTTTCATTGTGGTTCCTCCTCACGTATACTTGATTAATTATATTCTTCAATAACTATAACTTTCCTGCACATATTGTGCAATTATTTCTTCATTTTCTTTCCATTTACTTAAATCTGTAACATCAAACCAAGTAACTTCCTTCATTCGTCTAAACCACGTTAGCTGTCTTTTAGCATAACGTCTTGAATTTCGTTTTAGAAGCTCAATCGCTTCGTCTAAATTCATCTGTCCTTGTATGTATAATATTAATTCTTTATACCCTATTGCTTGTAGTGCTGTTGTATCTGGAGGTAATCCTAGAGAAAGTAGGCGTTTGACTTCCTCAAGCAGCCCTTCTTCTATCATCTGATCGACTCGCTGGTTAATTCGGTCATATAGAACCTTTCGATCCATCGTAAGCCCAATCATAACTAACTGATAAGGGGATGTTCGATCCCAGTCTTGTTGATATGCCGACATACTTTGACCTGTACTATCGATTACTTCTAGCGCTCGAATCACCCTGCGTGCATTATTAGGATGGAGCTCTTTAGCATATTCAGGGTCTTTCATAGTCAGCACTTGATGGAGAGCTTCTGCTCCATGCTGTTGTAAATAAGCTTCCCATCGCTCCCTTACCTCTTTGTCTCCCCCTACTTCAGAAAATTGAAAATGATGAGTGACAGATTGCACATATAAGCCAGTTCCTCCCACCAGAAGAGGGAGCTTATCCATAGCATGTATTCTGTCAATCTTCTGCAAAGCAAGAGCTTGGAAATCTGAAACAGAGAAGTCCTCATGAGGCTCTAAAATATCAATTAGATGATGGGGAATCCCCTCCTGCTCCTCTGGCTTAACCTTGGCAGTCCCTATATCCATCCCTCGATAGATCTGCATTGAATCACCTGAGATAATCTCTCCATTATATTGTTTCGCCAGATGAATACTTAATTTTGTTTTACCTACAGCTGTAGGTCCCACAATGGCTAGTAACTTTTTCTTCATCTTATCTACCCCAATTCTATGACACCAAACCAATGAGAAGCGTATTTGCGCTCAATGGCCTTAAATCCCAAAGCATGAAATCTAGAGCTGTAGCTTGAGTCTTTTAAGATCACTTTTTGTCGTGCCACTCGCTTTGCCTCTTCAATGACCTCTACCGATAATGGACTGTAATTAGCCATTTTTTTTAATGGAGATATCCCTGTTGACTCGACTTGCTGATTTTCAAACATCGGATCGAAGTAAACAATATCAAAGCCATCAGTTGGGCTTTGTTTAAGATATTCCAAATGCTCGGCATTCTTTACTTGAATTCTCTTCATAGCAGCATTCATGTCGGCAATGCCAGCATCCCATTCTTGCAATCCCTGTTGCACAAGATAGGCAAAAACGGATACTGACTCAATTCCTACTACGAATCCAGTGGGGCCAGTAGCAAATGAAGCGACAATAGAATCTGAAGCTAGACCTAGGGTACAGTCAAGAAAGGACATCCCTTCTTGTAACTCTGCTGCTTGCACTAAGGGATCATGTTCTCCCTTTCCTAATCTTTTGATGCGAAACATAGCGGAGCTGGGATGAAAAAAGAAAGGATTCTTTATATCTTCCTTGAATATACATTTGATTCCTTCAGTTTCCACTAGAATAAGATACTCAGCTTGACACTGCTTCAACATCTGTTGAACAGAGTACCTCTTTCTTTTAATATAGGGAAATTGAAGCTCTTCCGCAATCTTTCTTGCCTGATCTTCTAATTTTTCTTGTCCGCGTGTACTGGTTGTGACTAACATTACATCACTCTTTTGAACATTTTTTCAATATCGTATTTTGTTATTAATACCGTAATCGGACGTCCATGGGGACAAGTAAAAGGGTTAGAAGTCTTTCTTAATTGCTCTAATAAAGCTTCCATTTCTCTATGTGTAAGATATTGGTTTGCTTTGATCGATTGCTTACAGGACATCATAATGGCAACTTCGTTTCTAAACGTAATCCACTCTATCTTCCCTTTTTGCTCTAGTACTCTCTGGATCATATCACGAATTAGTTGTTCTTCTCCTCCAGCCGGAAACCATTGAGGATGAGAACGTATCATATAAGAATGATGTCCAAATTCTTCTAAAAATAGACCTATTTTAGCTAACTGAGTTAAATTTTCTTTAAGTACAGCAAATTCCCCCGAAGTGAAGTCTAGGGAAATTGGAATTAACAACTCTTGACTTTCCTGTGCAGGATGACTTAGCTTATCATAAAAGAATTCATACCAAATTCTCTCCTGCGCTGCATGCTGGTCGATCATATATAGACCTTGTTCATTTTGCGCTAAAATATAGGTTCCATGAAGTTGAGCTAAGGGAGCGAGTAAAGGGATTGCCTCACTCTCCTCCGTATAAGAATCTGCAATGGATTCTGAATCTGCGGCTTTTGCTAGTGAATTCGTCAGATTCGTCAGCTCAATAGATTCAGTATCTATATACTCCTCTGGAGATGGCTCCTCACGCACGACGCTTCCCCTAGGTTCAAGTGATCTTGCAGCCATTGCTCGCCCTTCCTGCTTCACCTGCTCCTGTATCGGTACTCTATTTTTATTCTGCTGCCCTTCTACAGAAGCGCGGGGAGAAGGAGGAAAGACCTCTTCGACTGGAAGCTGAAATCTAATCGCCTGTTGAATGCTTTTTTCTTTTTCCCTTTTTTGTAGAGGCTTAGGAATCAATTCTTCCTTCCCTAAGGATGCTCGAATTTCTTGCTCCAGCCATGCTGTAAGTTCCTGTTCTTTACTTATTCGTATCTCCAATTTAGAAGGATGCACATTAATATCCAATAAACTAGGGTCCATCGAAAAAGAAAGAATAGCAAGAGGATAGCGATGAATCGGTAACAGAGTTTGGTAACCCGCTACAATGGCTTGTTGCAGTGCATAGCTTTTTATATATCGACCATTAATAATTGTGGTCAGGTATTGTTTACTAGAACGTGTAATTTCGGGTTTTCCTAGAAATCCCTTCACCTCGAAATCAATATGCGTCGCTTGAAAGGGAACCATTTGCTTCGCTGTACTTGTCCCAAAGATCGCTGAAATGACATGAAGAAGCTGCCCATTTCCGCTCGTAGACAAGAGTTCTCGGGCATTATGTGTCAAGGTGAAAGAGATTTCGGGATGAGCCATTGCCATTCGATTCAAAAATCTGAGATATGACTTAACTCTGTATGAATGGTTTTTAGATACTTATACCTAGCTGGAGTATTATAGAAGAGCTCTCTCACTTCGATAGACGTTCCTTGTCGAAGAGGAGCATCCTCTATTTCCTTGATCTTTCCACCTTCAATACTGACCCTAGTCCCTACATCGTCTATCCCATTCCACGTCATCAGGGTTAGCTTAGAAACGGCCGCAATACTAGGTAATGCCTCTCCTCGAAAGCCAAGCGTAGAGATACGAAAAAGATCCTGATCGGTCAACAATTTACTTGTAGCATGTCGTTCAAAAGCACGTGTGCTATCCTCCCGATCCATGCCTACTCCATCATCAATAATTTTAATAGAATCTAATCCACCCTCTGAGATATGGACCTCGATCCGGCTACTCCCCGCATCGATCGCATTCTCAACCAGCTCCTTGACAACGGAAGCAGGTCTCTCTACCACTTCTCCAGCCGCAATTTTATTCGATAGATGTTCGTTCATAACTTGAATTTTTGGCATGTTTCTACCTCAATTCTATGATTGGCTTTTTTTGATATTTTGCTGTAGCTGAAATAAATAATTGAGTGCTTCTAGAGGTGTCATCGTGACTAGATTCAGGCCTTCTACATCCTCCAAGCAAGCTAACAATGCTTCTTCCTGAGGATTCTTTCCCACTTGATCAAAAAAGGATAGCTGCTCAAGCGGTGGGCTCTCTGCAATTGTCGAAGCAGACTGTTTGGCTCCAGAAGCGAGAATGGTTTTTCCCTCTAATTCGATAAGAATCTCTTGAGCCCGCAGAATTACTTCTCGGGGCAGTTCTGCCAACTGAGCCACATGTATTCCATAGCTTCGGTCTGCTTTTCCTTCCTTCACGGTGTGTAAGAAAATAACTCGACCGTCCTTCTCTGAGCATGCTACATGAATATTCGTCAGTCGTTCCAAGCTAGTAGATAGTTCGGTTAGTTCATGATAATGGGTTGAAAAAAGAGTTTTCGCTTGAACATGATTATGAATATATTCAACCACAGCTTGAGCCAGCGACATACCGTCATATGTTGACGTACCTCTTCCTATTTCATCCAACAAAATTAAACTCTGAGCTGTTGCTTGAGTAATGGCTTGCTTGGTTTCCATCATCTCCACCATAAAGGTGCTCTGACCTCCAACAAGATCATCTGCTGCGCCTATTCTCGTAAAGATTTGATCAAACATAGGTAGAACTGCTTCTGAGGCAGGAACATAACACCCCATTTGAGCCATAATGGAAATCAAAGCGACTTGTCTCATATAGGTGCTCTTCCCTGCCATATTAGGTCCTGTGATGAGCAATAGCTGCCGCTTGTCGTTATCCATATAGACATCATTGGCAATGTATTGTGAGTCTTTTAACACTTTTTCTACAACCGGATGCCTTCCTTTTTTTATCGCTAAGGTGCCTTCCTCGCTAAATATAGGCTTCACATAGCGATATTTCTCACTCACTTTTGCAAATGAACACAGCACATCCATTTCAGCAACCTTTTCAGCTAGCTTCTGTAGTTTTGGAGTGAAGCGATTCACTTCCTCTCTCAGTTCAAGAAACAATTGATATTCAAGTTCTGTTAAACGGTCATTTGCTTCTAAGATAAGGCTTCTTTTTCCTTCAGCTCAGGAGTAATATAGCGCTCTGCATTCGCTAAGGTTTGCTTTCGTTCATAACGCCCTTCCTCCAATAGATGAGTATTCGCCCGTGTCACTTCAATGTAATAGCCAAATACCTTGTTAAAGCCGACTTTAAGGGATTTAATTCCTGTACGCTGGCGTTCAGAAGCTTCTAATTCTAAAATCCATCTTTTCCCGTTTTTACTAGCCTCCAGCAAACGAGCCAGCTCTGCATGATATTCTGCTTTAAAAATACCTCCATCCTTGATGGAAAGCGGTGGCTCCTCTAGCAAAGCACGCTCTAAAAGCTCTGCAAGATCTTGACATAGATCAAGCTTGTCCATTTCTTTTTGAATATACGAATGGGTTATTGAATCTACGACCCTTCTAATTTCAGGTAAGACTAATAGAGATTTTTTTAACTGGACTAAGTCCCTAGGGCTTACATTTCCAAATGAAACTCGAACCGCTAGCCTTTCAAGATCGTAAACTTGATCAAGGAGTTGAACTAAATCTTCTCGTTCAATAGAATGTTGCAAAAAGGAAGAAACGACATCAAGTCGCTCTTCAACTTGACGCTGGTTTCGAAGCGGACGTTGAATCCATTTTTTAATTAAGCGTCCCCCCATAGCCGTACTGGTCTGATCAAGAAGCCAGAGCAATGAACCTTTTTTGTTCCCTTCTCTTATCGACTGGGTAATCTCTAAATTCCTTCTTGAAAAACTATCTAGCTTCAAGTAAGCCTTTGACTCATACATTTGAAACGGCTTCAAATGCTGAATGGATCTCTTTTGTGTTTCATCTAGGTAGAGAAGTAACAATTCTAGACTTGTGCGGAGCGCTGGGTGCTCACCGATTTGTTCTAAGAGAGGAGTCTGATCCTGCCAACCTCTCTTTTCCTTCATCTTCTTCCATTGAATCGAATCCCTATAGTACTGTTGCAGCATCTCTTTTTCCTGTTCGGTAAAAGAAGCGTCTAAAACAACGATCTCTGAGGCGTAAAAAGAAGGGATTTCATCAATGACCAGAGAAATTTCATGAATTTCTGTACCAACAACTTCCCCCGTAGATAAATCGCAAGCAACCAGAGCAAAAACCCCTGTTTCCTTAGAAAGAAAGAGAATATAATTGTTCTCTCTCTCACTTAACATTCCAGGATCCATCACTGTTCCCGGTGTAATCACTCGGATCACTTCACGCTTGACTACACCCTGTGCCTGTTTAGGATCCTCTGTTTGTTCACAAACAGCTACTTTATACCCTTTGTCAATGAGTTTTTTTATGTACTGCTCGGAAGAGTGAAAAGGAACTCCACACATCGGGATCTTATCCTCACTCCCCCCAGCTCTACCAGTCAAAGTAATTTCAAGCTCCCTTGAAGCTAGAACTGCATCTTCAAAGAAAAGCTCATAAAAATCTCCTAATCGAAAAAATAAAAAAGCATCTTGATACTCAGATTTAATTTGCAAATATTGCTGGATCATTGGTGTGTATTGTGCTTGAGCCATAGTATCCTCCACCCTTGAAAATCGATATGATTATTATAGCACAATTCCATAGATTCTTTAACTTTGATAAGGGGGAAGTTTCCATGGTTCACGAAGATCAGAGTGCTCATCCCAGCTGTAATTTTTCTTGATCAATGAATAAAAGGCTTCGAGTTCCTTCTTATAGTCCTCAAATGTAGGACAATGTTGAAGCTCTTTCCATAAACTCTGTACAACAGGAAGAATGCTCTTTTTATCCCCGTTATAAAAGGCTTTTTGAATCTCGTACCGATTCAGGGGCATTGTTTTTAACTGTCTGTAATCTGATGAAATCACTTTTGCCAAACAAATCACTCCTCTGGCAATTGTCGGTGTCGTAATCCAGCTCGGAGGCGTTCGATACTCAAACCCACCATGAAACTGTTCTCTATAGTCACCGATAAAACCATATTTTGGCCTTCGACTGATGGATAGATCACTTTCCAGTAAAAAAAGAGGCAACGTTAAGTAATTATCCAAGGCACGAATGAAGTGAGAATGCAGATCCACACGGCTAAAGTGAATATGCCCTCCTATCGGGTAGCCTGAAAGGGGTTTCCCTCCAGCGAGAAACTCAATCTTAGGATGATTTACTTTTTTCACAGCGATACGGAGACATTCATATATATTCGCAAATAATTTCTTAGGATTTTCCGTAGGAGCAGGACGCAGTTCTCCAATGGGGTATTTATTCCTCTTCCCTCGCAACCAGATGGCATCATGCCCAACCCTTCCATTTCTAGAAAAATACTTGGAGGCAATTACATACTTTCCATTTTGGTGACGTAAGACAAACTCAAGATCTGCACCAAGTACAGCAGAAGATGTTGTTTCTCCATCTTTTAATATTTTTTGAAATTTTTTGTTGAATTTCTCCTGTGCTTGAGAACCCATTTCTTCTATAGGAGCGATAGAGACCAGTCGCTGTTTTGGCGCAGTAGATGTCACAATAACATCCACCATTCCCATATCATAGCCTAAGATGTAGAGTGAACGAATCGCCATCCGTTTTACCTTAAGTAATTCTCGTGTTTGAATTTGCGGATTCAATCTAGTCCATTTTATTTTTGATTTTTTATGAATAGCCATCCATGGCTCATTCTCTTCTTTTTTTCCACGTTGAAATAAATCAATACACTCTAGTTGGAAGACATAGACACGATAATAGCTTTTGTACTTTTGATTTTTCGTTGTTTTGGTGATGCCATTCCAAGAGAGTAAGTCCTTCTCTCTTTCCTTCCTCTCTTCCGTTGTAGGCTTCACATAGTTTCTAACAGGAATCCCTGCTTGAACATATTGATCCATTGGTTCCTGAGCATTATGATCAAGATAATCATGTAGTTCTTTCGTGTTTATTGTCATATCCTGCACCCTTTTCTTCAGGAAATACACCTTCACTGTATCAACTTATGCTCTAGACGAATAATGAGTGAAAAAAGGGCAAAGAAAAAGGAGGCCGAATAACCTCCCCCAAATTAATCTAAATCATCAATGAGAAACTCAGGATCTAAATCTTCATAATCTTGATCCACATCTTCATCAAAACCAAAGTCCTTATCATCAAAATCACTACATCCATCAGGCATACCATTACACACACTTTAGTTTCTCCAATCACTTCCACCCCAAATTCTCTTTCTACTTGAACAAGAACAGAGTTTCCAGAGTTGGAAATGGTGGCCTCGCAAGCTGTAGGTTGTTGTATCACTTTGGCAACCACATCCATATCACTATCTAGACAATTTTTATCTACGACAGTAAGAGGGACATGATCCACATAAGATACGGTTTCCGTTGCAACTTCTGTTTTTGTATTATTGTTGAACGAGTACCAAAAGTGAATATCATACGTACCGCTTACTTCCACTGAGTCACCCACCTTTTCAGTAGTCAAGGTATGATTAATAATCCAACATCCTAAAATACTGGTAGGAGAGTGTGTAGGTGTAATCGTATGAGTAGCTTGAGTAAACTTTCTTCCTTTACCACAAACTGCCTTTGTAATAATCTCACGACATTGAACATCTTTTTCTGTATGAGACATTTCTAGCTACCTCCTCCAAACATCGCGTTCAGTTAATTGTATGCAGGACATCCGTCTACGGTGCAAAAAAAGCATCGAATTTCTTTTTAAGAAATTCGATGCTTTTCTTTTGAATCCATCCTAACGTATTGGACAGGACGGATTTGAACCACCTGTTTGCCCAGATAGAGGATCTCCACCTGTGGAAATAATAATTTGATCCGTAACTGTATTGGAAATCACAGAAGTAATGAGTTGTAGTAATTCATTTACTTCAAGCTGAGATTGCTTAAATTCTTGCACAACAGGGATTTCGTCAAGCTCTTGATGTAATTTCTCCAAGGAATCCTCTACTTCTCCCAAATGCTTCTCTTTTTCATAGTGTTCTGCATGAACCGCTTGCTTTTGCTTAAATTTAATAACGTTGATTAGTTTCTGTACTTTCTCATTCTTTTTAATTTGTTGCTCTGCTTTTTTGAAGAATTCTACTTCTTCTGATTGTGAAATCAATAAAGCTAGTCTTTCCGCTTGCTCCATAATCTCTTTTCTCGTTACCGTTTTCTCCGTCTTTTCCATGATTTATACCTCCACCGTTTGTATCTGCTCACCCTTGAGTGTCCATGTTTGTGGTTCTGTTATCTTCACTTGTACTAATTTACCAATACTTTCTTTAGATCCCTTGAAATTGACTAACTTATTCGTACGGGTACGTCCAGCAAGAATCTCTGGATTATTCTTACTTTCTCCTTCAACCAATACTTCCACCACTTGATCCTGTAACGCTTCATTTTTTTGGCGGCTGATTTCATTTTGAACCGCATTTAAGCGATACAGCCGGTCTTTCTTTTCTTCCTCAGTCACATTATCCTCCATACCCGCTGCAGGCGTACCATGACGAGGGGAATAAATAAAAGTATAAGAGGAATCATACTCAACTTCACGTACCAAGGAAAGTGTTTCTTGGAATTGTTCTTCTGTTTCACCAGGGAATCCTACGATAATATCCGTTGTGAGCGACACATTAGGAATCGCTTTTTTGATCTTACGTACCAACTCAAGATATTGTTCTCGTGTATATTTTCGAGCCATTTTTTTTAATACCTCACTATTTCCTGATTGCACTGGTAAGTGAATATGCTCGACTAAATTCCCACCCTTGGCTAAGACTTCAATGAGGTAATCATCGAAATCCCGTGGATGACTTGTTGTAAATCGCACGCGAGGAATATCTATTTTACGGATGTCATCGAGTAAGTGTCCTAGACCATACTCTATATCTGTGAAATCTTTTCCATAGGCATTTACATTTTGACCTAAGACCGTGATTTCCTTAAATCCTAAGCGAGCCAGTTCTCTCACTTCAGCTAGAATATCCTCAGGTCTTCTGCTTCGCTCCTTTCCTCGGGTATAAGGAACGATACAGTATGTACAGAACTTATCACAGCCATACATAATGTTGACCCAGCCCTTAATGCCATCCTCTCTCTTTTGAGGCATATTCTCAACAATATCTCCTTCTTTGGACCAAACTTCAATCACCATTTCCTTAGACATTAATGCATCTCTTAATAAAACGGGCAAGCGATGAATGTTATGGGTTCCAAAGATCAGATCTACTTGAGGATAGCTCTGCAAAATTTTGTTTACTACGGATTCCTCTTGAGACATACAGCCGCAAACACCAATAACAATCTCTGGGTTTTCTAGTTTGCGTCTTTTCAGCCGACCAATTTCGCCAAATACTTTATCCTCCGCATTTTCTCGAATCGCACAGGTGTTATATAGAATGACATCCGCAGTATTTTCGTCCGTCGTAGCAGTATAGCCCATTGCTTCTAACAGTCCTGAAATATGCTCACTGTCATGAGCATTCATCTGACAGCCATAGGTATATAATAAATAGCTTTTGCCTTTTCCTATATTCATCATCTCATCAGGGATTTCAGATTGAAGGATTTGAATATCTTCTTTTCCTCTTTTCTTCCCCTCTTTATAATCTGGCTCAGAGTAGATTGTAACTATCTTCCCCTTGACCCTAACCTTCTTTTTGTGATCATCTGATTCCAAAACACGTACTTGGTCTAATCCAAAATACTTGCCGTAATCTTTTTCAGACATCGCTATACACTTCCCTTCTATAACTCAAACAACCATGTTGTTGTACGATAGCTAACCCATAATTCTCAATAAAAAATTATAACATTTAACATATATTATATCCATCTGTAAATATGAAAATAATAAGAATGAAACAGAAAAATTTTCGTTTAATGAGCTTTCTTCATTCTTATGAATGTTTTGAAGCAAGAAGGAAAACCTATTGAGTGATCCTATTCTTTGGGAGGTGTCTTTTCTTGGGAAAAAGCTTATTTCGTAATAAACGAGATTTTGCCCGAGCAGAGTTTGCCACCGAGTTCTATAAACCACCAGGTAGACCTAGACCAAGGGAAGCAAAGTCACAAAAGGGTCAATACTATCCCGAACATTACGAAGGAAATAAGAGTGTTAAAAGAGCTTTTCACGAGAAGATCGGTTCACCAAACGAATAAGATCACCAAAAAAGGCTGCCACAGGCAGCCTTTTTGTTCCCTATTTAAAGTGAAATTCGTATTTACCACCATAGCCATAGATTAATCCCAATTACAATAACAATCGCAAATAAAACACCGGCTAGAATAAATGTTAAGGGGAAAAAATGCCCCTTTTCCTTTAGGTGCATGAAGAAAAATAACTGGAACGCGATCTGAATGACAGCTAACAAAATAAGGAACATCAGAATACTAAAGGAACTTTGAAAAACATTCCAGCCAACGGCAAGAAAAGCAAGCACTGTTAAAGCAATAGAAACAAAATAACTCCACCACTGTCTACGAAACTCCAGACCATAATGTTTGGCTTTATGAGAAGACATTACATCATCTTGTTGATCCATGAATACTCTCTCCTTTGTCGTCAGTTAACCGTATTATTCCCAGTAGCTGAAAGTTCCAATACGACATATCCTTCCACAAAGGAGAAAGAACCTACACACAGAGGAGGAAAACACTTTACTCTAAGCGATACCTTGAGTATCCTTCTGTCTTTCTTTTCTCGCCCAAGAGAAGAAGACAACACCAATGGCAGTCATGTAAGAGAGTTCTTGAATAACTTTCATAATGATTCCACAGTTGCTGATCATCAAGGGAAGGAAGCAAAGAAAATATCTGTGGTGCTCCCATGTACGTTTCATACATTGGCATCCGCGAAAAAATAATCAGCGCACAGACCGGAGTAAGCAAAAAACCGCTGACAAAAATATAGGCTATTTTTTTCAAATCAGATAAGCTCTCATACTCTGGTAAAGGAGAACAAATTGGCCACCACATAAATATGGCACCCATAATCAACGCAGAATGATATATAAAATGTAACCAGCTTACTTGCATCACTGTATCAAAAACCACTGGAAAATGATACAAAGAAAAAATCATGTTAAAAAACAAAATAGAAACTAAAGGTAGCGTGAAGAAATAGACAAATTTACTAATCATGACAGGCTTTAAAATCGCTTTATAAATCCATGCCGGAATACTTAATAGTAAGACAGGCGGTAACACCAAATACAACAAGGCCATTTGAGCCATATGAGCACTAAACATAATATGATGTCCATAGGCTGCAAGAGGAGTTCCTTTCGCTAGGTAGATAATCAATAAGCTAAAGAAAAAGAGCGTTTTTTGCTTAGATGTTATTTCTTCTGAATCAGCAAAATGCTTACGCCATGCCCCTGTTAAGAAGTGATACATAATCGCGATAACGACAAGAAGTAAGATAATATCTGGTCTCCATAATTCAAAAAAGCTGAACATAGGGGCTGTCATTTCATGATGATTATGATGCATTAAAATCTCCTCCTTTTGGAGAGTTTCATTATACTTAATATTTGTTGGAGCAACATAGCCCTACTTATTCGTATTAGCTTAATTTATATAAGCTTAATAAGAATAGGAAAAGAGGCTGCAAGGATGAGTATAAGATACGTCCCAATGCAGCCTCTGCTATACCAATGATCACATGCAGTAGATTACCACCAGATTAATAGCATTAATGCTGCAACAGTGATAACAGCTACAAACACTCCACTAGCAATAAACATTATCGGTATTGAATGTCCTTTTTGGTTCATATGCATCCAGACAAATAACTGGAATACAACCTGAATACATGCTAAAAGAACAATAAACATTCCTAACACAAGTGTACTTTCAATCACATTTGTCCAAACGGCGATAAATGCAAATATGGTTAAAGCAATAGAGGCAAAATAAGACCACATGTGGTGCTTAAATTCGTGAGAATGAGCAGCCTTACTATGTGTTGTCACTGGCTTGATGTTAGTTTCATGTTGTAAATTTGTTTGCATACACTATCCCACCTTTCACATTACTCCCATTAGATAAACTACGGTAAAGATAAATACCCACACTACGTCTACAAAGTGCCAATACAATCCTGCAAGGTAGAACTTTGGCGCTGTTACGACAGTAATCCCTTTTTTCATTGCTTGCAACATTAATGTAATGATCCAGATTGTACCAAAAACTACGTGAGCACCATGGAAACCAACAAGAGTATAGAAGGCTGAACCAAATGCACTTGTCGTAAATCCAAGACCTTCATCAAGGTAATGATAAAACTCATACACCTCAAAACCTAAGAAAGCAAGACCTAAAAGCACCGTAATTCCGAACCACAATTGCATTTTAGGCAAGTTATTGCTCTTCATAGCCATTAAAGCAAAAACACTTGTTAAACTACTTGTTAAAAGGATGAAAGTCATCGCTGCTACTAATGTTAGATCAAAAAGATCAGCTGGTCCAGGACCATTATTTAACTGTCCCTTCAGACCCAGGTACGTTCCAAAAAGCGTAGCGAATAAAACAGTTTCTCCACCAAGAAAAAGCCAAAAGCCAATAAACTTATTCTTTCCTTCTAGTGTTGCTTTCTCTGGATCTGGAGGGAGAGTATTTGAGTTTGCATGTAAATCTGCCATTACGCATTCGCCCCCTTATCTCCGCCCTCTAGATCTTCCTTGTGGATGTGATATCCAGGATCATCATAGAGAGAACGTGCAAACATACAGATTGCTGTGATGATTCCTCCGACAATCGCCATAGCAATAGCTGTTGTTGGATCAATCAACTTTTTCAAACAGAACGCAAAGCCTACAATAAACAATCCAATTGACATGATCAATGGCAGGATTGAAGGAGAAGGCATATGAATGTCCCCAACTGGTTCAGCATATGTTACTTCTTTCTTCCCATCCATTTTATCAAGCCAGAAGGTATCAAGTCCACGTGTAAGTGGTGTTTGCTTGAAGTTATATTCTGGAGGAGGTGACGGAATTGCCCATTCTAAAGTACGTCCATCCCATGGATCTGCCGGAGCCTTCTCCCCTTTAATAGAAGCTACAACACTTAAAATAATGATCAGTGTACCTAGTCCCATTCCCATGGCACCAATGGTACTTATGAGGTTTCCTGCTTCTAATCCTAGCCCTTCATTATACGTAAATACACGTCTTGGCATTCCCATTAAGCCTAAGAAATGCTGAGGGAAGAACGTGAAATGGAATCCTGCGAAGAATAACCAGAAGGCAACCTTGCCCCAGAATTCATTTAACATGCGACCAAACATCTTAGGCCACCAGTAGTACATTCCAGCAAATAAGCCGAAGACAACTCCACCAATAATAACATAATGGAAATGAGCAACAACAAAGTAGCTGTCATGGAATTGGTAGTCAGCTGGAGGCATACTTAACATAACGCCCGTTGTTCCACCAATAACAAAGCTTGGGATAAAGGAAACAGCCCATAAATTCGCAGCAGTGAAGCGAATTTGTCCTCCCCACATGGTGAAGATCCAGTTAAAGATCTTAATCCCAGTAGGAACTGCGATGGCCATGGTTAACACGGCAAAAATAGCATTGGCTACAGGCCCTAGACCAACTGTAAACATGTGGTGAGCCCAAACCATGAAGCCAAGGAATCCAATTAACAATGTTGCAAATACCATAGAGGTATATCCAAATAGACGCTTACGAGCAAAGGTACTTAACACCTCAGAAATAATACCGAAAGCAGGAAGAATCAAGATATATACCTCTGGGTGACCAAAGATCCAGAAAATATGTTGCCACAAAATAACGTTACCGCCTGAAGCAACATCAAAAAATGCTGAACCAAAAACGCGGTCAAACATAAGCAGGAAAAGTCCTACTGTTAGAGCCGGGAAAGCAAATAGTATAAGTCCTGATGCAACAAACGTAGTCCATGTAAATAATGGCATACGCATAAAGGTCATTCCAGGAGCACGCATGGTAATAATCGTAGTAAGGAAGTTAATTCCTCCCATTAATGTCCCTGCACCTGAAATCTGTAATCCCAAAACATAATAGTCTAAACCAGTGTAGTTTAGTTCTGAAGCGAGAGGAACATAAGCAGTCCAACCAGCTTCTGGAGCACCATTATGCATGAACCAGCTAAGATTCAATAAAATTCCGCCTGCAAAAAACAACCAAAAACCAAGTGCATTGACAAATGGGAAAGCTACGTCACGAGCACCGATTTGTAGCGGAACAATAAAATTCATAAATCCAAATAGTAGAGGCATCGCCGCTAAAAAGATCATCGTCGTACCATGCATTGTTAATAGCTGATTAAATGTCTCACCTACAAACAATGTATTATTTGGAAAAATCAATTGTAAGCGGATAAGCAAAGCTTCAATACCACCTACAAGGAAGAAGAAGAAACCCGCAGCCAGGTACAAAATACCAATCTTTTTATGGTCAACTGTAGTCAGCCAATCCATTAACACGCTCTTCTTCGCATGAGTTGCTGAATTACCCACGATTTGTTACCCCCTTATCTTACAAGCTTGCTACTCAAGCTTCAATGTTTTCATATACTCTACTACAGCAGCAACCTCTTCGTCAGAGAGACCTAGGTCTGGCATGACATTTCCTGGTTTAAGACCTTGAGGGTTCTTAATCCATTCAGTGAGGTTCTTTTCATCATTGATCCACCAACCAGCTACATATTGACGATCGGCAAATCCAGCCAGGTTTGGATATGGAGATTTCGTGTTTGCATCAATAGCATGGCAACCAATACATTGATTAGCATAAATCTCTCTACCTTGTTGTGCCACTGCCGTTGTTGGTTCTACATGTTGACTTGCCATCATTTTTTGAGCCCAGACATCATATTCCTCTTGTTCTACTACCGTGACTTTGAAGTCCATAAGGGCATGAGAAGCTCCACATAGTTCCGCACACTTACCATGGAACGTCCCTACTTTATCCGCTTTCAACTTCATTCTGTTCACAAGCCCAGGGTTGGTATCCATCTTACCCCCAAGCGCTGGAACCCAAAATGAGTGTATGACTCCATTATCCGGAGCCGTCAATTCAAAAAACACCCATGTATCCTTAGGAATCACCAGCTCTTGAGCAGTGTAAATTCCTTCTTCAGGATACTCAAATTCCCACCAATATTGATGAGCGACAACATTGACACGTAAGCCTTCCTCAATGCCCGTTTCATCTGCTAAGGAGAATGTCGTCATAACGGTTGGAACAGCAATAATAATCAGTAATAAGATTGGGATTACTGTCCAAATAATCTCTAATGTATGACTTCCTTCTACTTGCTTAGGGATTTCTGTTTGACCTGGACGAGCGCGGAATCGGATTAACACATACGTGTAAATCACAATAACTGCAACAATGACGAAAATCATAACGGCCAAACTGATATAGATTAATGATAATTGCTCTTCTGCTACAGGTCCACTTGGATTAAGAGCAGATAGGTATGGATCTCCACACCCAGTAAGTACTAACGCTAACATTACCAAAAGAGGAAGTAAGCGCCATGCTTTAAAACTTTGAGTCATCACACAACCCCACTTTCATTGTTGATACTATCTACCTAAGCCTTCTTCTATTGTTAACCATTTGAGCTAAATATAGTCACAAGACTTAGAGCAGATGGAAAAAAAGCAAAAAAAAAACAAAATCGGCATAGGGCTGACTATGCCAATCGTACAAGTCACACATAAATAGGATAGCATAGAAGAATTGCTTCGACAACATATTCACAATTTTGTCACATAGATTAAGGGCAAAAGTTATCTTTTTTATTGAAATCCTAGCCTATTATATGATATCTAACTTTCGACCTACTTTCTCAAAAGCTCCTAATGCTTTTTCCAAGTCTTCGGTTGTATGAGTTGCCGTGACTATTGTCCTTATTCTTGCTTTTCCTTTTGCTACTGTAGGAAAGGCAATCCCTTGAGCAAAAACACCCTCATGAAATAGTTCATCTGAGAAGCGCATACAAAGTCCTCCATCACCAATGATTACAGGAGTAATAGGGGTTTCACTGTTCCCAGTATCAAATCCTAACTCAGCCAGACCCTTCTTAAAGAACTTTGTATTATTCCATAGTTTTTCTATCAACTCTGGTTCTTGCAGCAATACATCGACAGCAGCTTCACACGCCGCTGTTACCGCAGGCGGATGAGATGTACTAAACAAAAAGGGTCTTGCTTTATGAATTAAATAGTCCCTAACAGACTGGGTACTGGCAATATATCCTCCCAAAACTCCAATCGCTTTACTCAGTGTCCCAACTTGAATATGGACACGACCATTCAAGTCAAAATGATCCACAGTTCCTCGACCATTTCTCCCGAGTACCCCACTTGAATGCGCATCATCTACCATCACTAAAGCATCATATTTTTCACACAGTTCTACAATTTGAGGTAATGAAGCAATATCTCCATCCATACTAAAAACACCATCTGTAACTACAAGTCTTTTGCGATAGTTTTGCGTTTCTTGCAAGGCTTGTTCTAAATCCTTCATATCACTGTGTTTATAGATTTTGCGCGACGCCTTCGTTAGTCTAATTCCATCAATAATGGAAGCATGATTCAATTCATCGCTAATCACAACGTCTTGATCGCTTAATAAGGAAGATAAAACACCTACATTGGCAGTAAAACCAGATTGAAATACAATAGCAGCCTCGGTGTGTTTAAATTCAGCTAATTTTTGCTCAAACGCTTCATGCATCGTAAATGTTCCAGCAATCGTTCTAACTGATCCGGTTCCTACTCCATATTTCTCTACTGCTTGAAGTGCCGCCTGCTTCATTCGCGGATGATTCGTTAGGCCCAAATAGTTATTAGATGAAAGCTGAACCACTTCTTTTCCTCGTATGATGACTCGATTTCCTTGATCACTTTCCAGCTCTATTAGCTTTCGAAAAACTCCCTGCACCTTTAATTCTTCTAATTCACTATCTAAGTACTCAAAACCTTTCATTTCCTTTCCTCCTTCTAGGGTATTAGTAATACTTTACCGCATTGACCATCAATCATTTTTTGAAATCCTAACTCAAACTCTTCCAAAGAATAGGTATGTGTGATTAATGAGTCTAAGCGAACAGCTCCTGATTTTAATAATCCAGAAGTTTGATACCAGGTCTGAAACATTTTTCTTCCTGTTATGCCGTGAATTTCAATTCCTTTAAATACAATATCATTAGTAATATCTAATTCCACCTTTTTGCTTGGCAGACCAAGCATCGAAACCCTACCTCCATTGGTCACCATTCTAAACCCTTGTTGAATAGCCACAGGATGTCCAGACATCTCTAAAACAACATCAACACCATTTCCTTCAGTATGCTTCACCATTTCTCTAACAGGGTCCACTTCACCTGTATGAATCCTTTCATGAGCCCCCATCTTAAGCGCCAAATCCAGTCTATATGGATTCACATCTAAGGCGTAAATCCTAGAAGCCCTGATGCTTTAGCAACCGCAACCGCCATCAATCCAATAGGTCCACAACCAATAATAGCCACTGACTTACCAACAATCTCTCCAGAAAGAACAGTCTGTACGGCATTCCCCATTGGCTCCTGTAAAGAGGCGTGATCAAAAGGGATCAAAGGATCGTTTTTCCATATGTTTTTGGCAGGTAGTGCTACATATTCTGCAAAGCATCCGTGAGTATCTACCCCTATTATTTTTGTTTCTCTACAGATATGCTCTTTTCCTGTTAAACACTGGGGGCACCTTCCACACACGATATGCGTTTCTGCTGAAACAAAATCGCCAACCTCTACGTTTTTAACCTCATTGCCGACTTCCACAACTTCCCCTGCAAACTCATGTCCAAAAGTATAAGGAGGGTTCACTCTACTTTTCGACCAATCATCCCAGGTATAGATATGCACATCAGTACCACAAATAGAAGATACCTTCACTTTGATTAGTACTTCATCTGATTTAATCGCGGGAATGTCCACCCACTGTAGCTCAGCTCCATATCCTGCTTTATGCTTGACTAACGCCTTCATCTTTCCACCCAAGATAAACCCACCTTTCAAACGCTTACAATGATGAAAAACCTTATGTAATAAGATTATACATATAATGAAATGGATAGTAAATGCTTATGTCTTTTTCAGGAGTACAAAAGTAGTCAGGTGAAAGATTTTATAAAATAATTTTCAAACCCTTGGATGGAAGAAGAATTTCGTTCGAATAATGAAGCTGTGCCTCCTGCAAATAGAACTGTGGATTCATTTTCGGATAGAAATGAGTTAACAATAATCTTTTTGATGTAAACTGATTAGCGATTTTAGCGGCATCCGCTGCTGTTAAATGCTTGACTTGCGGGTTCCTATTTTTTTCTAAAAACGTTGATTCTAGAACCATTAGATCTGGTTGAGCAGCCAAGCTAGGCCATTTTGTTTGTGGACCTGAATCAGCTCCGTATAGAAGCATTTTATATCCTTCTTCAATGACCATTCCATAGCATGGCCCATCATGATCTGTTTGGAAATACGAAATACGAAACTCACCAATCGTATGAGTTACATCTTCTGCTATATCTATGGCTATAGTTACATCCTTATACATTCTGTGAGCAGATCTATCATTAGGTTCAGATGGACCATATATTGGTAGTACTTTGCTTTTATTTTGTAGCTTGTTTTCCATGAGAATAGCATACTGCAGGATTCCAAGATCGGCTACATGATCAAAATGGTAGTGTGAAAGAAGTACAGCATCTAGTTGATACGGTTCTATCCATTCTTGCATAGCACTAACAACTCCGCTACCACACTCTAACAAAACCTTAGTCCCGTTTTGGCTCTCCAACAAATATCCTAATGTTGCTTGTTGAAAGCCTGGATAAGGGGACTGATATCCTAAAACCGTTATGTTCAATTTTTAGAGCACCTCCACTATTTTAGGCTAAAAAAATAGAGGAGCATTACGCTCCTCTACTTTATTATTTGCCCATATTATTACTTACATTCTTATTACTTTAAATCGTATTACATAAATT
>NZ_BAMO01000041.1 GCF_000615945.1 Caldalkalibacillus mannanilyticus JCM 10596
TGACTGTACAATGCCTATGTCACCAAACGAGAACCTGATTTACCTGCTCTAGAGGTAGATTATGTAGACTATGCAGAGTGGATGAATCGTTTACTAGAAGAAGGATATTTAGAAGAGCAGCGTCAATATTGGCTGAAGAGATTTGTCGATGTGCCATCAGGATTATACTTGCCTACCGATTATCCTAGACCTCCAGTTGTTACATTTAATGGAGGGACGGTACTAGCTCGATTTCATCCTGATCTGCAAAAGCAGGTCTATGATTTCTGTCAAAAGAACGATCTGACGCTTTATATGTTTTTATTAGCCGTTTTAAACCTATATATGTATCGGCTTAGCGGGCAAAACGATTTTGTACTTGGCTCACCGATCCTCAATCGTGACGATGTAAAATTGGAAAACATGCTAGGATTATTTGCTACCGCTATTCCTTTGCGTTGTACAGTTGAGAAGAATATGACATTTGAACAATTACTTGCACTTAGTAAGCAATCTGCCCTTGATGCCTACGATAATCATTTGTATCCTAGTAATTTTGTTGTAGAACAAATTAACACACAAACGGACTTATCCAGATCGAAATTGTTTTCTGTGATGTATGGATTGCAAAATAATAAGCAAAGCTTGGTTAACTCTCTTACCTTTGAGGGCTTATCTTGTACGTTTAAGATATTTGACTTTATTGAAAGCAGTTCGCGGTTTGACTTAACGTTTGCTTTCGATGAATTGGAAAATGGAATTGAAATTAATTTGAATTACAATTCTGATCTGTTCAAGCAATCAACGGCGGAAAGGATGGCGAGTCAGTTTATTTTATTAACTCAGCAGGTTGTAAGCGAACCAGAACACAAATTAAGCACTTATTCACTCGTAACGCCAGAAGAGCAACGGATAATGCTAGAAGACTGGAACCAAACGGATAGAAGCTATCATGAACATATCTGTATTCATGAATGGATTGAGCTTCAAACGGAAAAACAGCCGGATCAAACAGCGGTATGCTATGAAGAAAAAACGCTTAGCTATCGTCATCTAAATGAAAAAGCAAATAAACTTGCCCATTTTCTAAAGGTGCAGGGAGTTGAAGCGAAACAAAAAGTAGGGATTATGTTAGAAACATCAGTGGATATGCTGGTGTCTATTTTAGCAGTGATGAAAGCAGGAGCTGCTTATGTCCCTCTTAGTCCAGAAATCCCTAGTGCTCGTCGCAAAAAGATGCTTGAAAAAGCAGACATTCAGTTGATCATTACAAAAGGGAGTGTGGCAGCGGAAGAAGCGTTTCATAGTGGATCAATAATCAACTTGGATGAGGAAGGACCAACAATTGATCAGCAGCCTAGTCGTAATTTACAGACATCGATCACTTCCCGTGATGTTGCTTATGTCATGTTTACTTCAGGAACAACAGGAGTGCCTAAGGGGATCGAAATCGAGCATAGAGGCGTGATCAATTTATTGGAATGGAGTCAGGAAAAATATCCATTAACTGCTGATGATGCGACTTTGTTCATGACTCTATATACCTTTGATGCTTCCATATTAGAGATGATTTGGCCGTTAACTGTTGGAGCAAGAATTGTGATTCCTAAGAGCCATGAACTGAAAAATCCTGTCACGATTGGACAGTTAGCCTATAAGCATCAGGTAACGATTCTTCAATTTGTTCCTCTTTTACTTGAAGCCTTTGTTCAGGCACGAAAAAATAATGAATTTCCAGAGCTTCCGTCACTTCGTTATGTGATTTGTGGCGGAGCACAGCTGACGAAAGATTTGTTAGAAAAATTTCAACGTCAATTTACGTGTGGTTTATACAATCACTATGGTCCAACAGAGATAACCGTAGATGCGATTACCTTTGATTGTCAGAAGGAGTTTGAAGGAAATGTAGTTCCTATTGGCAGACCTATCGCGAATACGAAAGTGTACTTATTAGATGAAGATAGACAAATGGTTTCCATTGGGGTTCCAGGTGAAATATATATTGCCTCTCATGGGCAAGCTCGGGGGTATGTGAATGATGAAGAAGCGACAAAACAAAGCTTTGTTCCTAATCCGTTTTCAGACGACCCGCACTCTTATATATACAGAACTGGGGATGTAGCCAAGTACTCAGAAGATGGACATTTGATCTATATTGGCCGTGTGGATCACCAAGTTAAAGTTCGTGGAAATCGAGTGGAGTTAGAGGAAGTTGAAAATTGGCTTTCCTCTCATGAATCCATCAGCCGTTGTGCGGTAATTCATCAAAAAACTGAACAGATGGATAGCTTAATCGCTTATGTCCAATTACATGATGAGCTTACCTCTAACCGAGGGAGCCAGGAAAAGTTAAAATTACGGACTCTCTCACAGAGCCCTAGCTTAAAAAGGAGAATGGATGAGCTGCATCTAAGAGCCTGGCCTTCCTATTTTGCAGGTGAAGAGATTCAAGGGGAGTATTGGCCGAAACTATTTCAACAATTTCCTGAGTACCAATTTGGTGTAATTAACAACGAGGGGACTGTACTAGGAGTTGGTAACTCCCTCCCTATTTATTGGGATGGGACAGTAGAAGATTTACCTCATGGCTGGGATGATGGTTTGGTTCAAGGATTTTCACAGGAAGTAAATAAACAAGAACCAAATACGTTGCTTATTCTTGCCGGAGTTGTAGACGAGGAATTTCAAGGGCAGGGTCTTGCAGGAGTATTAGTTCAGGCGTTTAAGGAGTTGGCGCATGGACATGGGTTAGAGCGTGTGATTGTTCCCGTTCGACCAACAGGAAAAGCAAATTATCCAGATCTAGATTTTGTAACATATTGTGAACTTCGGCGTGAGGATCAACTCCCAGTAGATCATTGGTTACGATCTCACATACGAGTTGGAGGAAAAATTCTGCGAGTCGAAACAAAATCACAATATGTAAAAGGGAGTGTCACAGAGTGGCAATCATGGACGGGCATCCAATTTAAACAGAGTGGTTTCTACGAGGTTCCAGATGCGTTGCAACCTGTGCAGATCAATATAGAAGAAAATCTAGGAGAATACTGGGATCCTAGTGTCTGGATAGAACATCCCCTTACATCAGACACAGCATATGGCTGGAAGTATGCTGATGGAGGGATGCTGCAAAGCTTTCTCAAGCAGTATATGCCGGAATATATGGTACCACAGCAATATATCTTTATCACTGACATGCCTCTTACCACAAGTGGGAAGATTGATAAGAAAAGTGTAGTGGAATGGGGTGCAGAAGCTGCTACTGAACGAGAGTTTGTCTTACCACAGAGTAAAACAGAGGAGGAGATCTTAGTCATTTGGAAAGAAATTTTGCAAAATGACCAAATTAGTATGATTGATAACTTTTTTGATTTAGGGGGTCACTCTCTGAAAGCGACACAGGTTGTGACTCGAATGAGTAAGGTATTTGGTATTTCATTTGATCTTCGTGAATTGTTTCAAGCTGTGACGATTCGTTCCTTAGCTGAAGTAGTGGAGAAGAAGGTAACGAGTCAATCGAATCGTATCACAGGCTTTCAAAAGGTAGAGCGTCGTCCCAAGAGGAAAAAATAAGGCTTTTACGAAAACATGAGGAAGTGAAAAATGATGAATTTTGAACTCTATGAAACTTCATCTGCGCAGAAAAGACTTTATGTAATGAATGAATTTCAAGAACTCCATACCGCATATAATCTTCCTATTGTTCTTCTTGTAGAGGGAGAATTTGATCGATTTCGTTTTAAAACAGCCATAACGAAGTTAGTTCAAAGACATGAAACTTTGCGTACAGCTTTTGTGGAAGAGGACGGAGAAATTTTACAAAAAGTATATGATCAGCTTGATGTGCAGGTAGTAGAAAGAACCGCTTCTGAGGAGAATATTGAAAATAATATTGAATCCTTTATACGTCCCTTTGACCTGAACAAAGCTCCATTGTTTCGCGTAGAATTGGTTGAACTCTTACCAGCTAAACATCTTCTGTTGATGGATATACACCATATTATTGCTGACGGGATTTCCATTCGCCTTATTTTTGAAGAATTGATTGCTCTCTATCATGGGATGGAGCTTCCGGAGCTTGATGTGCAGTATGTGGATTTTACCATCTGGCAGAACGATTTTTTTGGCACCGAGGAAATGAAGAGCCAAGAAGCATATTGGCTCTCTACTTTTTCTGGGGAAATTCCTGTATTGGACCTGCCATTGGATCATCCTCGACCCCTTGTTCAAACCTTTTCTGGGGACAAGCATTCATTTGCGATTGATACGGAATTATCAAAGGCAATCCAACAGTTTACGAAACAAGAAGGCGTTACGCTTTATATGTTTCTCCTTGCTGTATACAGTGTGCTATTGAGCAAATATAGCGGTCAAGAGAATGTTGTAGTAGGGTCACCTATTGCAGGGCGAAAACACATAGAATTTGAAAAGATTATAGGCATGTTTGTTAATACGCTTGCCATGCGAAATGAACCGAAAGGGGAGCAGACGTTTCGTTCCTTTTTACAAGAAGTAAAAGAAAATACACTGGCGGCGTTTGCTAATCAAGACTTTCCATTAGAAGAATTAATTCGAAGCTTAAATATTCCGTATAGTGCTAGCAGGCATCCATTGTTTGATACAATGCTTGTACTACAAAATACTAATAATGATCCCATTGAGATCGAGGGCGTCACATTTACTCCCTATGCTTTACAGTCTAAAACGACCAAATTCGATTTGTTTGTAGAAGTAAACGAGTATGAGCATGAGTTACATGTCAATATAGAATACAACACGAGCCTGTTTCACCGGGAGACAATTGAACGCTTGGCAGGACATTGGAGGCATTTGATCTGTCAGATGATCATGTGTCCAGAGCAGACGTTATCAGAGTTTGAGCTAGCCACGCAGGAGGAAAAAAAACAGTTGATCAAGCTGGGAAGCCAGTATCAACAAGCTTATCCCTTGGAGAAAACCATCACTCAGCTATTTGAGGAGCAGGTGAGCCAATCTCCAAGCGCCATCGCCCTTGTACTCGGTGATGAGCATCTCACCTATAGTGAGCTAAATATTCGTGCTAATCGACTCGCTCGACTCCTACGAGAAAAGGGGATAGGACCCGACCAGTTTATAGGTGTCATGCTGAATCGATCGTTTGAAATGCTTATTTCCATCTTTGCTATTTTGAAAGCCGGAGCAGCCTATGTGCCGCTTGATCCGGCTTTTACTCCTGAGCGAATCTCGTATATCTTACATGACAGTAAGGCTCAGTTAATCATAGCTTCAAAGGATTGGATAGGTGATTTGGACTTTTCCGGGGAGATTCTATATATAGAAGATGAATGTTTGAGTCAAGGGGATGGCTCCAATCTAGAGGAGATTCATACTCCAAAAAACCTAGCCTATGCCATTTACACATCCGGTTCAACTGGACAACCGAAAGGGGTCATGATCGAACATCAAAATGTAGTTCATTTGCTGCATGTTTTGCAACATCAGTATTCTGTCAGTGAGAATGATGCCTATTTGCTAAAAACCACATTTACTTTTGATGTGTCTGTTGTAGAACTTTTTGGTTGGTTTTTGGGAAGAGGTCGTCTTGTGATTTTGGAACCAGAGCTACATAAAGATCCACGTAGCATCTTACACGTCATTCATAAACATTATGTCACTCATATTAATATGGTTCCTGCCATGCTGACTGTTTTTCTTAAATCGTTAACGGAGGACGACAGAGCTATTCTTAATAAGCTGAAGTATGTATTTGTTGCAGGGGAAGCGATCACACAAGCACTAGTGGACCAGTTTTATCAACGAACGGATACAGTGCGTCTAGAGAATCTTTATGGTCCCACTGAAACAACGGTCTATGCTACTAGCTATTCTTTGTTAAAATCTGAAGAACATCTTCAGATACCTATCGGTCGACCGCTTGCCAATGTACAAGCATATGTTGTCAATCCCAATTTGCAGTTACAGCCCATTGGAGTAATGGGAGAATTGTGTATTGCCGGAGCTGGCTTGGCACGTGGTTACTTGAATCGAACCGACCTGACTGAGGAAAAATTTGTTGAAGCGTCTTTTTTACCAGGAACGAAGATGTATCGTACAGGTGATGTGGTGAAATGGCTTCCAGATGGCAATCTGGAGTTTCTTGGACGAGCAGATAATCAAGTGAAAATACGAGGTATGCGCATCGAACTGGGAGAGATAGAAGCTTATTTGATGAAGCATGAGGAAGTGAAAGCAGCACTTGTCATGGATGTTATTCATCAAGAAGAAAAATATCTCTGTGCTTACTATATGACGGAACGATCGCTTCCAGTAGAAGAATTACGTCGTTTTTTAGGGAGCAAACTACCCAGTTATATGGTACCTGATTTCTTTGTCCATATGTTACAGCTTCCTATGACAAGCAGTGGAAAAGTAGATCGGAAAGCTCTGCCTAAACCAGAGATGAATCAACTGGCAGCCACAAATTATGTTGCTCCAGTCACTACAACGGAACAACAACTAACACAAATCTTTGAAGAAATATTAGGACTCAACAAGGTAGGTGTTATGAGTAATTTCTTCGAACTGGGAGGACATTCCCTTCTTGCTGCTGCTCTGGCAGCTAAAATACATCAGAAACTCGATATTGAAGTGTCAGTCATTGAGATCCATAAGCACCCTACTGTGCGTGAGCTGTCTAAGAAGCTTATGACGCTTCAACCAAGTCCGTTTTTTTCAATTCCTAAAGCACAAGAATCATCCTATTATCTATTAAGTGCAGCTCAGAAGAGGATCTATATTGTCAATCAATTGGAGCCGAACAGTACCGCATTTAACATATGGGAAACGATGATTGTCAAGGGAGAAATGGATTATAGCTGGTTTGAAAAAATATTTCAAAGCATTGTGATGCGTCATGAATCACTGAGAACCTCTTTTCAAATGGTAGAAGGAGAGCCAGTACAAATCATTCATGACGAAATCCCAGTCTGTATCGAAGTGCTTGATAAAGGTGATGAAGAACTAGATTCTCTTATTCAACGTTTTATTCGACCCTTTGACCTAAGTCAGGCTCCTTTGATACGCGCAGGATTAATCAAATTAGAGCAGGATGTTCATCTATTCATCGTAGATATGCACCATTCCATTTCGGATGGTACATCTCTAGGAATACTGGTCCAAGAATTTAACCGTTTATGTAGGGGGGAGAAATTAGAGCCGCTCCAAATCCAGTATAAAGACTTCGCTGTTTGGCAGAATAGTGAGTTACAGTCTAAGGTCATGAAAAATCAAGAAGCCTATTGGATGGAGCAATTTAGTGATTATATTCCAGCACAGGTTCTTCCAACCGATTATCCACGTCTTGAAAATCTTGATTATTCGGGACATTCTCTTACATTTGAATTACAGAGTGAACAGCTGGATCAGCTTTATCGCTTTGCACGCGAGCATGAAACAACGTTATTTAATACATTACTAGCAGCCTATAATATTCTCTTGTATAAATACACAGCCAAAGAAGATATTGTCGTAGGAGTGCCGGTAGCAGGACGTCACCATATTGATCTTGAAAACGTCGTTGGGATGTTTGTGAACACGTTAGCGATTCGCAATTATCCAATGGGGCATAAAACGGTTCGAGAGTTTATTAAGGAAGTAAGAGAAACAGTCCTAGAAGCCTTTGAGAATCAGGATTATCAACTAGAAGAACTAATTGCTAGTTTGGCGATGAAAAGAGATGTAAGTCGTCATCCTTTGTTCGACACGATGTTTGTTTTGCAAAATATGGTGATTCCTGATGTGACTACAGATCATCTTCAATTCGAGCCCTATGATCGGGCCATGGATACTTCGCAAGGGGATCTATCCCTGATTACCTATGAAACTCAAACAGGTTTAACCCTTGTTGCAGAATACAGAACGAGTCTTTTCAAGAAAGAAACGGTTGAGTTATTAGGACAAGATTTTCTTTCTTTGCTTCTTGCTATCATTGATCAACCAGATGAATCGATTATCAATCTTTCCTTCCGTGAGGAGAAGACAGAAAGATCGGCAGAATTGATATCGGCTCTCGAGGAAGATTTTTCGTTTTAAGAAGGATAGGTCCCTGTCATATCTGACAAGGGACCGAAGAAAATCATTCATAGTAGAAAGAAGGAGATTTACATTTTACTAGAAAAATTACAAAAACTAAGTTGTTTTATTGGGAATACTCCTTTGGTTCAGTTAGAACATCCAACGATCAACATGTATGCGAAGCTAGAATTTCAAAACTTGATGAATAGTGTGAAGTCAAGAGCTGCTTACAATATGTTGTACTCTGCCATTGAAAAAGGAGATATCGATCAAGATACAACATTAATTGAGTCTTCTTCAGGTAACTTGGCTATTGCTTTAGCTACCATTTGTAAATTTTTAGGAATTAAGTTTATTCCAGTCATTGATCCTAATACTAATATAATGTATGAAAATTTATTATCTTCTATTTCCTATCAAGTAATTAAGGTAACGGAGCGTGACCATACAGATGGTTATTTGCTCACCCGCTTGAACAAGATTCAAGAGCTACTGACAGAGATTCCGAATGTCTATTGGTTAAATCAATATCAGAATCCAGATAATTATTATGCACATTATTATGGAATCGGAGAAGAATTAACAGAACATTTCGAAGAGTTGGATTATGCGTTTATTGGTGTCGGTACAGGGGGAACCATCTCAGGAGTTTCTAATCGCTTGAAGGAGAAGTTTCCTAAAATAAAAATCATTGCTGTCGATAGTGAAGGCTCTGCTATTTTTAGCGATAAGAAAAAAAAGAGATATATTCCTGGAATCGGAGCTAGCAAAGTACCAGAATTGGTCAAACGAGCGGTTATTGATGAGGTTGTTATTATTCCAGAGCTAGATACAGTGGCTGGGTGTCATCAGCTGTATGAGCTTCACGGAATTTTTGCAGGTGGTTCTTCTGGTACGTCCTATTACGCCGTAAATCAATATTTTAAAGAGAAGAAATTAGAAAAAAGACCTAATGTCGTTTTTTTTATGCCCGGATAATGGCTTTGCTTATGTTCAAACCGTTTATAATGCGGAATGGATAGAGTGGCTTTCTAATCAAAACGTTTATATCAAATGATACTGGAGGAAACAGCATGCTGTATTTGAATACGAAACATATCGAAGAAATGGGCGTGAACTGGAGCGAAACGATTCATGTTATTAGAGATGCGGTGCAAAACTACCAATTGGGTCATTATTCTCAGCCTATAAAACCTTATTTGAGATTTAAGGATCTTACGAATCGTATTATTGCAATGCCTGCCTACATAGGAGGTGATTTTGAATCTGTTGGGTTGAAGTGGATTGCCAGCTTTCCAAAGAACATCGAACAGGGGATACAACGAGCCCATTCGGTTAATCTGATAAACGATCCTGATACAGGAAAGCTCTTAGCCACTTTACATACTGCTATCGTTAGTGGAATTCGTACGGCTTCTGTATCGGGGCTTATCATTCAAGAGTGTGAAAAAATACGCCATTTACATGAGATCAAGCTTGGAATTATCGGCTTCGGTCCTATCGGCCAACTCCATTTACAAATGGCTCATTCTCTACTAGGAGATCAAATTTCGACTGTTTATCTATATGATATCAACGGAGTAAAGCAAGAGAAGATTCCGGAAGAAATGAGATCCAAAACCAAGATTGTGGACTCTTACGAACAAGCCTATGAGGATGCCGATATTTTTATCACTTGCACTGTTTCAAAGGAAAGATATGTTGATAAAAAGCCAAAAGATGGGGCTTTATTGCTGAATATTTCTTTGCGTGATTTTACACCTGCTATTCTAGACTACAATCCTCTTGTGATTGTAGATAATTGGGAGGAAGTCTGTCGAGAGAATACAGATATTGAAGTGATGCATCGGGAGAATAACCTGCAACAGGAGGATTCTCTATCCATTGTAGATGTTGTTTGTAATAGGATCCTTCAAGAGCAACCATTGGAACGAACGATATTTTTCAACCCGATGGGAATGGCCATTTTTGATGTTGCTATATCGTCCTACTATTATAGATTGGCGCAAAAAAATGGTATTGGAGTTCAGTTAGAGGATTAGATTTTTCTTGTCATCTTTTATCCATCTATAGAGGGAGGAAATAGAGCATGAATGATGTGATTTCATCACTAGCTTTAGTTGATTCTAAACAGATCTTTTTTCATGAGTCGCATGAGAAAGTTCGATTAGATCGTTTAATTGGGTCCATAACAAACGACGGATTCCTTAGTCATCCGCCTATTGCCATAAAATTAAAAGATGAGAAATACCTCTTGTTAGATGGAGCTCACAGACTGATGGCTCTCACATCCATGGGATATCAGCGGATGGTCATTCAAGTGGTAGAGGAGAAGGATGTTGCTCTAAGGGCTTGGAAGCATTTACTGCCTATAAGGGAGTGGTGGACATCACTATTAGATCATCCAGATTTGATCTGGGAAGAGAAGCCCCTCCATGATCAATGGGTGGCTCGCATCTTGCTAGAAAATAAACAACAATATTATTTGTATTCAGCAAGGTCTACTGAAAACATACTTGATCGATTGGAGGTATGGCATTTTATTGTAGGGCTTTATCGCCACCAATTCAATGGCTATAGAATTCCCTGTGATGCTATGAATCAGCCTCAAGAAGGGGAAGTATTAATCAGCTATCCACAGCTGAGCTTAGACGATCTGAAACAGGTCGTTGACGGGGATCAGCTCATTCCAGCAGGTGTATCTCGTTGTATCGTAGAAGGAAGATTACTAAATTTGCGTATCCCTCTAGATATTCTTAGACATGACACATTTTCAACACATGATTGGGAGCTCCTTCGCCAGAAATGGTCTAATAGCTTACGCTTCTATACAGAGCCAGTCTATATTTGTGAAGGATCGTAGGTTAAGAAATGGTAGGTTAAGAAGATGAAGAGAGATCTTAAAGGAGCGTACTTATGAATTTATTCAGGATGAAGCGACTACTAATAATCTCTATCTTGCTGCTAACTATGACAAGTTTTATCCCTATAATGGCGAAGGCAACAGATGACAGATTTCTTCCAAACACCTCAGTGACAGACATTGAGGTGTTTGTAGATGAACAGATGGCAGCTGGAAAAATACCTGGTCTAGGCATTGTCATCATCCAAGGAGATAAAACGTTATATCAACAGGGATTTGGATATGCGGATGTTTCTGGGAGTAGGAAAGTTGAGTCGGATACCTTATTTGAATTAGGATCAACCAGTAAGGCTTTTACGGCACATGCTCTCTTTCAATTAGCAGAAGAAGGGCTGGTTCAATTAGATGATCCAATAACAAGGTATATTCCTTGGTTAACGATGACCTATCAAGGTGAACTTGCCGATGTAACAGTGAAACAATTTCTCCATCATACAAGTGGTGTTCCGTTTCGAACGATTGGGCAGATTCATAGTTCAACAGCTGATAATGCGTTAGAGGAAACAGTACGCACCTTAGTTGATATTGAGTTGTCTCATGCCCCAGGTGAAAAATTTGAATATGCAACGATTAACTATGATGTAATAGGTTATCTGATTGAACAGGTATCTGGGATCTCATTTGAAGCCTATATGGAAAGAAACGTCTTTCAGAAGCTTGCTCTAGAGAACACGTATTTTCCTCTTCATGCCCCTATGGATAAGATGGCAAAAGGATATAAAATTGGTTTTGGAAGGGCACAGGAATATCAAGCCCCCGTTTATCGAGGAAATAATCCAGCCGGCTATGTGATCTCTAGTTTGTCTGATATTGAACAGTGGATGAAAATGCAACTGGATAGCGTGCCAGTAGATGAAACGACTAGACAGCTTATCGCGACATCGCACCAACCTGATCGAACAGTGGCACCTGACTATGATGGATCTTCCTATGCGGGTGGATGGTCGGTTTATCAGAGTGGGGGTGGGGCAGTGGCTCACTCAGGAAATAACCCTAACTTCTCCTCTTTCTTTGTATTTCGACCGGAAGAAGAGCTCGCCGTTGCTGTGTTAGCTAATATGAATTCAGATTATACTACGATCATTGGTCAAGGCATTATGAATATGCTGCAAGGAGAAGAGGCTCCACAACTAAACACAGATCTGTACATTAAGATTGATCAAATTTCGACTGCCCTTGTTCTTATCTTATTGTCTACTGCGTTACTTACCCTTTTCTTTCTCATTCGCATCCTAGTTCAAGTTTTTCAGAAAAAGAGAGTATTTGCGCGCCTTGGAGTAGGTAGGTTTATTCTCCTAGGAACCCTGTTTTGTGTCACGATTGGGGTTTTATCTTTTGCTTTATATGTTCTTCCAGAGGTCTTTTTCAGAGGACTTCCCTGGCATTTTGTTTACACGTGGGGACCGATTAGTCTGGTGATGGCAGTGGCACTTGTGGGGATTGTGGGAACCCTGTTTTCTCTCTATGCTTTACTGACAAAATTATTTCCTTCAAAAAAAGATCGTCCCATTTTCTACTTAGGTATATTTGGGGTAGTAAGTGGGTTAGGAAATGGATTAATCATTTTGATGGTTAATTTTGCCCTTCATGCAAGCTCTGGATTTAATATCGCTTTGTTTTTTTATTTTTTAATCGGGATTTCTTTATATATGATCGCGGAAAAAATGGTGCGGACGAAGTTAATAGAGATTACCAATGATATCGTATATGAGAAACGCATGCTGTTGATACATAACATCCTTGGGGCATCGTATCAAACGTTTGAAAATATTCCCGATGGCAAAATTTACGCTAGTTTAAATAACGATACGGAAACCATCGGGAGATTTTCGACCGTATTTATTACCGGTCTGACGAGTTCTATCACCTTGTTTTTTTGTTTCATATACTTGGGATTTATCAATCTTTATGGTCTGCTTGTTTCCATTGGGGTAATAGCCCTTGCTTTTTTCATCTATTTTCTTGTTGGACGTTCTGCGAATCTCGTGTGGGAACAAACACGAGATATTCAGAATGTCTTTTTTACATTTATTCATGATCTTGTTGGAGGGTTTAAGGAGCTCTATCTAAATAAGAAGAAACAATCAGGTTTTGAACAGGCGATGGAAGAGAGCTGTGACACATACAGGAAAAAAAGAGCATTGGGCGAGAAAAAATTTGTAAATGTGTTCGTTATAGGTGAATTACTATTTGTATTTGTCATTGGAACTGTTGCTTTTTTCTTTCCTGTCTTTTTTCCTGAGATTACTAAGGAAGCCTTACTTACATATGTGTTTGTTTTTTTATATATGACGGGACCTGTCCATGGCATTTTGAATTCTTTTCCCGAAATTCTGAGAATCAGGATCAGTTGGAAGCGGGTGAATGCCTTGCTTGCCGAGCTTTCTGTTTTGTCACCAGCAAGTCATGAAGTGAGAGAGGAGCCTAGAGAAGCTGTTTCAATGAAGCTTGAAGAAGTGACTTTTCAATATAGGAATGAAAAGGGAAAAACGTTTACGGTGGGGCCTCTTAATGATGAGTTTCATGCAGGTGAAATCATCTTTATTATTGGTGGCAATGGGAGCGGCAAATCAACCTTGGCTAAATTGATTACGGGACTGTATACACCAGATTCAGGGGTCATAAAAATGAATCATCAACATCGAATCAGCCTTCTTAGGTGAGTACTTCTCAGCGATATTTAGCGATTTTTACTTGTTTGATCGTCTTTATGGAGAAGAAATTCAACAGAAAAAAGAAGATATCCAACATTATCTGAGACTTTTAGAGATAGATGATAAGATAAAAATTAATGAACATGGAGTCATTAGTACATTAGATCTTTCAACAGGACAGAAAAAACGAGTCGCCTTGATGATTAGCTATCTAGAGGATCGCCCTTTCTATTTATTTGATGAATGGGCAGCAGATCAAGATCCTGAATTTAGAAAAGTGTTTTACGAAAGGCTACTGCCAGAATTAAAAAAACAAGGGAAATGTGTCATCGCCATTACTCATGATGATCAGTATTTCCATATGGCGGATCGAATGATTAAGATGGAGTATGGAAAAATTGTAGATTTGAAGATGAGAGTATCAAGTTGAATTGGATATGGTTTAGAAAAAACTTAGAAAGAATCTCAGTATTATGACTCTTTTTAAGTTTTTTTTTGCATGATTTCCGCCCTTCTTCATACATATGAATATACGAGGTTGTCCAGATGGAGGGAGTTATTATGCGGAATCAGCAAACAAAACCTTATCATGATAAAGTAGCTCTAGTGTTTATTTATGTTTTTTCTTTTTTGTTTATCTTTAATTTAGTACATAACGAACCTATACATACGTATATAAAAACAATAAAATCAAACTCTATTCATGTTAATCTCCCAGAAGACAAATTGGCTCACCAAATTAAAACTTTGGCTGAAAAAGTAGATCAACCAGCAGTAGATGCAAAAATTGATTCAATTTGGAAAGCGATTCAAGGCTATGATGGAATAAAGGTGAATCAAGAAAAAACATATCAGTTATCGAAGGTGCTAGGGCAAGTAAGTATGGAAACCTTAATCATTGAAAAAGTTTCGCCCAGCATCACCTTAGAGGATCTGCCAGCACATCCTATCTATCGGGGGAACCCTCAAAAGCCCATGATTTCTTTTATGGTGAATGTTGCATGGGGAACTGAATATGTGACGCAGATGTTAGATTTGTTTGATGACTACCAAATCAAAGTGACCTTTTTCTTAGATGGGATGTGGTTAAAGGATCATGAGGATATAGCAAGAGAAATGATTAAAAGAGGACATGAAATTGGAAACCATGCTTATTCACATCCAGATCTATCTAAAAAGAGCAATCAAGCTATTCATTCGGAAATTGTGAAAACCGAGAAACTAATCAAGAAATTAGGAGTGCATAGTCAATTATTTGCTCCTCCTTCCGGTTCTTATGATCAAAGAGTGGTAGAGATTGCCGATAAACTAAATATGAAGGTCGTATTATGGACGCTTGACACTGTTGATTGGAAAAAACCATCTGCGGAGCAAATCGTGGGTCGAATTGTCCCCAACCTAACGAATGGTGCTCTGATTTTAATGCACCCTACTTCATCTACAGTTAAAGCGCTACCTAGTATTATTGAGAGTGCTTTGCAAAAAGAATTTCACTTCGGAACGGCATCTGAGCTCCTGAGTACAGATCGCGTTCTTTCAGTTGTAGGGGTTGACTAACTTTGATATAGTATAGAGTGTCAACAGTGTTTTTCGGCAATTTGAAGGAGGATGTATCTTGATAAACACACACACATATCCGAATGGATTACGATTAGTTATGGAGAAGATTCCATCCGTTCGATCTATTTCTCTTGGAATTTGGATTGGGACCGGCTCCAAATTCGAAACACATGAAACAAATGGGATTTCTCATTTTATTGAGCATATGCTTTTTAAGGGTACAGCAACGAGAACAGCAAGGGAGATCGCTGAGTCATTTGATAGCATTGGTGGTCATCTTAATGCGTTTACATCGAAGGAATATACCTGTTATTATGCCAAAGTATTAGATCAGCATTTGAACATTGCCTTTGATGTGCTTTCCGATATGTTTTTTAACTCCACATTTGATCCGAAAGAGCTAGAAAAGGAGAAGAATGTCGTTTTAGAAGAACTAAAAATGTATGACGATACCCCAGATGATGTGGTTCACGATTTAATCTCAAAAGCCACCTATATGAATGCTTCTCACGGATTTACTATTCTGGGGAAAGAAGAGGTACTGAACCGTCTTACTCCCCAAGATTTAAGATCGTATATCTCTAAACAATATAATCCTAAGAATACGGTCATCGCTGTAGCTGGAAACATTGATGAAGAAGAAATGATTCAGTTAACGAACAAATACTTCCATCAATATCGTTCCGAGGATACAATGGCGAAAGTAGAACAGCCCGAGGTTACCTATGAGCATCTGATGAAGCAAAAAGATACAGAACAAGCTCACTTTTGTTTGGGATTAAAAGGATTGCCCATAGGAGATCCACAAATCTACCCCTTAATCCTCCTAAACAATATATTAGGTGGAAGCATGAGCTCACGTCTTTTTCAAGACATTAGAGAAGAGAGAGGACTTGCTTACTCGGTATTTTCCTACCATTCTGCATTTAAGGAAACGGGCTCCTTGCACCTCTATGCGGGTACAGCTCCTCATCAACTTGAAGAAGTATATGAGCTAGCTATTCAAGCTCTTCAATCATTAGCGAAAGAAGGAATCACCACAAAAGAGCTAATAAATGGTAAAGAACAATTAAAAGGAAACTTAATGTTAAGCTTAGAGAGCACGAACAGCCGAATGAGTAGGATCGGAAAGAATGAGCTTCTTTTAAAAAGACATCTTAGTCTGGATGAAGTTATTCAACGTATTGATTCGATCAAACTGGAAGATGTTCACTCTTTAGCGGCTCAATTATTTGGACAAAAGCATAGCTTTGCCTTGGTTAGTCCATTGGAACAAATCCCTAAAAATATACATACAGATCGCTTAATACAGTAAGTTCTTAAGCTAAGACCACTAGATCCATTTTGTTTGGGTTCTAGTGGTCTATTTTTTTTATTCTATTAATAAAACAAGAAGAAGGGGAAGTAATAGCCGAAGAGGAGGAAGATTTCATGAGATTAAGTCAATTAAGTGGAAAAGAAATTATTGATTTAGAGCATGGTGAACGAATGGGAATGGTAGGACAATCAGATTTAGTGATTAATGAGCATACAGGGAGTATTGAATCAATGATCTTGCCTTCAACCTCTTTTTTAGGGGTCAAAAAGAAAAGAGAGGCTCTCATTATTCCTTGGCATGCTATCCGAAAAATAGGTCCAGAAATGATGATCATTGAGCTAAGACAAAGAGAGAGAGTTCGAGAATAAAAAAACATTCGTTTTTTGCACTTTATCTAGTCATTTGTCATACGATGAGGGTAGATATAGAACATTTTCAGCAGATTACATTGCTCATGCCAGAAAGAAAGGAGCAACGAATACGATGTTAACAGGAGTTCATATTGCCTTCATCGGGGGTGATGCCCGACAAATAGAAGTGATAAAAAAATGCAGTGAATTAGATGCCACTATTTCACTTATAGGCTTTAATCAATTACAAAGTGAATTCACTGGTGCTTCGAAAGAACAGTTGACACCAGAAATTTTAAAGGATGTGAATGCCTTAATCCTTCCAATTGTAGGAACGAGTGAGGAAGGATTGGTGGAGGGCATCTTTTCTGATCAGAAGATAGAATTAAAACTAGAGCATGTTGAACAATTACCGAAAGACGCCATCATTTATACAGGGATGGCTAATTCCTATCTTCGAAAGCTAGCAGAAGAAAGCAACATTTCATTGGTCCAACTCCTAGATCGGGATGATGTAGCCATTTATAATTCCATCCCTACAATAGAAGGGGCTATCATGATGGCTATTCAGAATACGGATATCACTATCCATGGCTCGAATGTCATTGTTCTAGGGCTTGGAAGAGTAGGTATGACATTAGCAAGGACGATGCATTGTCTAGGTGCACATGTTAGAGTAGGGGCGAGAAAACCAGAGCATTTAGCACGGATCTATGAAATGGGCTTGGTTCCTTTTCACCTTAATGAATTAAAGGCTCATGTCGATGATTGTGACATTCTATACAATACAATTCCAAAACAAATAGTAACAGCTCAAGTGATGGCTAACATGCCTTCGAATGCTTTAATTATAGATCTTGCCTCAAAGCCAGGAGGGACAGATTTTCGCTTTGCTGAAAAAAGAGGAATTAAAGCATTGCTTGCACCGGGATTACCCGGGATTGTTGCTCCTAAATCAGCAGGGAGGATTCTTGCTAACGTGGTTACTCAATTGATAATGGATCAAAAAAGCAACCAGGAGGAAACATCATGAAGCTACAGGGAAAAACGATTGGGTTCGGATTAACGGGATCACATTGTACATTTGAAGAAGTGATGCCAGAGATGCAAAAGTTAAAGGATGCTGGAGCAAGGGTCATTCCGATTGTCACTCACACACTGCTTACCACAGACACAAAATTTGGGAAAGCTGATGATTGGGTAGCAAAAATCAAAGAAATTACAGGAGAAGAGATTATCGATTCGCTCGTCAAGGCAGAACCATTAGGTCCTTCTAAACTATTAGATGTTATGTTGATCGCACCCATGACAGGGAATTCGACCTCCAAGCTGGCAAATGCACTTACAGACAGTCCGGTTCTTATGGCAGCCAAAGCACAGATGCGCAATCTAAAGCCGGTTGTTTTGGCTATTTCCACCAATGATGGACTTGGATTAAATGCAGCCAATGTAGCGAAGCTGATGTCAGCAAAAAATATTTATTTTGTCCCATTTGGTCAAGATGCTCCAGATAAAAAGCCAAATTCGCTTGTGGCAAGAATGGAGTTAATTAAAGAAACCTGCGAAAATGCCTTAGAAGGTCGACAACTTCAGCCAATGATAGTAGAAAAATATAGATATATGCAGTAAAATGAAATAATAATTTATCTACTTGATTTGGGAAGGGGTCTTAACATGAGTCAAAAAACATTTCATGTTGCTGTTGTTGGAGCAACGGGAGCTGTAGGTCAACAAATGCTGAACACATTATCAGAGCGTAATTTTCCAATAGGAGAGTTATCTCTTTTAGCATCTGCGCGTTCTGCTGGTCAAACGATTGAATTTAAAGGGGAAAACATCACCATCAAGGAAGCGACTCCAGAAGCTTTCGAAGGCGTTGAGATTGCTTTATTTAGTGCAGGAGGAAGTATCAGTAAGAAGCTAGCTCCAGAAGCAGTGAAAAGAGGTGCGGTCGTAATAGACAATACCAACGCATTTAGAATGGAAGAGGGAGTGCCACTTGTCGTACCAGAAGTGAATCCTGAAGATATCGCCTTGCATAAAGGGGTTATTTCCAATCCTAACTGCTCAACCATTCAAATGGTTGTAGCATTAAAACCGCTAAAAGATCGTTATGGCTTAAAAAAGATTATTGTTTCGACGTACCAAGCTGTTTCTGGTGCTGGGAATGTAGCCATGGATGAGCTTGTCAGACAAACAAAAGCAGTCATTAATAAGGAAGAGTTCACTCCAGAAATATTACCGGTTGGTTCTCTTGAGAAGAAACATCAAATCGCTTTTAATGCCATTCCACAAATCGATGTGTTTCAAGAAAATGGATTTACCTTGGAAGAAATGAAAATGATCAATGAAACGAAGAAAATAATGCATGATCAAAGCTTGGAGATTGCCACAACATGCGTAAGAATCCCTGTCTTAACAGGACATTCGGAATCAATATATATTGAATTAGAGCAAGAAGTAAATCTAGATGAAGTAAGAAAGCTATTATCAGAAGCACCTGGAGTGATCTTAGAGGATAACCCAGCAGAACAGCATTATCCACTTGCGACTCGAGCATCAGGTAGACCTGAGGTTTTTGTAGGGCGTCTACGTAAGGATCTTAACAATCCTAAAGGTCTTCATATGTGGGTTGTATCTGACAATCTATTAAAAGGTGCTGCATGGAACAGTGTTCAGATTGCAGAGAAATTCATTGAGGGATTGTAATCTGATTATTTATAGATGGAGTGAGTTGATCGAATGAAAATCGTTGTTCAAAAGTTTGGTGGGACCTCACTAAGAAGTGAGGAAACACGTTCAAAAGCGATTCACCATATCAAAAAGGCATTAGGGGAAGGGTATCATGTTGTTGTGGTGGTTTCCGCCATGGGCAGACAAGGAGAGCCATATGCTACAGATTCACTGCTTCAGCTCCTAAAGGAGAATGGAAATGCTATTTCACCAAGAGAACAAGATCTCCTGGTTAGTTGTGGTGAAATTATTTCGAGTACCATCTTTACTAGTTTATTGAATACAGAAGGAATCTCTGCTGTAGCCTTTACAGGAAAAAATGCTGGCATCTTAACGAATGATGAATATGGTCAGTCACAAATCTTATCTATTGATCCAACAAATATAGTAAGCCAACTGAAAAATAACAGAGTGGTTGTTGTTTGTGGATTTCAAGGAGTAACAGTAGATGGGGAAATGACCACCTTGGGTCGTGGGGGAAGCGATACGTCCGCTACGGCACTTGGAGCTGTGCTAAATGCAGAATATGTAGATATTTTTACTGATGTAAATGGAGTCATGACAGCAGATCCAAGGATTGTTGAAGATGCTACACATTTGCAATCCGTTACGTATAACGAAATATGTAATTTAGCTCATCAAGGTGCCAAAGTTATTCATCCTCGAGCTGTGGAAATTGCGATGCAACATCAAATACCGATTCGAGTTCGTTCAACAATGTCTGATGATGCAGGTACACTCATCACTTCCCTTCAACATATTGAATTTGAAGGGAAGGTAAATGATCGATTGATTACAGGGATAGCCCAAGTACCACATTTAACACAAATTAAAGTGATGGCTAAAGAAGGAGAATACGATCTTCAGTTGAAAGTATTCAAGTCGATGGCTGAGAATAAAATTAGTGTTGACTTTATTAATGTGAATCCACTTGGTGTTGCTTATACCGTATTTGATGAAGTAGCGAACAAAGCTATTGAGATTTTGGAGTCTATGGGATATACTCCTATTGTACAACGTCACTGCGCTAAAGTGTCTACTGTAGGAGCAGGGATGGCAGGAGTGCCAGGTGTTATGGCACATATTGTAGAAGCTTTGACCTCGGAAGATATTCATATTCTACAATCTGCTGATTCTCATTCAACCATCTGGGTTCTAGTCAAAGAAGAGGATATGGTCAGAGCTGTCAGAGCTTTACATCACAAATTTGGTCTGCATAAAATCAATCAGGTTTAATGTAAGCTATCAGTGATGTTAGTACATGAAAGGGGAATTTCAAGTGGGTTTTGGTCGATTATTAACAGCCATGGTTACAGCATTTGATGCTAATCAGAAGTTAGATTTAGCCAGACAAACCAAAGTGATTGAACATTTAATTCAAACAGGAACAGAGTCCCTTGTCGTTGCTGGCACGACAGGTGAATCTCCGACACTCAGTAAAGAGGAAAAAATCGAGCTGTTTAAGCATTCTGTAGCTGTTGCTAAGGGAAGAGTTAAAGTAATTGCAGGTACAGGATCGAACAACACGGCAGAGTCTGTTGTTCTTACTAAACAAGCTGAAGAAGCTGGAGTTGACGGGATTATGCTTGTCAATCCATATTACAACCGTCCTAGCCAGGAAGGACTATTTCAACATGTTAAAACCATAGCAGAGAGTACATCACTCCCGATTATGTTATATAATATTCCAGGCCGCTCAGCTGTGAATATGACAGCCGAAACGGTGAGTCGTTTAGCTACAATCCCTAATATAAAAATGATGAAAGAAGCGAGCGGTGACTTGGGACAGATTACGGAGATCATTCGCAACACGCCTGATGACTTCATTGTATATAGTGGGATGATAATTTAACGCTGCCTATTTTATCTATTGGGGGTCATGGGATCGTAAGCGTGTCCTCACATGTGATAGGAAGTGAAATGAAGGAAATGATTACACTATTCCTTGAAGGGAAAGTAGATGAAGCCAGTCACCTTCACCAAACACTATATCCAAAATGCAAGGCTTTATTTTCGGCACCTTCACCAGTGCCAGTAAAAAGAGTATTATCACATATTGGGATAGAAACTGGACCTGTTCGACTTCCGATGGTTTCATTAACAGAAGAGGAAGAAAAGAACGTTTTACAGGCATTTTTATAAATGAAAAAGTTCAAATTCTAGTGAAAAAGCTTCCATAGCAGGGAATGGGGGCTTTTTTCATTTTTTGAGTGGATATTTTTTGGTCGATTACAAAAAATAAAACATAGTGAAATGTCGAATTCTCATCTAACAATAAACTTGTCTTTCTTAAATTTCATCATGTATAATATGTAGAAGTGGAATGGTGCGGTTAAATGAATGATTATTTTACAGAACATAGGAGGAAGTATTCAATTGTCTAAACAAAACCAACCAAAATTAAACATTTTTGCCTTGGGCGGCGTGGGCGAAATTGGTAAAAATATGTATGTAGTAGAGTACGATCAAGACATTATTGTTATTGATGCTGGTCTTAAATTTCCAGAAGAAGACATGTTAGGAATTGATATTGTCATTCCAGATATTACTTACTTAGTCGAAAATAAAGATCGTGTGCGAGCTATTATCATCACACATGGACATGAAGATCATATAGGTGGACTACCTTATGTGTTAAAACATCTTAATGTTCCGATCTATGCCACCAAATTAACTTTAGGAATTATTGAAGAAAAACTTAAAGAAGCCAATTTATTAAACCAAACCAAACGCATCCTCATTCATTCCAACAGCAGACTTAAGTTTGGCAGCTTTAGGGTATCATTCTACAGTACGAATCATAGTATCCCTGATGCAGTAGGAGTATGCCTTGATACACCAGAAGGATTAATCGTACATACTGGAGATTTCAAGTTTGATTACACCCCCATTAATGATGAATTAGCTGATCTTGGAAAGATGGCTGAGATGGGTGCAAAAGGGGTTTTAGCCTTACTTTCTGATAGCACAAACGCTGAAAGACCTGGTTATACAAGGTCAGAAAAAGAGGTTGGACGTACGATCTCTGAACATTTTCGCAAAGCCAATGGAAGAATTATTGTAGCTACATTTGCTTCGAATATTCATCGTATTCAAAATGTATTTGATGCCGCATTGGAATATGGCAGAAAAATAGCGATTGTCGGAAGAAGTATGGCTAATGTTGTGCGTATTGCCATGGATTTAGGTTACTTACATGGAGCGCCTGACCTTATTATTGAACCTGACCAAATTAATAAGCTTGATGCAGAAAAAATATGCATTCTTTCCACTGGGAGTCAGGGCGAACCAATGAGTGCTTTAACCAAAATGGCTCGTTCCACTCATCGTCAAGTGGAGATCTTACCAGGAGATACCGTTATTTTTGCGGCTACTCCAATTCCAGGAAATGAAAAACTGGTTTCGAGAACGATTGACCAGCTGTTTAAAGCAGGGGCGCATGTCATCTATGGTGATGAAAATGTGCATGTATCTGGACATGGAAGTCAGGAGGAGCTTAAGCTGATGCTGAACCTGATGAAGCCGAAATTCTTTATCCCAATCCACGGCGAATATCGAATGCTTCGTCAGCATGGTAAGCTAGCTGAAGCGACAGGAGTTAATCCTGAGAATATCTTGTTAATTGATAATGGCGATGTCGTTGAAATTAGTCAGGGGCAGGCTAGAATAGGAGCGAAGATTCCGGCAGGAAATGTCCTTATTGATGGTTTAGGGGTAGGCGATGTAGGAAATATCGTCCTTCGTGATCGTAAGTTATTATCTCAAGATGGCATTTTAGTGGTTGTAGTTACCCTAAGCAAACAAAATGGAACGATTATTTCTGGCCCTGATATCATTTCTAGAGGTTTTGTGTATGTTAGGGAGTCTGAGGAGCTAGTCGATGAAGCCATTAAGCTGGTCACATCTACTCTGAGTCGTTGTATGAGTGAAAACAACAGTGAATGGTCTACATTGAAAACAAGTGTACGTGAAGAACTTGGAAGATTTCTTTATGATCAGACCAGAAGAAGACCAATGATTTTACCGATTATTATGGAAGCATAAGCCATTCAAGGATTTTTTGAAGGTCGTATCTTAGTTTATTCTGAGATATGACCTTTTTTCTTTATTTTTTTCATTAAAATGAAGGTCAATTCAGTTTTTTCTTTGTATGGTTTTTATCCACCTACAGATAATAAGAGGTAGAAAAGGAGGAATGTACTTTGGAAAAACAGAATCCAGCACCTGAAGTAGCCCCTCAAGAGAAAGGGGTGAAACCTGGCGGAGTAATGGAAAAAATCCAGCATCTTGGAACCACAAACGTTCCAACGATGGAAAGCTCCATTCACTGCTTAACAATCATAGGCCAAATTGAAGGGCATTTACAGCTCCCACCTCAAAATAAAACGACAAAGTATGAACATGTCATTCCACAATTGGTAGCTGCTGAACAAAACCCTAAAATTGAAGGAGTTCTTATTATCTTAAATACTGTAGGTGGAGATGTTGAGGCTGGGCTAGCTATAGCTGAGATGATTTCTACATTATCTAAACCGAGTGTAGCCATTGTTTTGGGAGGCGGACATAGTATTGGAGTTCCGATCGCTGTTGCTGCCGACTATTCTTTTATTGCTGAAACGGCTACAATGACCATTCATCCGTTCGATTGACGGGTCTTGTCATTGGGGTTCCTCAAACGTTTGAGTATTTAGATAAAATGCAAGAGAGAGTGGTCAGTTTTGTGACAAGGCACTCTAACATTTCGGATGAGGACTTTAAGAATTTAATGTTCAAAACAGGAGATTTGGCAAGAGACATCGGTTCAAATGTTGTCGGAATGGATGCTGTTAAATTTGGTTTAATCAATGAAGTGGGCGGACTTGGAAATGGAATAAAAAAATTAAATGAATTAATTGCAGAACATAAAGAGAAAGGAAATCTAAATGATGATGGGGTGTTACAATGATCATGTATTCGGCTATTCCTTTAGAGCTTGTTTTAGCTGGTTATGATGATTTTAATCCCGTGTATGAAGAAATTGAACACGAAGGGATTAACATGCTGATAGAACCTGTGGGACCATATCAAGGTAAAATTGTTCGTCTATTGAGTTGTAATCCTCAAGACTATCTTCATTCCTCATACTCACCAGGGACAGTGATTCATTTTCGAGCGAGCCATTAGAGAACTAGTCCAAACTCATCATTATATGCTATACTATGAGGAAAATAGCCAATATAAGAGTTGGCTATTTTTTCTCTGAGCAAAAAAACTTATTAGTTACTGTGAAAGCTTCCTTTAAAGAAGGCCCGGACGACATGACATCTTCGAAAGGGCTTCGATAGAAGCTTTTCTTATTGGAATAAACAAAGTGGAGGTGAAATGATTGAGTCGAAGAAGATCTCAGAAGAAGTCAAAAGCAGCAACAACCTTTAAGCGAACTCTTATCTTTGAACTGTATGGTCTAACTTTTTTAGCATTATCGATTATTGCTCTGGTTCAGCCGGGTGCTGTGGGGCAAGCCTTTCGTAGTATTTTTCGTTTCTTTGCAGGATCATGGGACTTTATTATTCCATTATATATGTTAGGTATTGCTGTTTTTATCATGATCAAAAGAACATGGCCAAAGATATGGAGCTTCCGTCAATCAGGAATCCTGATCATTTGCAGCGCTATTCTGATTCTAAGCCATATTAGCTTGGTACAGGCAATCACGGCGGATGGAAGATTTGCAGACCAATCCATACTTGGATTGACGTGGGAACTATATAAAGCAGACCTTTCGGCTGAGGCCCCTATTGTTGATTTAGGAGGCGGAATGGTTGGAGCTCTATTTTATAGTGGACTCAATCTTTTATTCGATACAATGGGCTCTAAAATCATTGTTTTCTTTCTTATTCTTATAGGACTTTTACTCATCACAGGAAAATCTTATACGGATATGATCCTCGCCTGCAAAGAGAGATGCCTTGCCATTGTTCAATGGGGAAAGAACAAGAGAAAACAGTATAAGAAGATGATAGAAGAGGAGAAAAAAGATACTGAGGGAGAAACACAAAACAACACGAGCTCTCAACAGCCACAGGAGGCAAAGCAGGTGCAAAAGGGGGCGAACCTATCCTCGAATGACATACAAGGCTCTGACGAACAAGGTATTGGTCATACAGAGGTTCCTGTAAGTGACCAAAATATTAAATCTGCTAGTCCCCCTAAACCATTAGTGATTCACGATTTTACCGAGGTTGCCTATAGCCAGGGTCAAATACAATTTCCTGAGCTAGAGCAAGGTAAGCAGCAGGAAGAGATGGAAGAGAGTAAATTGGATGAAACGTTGTTGGTAGAGGCGATGCATGGTGAACTCACGGATGACGTAGAGGAAGAGCATTATCAGTTACCTGCCTACTCTTTATTACATAAACCATCACGAAAAACAATGACGGAGAAGAAGGATCTATTAAGTACGGCAAAGAAATTAGAGCAGACATTGCATAGCTTTGGGGTACAGGCTAAGGTTACTGATGTTCATCGCGGTCCAGCTGTGACTCGTTATGAAGTGTATCCAGATGTAGGAGTTAAGGTGAGTCGTATTGTTAATCTGACGGATGATATTGCCTTAGCCTTGGCAGCGAAAGGGATCCGTATTGAAGCGCCAATTCCAGGGAAATCAGCCATAGGAATTGAAGTGCCTAACGAAGATGTATCAATGGTTTCATTACGAGAGGTTCTCGAAAGCTCACGATACCATGAATCAGACTCTAAACTTAGTATTGCTTTGGGTCGTGACATTTCTGGTGAACCCATCGTGGCTCAACTAAATAAAATGCCACATCTATTGGTTGCTGGTGCAACAGGAAGCGGGAAAAGTGTATGTATTAATGGGATTATTGCCAGTATACTGTACAAAGCAAAGCCACATGAAGTCAAGCTCATGATGATTGATCCTAAAATGGTTGAACTGAATGTATACAATGGGATTCCGCACTTATTAGCTCCCGTTGTCACTGACTCAAGGAAAGCCTCTATTGCTCTGAAAAAAGTGGTATCTGAAATGGAGAGAAGATACGAGATTTTTTCTCAGAGCGGAACCAGAAATATTGAGGGATACAACGACTTAATCCAGAGAGAAAACCTGCTTCAGCCTGAAGCGAAAAAACCTCTGCTGCCGTTTATTGTCGTTATTGTGGATGAGCTAGCTGACTTAATGATGGTTGCTCCAGGCGATGTTGAGGATGCGATCTGTCGTTTAGCTCAGATGGCTAGAGCGGCTGGAATTCACCTCATTATTGCCACTCAACGTCCTTCTGTTGATGTTATCACAGGAGTGATTAAGGCGAATATTCCTTCTCGAATTGCCTTTGGTGTTTCATCTCAAGCGGATTCCAGAACCATTCTTGATATGGGTGGAGCAGAGAAGCTATTGGGAAGAGGAGACATGCTTTTCTTACCAGTGGGAGCTTCTAAGCCTCAACGGGTGCAAGGGGCATTTGTATCGGATGATGAGGTTGAACAAATAGTTAGTTATTGTATCGAGCAACAAAAGGCAAAATATCAAGATGAAATGATTGTCCATGAAATTGAAGAAGTAGGAAAAAAATCTGATATTGTTGACGATCTATATCAGGAGGCGGTTGAACTTGTTGTGCATCAAGGGACAGCATCCGTTTCCATGCTCCAAAGAAGGTTTCGAATTGGCTATACGAGAGCGGCGCGTTTGATTGATGCGATGGAGGAAAATGGAATTGTGGGACCTTATGAAGGAAGCAAGCCTAGAGATGTTTTAGTTTCAAAAGAAGAAAGTAATATCTCATAAAAAAATATGGTATTATAATTTATGAGGTGTGAATGTAAATATATATTACCTACGGAGGAGATCAATCCCATGCCCAGATTTCAATTGAAAGAAACATGTGAACGTACTCATACTTTACTAAAAAAAATTTCTGCCCAAATCGAGCAATACTTGAATCAGGTCACGCTACAATCACTTATGGATCAAAATAGCGATGCAGACGACAAAGTAGAAGAATATTATAAGGGATATCTACAAGATCTCAGACACTTGCTTGTGAATTGTGAGAACACATTTGAAAAGATTGGAGTCGCTTTACGTCGAGCTCAATTTAATACGGAGTTTGCTGAAGAATCTCTATACCAGGCTTATCATTCATGTGTTAATCAGTTTTTTTACCCTCAAAATGAATCTTATGAAGAAGATGGGCGCCATTCCTATACAGGTCGAGATGCTATTATTTTTAAATACGAAACAAATCCAGATTTAAAAAAACTAACGTTAGATCTATCTAAGGTATTTGAAGAGTTAAGAGATGATCTTATGTATTACGAAACTGACTACGTGACAAAAAAGAGAATGAAGAGATAATCGTTTCATCCATCAAGCATCCTAGAATGGAAATCACCTTATCCCACTAGATCACAAGAACGAAAAGTGGAGAGGTGATTTTTTTGCTTTTTTTACTAAGAAATGGTTACAATACATAGTAGTTGAATAAACTATATGAATACGTAAATTTAATAGCTCATAAGAAAGGAAGTGAGTCGGAGGATGGACCAACACTATTCTGAATTTCAATCATTTATATTGAATCAATTACCTGTTCATTTATGTTCGACCCAAAAATATAAGACGAATCAAATCGGCTTCTACATAAGGCAACCTATTGAGGAAGAACATCACACGAAAGTAGCACTTCTTCCATCAGTTCTGAGAAGAGGAACCGAAAAATAACCCAACTGCTCAATTAATAAGGCAGGAGCTAGATCAACTCTATGGAGCCTCATTACAATCTGATGTAATGAAAAGAGGAGAGGATCAAGTGATCGTCTTTCGCTTGGATGTACCTAATGAGAAGTATCTATCAGATCAAACTCCATTATTTGAAAAAGCGATGGAGTTATTAAGCCAGATTATTTTTAAACCTGCTTTGGAAGAAGGCGGCTTTGTTTCTAAATATGTAGAGCTAGAAAAAGATTTATTGCAACGCAAATTAGCTCAAATCATTGATGATAAAATTCGTTATGCCAACAAAAGATGTACGGAGGAAATGTTTCAAGGAGAAAGATTCCGTTTATTTGCCAATGGCTCCGAGGAGCAAATCAAGAATATGAACCGTACGGATTTATATGATTACTATCAAAAAATGCTTCAGTCCCACCCGATGGACCTATTTATTGTGGGAGATGTCACCAAAGAAGAGGTTGAGAATGTCTTAAATAAATACTTCCGCCTCGAAAATCGGAATGAAGTTCTAGATATCCCTACTACGCAGGTTGAAGTGGGTAGAAAAGAAGAAAAAGTGGTAGTGGAAAAGACAAAAATTACGCAAGGAAAATTGCATATAGGTTGCCGTACCAACGTTTCTTATCAATCGGGTGATTATATCCCCCTTGTTGTCTGTAATGGGATTTTCGGAGGCTATGCTCACTCCAAGCTATTTCGCAATGTACGTGAAAAGGAATCCCTTGCTTATTATGTGAACTCAAGCATTGAAAGCCATAAAGGATTTATGATGATTATGTCCGGTATTGAACCAGATAAATATGAAAAAACAGTGGAGATTATTAAAAAGCAATTAGCTGAAATGGTCGCTGGAACGATTTCTGATGAAGAAATAGATCAAACAAAAGCCGTTATTATTAATCAAATGAAAGAATCTAATGATTTGCCCGTCCAATTAATGGAGAGATATTATCACGGTATTGTTGGAGGGGTTAAGCGTAAAACAGAAGAAGTGATTCAGGCCATACAAGCCGTGACAAAAGAGCAGGTACAACAGGTCGCTCAAAAAATTGAAATAGATACGATCTATTTTCTCACCAACGAGCATACAGTAGAGGAGGGAGCACACCAATGAGCATCCAAATACTTGAATTTCAGCAATTAAAAGAAAAGATTTATTATGAGAAATTAAGTAATGGCTTAGATGTCTATGTGCTGCCAAAGCAAGGATTTCATAAGACCTATGCTACCTTTACGACTAAATATGGTTCGATTGACAATCATTTCATTCCTCCCGGTGCTGAGGAAAACAAAGTCCCTGATGGCATCGCTCATTTCTTAGAGCATAAGATGTTTGAGGAAGAAACGGGAGATGTATTTCATGAGTTTAGCAAGTATGGTGCTCAAGTGAATGCATTCACTAGTTTTGATCGAACAGCGTATTTATTTACGACAACAGATCATGTTCATAAAAACCTCATCACTTTGTTGGATTTTGTTCAAAGACCTTATTTTACAGATGAGAATGTGGAAAAGGAAAAAGGCATTATAGAACAGGAGATCAAGATGTATGATGATAATCCTGATTGGAGAGCTTATTTTGGCTTTATTAGTGCCCTATTTCATCGCCATCCTGTAAAAATCGATATTGCGGGAACAGTGGAGTCGATCTATCAAATCACAAAAGAGATGCTCTATACTTGTTACCATACTTTTTACCATCCAAGTAATATGCTTCTTTTTGTTGTGGGAGCAGTGGAACCAGAAAAGATTTTTGAGCTTGTACGAGAGAACCAAAGCAAAAAAGAATATCATGACCTTCCCGAGATCAAGCGCCTTTTTGAAGAGGAGCCTTCCACGGTTGCAGAACCGAAAAAGGAGCTATCCCTCTCCGTTGGAGTTCCCAAATGTATGATGGGCTACAAGGAAATCAGCCTTGGATTAGAGGGAGCTGAGATGATGAAACAGGAACTGGCCACTAGCTTACTTCTAGACATGCTAGTAGGACCTAGCTCAAGCTTTTATCAAAGCTTATTAGAAGAGGGCTTGATTGATGATTCCTTCGGCGCTGATTATAATCTAGAAAAAAGCTATGGGTTTTCTATCATAGGTGGAAACACAAAGAATCCCGAGCTTCTGAGTGAAAGAGTCCAAACCTATATAGCAGAGATTCAACGTACCGGGCTGAATCGAGATGACTTTGAGCGTAGCAGAAAAAAGAAAATAGGCTCATTTCTCAAATATTTAAACTCACCGGAATATATAGCGAATCAATTTACAAGATATCAATTTAATCAGTTGAATTTGTTTGAGGTTCTTCCAACTTTGGAGCGTTTGACATTTGAAGAAGTAGAGCAACGCCTACAAGGGCATTTCAAAAAAGAACAATTCGCTATTTGTATTGTTAGATAATGAGTGCTGAAGAATCACAGCTATAGAGGAGAGATCACGTTGTCACGCAAAGCATTAATTACAGGAGCCTCGGGTGGTATAGGAAGAGCGATAGCTAAGAAGCTTGCACAAGAAAGATATTCGCTTATCCTTCATTACCACCAAAATAGAGAGAAGGCTGAAGAATTAGCGCAAGAGCTTACTCTTGCTTATGGGAATCCGATTACTCTTATTCAGGCGGACCTAAGCCAACCAGAAGGGATACAGCAAGTATTACAAAACTGCCCCTATTTTCCAGATGTATTGATTCATAATGCGGGCAGAACACAATATGGATTGTTTACAGATATCTCTGAAGAGGAATACAATGAAATGATTCATATGAACCTCACAGCCCCATTTCAGTTAACACAGCGGCTGCTCCCTTCCATGCTTCATCGTAAATGGGGAAGAGTGATCTTTATTACCTCGATTTGGGGAGAAACTGGAGCCTCTTGTGAAAGCCTGTATTCAATGGTCAAAGGAGGGCTAATCTCTTTAACTAAATCCTTGGCCAAAGAGCTAGCTCCTTCTAACATCTGCGTGAATGCCGTTTCACCTGGAGTGATTGATACGCCAATGATGAAGCAATTTGAGGTTGAGGATCTTGAACGGCTTTATGATGAAATTCCAATGGGGCGGATGGGCAGCCTGAAGAGGTGGCTCATGCTGTTCATTTTTTAGTCACAGAAGATAGTGGATACATGACAGGCCAAGTCTTACGAGTGAATGGCGGATGGTATACTTAAGAAAAACTCAACATAGATGTGAATAAATTCCGCTTGACTCATCCATATTAAATCTGAAGGATATTAAATATCCATCAATTAATAAGGAGGATCTGTTATGTCTGTATTAGATAATTTTGATCAATGGAAGGATTTCCTTGCCGATCGTTTACACCAAGGACAAGAAGAAGGAATGGATTCAAGAACAGTTAATGAATTGGCTTATCAGATTGGGGACTATCTTTCTGCACAGGTGGAACCTAAAAACAATGAAGAACGCCTATTGAAAGAATTATGGGAGAGAGGCTCTGAGCAGGAGCAGCATGTTTTAGCTAATTTAATGGTCAAGCTTGTTCAAAATGAAGGATCAAATCAGCTATAAATAAAAAAACGCTCTTTCACATGAAAGGGCGTTTTCCCTCACTAGCCAGAATTGTCACTTAGCCTTATATTAATTTATATAGAAAGTGAATTACGTAGCAGGAAGATTTGATTTCATGTAGAATAGTGTCGATATAGAGAATACTGTACGGAGAGGAGCTATTTAATGTCTATTCAAGAGTTGCAAGATTCTGCTAGGAAAGAATGGTATTTAGAGTATCAAATACATAAAAATCGCCCAGGCTTATTAGGGGATATATCTTCTTTATTAGGAATGCTTCAGATCAATATCATTACGATCAATGGTGTAGATCATAATAGAAGAGGAATGCTTTTAGAAAGTGATGATGAAGAAAGAATTTCATTACTGCAAAATTTACTAGAGCGAGTTAATAATATCACGGTAACCAAAATTCGACATCCAAAGCTTAGAGATCGTTTGGCGATTCGCCATGGTAGGTATATTGAAAGAGATCAAGATGAAAAGAAAATCTTTCGCTTTGTACGTAATGAACTAGGCATTTTAGTTGATTTTCTAGCAGAGATATTTAAAAAGGAAGGACATCAACTAATTGGAATAAGAGGAATGCCAAGGGTGGGGAAAACAGAATCCATTGTTGCTTCTAGTGTATGTGCTAATAAGAGGTGGTCTTTTGTTTCATCCACTTTATTGCGTCAAACAGTGCGAAATCAAATGGCAGAGGATGAACTTTCCTCGGACCATGTGTTTATTCTAGATGGTATTGTATCTACATTAAGAGCTACAGAGAAACACCATTCTCTTATTCGTGAAATTTTAAGGCTTCCTGCAACAAAAGTAATTGAACATCCAGACATTTTTGTCCGTGAAACTGAATATACAATAGATGATTTCGATTATATTATTGAACTGCGGAATGATGCAGATGAAGAGATCTCATATGATATTATAAACTCTAATTATTCATCATTTGATATTAGTTAGTGGAGGTGAACCTATTGTCAGACCTGGGTAACTTTCTAAGGCAAACTAGAGAAGAAAAAAATATCACCTTAGATCAAGTTCAAGAAATTACAAAAATTAGAAAGCGCTACTTAGAGGCAATCGAAAATGGAGAGTATGGCGTACTTCCTGGTCAATTTTACGCAAGAGCTTTTGTCAAAAGCTATGCTGAAGCTATTGGTTTAAGAGCCGAAGAAGTTCTTGAGCAATACTCATCAGATCTTCCAGAGGTCCCGAAAGCCCCAGTAGAAACGTTAACGAAAAGAAGTACGAAGGAAGTCAGAACAACTTCTCCAAAGATTGGAAAATGGATTTCAAGGGTTGTTTTGTATTCTTTTATTGTTTTAGTTGTTGTGCTATTCTATTTAGCTGCCATAAAATATAAGCCGAATGAACATCAAGTAGACCAAGATCCAGCTGTCCCTCCAATTGCAACGAATTATGGACCAGAAGGACAGCAACCGCAGACACCGCCAGCAGAATCTGAGAATTCTAAACCAGAAGACACTGATACGGATCATGCAGACTCTGAGGAAAAGACAGAGGAATCTACACCTGCGACTACAGAAACTTTAACCATGGTGGAAAATACAGCAAGAAAGACAAGCTATGAACTTATAGAAGCAAATAAAATGGAAATCACATTACGGGCTTCTGATGGACGCATTTGGTATAGTCTGACAGATGTCGCCAAAAACAGTACGATTGATACTACGGAACTAGCCCAAGGAGATCAGAAAACCTGGGATGTGACAGAAAATAAACAGGTCCGCTTTAAATTTGGGAATACAAAAGCAATTACCTTATTGGTCAATGGGAAAGAAGTTGATCTATCTCATATTGAAAATGTTGCCAACGTTCATTATATTGAATTTAGCTTGAAGTAAAATAATGAATGTATCTTTTGGGGGAAGGGAAGTTAAGGGAAAATGTCAAAGGAAAGCTCATTTGATATCGTATCTAAGTTAGATTTACAGGAAGTTGATAATGCCATTCGACAAGCGATGAAAGAAATCGAAAATCGCTATGATTTTAAGGGAAGTAAAAGTGATATTAAACTAGAGAAAGAACAATTAGTGATTCTTTCTGAGGATGAGTATAAATTAAACAGTGTTGTTGAGATTCTACAAAGCAAATTAATTAAGAGAAATGTACCTATAAAATCCATGAAGTTTGGCAAGATCGAAGGTGCCTCTGGAGGAATGGTACGGCAAAAAATTGATTTGATGCAGGGGATTGATCAAGAAGGCAGCAAAATCATTGGGAAAATAATTAAGGATTCAAAATTAAAGGTGAAGTATCAAATTCAAGGGGATCAACTGAGAGTTTCGGGTAAATCTTTAGATGATTTGCAGAAGGTGATGCAGCTCATTCGTGATGCAGATCTATCCATTGCTGTTCAATTTGTGAACTATCGATAATTGAAAAAAATGATGGAAAGTCATGGTTACTTGCCATGACTTTCTTCTTTGACACTGATTTTTTCATATATTATACTGTACTAGAGATATGCTAGCTTGTTACGTGGGGGAAGAATTGATGAACTTAGCGAATAAAATTACATTAGCCCGAATTTTCCTTGTACCTGTTATCATGCTTTTTTTGCTTGTGAAGTTTGATATGGGTTCTGTTACGTTTGCTGGTGTAGTACTTACATATTCTGAGATCATTGCAACAATTATTTTCATTATTGCTGCGAGTACGGATGGTTTGGATGGATATATTGCACGAAAAAGAAAAATCGTTACGAATCTTGGGAAATTTTTAGATCCGCTAGCGGATAAGCTTTTAATTACTGCTGCTCTTATTTCCTTGGTGGAAAGAGGGAGTGTTGAAGCTTGGATGGCGATTATCATTATTAGCCGAGAATTTGCTGTAACTGGCTTGCGTCTTGTGGCTTCTGCAGACGGTCAGGTTATATCAGCAAGTAAGCTAGGAAAGACAAAAACCATTGTTCAAATTGTAGCAATCTGTGTCGTGATGCTTAAGAATTTTCCGTTCTTTTTACTTGCGATTCCTTTTGATATAATTGCAATGTGGTTTGCTGTGATTATTACGATCTATTCAGGAATTGATTATTTTGTTAAGAATAAGAATGTGATACAGTTTAAAAGAAGTTCTCAAAAATAAACTGAGGGAAATGCAGAAGGATCAATATTCTTTCTGCTTTTTTAAAGCATTACTTTGAGATAATCCATTCTATCGAGTACATAAGAAACGCTTTTGATCGAACAAAGGAGTTGCACATGAGAGCTGAAATTATTTCAATTGGTACAGAGTTGTTACTTGGTCAAATTACGAATACGAACGCGCAATTTATATCTGAACAACTTGCCATGCTTGGTATTCCAGTTTATTACCATAGTGTTGTGGGAGATAATCCCTCTCGGATACAGACACAATTAGAAATCTCTTCAAAACGTTCTGATATACTCATCTTTACAGGCGGTCTTGGACCCACAAAGGATGACCTAACGAAGGAAACCATTGCTCGTTATCTAGGGCGAACTCTTGAACTACATTTGGAAGCAATGGAGCAGATACGGAATTTTTTCAGCAAAAGAAACATCATAATGACCCCCAACAATGAGCGTCAAGCATGGTGATTGAAGGATGTATTTTATTCCCGAATTATCATGGACTAGCACCGGGAATGGCTGTAGAGGTGAATACGAAGCATTACTTATTGTTTCCAGGTCCGCCTAAGGAGTTGCAGCCTATGTTTACTCAGTATGCAGTTCCCTATCTTATGCAGCTCCTACCAGAAAATAAAGTCGTTCACTCTAGGGTGCTGCGTTTCTGTGGGATAGGTGAATCTACCCTAGAAACTCAATTGCAGGACCTGATTGATCAGCAGACAAATCCGACGATCGCGCCCTTAGCCAAAGAAGGTGAAGTGACTCTTAGAGTAACCAGCTTTGCAGATGATGTAACACAAGCGGAATTGATTATGGAGCCAGTCATTCAACAAATCCGTAATCGAGTAGGTGAGTACCTGTATGGATATGATCAAGATACTTCAGTCTGTGGTCGTCCATCTCCTTAACCAGAAAAAATGGACACTTTCTATAGCAGAAAGCTGTACGGGTGGACTTTTGTCTCATTATATTAGCCAGGTAAGTGGTGCTTCGGAAGTATTTCAAGGTGGTTTAGTTTGTTATTCCGTACAAATGAAACAGCAATTGGGTGTTCCAACTGCAACCTTGGAAAAGGCAGGTGCTGTTAGCCAAGAGAGCGCAACCTATCTAGCTGAAAGGGTAAAAGATCAGTATGTAACAGATGTTGGTGTTTCTATTACCGGAGTGGCAGGTCCTACAGAACAAGAGGGAAAGCCCATCGGTTTAGTGTACATAGGTTTCTCTCTTCCTACAGGTAGCTTCGTCCGTGAGGTGAATCTGGTTGGCAGTAGGGAAGCTATTCAAGATCGCGCGGCAAAATTAGCGATGACCTATTTAATTAATGAACTAAAGAAAGGTGAATAAATTTATTATGCAAATTTTTTCTGATTTTCCTTTACATAATTCAATTATCAAGGCAATACACGACATGGGATTTGAGGAGCCATCTCCGATTCAAGCTTCATGTATCCCTACAATTTTAGAAGGCGTTGATGTCATCGGGCAAGCGCAGACTGGAACGGGTAAAACAGCGGCATTTGGAATCCCAGTCATTGAGAAGATGACAACTGCTCCTCATGTTCAAGCTCTTATCTTGACACCAACACGTGAACTAGCTATTCAAGTATCGGGAGAGTTGAAAAAAATATCTAAATACAAAAGAGTAAAAACCTTGCCTATTTATGGAGGACAATCCATCGGACATCAGATTCGGGCGTTGAAGCAAGGGGTACAGGTTGTGATTGGAACTCCTGGTAGAATTCTTGATCATATTCGAAGAAAAACATTAATTCTGCAAAATGTGAAAATGGTTGTTCTAGATGAGGCTGATGAGATGCTCGATATGGGCTTTATCGATGATATTGAAGTGATCCTACAGCAAGTAAGTAATGAACGCCAAACTTTGTTATTCTCTGCGACGATGCCTCCAGAGATCAAAAAGCTAACTCATCGTTATATGCAAAACCCAAAGATTATCTCCATTAATCGCAGTGAGGTTACGGCTCCTTTGATCGATCAAGCCTACTACAAAGTATTGGAAAAAAACAAGCTTGAAAGCTTATGCAGGATTTTAGATAGCCAGGAGATTGAGCTAGGTATTATTTTCTGTCGCACCAAGCGCGGTGTTGACGAGCTATCTGAAGCTTTGCAAACAAGGGGATATTTAACAGATGCTTTACATGGAGATTTAAGTCAGATACAGCGTGACAAAGTCATGAAATCATTTAGAGACTCTTCTATTGAATTCTTAATCGCAACAGATGTTGCGGCGAGAGGAATTGATGTTGAAAATGTTTCCCATGTGATCAACTATGATATTCCTCAAGATCCTGAGAGTTATGTACATCGAATTGGACGTACAGGTAGAGCAGGGCGTAAGGGATTGGCGATTACCCTGGTCACTCCACGAGAAATGAAGCATCTTCGTTCAATCGAACTTGAGATCAAGCAACCGATCCCAGCGAAGGATCTGCCTACGCTTGAAGAGATTACAGTCAGGCAGAAGGAAAACTGGAAAAACCAAATTGCTGAGGTCATCGAACGGGGAGAAGATCAATCCTTATTCTATGAAGTAGTCGAAAGCTTAACGGATCAATATGAACTGAAAGATATTGCTAGTGCCCTACTCAGAATTGCCTACTCTGATTCACTTCCACTTAATATTGAGGATTCTTATGACTTTGGTGAAACAGGTGCATCTAAAGGGATGGTTCGCTTCTTTATGAATGTGGGTAGAAATGTAAATATGAGCCCGCAAAATCTGATCAAAGAAATCTCAGAATTAGTTGGAATTCCTGGGAAGGCGATTGGACGTATCGATATTTTTGAAAAATTTACGTTCTTAGAGGTTCCTGAGGATGTGGCTCCTTTTGTTTACGAAGCACTTAGACAATCACGGATCAATGGAGCAAGGGTAAACCTAGAACCAGCCAAACCAAGACCACCAAGAGAAAAGCGTGAATATACCCCGAATCAAGATAGAGCAAAAAGAGAAACCTATAAAAAATGAGAATAAATGTTCGATAAATCTATTGGCAAACCTTCAAAAAAAGAGTATCATATGAATATAGTATTTATTCAATGGTAAGGGAGAGGTTTTAATATGTCAGATCGTCGCGCTGCGCTTGATATGGCTCTAAGACAAATTGAAAAGCAATTTGGTAAAGGGTCCATTATGAAACTGGGAGAATCAGCTGCTATAAATCAAGTATCAACCATTTCTAGTGGGGCATTAGCTCTAGATATTGCTCTAGGGGTAGGTGGATACCCTCGAGGTAGGGTTATTGAGATTTATGGTCCTGAATCTTCTGGTAAAACAACCGTTGCTTTACATGCCATCGCCGAAGTTCAACGTAATGGAGGACAAGCTGCTTTCATCGATGCTGAGCATGCTTTAGACCCATTATATGCTAGTAAATTAGGTGTAAATATAGATGAACTTTTATTATCTCAACCGGATACTGGAGAGCAAGCACTTGAAATTGCCGAAGCTCTTGTTCGTAGTGGTGCTGTTGACATTATTGTTATTGACTCAGTTGCTGCCTTAGTTCCAAAAGCAGAGATTGAAGGAGAAATGGGTGATTCCCATGTTGGACTTCAAGCAAGATTGATGTCTCAAGCTTTGCGTAAATTATCTGGAGCGATTAATAAATCAAAAACCATTGCTATCTTTATTAACCAGATTCGTGAAAAGGTAGGAGTTATGTTCGGAAACCCTGAAACAACTCCGGGAGGAAGAGCACTTAAGTTTTACTCCAGCGTGCGTTTAGAAGTGCGTCGTGCGGAAACGATTAAGCAAGGCAATGATATGGTGGGTAACAAGACAAAAATTAAAGTGGTTAAGAACAAGGTGGCTCCACCTTTCAAGCAAGCGGATGTAGATATCATGTACGGTGAAGGTATTTCAAGAGAAGGTAGCATTTTAGATATCGGATCTGAGCTAGATATTGTTCAAAAGAGCGGGGCTTGGTATGCTTTCAATGATGAAAGATTAGGACAAGGTAGAGAAAATGCGAAGCAATTCTTAAAAGAAAATCCTGCCCTTTGCTTGGAGATTGAAAAGCGTATTCGTCAGCACCATGAACTAGATAAGGTAGCTGCGAAAACGACTGTTGATGAAGATCAACTCGATGATGAGCTGGCTTTAGATTTAGAGTAGTGATTGAATTGTATATACAAAAGCATCTATCTTAAGGATAGGTGCTTTTTCTCCTAATATAGCCCCCTTTACTTTATAACCATTAGGTGGAATAGAAACTCCAGCTGATGGGTGGCTACTTTAGGTTGTGTCGAGAGTCACACTCTGAGAGGATGTTACTTATGCTTAATGATCAAGAAACAGGAAAGATCACGAGAATTGAACAGCAAAAAAAGAACTCTCACCGCTATAACGTGTATATAGATGACCAATATGCTTTTTCTGTTCATGAGGATGTTCTTGTTTCCTGTAGGCTTCTTAAAGGAAAAGAGCTTACCATAGCCTATTTGAATCAGATCCTAGTTGAAGAAGAAAAGAAAAAAATAGAAAGAGCGGGTCTTCGCTACTTAAGCTACCGAGCAAGAACCAAAAAAGAAATGGAAACCCACTTGAGTAGTAAAGAATTTGATCTCGACCTTATTTCAGATGTCATTAGCAAATGGATAGATCAAGGCTTGATAGATGACTTACGTTTTGCCATTCAATGGTGTACGGAACGCAGTGAATACAAAAAACGTGGAAAAAGAGTCTTGCGCGAAGAATTAAAAGAAAAGGGAGTTGCTCCCCTGTGGATTGAACAGGCATTGGAGCATATCAACGACGAAGTAGAATGGAATGCTTGCCTACAGCTCGCAGAAAAAAAGGTGAGAATGCTGAAGGATTTTTCAGAGCCTCGAAATCGAAGCAAGTTATTTCAATACTTAATGAGAAAAGGGTACTCTTTGGAATTGATCCAACAAATATATCGGCATTTACTGCAAAAAACAGATCAGCAGTAGAGATTATACTCGCTAGACTTGGAAGAGTCTTGACATTGCTAGGGGACAAATATACAATGAAATTGCACAATTTATAATGAGTTTCATTTCTTTTCTATTTATTTTTTAAAATGTTTTGCTGATAGCGATGAAAAATGAAATGGAATTGTAAAGTATTTTCAGAAGAACCAACATAATAGCAAGAGGAGGTGAAGATAATGATTGATAACCCACTTGTGGAAATCTTCGCTTTGCTAATCTCTGCTATTGTCAGTGTAGGTGTTGGATACTTTATTCGCAAATCTATAGCGGAAGCTAAAATTTCAAGTGCCGAAGAAGCAGCTGAACAAATTCGTGAGAATGCTTTGAAAGAGGTTGAAGCTCTTAAGAAAGAGACGATTCTAGAAGCAAAAGATGAGGTTCATAAAATTCGCACTGAAGCTGAAAAAGAAATACGCGATAGACGTAACGAGATTCAGCGTCAAGAGAGACGCCTGATTCAAAAGGAAGAAACTCTAGATCGAAAAATTGAATCTCTAGAAAAGAAAGAAGAATCCCTTAACCAAAAACAACGACATATTGAAGAGATGGAAAGCAAAGTGGAGGAGTTATATAAGACTCAACAGGCTGAATTAGAACGGATCTCTAATTTAACTACTGAAGAAGCTAAGCAAACCATTCTGGCGAGCGTGGAAGCTGAAGTACGTCACGAAACAGCGATCATGATCAAAGAAATTGAGAATGAGGCGAAGGAAGAGGCGGAAAAGAAAGCTCGTGAGATTATTTCCTTAGCGATCCAACGTTGTGCTGCTGACCATGTTGCTGAATCCACTGTCTCCGTTGTTGCACTTCCTAATGATGAGATGAAGGGACGTATTATTGGTCGTGAAGGCCGAAATATTAGAGCGTTAGAAACATTGACAGGAATTGACTTAATCATCGACGACACCCCAGAAGCTGTAATCCTGTCAGGATTTGACCCAATTCGTCGAGAAGTAGCAAAAACGGCACTAGAAAAGCTAGTATCAGATGGTCGAATTCATCCAGCTCGTATCGAAGAAATGGTGGAAAAGTCTCGCCGTGAAGTGGACGAGCGCATACGTGAATATGGTGAGCAAGCAACATTTGAAACAGGTGTGCATGGCTTACATCCAGACCTTATCAAGATCTTAGGTCGATTAAGATTTAGAACTAGCTATGGTCAAAACGTATTAAAACACTCGATGGAAGTTGCCTACCTAGCTGGGTTAATGGCTGCTGAATTAGGTGAAGATGTCACTCTAGCCAAGCGTGCGGGTCTGTTACATGATATCGGGAAAGCAATCGATCACGAAGTGGAAGGAAGTCACGTTGAAATCGGGATTGAACTTGCTAAGAAATACAAGGAGCATCCAGTCGTCATCAATGGAATTGCTTCTCACCATGGAGATGAAGAACCAACTTCCATTATCTCCTTACTAGTAGGAGCTGCAGACGCATTGTCGGCAGCAAGACCAGGTGCGAGACGCGAAACACTTGAAACCTACATTAAGAGGCTTGAGAAATTAGAAGAGATTTCAGAGTCATTTGAAGGGGTCGAAAAGTCTTATGCGATCCAAGCAGGACGAGAAATCCGTATTATTGTAAAACCTGATCTGATCGATGATGTGGAATCGTACCGCTTAGCAAGAGATATTACCAAGAAAATTGAAGCTGAGCTTGATTATCCAGGTCATATCAAAGTAACAGTAATACGAGAAACTCGAGCGGTTGAATATGCAAAATAAAGTGGCCTTCCAGCCACTTTATTTTTTTCTGAATAAGAAAGTATAAAATTTTGTATAATCTTTAACAAGGGATGATACTGAGAAGACAATGAAGAGAAATAGACTGGAGGATACCCATGAGACTTTTGTTTATAGGAGATGTAGTAGGCTCACCAGGAAGAGAAATGATCAAAACATATTTACCAAAATTAAAACGCAAATACAATCCTACAGTTACGATTGTTAATGGTGAGAATGCTGCGGCAGGAAAGGGAATCACGGAAGAAATCGCTAAAAGCTTTTTTGAACAAGGTGCTCAAGTGATTACTCTAGGCAACCACACATGGGACAAACGGGACATAGGAGAGTATCTAGATAAGACTCAAAATATAATCAGACCTGCAAATTTTCCCGAAGGTGTACCAGGACATGGTTATACAATAGTGAAAGTAAATCAATACAAGGTAGGAGTTATTAATTTACAAGGGAGAACCTTTTTACCCCCTCTAGACTGCCCATTTAAAAAAGCAGATGAGCTGGTAGAGAAAATACATAAGGAAACTCCTATTATATTTGTTGATTTTCATGCGGAGGCAACCTCTGAGAAAGAAGCAATGGGCTGGTACTTAGATGGCAGGGTGACTGCTGTTGTTGGTACACATACTCATGTGCAGACATCAGATGAAAGAGTCCTTCCTCATGGTACGGCTTATTTAACGGATGTAGGAATGACAGGTCCGCGTAACGGAATTTTGGGTATGGAGAAAGAAGCAGTCTTATATCGTTTCCTAACCTCCCTGCCAGCTCGTTTTGAAGTAGTGAAAGAGGGTCCAGTTCAATTAAATGCCTTGATTATTGATTTAGATCCTAAGACGGGGAAGGCGAATAAAATCAATCGTATTCGAATTGATGAGGAACACGAGTTTTACGAATAGCTTTTGCGAAGAAGCGAGAAATAAGGCGAATGTAGGCATCAATTCTTGTTTTCTATAGAAAAATATGTAGAATTTTGCGAATCTTTTACCTCTAATAGGAGGAATTTTATAAGAACCTACCGAATATAGATAGAGTGGTAACAATCATTAACATAAGGAGGTTCAAATTTCATGGAGGTATTAAAAGTTTCAGCAAAGTCCAATCCTAACTCTGTAGCTGGTGCACTAGCAGGAGTAATTAGAGAACGCGGAGCCGCCGAAATACAAGCAATTGGAGCTGGTGCACTCAATCAAGCGGTAAAAGCCGTAGCAATCGCAAGAGGATTTGTAGCACCAAGTGGTGTAGACCTCATTTGCATTCCAGCCTTCACTGATATTTTGATTGATGGCGAAGAGCGGACTGCCATTAAATTGATTGTAGAACCACGTTAATAAGAAATGAACCATAAACCTGTTTGCCTGAAGCAGACGGGTTTTTGTGTGGATATTTTTTTATACATGAATATTTTTTAAAAATCAGGGAAAGCAAGGTGATAAGGGATGATTCATCTATTTGACGGTCATTGTGATGTGTTATATCAGATGTGGAGGAAGAAGAACTATTCACTTTTTTTTCAGAAAACGAAGGAACTGCATTGTTCTTTTGAACGATTGCAGCATGGAGGAGTAAAAGTACAAACGATGGCGATATTTGTTCCGCCAGAAACACCAAAGGAAATTAGACATTTTGCTGCCCTAGAAATGTTAGATATTTTTCACCATGAGATTCTTCCGAAGAACCCCCATATTGAATTAATCACGGATCTGTCAGTTCTTGAGAAAACAAAAAGAACTCCAGATGACCAAAAGCTTTATGTCCTTCTGGCAATTGAAGGAGCTGAGCCTCTTCAGGGGAGTTTAACATATCTTAGAACCTTTTACCGTCTAGGAGTAAGGAGTGTTGGATTTACCTGGAACTATAGAAATGAGGCAGGGGACGGTGTGCGCGAAAGACATCCTGCTGGACTTTCGAATTTTGGATTTGAATTGATAGAAGAGATGAACCGATTACATATGGCGATTGATGTTTCACATCTAGCTGAACCAGGATTCTGGGATTGCATTGGACATTCTCGCCTACCTGTGATGGCTTCTCACTGTAATGCAAAAGAACTATGCAATCATCCAAGAAATCTTACCAAAGATCAACTAAAAGCCATTTTTCAAACAAAGGGAATAGTAGGGATTACCTTCGTTCCTTATTTTTTAAGCTCGCAAAAAGAAGTGACTATAACCAATGTATTACATCACCTAGAGTATATGCTCGCCTTAGGAGGGGAGGATCTTGTTGGTTTCGGTTCGGACTTTGACGGGATTGATGAAACGGTAGTTGGACTTGAGCATAGTGGAAACATTATAAACCTGCGTAATGAATGTTTGAAACGATATTCAGAAGAGGTTGTGAACAAAATTTTCTTTAAGAACTGGAGAAATTATTATCATAGGTTGTGGGCTGAGAGTCGAAATTAGTAGAAATATGTATAAAATGTGTCAAAATGATCGTAAAATACTTGCTTTTTACTGCTAATAGGACTACAATTGAAACGGTTTATTTAATCAATCTTCAAATATTCAATAGATGAACTAGCAGTCTACTTTATCAGGACATTTTAAAGGAGTGGAATCTATGATCAATCAACTTTCTTGGAAAGTTGGCGGGCAGCAAGGAGAAGGTATTGAAAGTACTGGAGAAATATTTTCTGTTGCCCTTAACCGTTTAGGATATTATCTATATGGCTACCGTCACTTTTCTTCCCGAATTAAGGGGGGC
>NZ_BAMO01000040.1 GCF_000615945.1 Caldalkalibacillus mannanilyticus JCM 10596
AGACGATTAGAATGGGATAAAATTTGCCAATCAAAGCATGTTGTAAAAGAGAGCGATAGTCAAACTGACCATCGCTCTCTTTTACATGTGTGAAATACGCAACATAAAGTAGACTTCCATCAGATGGAGTTATTACTCCACCTGACGGTTAGAACGTGATAAAACTACTTAAGCCCCATGTTTTCAAAATCTTCTGCCATGCGTTCCATCAATGTTGCCATTTGTACCCTTGTGGATTTAGCTGTAGGCTGGAACGTACCATCATCAAATCCTGTGATATACCCTCGTTGAAAGATGGGGAGGATAGAGCCGTATGACCATCGCTCCTTCCCTAGATCAGGAAAGGGGCTTTCTTTCACTTCCACTGAGGAAAAGTGAAAGATATTCTGAAGAATGGTTGCCAATTGCTCTCGGGTTAGTGGCTCATCGGGTCCAAAGCGGTTCAGGTCTAACCCATGAATCATCCCTAATTCACGAGCTACCTCAATTTCGCGTCTTGCCCAATGCCCCTTTATATCAGTAAATAGAAATTCTTTTGGAAATGCCTGAGCGTAACCTAATGCTCTTATCAGGATTAATGCTCCTTGGGCTCTCGTTAGTGTGGCATTAGGAGAGAAGGTGGTTGAAGTAGTACCCGTTATCCAGCCACGGTTGGATACGGAAAGAATGTTTTCTCGTCCCCAATGTCCCAATGCAACATCTTTAAAGTACGTACCATTTAACCAATGAGAGTAATATTCCCAGGTTTCAGGTGTTTCATGAAACAAAGCCCAAGAGCCTGTTCCCTTGATGCCATATTTAGAAATGAGTTGTAGCTTGGCTTTGATTGACTGTTCATTTTCAAACCAAATGACATATTGACCTTCTGTTAATTTTGTGGTTCCAATAAATCCATGCTGATTTTTTGGGATCGTAAAGGTGACATAAGGGGATTCTTTGCTTTTATCGTAGTGGCTTTTACCCTTAAATTCGCGGATCAGGGGGGCAATACGGGTACTCGAAAGTCCAAGACCTGTAATGTTTCTTCCCTCCAATGTGGGACCGTCTAGCTTCCACATTCGACCGTAAAAAGGAAGTCCAACCACAATTTTTTCCTTGGGGACGCCACTTTGAATAGCATATAGGATCGACCGTTCAAAAAAAGCTAGACTGGATACGGGACCTATCGGGCTTTCCGGTGATTCCCATGACTCATCGTAAGCCATCAACATTAGATAGTCGGCATACTTCGCTAATTCCATGTAATCATAAAAACCATGCCATCCGGTTTGCCATCCACTTGGGTTTCCAGCTACAGCAACCGAAACCTCCTTGTGTTTTGGAATGTATTGTCGCAAGAGACGAATGAAGTCCGTATGTTCATCTCTATAGCTTCTGAGGTAGCCGGAATGCTCTCCTGATCGACTGACTCCTTCAATATCTACATTCACTCCATCTAGTTTATAACGTTCGACCGCAGCGGCAATATCCTGTGCCAGCTTTTCACGATGTAATAACCCATTTCGACCAGCCGTTGCGTCCCAATGATTGGCAAGAAAGGGAACCACCTTCATTCCCCTTCTATGCATCTCATCAATAAATGAGGTCTGTAAACGCCACGTGATTTCTAGCTCTCCTGCTGGGGTGATATCAAAGTAATTAGGGGATACCACCTTTAGGCTGCCTCTCGTTGCGTCTACTTGTTTACTATATGAATTGGGGCTTCCAAAATAAACATATGACATATTAAAGAAATCTGTTTGAGCAGGAGCTGACGGTAAGAAAGAAGTGTTGAGAAACAGAATAAAAAGAATAGGAACAAGCGCTTTTACTTGTTTCATGTTTAAAACCTTCCAATCTGTGTGATTTGTTTTACGGGTATGCTGCTTCGAATAGATATCTGTTATTTTCTTCATGGATGGAATAAGTGATCCCATTGTAATCAAACGTTCTGGAGGTAAGTTCTGATAAATCCGCATTTGGACCAATCCCAAGCTCTGCGAATAGCAGATCAATATCATGAACGGCAATCGTTGAATTGGTCATCAGGAATAATTGCCACCAGCTTGTGATCATAGTAAACCTTTCTTTTGTCGAGGGAGGACTACCAATCAATTGCGCTTTGATGACATGGCTGTTAGCAACAGTGACCTGTAATTCTAAATGCTTTCCTAGAGACGTACGATATACTTGATCTGTTTCAGAATGAATTTGTTCAAATGAGTGGATAAAAAAATCCCCCGTATGTTCAGCGGAGATCGCATTCCATTTCTGCATAAATTCTTCAAATAACAAGATAGGGGCATTTTCTACCATTGTTTGGTGTTGGTTCGGGTGTTCTATTGACCTATTTTCTTCATAGGGCTGAAACCGAGCGTCTTCACTAGGCGTACTAAAACAGCCTGAAAGAAACATGAGGAGCCCTAAAATAGGAATAAGGAAGATACGCATCATTTCACCTCCAGTGACATAGGGTAAGGTATATGTTTTTAACAGAAAAAAATAAACTAAGAAGCTAGACATGGAAAAAAATATAAATTATAATAAAAGAAGAAAGTTGCGTAAGGTAAAAAAATATTACCATGTGCAAAATTCTTCCTTGGCTTTGGGGACTATAATAGTCCCCCTTTTTTTATTGTAAAATTATATCGTCCACTCATCGTGCACAATAGCAACGATATACCACTCACCGTTTTCTTCTTCAAGTACGATTCGTAAGCTTCTCCAATCCATTCCTTCATATTGTGGGTCGAAGCCAGAGAAATGATATTCAACAGTGGTTGCCCCAGGGTAAACATCTAGGATATTATCAATGGTGTTTCCCTGTCCAAGACGTTCATTGATGGATGTCTGTTCAGCATTGGCGTAGTCTTGATCATAAACAAATCGCTCATAATAATCGGCAAAAGTCATTTCCATAGGATCGCCAGTTCCATCAAATTCTCCCCAATGATAGAGAGTGGAATCATTTAATAAGCCAGCGACTTGTTGACCTGTAAATACTTGAGCCGTGTCCGTGACAATATAACCATAGGGGGAGAATAAGAGTCCCTTAGTAGGATGAACATAAGAAGAAAGTGCCTGCATGTCTTTATTTTTTAGAGCTAGAAGGACTGTGTCTGCGACTTGCTTAGGTGAGATTGTATTCTCTTCTCCGGTTTGCTGATTGTCTTGGGCGTTCTCGTTGTCCTCCATTTCGAGCTGTGAATCTTCAGTGTCGATAGGACTGCTCCTCTACAGCGGGACTTGTAGCACATCCAGTTAAGACAAACCCTGTTGTTAGTAATAGAATAAAGATCATTTTTTTCATAGTGAATTACCTCCTCTATACTAAAAAGATACCCGAAACAAGCTAAACTTAATCTAGAATAAGGTGTGTTTTTCTAAGGATTCGAAAATGGTGAAGGAAATGGGAGTTTGAATAAAAATATAGTATACTTAGATGGTTAGTGACTGAATATGGGAGGCATCCACATGATTGAAGAAAAAATTGAAAGCGATATCATAATAGCCCAAAAAGCGAAGATGAAGAAAATACAAGACATAGCCCAATCGCTTGGGTTGGGTGAAGAAGACTTCGAACCTTACGGGCACTATAAAGCAAAAATTAATCTCGATGTGCTAGAAAGGCTGAAAGATAAAAAGGAAGGCCGGTTGATACTCGTGACAGCTATTAATCCTACGCCAGCAGGTGAAGGGAAATCTACAGTCACAGTTGGATTAGGTCAAGCATTAAATCGTTTGGGACATCGAGCGATCATTGCTCTTCGTGAACCCTCATTAGGACCTACAATGGGAGTAAAAGGAGGAGCTGCGGGTGGTGGGTATTCACAAGTCGTTCCTATGGAGGATATTAATCTTCATTTTACAGGAGACTTGCATGCGATTACAACGGCGAATAATGCACTTGCTGCCATGATCGATAATCATATTCATCAAGGGAATACCCTGCAATTAGATCCGCGGCGGATCATTTGGAAGCGGGTCTTAGATTTAAATGATCGTGCCTTAAGAAGAGTAACAGTTGGCTTAGGCGGACCAACGAATGGAATGCCTCGAGAGGATAGTTTTGATATTACAGTCGCCTCCGAAGTGATGGCCATCCTTTGTTTGAGTAAAGACATCACAGATTTAAAGAATCGCTTGTCTAGAATCGTTATTGGCTACACTTTCTCCAAGGAACCTGTTACGGTAGGAGATTTAGGCGCTCAAGGAGCGATGACTTTACTACTCAAAGAAGCGATTAAACCGAATCTGGTTCAGACCCTGGAGAATACACCTGCCCTTATTCATGGAGGACCTTTTGCTAATATTGCTCATGGCTGCAACAGTGTCATTGCGACAAAAATGGCATTGAAATTAGCAGATTATACAGTGACAGAAGCAGGTTTTGGGGCTGATTTAGGAGCGGAAAAGTTTCTAAATATCAAATCACGAGTAGCTCAATTAGATCCAGGTGCTGTTGTCATTGTAGCGACGATTCGTGCCTTGAAAATGCATGGAGGAGTTGCTAAATCGGCTCTCACAGAAGAAAATATCACTGCCTTGTCCTCTGGATTAGCCAATCTCGAAAAGCATGCGGAAACAATTCAAGGATTTGAGCTTCCTTTTGTCGTAGCGATTAACCGTTTCCATACCGATACAAATATGGAGGTTCAAGTCATCAAAGATTGGTGTAAAAAGAAAGGATATCCAGTTGCTCTTGTAGATGTTTGGAAACAAGGAGGAGCGGGGGGAGAAGAATTGGTCCATGAGCTACTTCCTCTCATCGAACAGAAAGAGAAGCAGCAAAGAAAACTGATTCATACGTACTCTCTTACTTCGTCAATTGAAGAAAAATTACATGCCATAGCAACGAAGGTCTATGGGGCAGATGGGATTGAATTGTCTTCCAAGGCAATGAAGCAAGTAGAAGAGTATACCAAACGTGGATGGGATCAATTGCCGGTTTGTATGGCGAAAACACAGTATTCCTTAAGTGACGATCCTGCTCGATTAGGGAAAGCAACCCATTTTAAAGTCACGATCAGGGAATTTAAACCCTCAATTGGAGCAGGGTTTCTCGTGGCTCTTACAGGAGAAATTATGACCATGCCAGGCCTTCCAAAGTCCCCTGCCGCCCTACAAATGGATGTGGATGGCGAAGGAAGAGCCTTAGGATTGTTTTAAAAAAGATATCCTGTTCCAATCATCAGGTGGAGTATAAAATCCATCTGATAGAACTCTACTTTATTTTAATGAGAAAATAAGGTATAATAAGTTTGGAAAAATCTACTAGGGGAGTCCGGAAAGCTTGGACTGAGAGAAGAATGCGTTAAAATTCTTTGACCCTTGGAACCTGATCTGGGTTATACCAGCGTAGGGAAGTAGGAAAAAAGAAAATTGAACAACGAGAGTTTTAGTTCGTATTTTACTTATTTTTCTTTTTTGCTCATCCCATCGGGTTCTGTTTAGACAGAGCTCGATTTTTTTTTGGTATAACAGATCCAAAAATGGAGGAGGATGAATGATGTCAAGTCAAAAAGAGTTAAAGATCGAGTTGAAATCACAGTTTGCAGGGAGTAGGAAGGTGTATGTCGAAGGATCGAAACCTGATCTAAAGGTCCCCATGCGAGAAATTAAGCTCGAGGACACGCGTACTACTTTTGGAGAAGAGGAGAATGAGCCTGTTAGAGTTTATGATACCAGTGGTCCATATACGGATCCAGATTATATAGTCGATATTAGAGCAGGATTGCCTGCCCTTCGTCAGAAATGGATCTTGGAACGTGAAGATGTAGAAGCGTACGCAGGGAGAGAAATCAAGCCTGAGGATAACGGATTCATGCCAGGTGATCCTAGAGCGAATCTAGAATGGTTTCCACATGTGAATCGAAAGCCACTCCGTGCAAAACGAGGACAAAATGTAACCCAAATGCATTATGCACGTCGTGGAATCATCACGCCAGAAATGGAATTTGTGGCTATAAGAGAAAATATGGATCCTGAGTTTGTTCGAAATGAGATTGCCCTAGGTCGAGCCATCATCCCAGCTAACATCAATCACCCAGAGAGTGAACCTATGATTATAGGAAGACATTTTCATGTGAAAATAAATGCGAATATAGGGAATTCTGCTGTCACTTCTTCTATTGAAGAGGAAGTAGAGAAAATGACATGGGCAACGAGATGGGGAACCGATACGATTATGGATCTCTCAACAGGAAAAAATATACATACCACAAGAGAATGGATTATTCGTAATTCTCCGGTCCCAGTAGGCACTGTTCCGATTTATCAGGCACTGGAAAAAGTGAATGGTGTCGCAGAGGATTTATCTTGGGAGGTTTACCGAGATACATTAATTGAGCAAGCGGAACAAGGTGTTGATTATTTCACTATTCATGCAGGTGTTTTATTGCGCTATATTCCCTTAACTGCTCATCGAAGAACAGGAATTGTTTCACGCGGGGGATCGATTCTAGCTCAGTGGTGCTTGGCTCACCATGAGGAGAATTTTCTCTATACTCATTTTGAAGATATCTGTGAAATCCTAAAAGCCTATGATATTTCGGTATCGCTTGGAGACGGATTAAGACCTGGCTCCATAGCAGATGCCAATGATGAGGCTCAATTTGCCGAGCTTGAAACCTTAGGAGAGTTGACTCATATTGCCTGGAAGCATGATGTACAGGTAATGATCGAAGGACCTGGTCATGTTCCGATGCACTTAATTAAGGAAAACATGGATAAGCAGCTAGAAATATGTAAGGAAGCACCGTTCTATACCTTGGGTCCGCTAACCACAGATATCGCTCCAGGTTACGATCATATTACTTCTGCTATTGGTGCAGCGATGATTGGCTGGTATGGTACAGCAATGCTTTGTTATGTAACGCCCAAAGAGCACCTAGGTCTGCCTAATAAAAACGATGTTCGAGAAGGGGTTATTACCTATAAAATAGCCGCTCATGCAGCCGATTTAGCCAAAGGTCATCCAGGTGCTCAAATTCGTGATGATGCCTTGTCTAAGGCTCGATTTGAATTTCGCTGGAATGACCAATTTAACCTTTCCCTTGATCCAGAAAGGGCTCGTGAGTATCATGACGAAACACTTCCTGCCGAAGGGGCGAAAACGGCACATTTCTGTTCCATGTGTGGTCCTAAATTTTGTTCCATGAGAATCTCTCATGAAATTCGCAGTACCGCAAAAGAAAAGGGGTTGACCGAAAAAGCGATCATTGAAGAAGGCTTGAAACAGAAAGCGAATGAATTTGTAGAACATGGATCTAAGATATATAAATAAAGTTCCAAGGTCGAATAAGAAACATCTTAGAGATTTGGAGAAATATTTAAGAAAGATAGAGAATGATTGAATAGAGTGTAGTGAAGAAGCGAATCCACAATGATCATCCAAGGGTGAGTGTGGATCGCTTCTTTATCTGTTTTCTTCGTTCTTCCTGTCCATTTATGGGGAACCGAATAAGAAGAAAATATGGACAAACAATAGACATAGGTATTCCAGAAATTCTTGTTGACATCTTGAATTCGCTTTCATATAATCAAAGTAGATCACAAATGATCAAAAACGGTCATAAATGATCATAAAACGATCACAGGAGTAAGATAAGAGAGAAAATCAATCATAGAAAATGCGAGGAGACAGCGCATGATGTATGGAGAAGAGAGAAAAAAACAAATTGTAGAGTTTGTGAATCAGCATGGAAGAGCATCAGTACAAGAGTTGTGTCAGACCTATGATGTTTCTGAATCAACCATCCGACGAGATCTGAAAGAATTAGAAGAAGAAAAACTGATTAAAAGAGCACATGGTGGTGCCGTTTCGTTACAAAGTGTCAATTTCGAGCCTTCTTTTATGGAGAAAGAAGATACATTTAAGCAAGAAAAGAAAGCGATTGCAAAAAAGGCGGCAGAGCTTATTGAAGAGGGAGATACCATTCTCATTGACTCAGGGACAACGACTTTTTACATGATTGAAGAGCTAAAGAATTTTTCAAGGCTTACGGTTGTGACAAATTCACTCGTAACCGCCTTAGAGCTTCAACAAATGTCTACGATTGATGTGATTGTGCTTGGCGGAGCGTTACGCAGAGATATTATTTCCTTGGTAGGTCCTGTGACAAACCAGTCATTGCAAATGATTCGAGTCGATAAAGCCTTTATTGGGACAAACGGCTTAGATGTACAAGAAGGCTTAACCACTCCCAATCTAATGGAGGCGGAAACCAAAAAGCAAATGCTTCACTCAGCTAAGCAGGTTATTGTCCTCGCCGACAGCAGCAAAATTGGAAAAGTAACCTTTGCCAAAGTAGCAGATATAGAAAGAGTAGATAAGTGCATCTTAGATTCAGGAGTATCCCCTCATTTCGTTCAGCAGCTAGAAGAGATTGGGGTCGATGTTTACATCGCGGAAGTAACGGAGGAGATAGTATGAGTTTACCGATCATTACAGTCACATTAAATCCTGCCATAGACAAGACGATCACGGTTCCACAACTAGAGCTCGGGAGCTTGAATCGTGTTCTCGAATCTAGGACAGATCCCGGAGGCAAAGGAATCAATGTAGCTAAAGTATTGAAACATTTTGACATGAAGGTCCTAGCTACTGGATTTATCGCGGGAATACAGGGGAAACAACTATTACAATACTTGGAGGAAGAAGAGATCCCTCTGGATTTTGTTCAAGTACAAGGGGAAACAAGAACCAATCTTAAAGTGATTGACGAAAGCACTTCCATCACTACTGAAATTAACGAAAATGGTTTTGATATCACAGAGAATCAACTGGAAATGCTTAAAGAAAAATTAAATGGAATCTTAGATCAAGCATCGTTGCTTGTTTTAGGAGGAAGCTTTCCTCCAGGAGTTCCCCAAACCATTTATCAAGAATATATACAACTAGCTCATTCTAAAGGGATTCGAACCATTTTGGATGCAGATGGGATTGCCCTTCGAGAAGGAATCAAAGCGAAACCCTATGCGATCAAACCAAATATTCATGAACTTGAACAACTGGTGGGTTATTCCTTGGAAAGTGAGGAAGAAATCATTCAAGCGGGTAGGAAGCTAATTGATCAAGGAATATCTATCGTGATCATCTCGATGGGGGCTCAAGGAGCGCTTTGTTTAGACCAACACGAAGCCTATCGTATTCTTCCATTTCCTATCACTGCCAAGAGTACGGTAGGGGCAGGAGATTCTATGGTAGGAGCCTTATCCTATTCCCTACTTCAACAATTTTCTTTACGAGAAATGGCTGTATGGACTACAACAGCTGGGACCATAACAGCATCTAAGTCTGGGACACAAGTATGCACCTTTCAAGAAGTGAAGGACTCACTAGAAAAAGTGCATCTGTCAAAAATACAAAATAAAAAAGAACTAGCGTAGAGGAGGATTTGACATGAAAAAGATTTTAGCAGTAACGGCTTGTCCTACAGGAATTGCTCACACTTATATGGCTGCAGAGTCCCTTGAAAAGGCTGGTAGAGAAGAAAACATTCAGCTCAAAGTTGAAACAAGGGGAGGAGTTGGAGTAGAGAATGCGCTAACAGAGCAAGATATAGCTGAAGCCCACGCTATTATTATTGCCGCAGATACAGATGCAGATGAGGAAAGATTCGCTGGTAAGCCTGTCATTAGAGCAGGAGTAAGTGAAGCAATCAAAGATCCAAAAGGATTGATAACCAAAGCATTAGCGCTAAAGCCTTCTAATAATCAGGATTTTGTGGCAGAAGTAGAAAAAAGAAAAGCAGAGAAAGGCTCAGAAAGAAAAGGACCATATAAGCACTTAATGAATGGTGTATCGTTCATGATTCCGCTTGTCGTAGCAGGAGGATTACTCATTGCTATCTCCTTTATCTTTGGAATTGAAGCCTTTAAAGAAGAAGGGACCTTAGCCGCAGCCCTAATGAGCATTGGTGGTGGAGCCGCATTTGCTTTAATGGTTCCAATTTTAGCCGGTTTCATTGCTTACTCTATTGCTGACAAGCCTGGATTAGCACCTGGATTAATCGGAGGAATGTTAGCTTCAAACATTGGTGCAGGTTTCTTAGGTGGAATTGTAGCCGGTTTCTTAGCAGGTTATGTAGCCAAATGGATTCGAGATTATGTGAAATTACCAAGAAATTTTCAAGGTTTAGTACCCGTACTCATTATTCCTTTCTTTGCCTCATTAATTGTAGGGCTTCTTATGGTTTATGTGATTGGAGAACCAGTGAAATATGTCATGGATTCTCTTACTGCTTGGTTAACAGGTCTATCTGGAACAAATGCGTTACTATTAGGATTAATTCTAGGCGCTATGATGGCATTCGATATGGGAGGTCCAGTGAATAAAGCAGCATACACATTTGCTGTAGGGCTACTGGCAAGTGATATGTATGCCCCGATGGCAGCTGTAATGGCAGCAGGGATGACTCCTCCTCTTGGAATTTGGTTATCTACCTTAATTGGTCCAAAGAAATATACAGTAGAGGAAAAAGAAGCAGGAAAAGCAGCAGGTGTTCTAGGAATTTCATTTATTACAGAAGGTGCCATTCCGTTTGCAGCGGCAGACCCATTTAGAGTCATACCTTCTATTGTAGCTGGTTCAGCCGTTACAGGAGCTTTATCCATGGTCTTTGGAGCGACACTTAGAGCACCACATGGAGGCATATTCGTCCTTCCTATTCCAAATGCAGTGGGGAACTTAGGGATGTATGCTCTTGCCATTATCATCGGGACGATTGTGACAGCCATCATGCTTCATATTTTGAAAAAAAATAAAGCATAGAAACCAATCAGTATCAAAAGAAAGATACTACATGCTTATTAAAATAATAATGGGTCATTCAAAATGACGAAATAGATATATACAAAGGAGTGCGAGAGAAATGAATTTATCAGAATTACTGACAGAAGAAACCATTATTCTATCATTAGATGCCGTATCGAAAGAAGAGTGTATTGAGAAGCTAACAGCTACTCTTGAAAATAATGGAGTAGTGCATGACAAAAAAGTGTATTACCAGAGTGTAATCGAGCGTGAAGAACTAGGATCTACAGGAATTGGTTTTGGTGTAGCGATTCCCCACGGAAAATCAAGCGGGGCAACAAAGCCTGGCTTAGCCTTCGGCAGATTAAAACAGCCGATTGATTGGCAATCCTTAGATGGAAATCCTGTGTCCGTTGTGTTCCTCATCGCAGTACCTGAAGAACAAGCAGGAAATGAGCATTTGCAAATTCTTTCCTCTATTTCCCGCAAATTGATTCATGAAGAATTTAGAAATAAACTACTAGTGGCGGGAACAGCTCAGGATATTTTAGAGGAGATTGCAAAATAAGTGAAAGTGCTTACAAAAAAGATTGACAAAGCTCGTTTGATCTCCTACTATTAAAGATATAAAATATCATAGACTACGGAGCATGTTACCTTAATAGGGCATAAGCTTTAGAAACCAATGTGGTTTCTATGCTTATGCCCTTTTTGTGCATGTAAGTAGGAAAAGGAGGAAAAATAATGAATATTCTAGGAGGACTTCAAAGCATTGGGCGTTCATTAATGACACCCATCGCCATTTTACCAGCCGCAGGAATTTTATTAGCTATTGGGGCGATGTCATTTACGAATCCGGTCATGGTGAAGATTGCACAGATTTTTTTAGCAGCAGGAGGAGCCATTTTTGACAATTTACCCTTATTATTTGCGATAGGTGTTGCTATAGGATTAGCAAATGGTGCTGGGGTAGCTGGACTAGCAGCGGCTATTGGTTACTTTGTGCTTACTCATGTTTTAGCTACCTTTAATGTCGTAGGACCAGATGGTGAAGTGCTGATTAAATTAAATATGGGTGTTCTAGGAGGGATTATAACAGGAGGCGTGGCTGCATATCTATATAAACGATATAAGGATATTGAATTGCCTAAAGCTCTTGGTTTTTTTGGAGGTAGACGATTTATTCCTATTATCACCTCATTAGTTATGGTATTCTTAGGTATCATTTTCGGTTTTATCTGGTTACCGATTCAAGAGGGAATCCAAGCTGTGGGAATGTGGATTGTTTCAGCAGGAGGTTTAGGAGCCTTTATCTTTGGAGTGCTCAATCGTTTGCTGATTCCTTTTGGGCTTCACCACATATTAAATTCAATTGCTTGGTTTCAAATTGGCGATTTCACCAATAGCACTGGGCAGGTTGTTCATGGAGATTTAACTCGATATTTTGCAGGGGATAAAACAGCAGGAATGTTTATGACAGGCTTCTTTCCAGTGATGATGTTTGGTCTGCCAGCGGCGTGTTTAGCCATGATTCATGCGGCGAAACCTGAAAAACGAGTGATGGTTTCCTCAGTGCTTTTATCCGCCGCCTTTACTTCGTTTTTAACAGGAATTACGGAACCAATTGAATTTGCTTTTATGTTCTTAGCACCGGCATTATACTTGATTCATGCCTTATTAACTGGTTTATTGATGGCTCTCACGTACTCTATTGGAATGAAATTAGGCTTTGGCTTTTCAGCAGGGCTTATCGACTATCTCATCAATTGGCATTTAGCACTAACCCTCTATGGCTTATTCCTTTTGGTATCATTACTTTTATTGTGTACTATTTCGTCTTTCGTTTTTCGATCCGTTTATTTCACTTAAAAACCCCAGGTAGAGAAGAGGAAGATTCTGAACAGGCTAGTCAATCTACCAATCCACTGAAGAACCAAGGAATCAGAGAAAAGGCTGAAGCGATTCTTCCCCTCATTGGAGGAGCAGCCAATATTATCAAGGTGGATGCATGTATCACACGTTTACGCTTAACTTTAGTAGATGAAGCACATGTTAATGAAGTGGAGCTCAAGAAGCTAGGAGCAGCGGGTATCATGCGTTTAGGGAAAGGAAACGTACAGATCGTTTTTGGAACGGACTCAGAGCTGATCAAGGAAGAATTGATCCCAAAGCTGAATTAAAGACCAACTGAATCATGAATCCTCTACACTTCTTTGTACAGGTAAGAGGTGTAGAGGAGATTAATTCTTCGGAGGTAGAAAATGGAACGGAAAGTTGTGCAGGTTTTATCTCACAATGTCGTGCTTGCAAAATTATCATCAGGAAATAATTCCATCGTTTTTGGAAAAGGCATTGGTTATAAGATGTTACCTGGTGACAAAATCAAATCATCCAGTATTAAGCAGGAGTTTCTTCTTCATACTCCGGAAGCCATCGAACACTATCAACAAGTCTTAAAGATGGTTAATGTTCCAGTGATTGTGGCAACAGAAGAGGTGATTGCGATGGCGATTCGAAGCTTATCGGGAACGTTCTCAGACACGATTCATGCCGCTCTTATTGACCATATTAATTTCGCTATTGAACGAACTAAGAAAGGGATTCATCTAAGTAACCCTTTTGTTTTTGAGATTAAGCAGCTTTATCCGCAGGAGTACAAAGTAGCGGAGGAAGCGGTGAGCTATTTAAATAAGAAGCTACAGGTTAATTTTCCCGAGGAGGAGGTGGCTTTTCTAGCTAGTCATTTTCATTCTGCTCGAACGTTCACTACCAAAAAAGTAACGCTAGAAGCTGCTCGAATTGTTTCTAAAGTTTTAGAGCAACTAAAGGAAGATGGCTATCAGATGGATGAATCCTTTACTACCATTCGCTTGATTTCGCATCTGAAAGCGTTGATTGATCGAGTGAAGACGGGTAAGCATATCGAAAATCCGTTAGTACAAAATATTAAAGAACAGTATGTAGCTGGATTTCAACAAGCTTGTAAAATTGGACAAATTATTGCCGAGCATTTGAATCAAGAGGTATCTGAAAAGGAGTTAGGCTTCCTCACCCTACATCTTGAACGTCTTCCGCACAAGACTAGATAAGGAGAGCTTCTTTCCTTCTACTCAATTTTTTGATTGAAACGGGAATACAAATACCATAGGATTCCCATGTGTAAAAAAAGACCCACCATAAAGATACCTAGAGTCTGTATAAGAGATTCTTGAAGTTCGAATAGTTGCGCCATCCAATAGGTTGGAAGTACTGTGAATATACCTTGCCAAGGCCAAGAGATAAAGTAAACAGCAAGGGGAGTCATCGTTAGTATCCCAGACACTTTCGCTAAAGCAAGCCCTTCCACCTTATTGGAAGCAAAAGCAACAAGAAACAAACCAAACATAGGTGCTTCTAAGGCAAGCAGAATAAGCAGTAGGGGAATGGTGCTTCCCGTTATAGGACTTAGCTCTGTGTAGAAGATAAGGAATAATGACATCACGGCTGTCAGGCACATGGGAAATACTAGTCGAACCATTAAGTACCCCTTTTTTTGAAGGGGTGTAACCGCTAATAGTGGGATGATGTGCTCATCTCGCTCATCTAAAATCAGAAATCCCGAAACCATCCCAATCATAAGGGGTGTAAGCTGTAGGATAAATAACAGCATCAGGTCATAGTAGGGAACTAGATCAAAAGCATAGTGTTCGAAGAGCCATTCACTAAGTGCAGGTGGTGTGAATCGAAAAACAAGAGCTAGAAGCAAAGTTCCTGCTATGATCATCAATAGAATCGGATCACGACGTACGTTCTTCATATCGGCAAATGCAGCATAATCAAGCGCTTCATAAAAAACTATCCCCCGATCTTATAAATAATGTGCTTTCGAAAAGAATGAAGTGTCCAGATATAGGCAATGCCAATCCAAGCACTGATAGATAAAATAAGACAAGTAGCATACCAAGGTTCAAGTGTCTGAAAAGGAGAATGGAGCAAAAGCAAAGACGCCTGAGTAGGTAATAAATAATACAAAGATGTGTGATAGATGCCAAGATAACCAAGCAGGGGAAGACAAAATAGGATGGTATAAAGTGGTGCGATAAGAAAGAAACCATTTAAGGTTTTACATTGTACAGCTATACCAAGCCCAATTAGAGTAAAGAAAATAGAAGTGAGTAATACACCTATAATAAACAGCAGAGTGGTCTGCTGGACGCCAAGAACGACAACATGAATGATGATACTTGTAAGGACAGAAAGAAATCCTAGCGAAAGTACTTTTGAAATGATATAGCCTTGAATCGTAAGTGGTGTAATAAATAAATGATCATAGATGCTTTGCCCTTTTTCCAAGAGAACAATCCCTCCGATAAAGAAAAAACCTAAGGCACTAGGATCAGAGAAAACAATGATGGTGATAAGCATTGCTTTGGATTGCTCTGGTAGAAAAGAGAGCAATAAAATATACATGATCGTAACGAATAAATACGCTGCATAAAATCCATGTCGAACCTGAAACTTCACATCGTTTTGGAGAATGGACAGAAATCTGTTTCTCATACCAGTTCCCTGCCTGTAACATCAATAAAGATTTGTTCAAGTGTTGTTTCTTGAGTATGGATGGTTTCAACATCCTTTTCTTTTAGAAGGGTAAGAAAAGATGGATTTACACCAATTTGCTGTAGATCAAAAATTTCAGCTGATAAACCATGAGAGTCCTTATATTCGACCTGTACGGTTTTACTTCCTTTTTCTAGTTTTAACTGGCGTGGGGAATCAATTAAAGCAATTTGACCATCCACAATAAAGGCAACCCGATCACAGATCTCTTCGGCAATATTCATATTATGGGTCGTAATCAGGACTGTTTTCCCTTCTGCTTTCTTCTCTAGAATAAGCTCTTTGATCATTTTGGTGTTTCGTGGATCAAGCCCTGAAGTAGGCTCATCTAGAAAGATCAAATCAGGCTGATTAAGAAGCGCTCTGCATAGGTTCAGGCGCATTTTCATCCCTTTAGAAAAATCGGACACTTTGGTTTGACTGTATTTTTCGAGTCCTACACGTTCAAGTAAGGCAAGAGGCTCTTCCGTCTTTGAGGAATACAAAGAACGAAAAAAGCGCAGATTCTCTAGAGCTGAAAATTTTGTATAGAAATTAGGAAATTCGAAAGCGACTCCTACTCGTTCATAATACTCCGCTCCTGAGTTAGAAATTTCTTTCCCCATGACCAGAACCTTTCCCCGATAGTTTTTCAAAATCCCAATCAATATTTTTTGAATGGTGCTTTTTCCTGCTCCGGAAGGTCCCAGAAAACCAAAAATTTCTCCTTCTCCAATATGAAAATCGATCCCCTTGATGGTATCGTCTAGGTTATTTGGATAACGATACGTTAAGCTTTGAACACTAATCATTCGATCCTTCCTCCTTTTTTAGTAGTCCTTCAGCAACACAGTCCAGTAGCAAGTCAAAAGTAGCGTGATAGAGATGTTCTCCGATCATTTTTTTTGAAAGGAAAGAATAATGAGAGAACGAAAAACACTTAAGATGACATCTGGTGCGTGATCGATCAAGTCATTGTTTTTTTGCCAAGAGAGAATGATTGGAAAGAAAACATCAGAATCCTGCTGGAAATGCTGCTCTAATCTACTGGTAGGTAATTTGCGCATCACGATTTCAAGCACATTTTCCGTATAAAGCTGTTGAAAAAATGGATTGTTTTCAATCAGAGCAATTCCTTTCTTAAGGAACGTTTTCAGAGCTTCTTTCGTTAATTTTTCTTCAAGATTAACGGAATGTAAGAGCTGTTGTCGAAGCTCTGCTTCTTCCATTTCTAAAATCGTAAAATAAAGCTCTTCTTTCGATTCATAGAAGAGGTAGAATGATCCTTGAGCAATCCCTACAGCTTCTGTTAAAAGAGCGACACTCGTTTTTTTAAGACCTAGCTGACCAAATTGTTTTTTACCTTCTGTTACTAATTTCTGACGAAGATATATTTTTTCCTCATCATTAAACTTTCTAGCGATAATAGATCCCTCCATATGAACATATGAATATTTTTATTTTTTATTCATACTATCATGGAGGAAGGATAGAAAGCAAGGGTATTTTGTGCTGATGATTAAAAAATAAAAACGAGTCCACCAAAAAAGGGGACTCGTTTCACTTGTGTTACAAACAGCTTCCTACCTGATAAAGGTTACTTTACAATGATTGACCTTGTGCTTGCGTTTCAGTTGCCTCAAGGTCAAAGGGTGTACGAAAATAATAGATACTATAGTAGATAACGAGAACAAAAGAAATGCTTCCTAAAAGTAAAACCGTGTATTTTAATCCAAGCAAGTCAAGGAATAGTCCTGTAGCTAGCAGGATGACCTGAAACAAAAGGCGGTCAAGCATCCCGCGAAATGAGAAAAATCTGCCGTGATATTCCTTTGGAATTTTCGTCTGAAAGATGGTAGACGAAATGGGAAAGAAGCATCCCGCTGCTAAACCAAACAATCCAAAGGAAAGCAGGACGAACCAATTGCTTGCCACAAAAAAGAGAGAAATATGTGCCAAAGCAGTTAAAAATGAAAAGAGCAGGAGAAGCTGAACAAGGTTTCTTCCTTCACTTACTTTTTTAACGAGAAAGGCACCAAGGATAAAGCAGATTCCTTCGATGGCGTACAAATAACTTTTAATACTTGCATGCTCCTGAATTTCACTGATGCTTATGACCATCAGATTAAATCCCCCGATGAAAAGCATAGGAATGATACTTAATAGAAGCGCTGCAACGGCGATAGGCACATTTTTTAAGACAGGGATAATCTCTTTAAAGGGAGCTTTCTTTTGAGTAGAATCCTTTTTCTGTTTTTCTGCTGGCTCCTGGGCTTCATCTGTTCCATCTTTCCCATCCTTTACTTGCAGCAAGAAAGTAGAAAGAAGCAGTAAACTATAGGCGATAAGAGATGCCATATAAAGAGAATATAGGCTCATGATTGTAAGCATAGCCCCTGCAAGAGCTGTTCCCAATATTCGAGCAATTGTGGATACATTCATATGTACCCCATTCATTTGCAGTAAATCCTGATCCTTAACGATCAGTGGAATAAGGGATTGCAGGGCTGGAAAATAGAAGGCTGCCGAGAGCTGAATCGAAATCATGAAAACGATCATCCAGAGAATCGAATTAAATTCTAATGCTAAGAACATAAAGAAAATACTTACGATTCGTCCGCAACCAGCCAGAATTAATACTTTCTTTTTGGAGGTAGAGTCGATGATCCTACCTGCAAATGGGCCAACAAGAAGTCCAGCAGTCAAACCAATAAACAAAATCACGGATTTAAAGAAGTCAGATGGAACATGTTGTTGCAGAAATTCAAGGTTCCCAATGATTCCAGTCCATAAACCAAGACCTGCAATGAGTTCACCAGATAAAATAATCCAAACATTTTTATTCTTCCACATGTATCGACTCTACTTTCTGAATCACCATTCTTTGATGGGAATAGTTTTTATTTCAATAGTAGAGTATATATTTATTCGGGTCAAGAAATATGCTATTTCCGAAATTTCTAGAGCTTAAATCTTGAAACTAAATCCTGTAATCTTTGAGATAATTGGCTTTGTACCTTTGCTGAATTGGACATCTCTTGAAACCTTTCAAGCTGATCCTTGGTTTGATTTGTTACTTGCTGTGTTCGATCAGCAGATTCTTCGGTTATAGCAGACATATCTTCAACAGAGGCAGTTACCTCTTCAGCGGATGCAGATAGCTGCTGAGTTGTAGCAGATATTTCCTCCATTTGGATAGCAACTTTTCGAATAGGCTCTAAGATTTTTTCAAAAGCAATTCCCGTCTGATCAATCAATGACATTCCATTTTCTACTTCTGTATTTATTTTGTTCATATGAGTAATGGAAGAGGTGGAGTCGTTTTGAATGGTTTGAATGAGCTGGGCAATATTGTTGGTTGCTCCTGCTGTTTGTTCTGCTAATCTTCGTACTTCATCAGCAACAATAGCAAAGCCACGACCATGTTCTCCCGCACGTGCGGCTTCAATCGCTGCATTTAAAGCAAGTAAATTTGTTTGATTGGCGATTTCTTGAATCAGTAACACAATTTGTTCAACTTCCTTCGAACGCTCGCCAAGTTTATTGGTAATATCTACAGAATCTTTTACAATATAACGGATGGACTTTATTTGTTGGACTGTATTTTGGATGAGTTTATGCCCTGCTTCGGCCTCTTTTAACATTTCGGATGATGCATCAGAAACCGATGAAGTGTTCTGGGCAATGCTTTGTGTTCCAATCGCCATTTCATCCATCACTTTGACCAGTTCCTTTGAGTTTGTATGCTGAACCTGTACCCCAGTTGAAATCTCTTGGATTGCGTCAGTAGTTAAGTGAGAAGAGGATACAGCTTCAAGGGCATTATGATCAAGCTCTTTCGAATAAGAATAGGCTTCAAGAGAGGTTTGTTGGACTTCCTTAATTAATGCATGCAAGCTTTCGAGCATCGCATTGAAAGAAGAGGATATTTTCCCGATCTCATCCTTCCCATTTACCGGAAGACGCATGGTTAAATCTCCCTCATTATTAGCGAGAGCTTCAAGCTGATGTGAAACAAGGGCTAGTGGCTTTATTTTTTTATACAGAATGATGAAGGTGATTAGAATCATAACAATCATGAGGATGCTGAGTGCAGCAGAAAGAACAATGTAAGTGCTTAAATTCTTCTGACTTTCCATAGCAGCAAGTTCAGCACGTGTATTCATTGCTTGTTGAAATTGATGAATAGGCTCCATAATAATGCTTTTGTTTTGATCGTAATTGGTATCAAACATTAATTTTCTAGCCAATTCTAAATCTCCCTTTTCAACGGCTTCCATGGCTGCATCTTCAGTACGAATAAGTGCATCAGAATTTTTTTTGGCCAATTCAATGAAATCAAGCTCTTCTTTAGGGGCGTTTAATTCAATAAGACGATTAACAACTCTATCTCGTGTCTGAGTTTCATTTACTTCTCTCCAATAATTATCATAGTGAACCTTGTCTCCAAATTGTACATATCGTCGGGCTTCATTGGTCAGATAATCAGAGGCATTGGCTAAATCAATTCCTAGTTGTTTAAACTCTGCTTGCAATCTGACAGCATCTCGTTCATTTTTTACGCCTACATTTACCATGATAATCGAAAAAATAACCAGACAAGCAAGGATGGAGAACAATCCCCCCATCATTTTCAATAACCTAGTAATCGTCATACATTTTTCCCCTTTCTAAGATGTATAAATGACTATGATTGAGAAAGAAACTGCCAAGTAAAGCTATTATATAACAGACAACCTAAATTTTATATATATTTTAGAAAATTCCAATAATTACTTTAACATGGTTATTTTCTTTTTCTTTGAAAAATGATAATGCTTTCAAAAAAGTATTGATGTATCCAGATGATTATGTTATGATTTTGGCAAATGAATAGTCAGGTTGGAGATTAGGAGAGACCGCAACAGTTTATAGGTACAATGATACCTATAAAATTTGTTGTGGTCTTTTTTTGTTATCAACTTTGAATAGAACAAGGGGGAAATCATAATGAAACCATCATTTTCTACTTATAACCGTGAACAAATTTTAGATAAACTTGATCAACAAGAGGTTGACCTCTTAATCATTGGCGGGGGAATTACGGGCTGTGGTATTGCCTTAGATGCAGTGACAAGGGGATTAAATACAGTGCTTGTTGAAATGCAGGATTTTGCGGCTGGAACGTCAAGTCGTTCAACAAAATTAGTCCACGGAGGTCTGCGCTATTTAAAACAATTTGAAGTGAAAATGGTTGCAGAGGTAGGGAAGGAACGGGAGATTGTGTATGAAAACGGTCCGCATGTAACAACGCCTGAATGGATGCTACTTCCACTCTATGAAGGAGGAACATTTGGAAAGTTCAGTACCTCTATAGGTTTACGTGTATATGATTTCCTTGCTGGTGTAAAAAAGAGTGAACGCAGAAAAATGCTAGATATAGAAGAAGTTCAAAAAAGAGAGCCATTATTGAAGAAAAATGGGCTCAAGGGTGGTGGATATTATGTCGAGTATAAGACTGATGATGCCAGACTCACCATTGAGGTAGTAAAAGAAGCCGTAAAGCATGGAGCACATGCTGTAAATTATGCCAAAGTAGAAGAGTTTATCTATCGGGATGGCAAGGTAGTTGGTGCGAAGGTTGTAGATCAAATGAATGGAAAAGCTGTGGACATTTATGCTAAAAAAATGGTTAATGCAGCGGGTCCATGGGTTGACTCCCTGCGAGAGAAGGATCGTTCGAAGCAAGGGAAATCCTTGCAGCTGACGAAAGGTGTTCATATTGTCTTTGATCAGAGTCGTTTTCCGCTAAAACAAGCCATTTACTTTGATACACCAGATGGACGTATGGTCTTTGCCATTCCACGAGAAGGAAAAACCTATGTAGGAACAACAGATACGGTGTATAAAGGGGATATTGCTAACCCAAAAATGAGCAAAGAAGATCGAGTCTATATTATCAATGCCATTAATGATATGTTCCCAGAGCTAAAGATTGTAGAGTCGGATATTGAATCTAGCTGGGCTGGTCTACGTCCATTAATTCATGAAGATGGTAAAAGTCCATCAGAAATCTCTAGGAAAGATGAGATCTGGCAGTCGAAGTCTGGACTTATTACGATCGCTGGTGGAAAATTAACTGGATACCGTAAGATGGCGGAGATGGTTATGGATCTAGTGATCGACCTGCTGAAAAACGAAGGCTTTAAAGGAACGAATCCTTCCATGACGCTAAATATGCCGATTTCGGGTGGGCATGTAGGAGGCTCCACAAATTTTGAATCTTTTGTTTCAAAAAAGGCGGAGGAGGGAACTCGTTACGGATTTACTCTAGCTCAAGCCGAAGCCTTAGCACGCAAGTATGGTTCCAACATTGATTTCATTTATCAATTAAGCAAAAAATATGATCAAGAAGCCAAAGAGCTTGATCTTCCTTTGAATGTATTTGTGACTTTATTATATAGTATCGAAGCAGAGATGACGGTTAAGCCAATTGATTATTTCAATAGAAGAACTGGAACCTTACTCTTCGATATTGATTATGTGTACAAATATCAAAAACCAGTCATCAAATATATGTCCAAAGTCCTTGAATGGTCAGAGGAACAGAGCAAACAATACACGCTTGAATTGGAGAAGGCGATTCATGATGCCATTGTTCCTCAAGAGCCAACTATGAAGAATGAAGCTATTTCATAAAGAGCTAGCTAACGATATAACATGCGAAAATAAGGAAATAAGATAACAAAATAAGATATTGACAGAAATGTGAACACCGTATAATATTAAGTTAATATAATAAAGGTGGAGACTAGGAGAAGACCTTATAAGTATGCGCTGAGAATATTCAGCGGTATTTATGACGGTCTTCTTTTTTCTTTGTCCTTTGTTACGTGACTTAATCCTTATTATTCTTCAGAAAAAATAAAGGTGGTGGTTATAAGAAAAATGAAAACGCATCCAAAAATAGGATAGAAGAGTAGACTAGAAAAAAGTTTTATCACGTTCTAACCTTTATTGAAAACAGATGAATAGTAAAGTTAAGGGGGAAATTAGCATGACACCATTCTTAGGTGAACTTATTGGAACAATGATTCTTATCATTTTTGGTGCAGGTGTATGTGGAGGCGTTTCACTAAATAAGGCCTATGCCAAAAGTTCAGGTTGGATTGTCATCACTTTTGGTTGGGGATTTGCAGTAGCAATCGCTGTATATGCTGTAGGAGGAATCAGTGGAGCCCATCTCAATCCTGCAGTTACATTAGGCTTAGCGTCTATAGGTGAATTTCCTTGGGCAGAGGTTCCATCCTACATAATCGCTCAGTTTCTAGGAGCGATGCTGGGGGCAACGATCATTTGGGTACAATATTTTCCTCATTGGAAAGCAACCGCAGATCAGGGAGCAAAACTCGGAGTATTTGCTACAGGTCCAGCAATCAAGCACACTCCTTCTAATTTAGTAAGTGAAATTATTGGTACTTTTATCTTAGTATTTGGTATTTTAGCGATCGGAGCTAACGAGTTTGCACATGGTTTAAATCCTTTGATTGTAGGTTTCTTAATTGTAGCAATTGGTCTTTCTCTTGGAGGAACGACGGGGTATGCCATTAATCCAGCGCGTGACCTTGGACCAAGGCTTGCTCATTTTCTTCTTCCTATTGCGGGAAAAGGATCATCCAATTGGAGCTATGCTTGGATTCCAGTTGTAGGACCTGTCATTGGTGGAGTATTAGGTGCTTTATTCCATCAAACCATCTTTACTGGGAATGCTAATCAGGGTTTAATTATTGGTGCAGTGGTTCTAGTAGCGATGATTCTATTTGTTCACAGCCGTTCAAAGGAACTAACGAAATCCACAGCTTCCCATGAAGAAGCAGCATAACGAAAGCATAATGACTGGGAAATAGTATAGAGATAGATAGAAGAGGTAAGAGAGTTGTATTACTAGATTTTCTAATAATAGGAGGTTTATCATGATGGAAAAGAAATATATACTAGCATTGGATCAAGGAACAACAAGCTCAAGAGCGATTTTATTTAATAAAGCTGGAGAAATTGTGGCAGTGGCTCAAAAGGAATTTACACAAATCTATCCCAAAGCAGGTTGGGTTGAGCACGATGCGATGGAAATCTGGGGTACACAAAGTGGAGTAGCTCGTGAGGTTCTTGAGAAGTCAGATATTAAGCCTGTGGAAGTGGCAGCCATTGGAATTACCAACCAAAGAGAAACGACAGTGGTTTGGGACAAAACAACGGGTAAGCCAGTGTATAATGCGATAGTATGGCAAGATAGAAGAACAGCTGGAATATGTGATGATTTAAAAGAAAGAGGATTGGAAGCGTATATAAAAGAAAGCACGGGGCTTGTTGTGGACGCTTACTTTTCAGGAACCAAAGTGAAGTGGATTCTTGATAACGTTGAAGGAGCTAGAGAAAAAGCAGAGCGAGGAGATCTATTATTTGGTACAATCGATTCATGGTTAATTTGGAAGCTTACAGGGGGTAAGCAGCATTTAACAGACTACTCTAATGCGTCAAGAACGTTGTTATACAATATTAAGAAACTAGAGTGGGATCAAAAGCTTTTAGATAAGTTAAATATTCCTCGTTCTGTTCTGCCTGAAGTGAAGCCTTCTAGTTATGTCTATGGTGTAACAGACCCTCAAACATTCGGAGGAGCTGAGATTCCAATAGCGGGCGTGGCAGGAGATCAGCAATCGGCTTTATTTGGGCAAACCTGCTTCGAGTCAGGAATGGCAAAAAATACTTACGGAACAGGCTGCTTCATGCTGATGAATACAGGTGAAGAAGCTGTCACTTCTCATTCGGGATTATTAACAACGATTGCTTGGGGGATTGATGGTAAGGTAGAATATGCATTAGAAGGTAGTATTTTTATTGCGGGAGCTGCTATCCAATGGTTAAGAGATGGACTAAAGATATTAGATTCCGCTCCAGACTCAGAATACTATGCTGGCAAGGTTGAAGATACCGATGGAGTCTACGTTGTTCCTGCTTTTGCTGGATTAGGAGCTCCTTATTGGGATATGTATGCACGTGGTGCGATCTTTGGTTTAACAAGAGGAACGAAGAAAGAGCATATCGTTCGCGCAACATTAGATTCGCTTGCCTATCAGACAAAAGATGTGTTAAGTGCGATGGAAAAGGATTCGGGTATCACTTTAAAATCACTTAGAGTAGATGGTGGTGCCGTAGCGAATAATGTGTTAATGCAGTTCCAATCGGATATTCTAGGGGTTCAAGTTGAGCGTCCTGCTGTAACAGAAACAACAGCACTAGGAGCTGCCTACTTATCAGGGCTTGCCGTAGGCTTCTGGAATAAAGAAGACATCTTGAATAGCTCCTCCTTAGATAAGGTGTTCGAACCTTATATGGAAGAAGAGAAGCGTTCTAAGCTATATAAGAAATGGCAAAAAGCTGTGAAGCGTACAATGGACTGGGAAAAAGAAGAAGAATAATTTAATAGAACAAAGGATGATCAGAGTGGAAAGATCTATTGTTAACATGGTTGAATCACAGGTGATTGCAACCATTAGTAAACCTGAATCCGTGCAAAAAGCCATCGCTAGCGAGGCGAATATGGCTTTCCTATTGACAGGTGATCTCCTGTCAGTGAGTGAATATGTAACGAAGCTTAAGGAAGCAGGAATGAGAGTCTTTATTCATATGGAGTTTATTGATGGACTCTCTAATCATAGAAGTTCAGTAGAATATATTGCGAAAGAATGGAAGCCTGATGGCATCATTACGACGAAAAGTCAGCTCATAAAAACGGCGAAAGAAGCAGGGTTATTAACAATTCAAAGGATCTTTCTACTCGATCAAACGGCTCTGAATAAAGGAATTGAAATGATTCAATCCTGTCGACCAGACGCCATAGAGGTTTTACCAGGTTTAATGCCTAGGGTTATTTATGAAATTACTGAAAAAACCCACTTACCAGTCATTGCTGGTGGATTGATAAGAGATAAACAAGAAATATTAGATGCGTTAAAAGCAGGAGCGTTAGCCACCTCAATTAGTGATCCTTCCCTCTGGAATGTAGGTATTTAAGGATAGGGATTCACTAGTGGTCCTCTTGCCTCCTTTAGCCATCATCGTCTTTCTACAACGTTAGGAGGGGATGATGGTTTATTTGGTTTCCTTCCCTAGAACCGTTGTTCACTTTTCTCCATATAGTAAGGTAAAAGTGAATAGAAGGAGGATGTTCTATGAGAAGGATCAGCTTACAACAGAGATTACGAGCTCATATTGGTAGGAGGTTAGCTATTTCTGCGCAAGACTTCCAAAGTGAACCTGGTTTGTTACAAGCAGTGGGAAAAAAATTTATCCGTGTGAGTGGTCAATTTTTTGTTCCTCTATCTGTGAATCAGCTTGTATTGTTTAATACTTTGACTAGAGTTCGAACGATTCCCGTCGTTATTCGCTCTACTTTTCGAGGCACATTTCAAGCCGGATTGAGAGAAATTGGAGAAGATTATATAGAAATCATTGAAAAAAACGGAAATCAAAGAGTGCGTATCCTGATTCCCTTGAATAAGGTTATCAGTATTGAAAAAAGGTAAATATTATTTTGAATTTTTAAGACTTTACTTATTTAGATTCCCGTAATATATTTTAAGAAGCTGATATAGAAGCCATACAATAGAAAAATTGGCTTCTTTTTCATTTCACTAATTTACGGGGCTGGTGTAATCGAATGAGTATTTTTAAAGATTTATGGTGGTATTTTAAATTAGAAAAAAAGAGTTACATAACGGGTGTTATTGTTCTTATTTTTGTGACCCTTCTTACCCTAATCCCTCCCTATGTAGTAGGACTCATTGTTGATGAGATCAAAGCAGGGAGTCTGACAAAAGATCGCCTTGTATATTGGGGTGGGATCTTGTTAGCGATTGGAATTATTGTGTATGTTTTGCGGTTTATCTGGAGAATTTTACTTTTTGGTTCGGCTGTTCGCTTAGGGAAATTATTGCGAAACCGACTCTATGAACAATTTACCAAAATGTCGCCCCAATTCTTTCATAAAAGAAGAATAGGAGATTTGATGGCACACTCCACTAATGATATTCAGGCAATCGAAGGAACAGCCGGAGAAGGTGTGTTGACTCTTGTTGATTCCATTGCGATGGGTAGTCTGGTGGTTCTGATGATGGCGGTAGCTATTGATTGGCAATTGACCCTGATTGTCCTGCTTCCTATGCCTTTTATGGCATGGGCAACGAGCTACTATGGTACATTACTGCATCAACGCTTTCATAAAGCACAAGCTGCTTTTTCTGAATTAAATGACAAGGTTCAAGAAAATGTATCAGGAGTTCGAGTGATCAAGGCTTTTGGTCAAGAAAATTATGAAGTAGAAGCCTTTAAGAAACAATCTCAGGATGTGGTTGATAAAAATATTGCCGTAGCCAGAGTAGATGCCCTATTCGATCCAACGATCAGCTTGATCGTCGGCATCTCCTTTTTCCTTTCAATTAGCGTTGGGTCTATGTTTGTCGTAGAAGAAAGAATGACCTTAGGACAGCTGACAACCTTTACGATGTATTTAGGGCTATTGATTTGGCCCATGCTTGCTTTTGGTTGGTTATTTAATATTGTCGAAAGAGGAAGGGCTTCTTATGATCGAGTGAAGTCTTTGCTCGATCTTCAGCCTGATATTGTTGATAGAGCAGGAGCGATTGCCCACACACCTTCTGGGGATATTCATTGTGAGATTCAATCCTTTGTTTTTCCAGGAAAAGAGAATCCTGATCTTCAGCATATTCACTTTCATTTACATCAAGGGCAAACTCTCGGGATAGTAGGGAAAACAGGATCAGGGAAAACCGCGCTATTAAGGCTCTTTTTAAGAGAGTTTGACGGTGTGACAGGAGATATTAGAATGGGTGCTACATCCATTTATGACGTTACATTAGATAGCTTACGCAGTGCGATTGGTTATGTTCCTCAAGACCATTTCTTATTCTCAACGACCATTGCTAACAATATCTCTTTTGCTAGACCGGAAGCGACAATGGAAGAGATCAGAAAGGCGGCATCCATCGCCTGTATAGATGAGGATATCCAGCGCTTTGAAGAAGGTTATCAGACGATTGTTGGAGAACGGGGAGTCACCTTATCAGGAGGTCAGAAACAACGAATTTCTATTGCTCGAGCGATGCTGATCAATCCAGAAATACTGATTTTAGATGATTCTCTATCCGCTGTTGATGCGTCAACAGAAGAATCGATCATTCGAGCATTAAAGGAAACAAGAAAAGACAAGACAACCATCATTTCGGCTCATCGTCTTAGTGCCATTCAGCATGCCGATTTGATCCTAGTCTTAGATGATGGAGAAGTAGTGGAACGAGGAAGACATGAGGAGCTCATGCTTCTAGAAGGCTGGTATGCTTCTATGTATCAGCAGCAGCAATTAGAATCAGTGGTGACGCAAGGAGGGCAAAAATAATGAATCCAACTCATAAGGAGAATATCTCCAAGAAGCATGCATTTCAACGCCTGCTTGCGTATATGAAGCCCCACTGGAAGCACTTGTCGCTTGCTTTTATATTTTTACTGATGGCAACAGCAGCAGAAGTAATAGGACCAATCCTGATTAAAATTTACATTGATGATTATTTAACACCTAGGATTTTTGATCGCAATTCTTTACTCCTATTAGGGGGAGGGTACCTCCTGTTACATTTTACAGCAGTAGGTTTAAATTACTATCAGTTATTTTCCTTTCAAAAGATTGCCCAATGGATTATTCGTCAGATCAGAATTGATGTTTTTGCTAAAGTGCAGAAGCTGGGCTTGTCTTTTTTTGATCAGACACCTGTAGGAAGTCTGGTTTCGAGAATCACGAATGATACAGAGGCAATCAAGGATTTGTACGTGAGTGTTTTATCTACCTTCTTACAATCTATCGTGTTTTTAATTGGTATTTTCATAGCCATGTTTTATCTTGATGTTCAACTTGCTTTATTTTGCTTATTTCTTGTCCCTATCATTTTTAGTTTGATGGCTGGATACCGTTATTTTAGTTCAAAAGTGTATCATTTATCTCGGGAGAAATTAAGTCAATTAAATGCAAAATTAAATGAATCATTACAAGGGATGAATATGATCCAAGCGCTGAGGCAACAAAAGAGGTTGAGAGCTGAGTTTGGAAAAATAAATGAGGAACATAATCGAGCGCTGATCAAAAATATTAAATTAAATGGTTTGCTTTTAAGACCAGCAACCGACCTTGTTTATCTCTTGGCGATTATTCTAGTAATGAGCTTCTTTGGTATAAAATCAATGGATAGTCCCATTCAAATCGGGGTCATCTATGCCTTTATTACCTATTTAGATCGTTTTTTCGAGCCAATTAACATGATGATGATGAGATTAGCTCAGTTTCAACAAGCAACCGTTTCTGCTGAAAGGGTTTTTGGGCTATTAGATGAGAAGCGCTATGCTCCGCAATCGGTAGGTCAAGAAAATCAATCGATTCAGAATGGGAAAATTGAATTCAAAGATGTTTCCTTTTCCTATGATGGCAAGACACAGGTGCTCAAAAACATTTCTTTTGTTGCTCACCCTGGTGAAACTGTAGCATTGGTAGGACATACAGGGAGTGGAAAAAGCTCGATTACAAATTTATTGATGAATTTTTACCAGACAAGTGAAGGAGAAATTCTGATCGACGATATTCCATTAGCGGAATTCAGTCAGAGTGAATTAAGAAACAAAATGGGCTTGGTTCTTCAAGATCCTTTTCTATTCGTCGGTGATATAAAGCATAATATTCATCTCGGCAATGAAACGATAGAAGAACAAGAGATTATTGAAGCAGCAACATTTGTTCAGGCTCATGAATTTATTGCAAAATTACCTGAGGGATACAATGAACCAGTGGGAGAACGAGGAGCTACCTTCTCTAGTGGTCAGCGCCAACTTCTATCCTTTGCACGTACAATGGTGAAGAAGCCGAAGATTTTGGTTTTGGATGAGGCAACAGCCAATGTTGATACAGAAACAGAGGAATATATTCAAGAAGCCTTACAAAAAATGCGGCTTGGACGAACCACCATCGCTATTGCACATAGATTATCTACGATTCAGGATGCTGATTTAATTCTTGTCTTACATCGTGGAGAGATTGTGGAGCGAGGAACCCATCAACAACTGATAGAAAAGAAGGGACTTTACTACAAGATGTACCTACTTCAGCAAGGAAGCGTAGCCTCCGAAGAAATTACAGAATTGCTAGGAGAGGCAGAAATAACAAGTTAGTTAAGACGAAGGATTTAAAGTGTATAGGTGAAATAGAAAATTGGATTTTGAATCTTTTTCCAAGGATGAAATGGAGAGCATCAGGCAAGATTAATCTTTGGAAAGGGGTGACATCATGACTGTTCAAACTCAAATACAACAAGCCATCGCTTCAGCCCAAAGTGTTGAGGCAAGCTTAACTCAATTTTCCTTAGAAACTCAAAATCAGCAGGCGAAGCAATTATTCCAACAGCTTGCCACTCAACAAAAAAACATTGTGACCCAATTGGAAGGTAGATATTCTCAAATTCTTGAGGAAGAGCCTCAATTTAAAAACCAATCATAACGTTGTCTAGCCCAAGAGAGAAGCCTCTTGGGCTACATTAAATCAGAGAGGTGAATGGAAAATGGCAGAGTGGCTTGTGATTTTGTATCGAACGGTTGGACTTTTTATATTACTTTTATTAGTCATCCCTTTTTTCGGGCGTCGGCCTCTTTCAGGGATGACGACGTTTGACTACATAGCAGGTATGGTGACAGCAGGGATGATTGCGCTAATTGCGCTTAATTTGATCCCAAATGCCATGGTAGGCTGATGGGGTTATTTCTATGGACATTTTCTATCCTCGTTGTCCAATTCTTAACCCAGAAGTCGAAGTGGCTCATGATCATATTTACGGCAAGGAAATTGTCGTTATCAAAGAAGGGAAAATCATGGAGGAAAACCTCCATTCTGCTCGACTGACAGGAGAAGAATTGCTTTCTCAATTAAGAAGAAAGAACGTATTTCACTTAGCAGATGTAGAGTTTGCTGTTATGGAAGCGAATGGTGATATTACCACCCTATTAAAAAGAGAAAAGCAACCCTTGACACCTAAGGATATGCGAATAAATGTAAGTGCCATGAAAGAACCGCAAACAGTTATCTTAGATGGAAAAATAATGGACGAACCCCTCACAAATCTTGGCCTAAATCGAAAATGGATGAAACAGGAATTGGATAAGATCGGAATTTCTGCAGAAAATATTTTTATAGCTCAAGTAGACTCCATGGGGGAATTATATGTGGATCTATTTGATGATTCCATTCAACTTCCCCCACCTAGCTCGAAACAATTACTTTTAGCCACATTAAAGAAAATAGAAGCTGATTTTATGACATATGCTTTAGAAACAAAAAACCAAGAATGGAAGCAAAAATATAGTCACTATGCTGCTGAGATGAAGGAGATATCCTCTAGACTTGAACCTCATCTGAAAACCTAGGAGTTGAATGTTCATGTCAGATAAAAAGAAAAAAAATTTAACCCCTACACAACAGGAATACCATATCTTTATGAAGGGGAGAGAACCCAAACGCCCTGTACTGCGTAATTGTTTCCTAGCCTTTGTGGTCGGAGGCACGATATGTACCATTGGGCAAGCCATTAGCATTTTCTACATGACTTACTTCGACTTTACTGAAAAAACGGCAGGAAACCCTACAGTAGCTACTTTAATCTTTATTGGCGTGTTGTTAACTGGGTTTGGTGTTTATGACTCTATTGCCCAATGGGCTGGTGCTGGAACGGCTGTACCTGTTACTGGATTTGCCAATTCGATTGCTTCTGCTGCGATTGAGCATCGGAGTGAGGGCTATGTGCTCGGCGTGGGAGGAAACATGTTTAAGCTAGCTGGCTCAGTCATTGTTTTTGGAACAGTGGCAGCCTTTATTGTGGCTTTGATCAAAGTTACCATACTCAAGTTAGGAGGATAACGACATGCTACATGGTCATCAAAGCTGGATGTTCAAAACAAAGCCGGTGATCACTTCATCGGCTGCTGTAGTTGGACCGTTTGAAGGAAAAGGACCGCTAGCTGAAGATTTCGATGTCATACATGGTGATACATGGCTTGGACAGGACAGTTGGGAAAAGGCAGAAAAAAAATTATTAGAGGGTGCTTGCGAAAAGGCGATTGAGAAAGCGGGACTGGAGAAGGATCAAGTGCAGTTTTATTTGGGAGGAGATCTAATGTCCCAAATCATTTCAAGCAACTTTGCTGCCAGGACATTATCCATCCCTTTTTTAGGTATTTTTGGGGCTTGTTCGACTTCTATGGAGGGTCTGGCGTTAGCTTCGATGATCGTGGATAGTGGCAATGCACACACTGTGATGTGCGGGACAGCAAGTCATAATTCCTCTGCTGAGAAACAATTTCGTTACCCCACTGAATATGGAGGACAGAAACCTCCAACCGCTCAATGGACTGTCACTGGTGCTGGAGCTGCTATTGTTCAAGCTGAAGAGAAAGCAGCAGGTAAATCCCCATTAAGGGTAATTGGAGCGACTATTGGACGGGTGGTGGATATGGGCATTAGTGACCCTTTTAATATGGGGGGAGCAATGGCTCCTGCGGCAGTGGATACCTTAACAGCTCACTTTCGAGATTTTAACGTTGGCTTTCAGGATTATGACTTGATTGTCACGGGGGATTTAGGAAGAGTAGGATATGACATCTGTCATGATTTGATGCAAAAGCATGGCTTTGAGATTCCTGTCGGTGTCTATAAGGATTGCGGTGTGCTTATTTACGGGAATCAATCTGTTGTGCTGTCGGGTGGAAGCGGCTGTGCTTGTTCGGCTACAGTGACGTATGGTCATTTATTTAATCTCATGAGACAAGGGAAGTTAAAGAAGATTTTGGTGGCTGCTACCGGAGCTTTGCTATCCCCTATCAGCTTTCAACAAAAGGAGTCCATTCCTTGTATTTGTCATGCAGTAGCCATTGAAGTTGATGAAACACTTCTTTCCTGAATTCCCTATAGTCGATGAAACGATCTGATAGTTGGTTAACAGATTAGATTTTTATAGTAGCTACGAGTGGCAAGTGATCTGATGCGATTCTTGAATTTTTGATCAAGGTTGCTGAAGTGGCTTCCATGGTTGGGGTAATCATAATATAATCAAATCGAAAAAAGGAGCAGACCGAAGGGAAGGTAGCTCCTTTTTTGTTCGGATGAAGAGTCTTCCATACGTCCTTTAATTGTTTCGTTAGCTTTTGATAATAGAAGTGTGAGGGTGAAAAATTAAAGTCCCCCATGAGAAGCACATGTTTATTCTCTAATTGATCCTCTAAAATGTGATGAGAGAGTTGTTTCATTTGTATAGCCTGTGTAACTGAACTTAAGCTTACATGGGTCACATAGGTTTTGATAAAGTGTTGATTGATCTTGACTTCACATTCAATAAATGATCTGTTTTCTGCATATGCCCCTGTTATTAGGTGAGTCTTCCCTTCTCGTATCGGGTACTTAGATAGAAGGAGGTTTCCATAATAGCCAGTTGTAGAAGAGATCGAAGGGGAGAAAAGATAATCCATCTTGAGCTCCTGAGAAAAATACTCTGCCTGATTTAGCCACCCGCTTCTTTTTCCATAGCAGACATCTACTTCATTTAGACCTATAAGATCGAGGGGGCCGGCTGAACGAATCAGCCTCAATACTCGTTCAAGACTGACGCAACCATCAAGTCCTCTCGCATGATGAATATTAAAGGTCATTACCCTAAATTCCATAACAAGTCCCCTCTCTTTCTACTATCGAGTATTTCCTTCCTTACATATTTAAAACAAGAAAGCGCCATATTAAAGGATGAACATTTAGGAAAGCAGAGGGGATATAAAGCATGGCAGGTACTTTTTTTTGGGCGTTTGTTGTTGGTGGTCTGATCTGTATGTTAGGACAGATCATGTTTGATATCTTGAAGCTTTCTCCAGCCCATACGATGAGTACATTGGTTATTTTAGGGGCGATTTTGGATGGCTTGGGCTTGTATGAACCTTTAATTGATTTTGCAGGAGCCGGAGCAACGGTTCCTATTACGAGCTTTGGTAATGCTTTGGTTCATGGTGCATGGCAGAAGCAGAACGCCATGGAATTGTAGGGATTATAACAGGAATTTTTGAAGTAACCAGTGCTGGTATTTCTGCGGCAATTATTTTTGGTTTTTTTGCCTCATTAGTTTTTAAACCAAAAGGATAACTCCCCAAAAGAAACATTGAAAGGAGATTCACGAATATGTTCGATTTTTGGACGGGGTCAGAACATCTATCAGTTACAGGTTTTCTCATCAGAGCCGTTATTGTTTATCTGTATATTTTCATTATTCTTAAGGTTTTAGGACAGAGATCCTTAGGGGCACTTAACCCTTTAGACTTTTTATTTGGTGTGATTATTGGGGATGTTCTAGGGGAGCCTCTCTCCACTGGTGAGCTTCCTTTGAAAGGTCCTCTAGCGGCAGCAGCACTTATTTCTTGTATCCATCTCTCCCTAGCCTACATCGCCTTAAAAACTCCGCGGTTTAGGAGAGTGATTGAGGATGAGCCGATTATATTAATAGAACGGGGGCGAATCTTACATAAACAACTGAAAAAAACCAAGGTGACAATAGAATCATTAATGATGGATCTCCGTCTGCGTAACGCCTCTGACCTTTCTACTGTGGATTACGCTATCCTAGAATCAAACGGGCAGATTAGTGTGATCAAAAAAAGCCAGGCAGAACCGGTTACCTCCACAGATCTATTATTACCTGAGCGCCCGATCAAAGGGTATCCAAGTGTCCTTATCATGGATGGTGCAATCGTGCACAAGAACTTAGAAAAAAAGGGGACAGTCAGTTGGCTTGAGAATCAGATTAAAAAGAAAGGATTTAACAGTGTGGGAGAAGTATTCTTGATGACGATGGATGAGGGTGGAAATATTTTCACCAGTAGAAAATAAAGCGTGGGATAAACAAAAAGGATTGACTTCATTCGACAATGATGGCATACTTAATGCAAGTGAATAGACCCCTTTAAATCAGTCCAGAGAGGCTGACAAGGAACTACGGAGCACGGTATGTGTACTAGTTGATCAGTGATATTGTTTGATCCTAGATTCACATGTTTGTTTGTGTACGCAAAACTTCTTGTCAGCGACAAGAGGTTTTTTTGTGCAAAAAAACAAAGAATAAGCTAGGAAGAAGAATAATCCAAAGTTGAGGTGATAGGCTATGAAGGAGCAGCTTCGAACTATTATTGATCAAGATGCATTTAGGAGAGCGATGACGAGAATTGCTCATGAAATTATTGAACGAAATAAGGGTGTAGAGGATTGTGTGTTAGTAGGGATTAAAACTCGTGGAATCTATTTAGCTGAGCGGTTAGCCACAAAGATTCATGAAATTGAAGGGATCACAGTTCCAGTAGGTGAGTTAGATATTACCTTGTATCGTGATGATTTGACTTATCGCACGGAGGATGAAAATCCATTGCTACAGGGAACACAGCTACCTGTTGATATCACAGGGAAGAAGATCATTCTTGTGGATGATGTGTTGTATACAGGAAGGACTGTGAGAGCAGCCCTTGATGCCTTGATTGATCATGGCAGACCTCAGGTAATTCAACTGGCTGTCCTCATTGATCGAGGTCATCGCGAATTGCCGATTCGACCTGATTTTGTCGGGAAGAATGTGCCTACTTCCAAACATGAAAAAATCGCTGTGCAGATGCAAGAGGTCGATAAAATCGATCAGGTTGACTTATATCAAGGATAGGATCGTACATAGGAAAGAGCAGGAAAGGTGTGGAGTCAATATGGATCAAAAGAAAATGGTCTTAGATGTTCATGAAAGACCTACGTTAGCGCAGTGGCTGCCTCTGAGCTTACAGCATTTGTTTGCGATGTTTGGAGCAACGATACTGGTTCCCTTCTTAGTCGGTATTAGTCCAGCCGTGGCGTTGGTTGCAAGTGGGGTTGGAACGCTCGCCTTCTTAGTTGTGACACGAGGAATGGTACCAGCCTATTTAGGCTCTTCCTTTGCCTTTATTGCCCCATTAGCTACGGTTGTTGGAACAGAGGGTGTAGGACAAGCCATGTTTGGAGCTCTATTTGCAGGGATCTTGTATGGTGTGATCTCTCTATTGATCGTTCGATTTGGGGTAGGCTGGCTGAAAACGATTTTCCCCCCGATTGTGATTGGACCCGTGATTATGGTCATTGGATTAGGATTGGCAAGTATCTCTTTAGATATGGCGGTCGTGACCAAGCTAGAAGATGGAACGGCTATTTTTGACCAAACGAAGCTACTCATTGCCAGTATTACTTTAATCATTACGATTGTCAGTGCGATCTTCTTCCGAGGATTTTTCGGACTTATTCCTATCCTGATTGGAATTATTGGAGGATATATTACAGCGTTCTTTATAGGTGAGATCAGCTTCAATTTAGTAAGAGAAGCGTCCATGTTTGCGATACCTGAATTTGTGACGCCTGTGGTTTCATGGACAGCCGTTGCCATTATTATGCCGGTTGCCCTTGTTACCTTAGTAGAACATACAGGAGATATGATGGTAATAAGTAAAGTGATGGACCGTAATCTTTTACAACGCCCTGGACTCCATCGAACCTTATTAGGTGATGGAATTGCTACAACGCTTGCTGCCTTTATGGGTGGTCCTCCTAATACGACTTATGGAGAAAATGTAGGGGTTCTCGCTTTAAGCAGAGTGTTTAGTGTGTATGTTGTAGGAGGAGCTGCTGTCCTAGCCATTTTCTTCGGCTTTAGTGGGAAGATTAATGCCTTTATCACCACGATTCCTGTGGCTGTCATGGGAGGAGTGACTATTCTCCTTTTTGGATTAATCGCCTCCTCAGGACTACGAGTTCTTATCGATTCAGAGGTAAACCTTACTCATAAGCGTAACCTTATTATTGCCTCTGTCATTTTAGTTTCAGGTATTGGAACGACGATTTTGAATCAACAACAAGTGGTGAGTTTTTCAGGGATGGCAACAGCCACTATCTTAGGGATCGTTTTGCATCTCTTTCTTCCTGAAAAGGATGTATCCTATGGGCAAAAGCCAATGTTTACAGATGACTTAGTAGGGGCTCCGACGAAATAGTGTGATGACAATCGAATAATAGAACCTTTAACAGACAGTCCAGAGAGGCTGGTAAGGTGAAAAGAGTGTTTTCTATGAGTATGTACTGTTGAGAACAGCAGAAACAGAGAGCACTATAGCTATGTCCTTTTTACAAGGGACTCGTCTACACCTTACCACCTGCGGTAAGGTGTTTTTTTGTCAGAAGAAATGAACAATAAGAGTAACAATGATTTAGAAAAAGGAGACGGGCGATGATATGACAAGTTTAATTGGATTAAAGAATCTAGAGGCACTTGAAATTGAACAGATACTAACAAGAGCACAGGAATTTATCAACGAGCCATTATCCTCCATCGACATCTTAAAAAACCGATTTGTTGTCAATTTATTTTTCGAAAATAGCACAAGAACAAGATTTTCCTTTGAGGTAGCAGAAAAAAGATTAGGGGCTCATGTCTTAAATTTTCAAGAGTCCAGCTCCAGCACGCAGAAGGGTGAAACGATATACGATACGATCAAAACCATTGAATCAATGGGAGTAGAAGCCGCTGTGATCCGCCATTCTCAGAATGGTCTGTTAGAGGATCTACAGGGGCGCCTGCAAGTCAAGCTGATTAATGCCGGAATCGGGAATGAGGAGCATCCCACACAGGCATTATTAGATATGCTGACAATGAAGCAGGAGTTTGGGAAGATCGCGGGTCTGAAGGTCGCTATTATTGGTGATCTCAAGCATAGTCGAGTGGCAAGCTCTAATTTTTATGGCTTAAAAAAGCTCGGGGCAGAGGTAATTTTGTCTGGTCCAGATGCCTACAAACCGTATGATCCAGAGCTTCGTGAAGGAAGTACCTGGCTGCCCATAGAGGATGCGATCGGAGAGGCTGATGTCGTTATGATGCTGCGTATCCAACATGAGCGTCATCAAGATCGAGGACTTGATATCAGTCAAAATGAGTATCATAACTTATATGGATTGACAGAAAAAAGAGCAAAATTTATGAAAAAAGGAGCGATTATCATGCACCCTGCTCCTTTTAATCGTGATGTCGAGATCGCCTCATGCTTAATTGAATCTCCTAAATCAAGGATTTTTAAACAGGTATCGAATGGTGTGGCTGTCCGAATGGCTGTACTAGAGAAGGCTCTAATACCATCCAAGAAAGAAATGTTGATCTAAAAAATGGGGAGTGATACGAAATGGGAATCTTATTAAAGGAAGGATTTATGTTAAATCATTGTGGAGAGCCTGTTATCTTAGACCTTTTGATTGAAGAGGATCGAATTGTCAAAAAAGGTTCAGGCTTATCTATGGAAGGACATCAAGTGATTGACTGCCAAGGGAAATGGATTTTTCCAGGGTTTATTGATATGCATGTTCATTTACGAGAGCCAGGAGGAGAAGCGAAAGAAACAATTGAAACAGGGACAAAAGCGGCGGCAAAAGGCGGATTCACTACGATCGCTTGTATGCCCAATACCAGACCCTGTTTAGATACGAAAGAACGAATTCAATTTGTCCATGACAAACGTCAGACGGAAGGATATGTTCATGTCCTTCCCATAGGAGCGATTACACTCAATCAACTAGGAAAAGAGCATACGGACTTTAGAGCCATGCAAGAAGCAGGGATTGTAGCTGTATCAGATGACGGTGTAGGTGTCCAATCAAGCTTGATGATGAAACAAGCAATGCAGATGGCAAGAGACCTTGGTTTACCAGTTGTAGCACACTGTGAAGATGACACATTAATCGGTGGAGCTGTCCATGATGGAGAGTTTGCCAGAAGGCATGGAATCAAAGGCATTCCTTCAGAAGCTGAATCAATCCACATAGGTAGAGATATCCTATTAGCAGAAGCAACAGGGGTTCATTACCATGTCTGCCATGTGAGCACCAAAGAATCAGTACGTCTAATCCGAGAAGGAAAAAAAGCTGGAATCTCAGTGACTGCCGAAGTTAGTCCTCACCACTTATTACTCACAGAAGATGATATTCCTGGACTTGATCCTAATTTCAAAATGAACCCGCCATTACGAGCAAAAGCAGATCGAGAAGCGCTGATAGAAGGATTATTGGATGGCACCATTGACATCATTGCAACAGATCACGCCCCCCATACAGCGGAGGAAAAAGCAAAGGGAATGCAATTAGCTCCATTTGGAATTGTTGGACTGGAAACTGCCTTTCCATTATTGTACACCCATTTTGTAAAAACTGGAGTCTTATCACTTACAGGACTGATTGAACGAATGACGTCCAAGCCAGCCGACTTGTTTGGTCTTTCTTCCGGTAGGTTAACAGAGGGAGCGGTGGCAGATATAACAATTGTCGATTTAGAAGCAGAAAGAGAAATTGACGCCGCAACGTTTGCCTCTAAAGCATCCAATACTCCATTCCAAGGCTGGAAATGTCAAGGCTGGCCGATTATGACTGTGGTTGGAGGCAACATCATCTGGAGTGAAGCAGAAGGGTTTAAGAGAAGGGAGTTAGTATAACATGAGTGAACGTAATTATGCATATCTAGTCCTAGAGGATGGAACGGTGATGAAGGGGAAATCCTTTGGAGCTTCAACAAGTACAATGGGAGAGGTTGTCTTTAATACAGGCATGACAGGCTATCAGGAGGTGCTCTCTGATCCATCCTACTGTGGTCAAATTGTTACTATGACCTATCCACTCATTGGGAACTATGGGATCAATCGAGATGATTTTGAGTCAATTGCTCCCTATATTCACGGCTTTATAGTAAAAGAGCATAGCGAGTTTCCAAACAACTGGAGAACAGAAACCACCTTGGATGAGTTGTTAAAGGAATATGGAATCCCAGGTATTTATGATATCGATACGAGAAAATTAACTAAAATCATCCGTGAGCAAGGAACGATGAAAGGGATGATTATCTCAGGTAACACAGTAGAAGACGTCGAGTCGCTTGTTCAACAAATGAAAGAGCTTCCGCTAATGACAGATCAAGTAGCTAAGGTATCGACCAAAAACTCGTTTCATTGCCCAGGTCGAAAGCATAGAGTAGTTCTGGTGGACTTTGGTTCGAAGGCAGGAATTCTTAGAGAATTAACCAATCGTCATTGCGATATCAGAGTCGTCCCGTATAACATTACAGCAGAGGAAATCATTCGTTTGCGTCCTGATGGAGTGCTCCTTTCCAATGGACCTGGTGATCCTAAGGATGTTGGGGAAGCGATTGAGATGATCAAAGGAATTATGGGGAAGTTCCCCCTATTCGGAATTTGTTTAGGTCACCAATTATTTGCCCTAGCTTGTGGCGCTGATACAGAAAAAATGAAGTTTGGTCATAGAGGGGCTAACCACCCTGTCATTGATGTAGAAAAAGACGTGACAATGCTACTTCACAGAATCACGGATATGCCGTTCGTCGGGACTCATTGGAAGGAACGCGCCTAAAGGTGACCCATTTAGCAGTCAATGATAAAACGATTGAAGGATTAAAACATCTGGACTTCCCTGCATTTTCAGTTCAATTCCATCCAGAAGCAGCACCTGGACCTTTTGACAGCAATCATTTATTCGATGAATTTATGGAATTAGTAGAGGCTCATATAGAGAAAGGGGAAAAAACTCATGCCAAGATCTAATGATATCAAAAAGATTTTAGTTATTGGTTCAGGACCTATTGTCATTGGTCAAGCTGCCGAATTTGACTATGCAGGTACCCAGCTTGCCAAGCCTTGAAAGAAGAAGGCTATGAGGTTGTCCTCGTTAATAGCAATCCAGCCACTATTATGACGGATACAAATATCGCAGATAAAGTGTATATCGAGCCGCTTACACTCGAATTTGTTACTCAGGTGATTCGACAAGAAAAACCAGATGGAATCCTGCCTACACTTGGAGGGCAAACAGGGTTAAATATGGCAGTTCAATTAGCAGAAGCAGGAGTGTTAGAAGAAGAGAATGTTAGATTGCTGGGAACCGATTTGGAAGCTATACAGAACGCTGAAGACCGTGACCTATTCCGTGGTCTTATGAATGAATTACAGGAGCCTGTTCCTGAAAGTGAAATCATTCATTCCATTGAAGAAGCTCTTGTTTTTGTGGAACAAGTAGGATATCCAGTCATTATTCGTCCTGCCTATACTCTTGGAGGTACAGGAGGAGGAATCGCCAAGGATGAAGATATGCTACGAGAGATCGTAGCGAGTGGATTAAAATATTCTCCTGTTTCCCAATGCTTGTTAGAAAAAAGTATTGCAGGATTCAAAGAAGTTGAGTATGAAGTGATGAGGGATGCTAACGATACATGTATCGTCGTCTGTAATATGGAGAATATTGATCCAGTGGGAATTCATACAGGAGATAGTATCGTAGTTGCTCCAAGCCAGACCTTATCTGACCGTGAATACCAAATGCTGCGTTCTTCGGCGATTAAAATCATTCGTGCTCTAAAAATCGAAGGAGGCTGTAATGTTCAATTTGCTTTAGATCCAGACAGCTTCCAATATTACTTAATAGAAGTCAATCCTCGTGTCAGCCGTTCATCTGCTCTGGCTTCTAAAGCAACAGGCTATCCCATTGCGAAGATGGCAGCTAAGATTGCGGTAGGATACCGTTTAGATGAGCTAATTAATCCTGTAACTAAACGTACGTATGCTAGCTTTGAACCAGCCTTAGACTATGTTGTGTCTAAGATTCCTCGTTGGCCCTTCGATAAGTTTGAGTCTGCCAATCGTCGATTAGGTACACAAATGAAGGCAACAGGTGAAGTAATGGCGATTGGTCGAAACCTAGAAGAGTCCTTGTTAAAAGCGGTTCGTTCGTTAGAAACGGGAGCCTATCATTTGCAGTTAAAAGAATTGAAAACCCTTGAGGATCGAGTGCTTAAGGAGAAATGTATCGAAGCTGATGATGAACGATTATTCGCTGTTTTAGAGGCATTACGCCGAGGATATACCATTCATGAGATTTGGGAATGGACCAAAATCGACTTGTTTTTCCTGCATAAGTTTTCTAAGATGGTTGAATTGGAAAGATCGCTTAAAGAGTTCCGATTTGATGCTGAATTATTAGAAGAAGCCAAGAAGAAGGGCTTTACGGATCGTATCATTGCTGAACTATGGGAAACAACAGAGGCAGAGGTAAGGAGTCTGCGCAAGAATCTTCAGCTTCGTCCTGTATATAAAATGGTGGATACCTGCGCGGCTGAGTTTGAGTCGGCAACCCCCTACTATTATTCAACCTATGAAGAGGAGAATGAGGTCGAGTCCACAGGCAAACCAAAGGTAGTGGTCTTAGGTTCAGGACCGATTCGAATTGGACAAGGAATCGAATTTGACTATGCTACTGTCCACGCCGTCTGGGCGATCAAAGAAGCGGGGTACGAAGCGATCATTATTAATAATAATCCAGAAACTGTTTCTACCGATTTTAGTACCTCCGATAAATTATATTTTGAACCGTTATATGTGGAAGATGTATTGCATGTAATCGAACAGGAGCAGCCTTATGGAGTGATTGTTCAATTTGGCGGACAAACCGCCATTAACCTGACAGAGGCTTTAGAAAAAGAAGGAGTTCGTATTCTTGGAACCGATTTAGCTCATATTGATGCTGCTGAGGATCGAGAGAAATTTGAAAAGCTTTTGAAGCAATTGAATATTGCTCAACCTCCAGGAAAAACCGTAACATCTGTTGAAGCAGCGGTTGAAGCAGCAACGGGCTTAGGATTCCCTGTTCTTGTTCGTCCATCGTATGTTCTTGGCGGAAGAGCGATGGAAATTGTCTACACAGAGGAAGAGCTTTTAGGGTATATGGAGCATGCCGTTAAGATTAATCCTCAGCACCCTGTTCTGATCGATCGTTACCTTCTAGGCAAAGAGGTTGAAGTGGATGCCATTTGTGATGGGGAAGAAGTTCTCATTCCAGGAATTATGGAGCACATCGAAAGAGCTGGGGTTCATTCAGGTGACTCTATTGCTGTCTACCCTCCACAGACTCTCAGCTCTAAAGTAAAGAATCTGATTATCGAGATGACAACCAAGCTTGCTTTAGGTTTAGAGATTAAGGGGTTGCTAAACATCCAATTTGTCATCTATAAGGAAGAAGTGTATGTGCTAGAAGTAAATCCTAGATCGTCAAGAACCGTTCCCTTCTTAAGTAAAATTACGGGTATTCCAATGGCTAATTTGGCAACTAAGGTCATTTTAGGGCAGAGTCTAAAGAGCCTAGGATACAAGGGAGGGTATCATCCAGAGGATGTTGTTGTTTCAGTCAAGGTACCTGTATTCTCTTTTGCTAAATTAAGACAAGTTGATATCACTCTTGGACCGGAAATGAAATCTACCGGAGAAGTGATGGGGCGCGATGTGAATCTAGAGAAAGCACTTTATAAAGGGCTCGTTGCCTCAGGGATGAATATTCCGACTCATGGCTCTGTTTTAGTAACGGTATCAGACAAAGACAAAGAAGAAGCCATTGAATTAATTCACCGCTTCCACTCATTAGGCTTTAAAATATGGGCGACATCAGGCACAGCACATCGTCTAGAGCAGGAGCAAATCCCTGTTCAGCGAGTCAACAAGCTTAGTGAAGAAAAACCAGACTTGCTAGATGTGATTCGTAGTGGGAAGGTTAGTTTTATTATCAATACACTAACCAAAGGAAAGCAGCCTGCGAGAGATGGCTTTAAAATTAGACGTGAGGCTGTAGAGAATGGCGTTGTTGTCTTTACCTCACTCGATACGGCTCGAGCTATGCTAAGAGTATTAGAATCTATTACCTTCTCTACTCGATCCATGCCCAGCTTTGAAACAAGGGAGCCAGTTCTCCATGGAAAGTAATATCAAGAGCAGGAGCACAGTCATTGTCGCCTTAGATTTTCCAAATGAACAGAAAGCATTACAACTCGTTGACATTCTGGAGCCATACCATCCCTATTTAAAGATAGGGATGGAGCTTTATTATCAAACAGGACCTCAGCTCATCTATAAGCTCAAGGAAAGAGGGTTTTCTATTTTCCTAGACTTAAAGCTGCATGATATTCCGAATACGGTAAAGGGAGCTGCTCAATCCTTGACTCGTCTAGGGGTCGATATGTTTAATGTTCATTGTGCTGGTGGGATCAAAATGATGCAGGGAGCTGTTGAAGGGATAGAACAGGCGTTAATACCAGGGCAGAAAAAGCCTCTGCTGATTGGGGTGACACAACTGACAAGTACAAGTCAAGAAACACTAAATCAGGAGATCGGCATTTCTGGACAAATGGAGCAGGCGGTCTTACATTATGCCAATCTAGCTCAAAAAAGTGGATTGGATGGGGTAGTATGTTCTCCATTAGAGATCACGTTGATCAAGGAATCTCTTGGTCAGGGCTTTCTAACAATCACACCAGGAATACGTCCAAAGGAAACAGCGTTAGATGATCAAACACGAGTGACTACTCCTCAGGAAGCGGCTCAATTAGGAACGGATTATATGGTGATCGGGAGAGCGATCACGAAAGCAGCCGATCCTGCCCAAATGTATGCTGAAATCTTGAAACAAATCGAGGGGGAGAGCAGATGATGAAACAAAGAATTGCCAAGCATTTACTTGAAATAGGGGCTGTCGAGCTAAAACCTCAGGACCCTTTTACGTGGACTTCGGGGATAAAATCCCCTATCTATACAGATAATAGACTAACTCTGGCTTATCCTGCTGTAAGAAGAGAAATTGCTCAAGGGTTGGCTGAGTTGACCAAACAACATCATCCAGAGGCTGAGGTGATTGCTGGAACGGCTACGGCTGGCATCCCTCATGCGGCTTGGGTGGCTGATCTACTTGAACTTCCAATGAGTTATATTCGCTCCAGTGCTAAGGGGCATGGAAAGCAAAACCAAATTGAAGGGAAAATCGAACCAGGAGATAAGGTAGTCATCATTGAGGATCTAATCTCCACGGGCAAAAGCTCTATAGCGGCGGTTCAGGCAGTAAGAGAAGCTGGAGCAGAGGTCTTAGGGGTTGTTGGGATATTCACCTATGGATTTCAGCAAGCAGAGCAAGCATTTCATGAGATAAAATCCTCATATGTTACCTTAACCTCGTACCAAGAGCTGCTCAAGGTAGCACAAGAAGAAGGAAAGCTGACGGAAGAGGAATTATCTCAGCTTCAAAAGTGGAATCCTTTTCATACATAAAAAACCTTTTTTATAGAACTATAGGATGCATTAGAAAATATTTCTTAATGCACTCTATAGTTTTTAGTTTTTTAGTAAACATTTTGAAGTTATAAGCCGATAATGAGAATATGGGCTAAAGTTCGTTACTGTACATTCCCTATTTTTTAGGAGGCCAAATCATGCAGGAGAAACAATCAAAAACGGAAGCTCTATATGAATTGCTTATTGAACATATTCCTGTTGGTGTATTTCATTTTAATAGGGATGGGATCATCACTGTTTGTAATGAAGGATTTGAAAAAATATTAAATTCTCCTAAACAAAAAATAATCGGGCTTAACTTATTGGAATTACCTGATGAGCGAGTGGTGTATTGTATAAAGAAGGTACTTTCTGGAGAGATTAGTCATTTTAATGGTGAGTATAGGACCATTACTTCTAACAAGACCATCCCGCTAAATGTGAAGTTTGCTCCGATAAAAGAAAATGACCAAATTACGGGTGGGCTTGCCATTGTAGAAGATTTTTCCGAACAAAAAAGAGCTGAGCAATTAATTGATCATATCACTTATCATGACCAATTAACCAACTTACCTAATCGTTTCTTATTTTTAGATCGCTTGAATACCATTTATTTGAGAGCGAAAAAAGAGAAAAAGAAATTTGCGATTCTATTTATTGATTTAGATCGCTTTAAGAAAATAAACGATAGCTTAGGGCATGAAATCGGAGACCAAATTCTGCTTGGCTTAGCGGATCGTCTATCTGCATTCTTGGAATCGAATGAAACGCTTGCGCGATTTGGTGGAGATGAGTTTATCATGTTCTTGGACAACTTGGATAGCTCTGAGGACGCTGGAAAGAAAGCGAAGCAAATCTTAACCTGCTTAGAGGAACCATGGGTGATCAATGAACATGAGTTCCATTTATCAGCGAGTATCGGAATAAGCTTGTTTCCCAATGATGGAGAGGATATAGATTCTCTTGTCAGGCACGCAGATATTGCGACGAACCGGGCGAAGGAGTTAGGGAGAAATAATTATCAATTTTATAATCCATCGATGAATAAACGCTCCTTTGAAAAGCTGTCCATGGAAAGCAGCATTAGAAAAGCCATAGAGCAGAATGAATTCATTCTCTATTTTCAACCTCAAGTAGATTTCACAACGAAACAAATCATGGGTATGGAAGCTTGATTCGTTGGGTGCATCCACAGCGAGGTATGATTTCACCTGCGGAATTTATCCCGCTAGCTGAAGAATCAGGCTTGATTGTACCGCTGGGTAAATGGGTACTCGCTACTGCTTGTAAACAAAATAAAGCTTTGCAGGATGAAGGCTATCCTCCAATCAGAGTTGCCGTTAATTTCTCTTCTACTCAATTTCAGCAAGTAGATGTTGTCGATATGGTCAAGCAAACCTTAGAAGAAACAGGACTAGACCCAAGATACTTAGAAATTGAATTAACAGAAAGTGTGATCATCGAAAATGTGGATGAAACCTTAAGGAAAATCAAACAGCTAAAAGAAATGGGGATTCACATTGCGATTGATGATTTCGGGACAGGCTATTCCTCTTTAAGCTATTTGCGTAATCTATTAATTGATACGCTCAAGATCGATCGTTCATTTGTTCGCGATATTGCATCTCAATATAACGATGGATTAATCTCAACAGCGATTATTGGGTTAGCGCATAGCCTTAAGCTTAATGTCATTGCTGAAGGTGTTGAAACGCAAGAACAGCTAGATTTTCTTCTCTCGAAGGATTGTATGAAAATGCAAGGCTATCTATTTAGTAAGCCGGTCTGTATGGATGAGTTAAAGCTTTTTTTGAAGAATTGGCAATGCAATTGTCAGGACAAGGGCACTGCTTGAGTGGGAAGACAGATTGAATTGCCAGAGAAAAAGTGGACAAGGTTGGGCATTATAACAATTAAAAAGAAAAGAAAGAAGGCTATCCCAGTGCGGCTATGAGGCGAATGATGTGGGATGGCCTTTTGTGTTTTTGAAACATTTTGAATAACCCGATAACGTAAAATTAAGTTCGCAAAAATGAAAAAAGGAAAGACCATTGTGACTACGAAGAGGTAAGTATCCAGCTGCTAAAACTTATATACCTATAAAATAGTAGGGTATTCATTTTAGCGTACAATGACAACGGATATAGTGGTTCGAGCATTAAAGAACGCCTGTCAAACACAGCAATCTAAGATGGGGCTTATTTTAAGGATGGTATAGCAGAAAGAGAATACCTGATCGCCTTGGTTTTAGGGCTTCACAGGCTGTTGAAGACCACTGTAAGCTGATTGCTTAGAACTTAACTTTTTTGTGTCCAAATTATTGACTCAGATTCACTAGCGTGTTATCGTATCCACCTTAAGTTACAAACTACTGATCAGACTGCCTAAGTTTTTATAAACCTCGTAATAAAAATTCTCCTCTTACAAGCATTTTTAATAAAATGCATTATGAAATTGATTCGGCCATCTACAAAAAAAGTATATTTTCCTAAAAAATGAGAGAGAAGATGATGTAAGCATCACCCTATAATCAGCGCAATTTTTTTAACTTTTGTACCTTCCTTATATTTTCTCCAAAAGCACATAATAAAATAAGGAGAACTATTGGATTTTTAAACGTAATCCCTACTTGAGACGTCCCTCCTAGTAAATTTAAGATGACCGCTAACGCTACAATATATAGAAGTAACAAAACATCAGACTTAATAGAATCTATTATTTCTTCTTTTTCTGTTTTTCTTTCCCACGAAATTGGAAGTAATGAAAATATAAGAGCAAAAGCAATCATTAATATAGCCGTTAATTTATTCGATAACACCTGATTTAAGATATATTGTGGAAAAAAATCGTTGATAAAGATAATGGCTATGCCAACAAGTAAGATGGTTTTAAAGGACAGGAGTAGAGTTTTCTTAATCATATTATCAGCTCCATTTAAAAGAGTTAGATCTAAAGTTAAACAAACACTTAGCGTCGATTGTTGTTACGCAAAGTGTTTGTTTAGTTAAATTTAATATACTTTTACCTTATTTATCTTTTGCAATTTGTCGCTACCCAGAGCACTTCTACTTTTTTAGGTTTAGTAAAAGTAAAATCTTGGTCATAGAAAACTATAGTATTATACTCGCTTCTACAACTACTGTTATTAGGATATTCAAATTTTTCCCATAACCAATGTTTAACATAGTGATCAGGTGCAACGCTTCCTGAAGCCCATCCAGTTACATGATTAAAGGCCCAATTTCTCCAAAACTTTTCGGTAACCTTTGCTGGAAGTTTAAGATATTTCATCATGCGGGCAACCACAGTGTCAATGAAAACTCTTATACCACTATTGTCTATTTTATCTTCGAATGGTCCGTATGTAATCGTACCTGAATTTCCACCACCATCAACTGAATTTATTGAAAGCTCATCTTCTTTATTGTTGTTCAAAGCTATATTGTATATAAATTCTATATCCTCAGAGGTTAATTCGAAATCACTAGCAAATTCAACTCCATTATAATTTACTGTATATTCTTTAAAGTCTATATTTTTTTCTGTTGAAAGTTCTTTGTTAATTTCTTCAGCAAGTGTTATTGATGATGTTGTTGAAAAAACAAGAGCTATCATTAACATAATTAATAGTAGTTTTTTTTGTACCAAAATAACTCACTCCTTATTTAGATATAAAATAGAACTAATTTTCAAAGGTCGGTTTCAACTAGTATAAAGTAGATACGGCCGTATATTACTAGAATTATCCTTCCTAG
>NZ_BAMO01000039.1 GCF_000615945.1 Caldalkalibacillus mannanilyticus JCM 10596
AAAGAAGGATTATAGTCACTCTAAAGTGTACCCTTTGAAAGCCTATTTAAAAAATAACATGCTACACCGATAAGATGATTCCTGTTTTGTACAGGGGTCATCTTGTTTAGGTTTCATAGGAATTTGATCTAATAATTCAGGGTTGAGAATAAGAATTACGGAGCATTGGTGGGAAATCCTGAATTTCCCATGAGGGAAAAGCCCATTTAGTTTTTGAGCTTTTTACCGATTCTAACAGCTAATTCTCCTTGTAGTTCTGCCCCATTAGAAGACGTTATATTTATATAGCGCTCCATAGTATCATCGGCTTCAAAGTACAAGGTTTTGCTTTTTCCTGCCTTTACTTTATAAGATCCGAGGAGTTTTCCTCCTGCTGAGCCGTAGGTAATGGTCACATTATAATGACTATCACTTGTATTATTAATCCAAACCTTATAATTTTTTAGGTTGGTACTGATAGGGAAAATTTCAGACATATTGCCATTTGAGCCATACAAAGTTGTATCAACCACTTTTACACTCGTAGAGAAAATGAATTCTTCAGTCAACTCTTTTCCTTCTGCTTCTTCAGAGTATGTCTTGGTTTCTGTATCCTTTAATTCAGTTGCTTCTTCAGAGTATTTTTCTATATCTGTATCCCTCCATTCAGTTTCTGTATCAACGTATTCCTCTGTATTTGGATCTTTCAAATCAGTCACTTCTTGTGTAGATGAACAACTAGACAATAGAAATATACCTATGCAGAAACTAAGGAGTATAAAGACTAAAGCTACTTTGCGTTTCATAATTTATTTCACCTAACCTCACACATTATTTCACAATTTCCATTATAACCCTATATTTACCATACGGCAATTAAAAGGAAAACATGGGTTATGTGAATAAAAATAGCAAAGTATTTCAATTAATCTATGGTATAATTATCCAAACGAGTGAGTGGAACCTGCATGGAGTTCTCTTTTGTTTTATTCGGATTCTTCCCATGATATAATGTAAGATATTTTCGAAATGTAACTTTTTAAGAGGGGGATATATGAGCCGAACTCGCATACATTTCATCCATACTAATGATTTACATAGTCATTTTATAAATTGGCCACAAACAGTATCGACGATTCAGAGTCTGAAACAAGAACTTCAACATAGAAATGAAGAATTTTTACTATTGGATATTGGAGATCACTTAGATCGTTCGCACCTGATTACAGAGGGGACGTTAGGTGAAGCAAATATCGACTTGATGAATGAACTCGGCTATGATTATATAACCATAGGAAATAATGAGGGAATTACTTTTGCTAAGGAGCAAATAGAGAAGCTATATGAGAAGGCCCATTTCCGTGTATTGGTTAGCAATCTTAGAAACCAAGACGATTCTCTGCCATCATGGTTACTTCCTGCTACGATTCATGAGATGAGTGGCAAGAAGATCGGAGTCATTGGAGCTACGATTAACTTTGAACCCTTCTATCATTTATTAGGGTGGAAGACAGAGGACCCGTTCATTAGTATCGAGAGGCAAGTAAAACAAATAAGAGAAGAAGTGGACTTGATTCTTGTTCTTTCTCATATGGGGCTGCCATATGATGAAGAATTAGCACGTAAAGTAGCAGGGATTGATGTGATTTTAGGCGCACACACACACCATTTACTTGAAAATGGTGAAAGAATAGAAGAGAGCATGATTAATCAAGCGGGAAGATCAGGAGAATATGTGGGGCATGTATCCATTGAATGGGATGCAGAAAAAATACACATCGAAGCGCAGTGTATACCTACTTCGCAGAAGGCTCCTGATTTACATACAGTCGAACGTCTTAACGCATGGAAACAGAAAGCCCTTGATCATCTTAATGAACAAGTGACTGTACTGGATCAGGAATTAGAAGTTTCATGGGATGAGGAGTCTGCTTTTGGCAATTTGCTAGCGGAAGGCTTGAGAGAATGGTGTAACACTTCAATATCACTTGTTAATTCAGGACAAATATTAGATCGTCTTCACTCTGGACTCGTCACCCGCGGAGATCTACTGCGAGTCTGCCCTCACCCCATAAATCCCTGTATTGTGACACTACAAGGATATGAGATCTGGGATCTATTACAACGTTCATTGGAGCTAGAGCAACAGAGAAAGGCGATACGAGGATATGGTTTTAGAGGGAAAATAATGGGGATGCTATCTGTTGATGGCCTGCAAATTCGCTATAAGAATGAATCATTGATGAAGAAACGAGTGATTGGCATCTTCACTAATGATGATCAGTGTATTGAAAAAGAAAAAGAATATGAGATCGCGACGATAGATATGTTTACCTTTAGTAAAGTGATTCCAGAAATTCATCAGGCGCAAAAAGTAACTTATTTACTCCCGGAATTCATCAGAGATATTTTAGCCAATCGTTTAAGACAGGGACGAATAGAAAGCACTCATATTAAACGCTGGAAATGCGTTGAAGATTCAGGAGGTGAAAACAATGAAATTTATAAATGATTTATATGAATTGTATAAGGATCAATTAGTAGGGGATGAAGAAGATGCGATTGCGTTAGTATTGTATGCTCTTCAGGATCATGGACGTGAGGATCTGATTCAATTTATACATCAGATGAATGAAGATGAAATTTATCAGATGCTTGGTAATTTTCTCATTGAAAAGCTCAAGGATAAAATGGCGGAGGAAGGATTAGGTCAGTATAGACCAAGTCCACATCCCGATTCTAAAAATGTTCACTAAAGTAGAATAGACGAACATTCTTCTCTCTTCCAACATAGTCTATGTAAGGGAAGACAAAAGGAAAAGGAGAGTGTTCAGATTACATGATGTCTCTAAGTCCTATACAAATAGAAGGTCACCAGGTACTAGCGATTGAAGTGAAGCTCCCCAAAACCAATTTATTAGTGGTTACTACTGAGAAAGGCTATATTATGTGCGGAGCCTTAGATGTTGCCCTTTTAAACGAGAAACTAAAAGACCGCGGTGTTTTAGCTGGGAGAGCAGTGGGAGTGAAAACGATTGATCAATTGCTAGAAGCTCCTCTTGAATCGGTGACATATGAAGCAGAGAAATTAGGCGTTCATGCAGGGATGATCGGTCGAGAAGCTATTCTTAAAATGCTTTAAAAGCAGAAAAATAAAATACACAAAAAAGAACAAATGCCTCTTGTTACCATTTGTTCTTTTTAATTTTAATTTCTTTATCGAGGAATGGACGCTTGTCTGATATAATGAGTGTATGAATCTGATTTGGAGTAGGAGAATGAACAATGAGGTTAGTGTCAACTTCAGATTGTCAGGAAGGAATGCAGCTTGCCAAAGCCATTTTTAACGATGACGGTCTAGTACTTATTAATGAGGGTGTACATCTCACCAAGAAGATGCTTGAACGGCTTGTCAATATGGGGATCACGTATGTCTATATTAAGGACTCAAGAACGGAAGACATTGTGATCCCAGAGGTTTTGACAGATGCAACAAGACGTTTGGCGATGGAAACAATCAAAGAACAGTTTTCAAAGCTGAGCAATAGTGGAAAATTACTGCACGCAGCGCAAGACCCTAAATTCATTAAATCTTTTAGAAAATCGGTAGAATGTATTATCGAAGATTTAAATAATTTTCAGGGAGTGATGAGTGCGCTAACCAATATGTACTCCTATGACCAATACACCTTCACTCATTCACTGCACGTAACGATTTATTCCATCACCCTAGCAATGGCTAAAAACTATTCAGAGAAACAGATTTTAGAGATTGGTCTAGGTGCTATGCTTCATGATATTGGGAAGCTTACGACCCCGCATGAAATTTTGACAAAGCCAGGGAAATTAACAGAGGAAGAGTTCGCCATTATTAAGGAGCATCCAACAACTGGTTTTGAAATCTTACGCAAGATTCACGAAGTTCCTTTTGTTTGTGCTCACTGTGCGTATCAGCACCATGAAAGAGAGAATGGCTCCGGTTATCCGCGCGGACTGAAGGATAAAGAGATCCATGATTATGCTAAGCTCATTGGACTGTGTGATGTGTTTGATGCCCTGACGAGTCATCGTTCCTATCGGAAAGCGATGCCAGCCCATCAGGCAATGGAGATTATCTTTGCTGGCAGTGGAACTTTATTTCAAAAGGAATTGGTGGAGCTTTTCCGCGATACGATTTCCTTGTATCCCGTTGGTATGACCGTCAAGCTCAGTGATGGTTCTATTGGAGTGGTGATCGCCTTAAATAAATCCTTACCTAGTAGACCTGTCGTTCGGCTTATTAAGGATCAGATGGGACAAGCTACTATGAAAGAAATTAATTTAGCAGAACAGCTATCATTAGTGATTGCAGGTCCCGTTTCGGTTGCCTAAATGAAATCTAGACTTCAATCAAACAAATAAACAAATAAATAAATAAATAAATAAATTAAGCGAAACAGAATGTTTTTGATATTAGCAAGGAGGTTTCCAGTAGCAATGAGTCGTAGTGAACAGACATACTTAGATTTATGCCGATACGTCTTAGAGAACGGAGAAAAGAAAGAAGATCGAACAGGTACGGGAACGATCTCTATTTTTGGTCATCAAATGAGGTTTGATTTAAGTGAAGGGTTTCCGCTTCTTACCACGAAGAGAGTTCCTTTTCGATTGATTGCAAGCGAATTGCTGTGGTTTATTAAAGGAGATACAAATATTCGCTATTTACTCCAGCATAATAATAACATCTGGAATGAATGGGCGTTTAAGAAGTGGGTAGAAAGTGATGAGTATCAAGGGCCAGATATGACTAATTTTGGCTTGCGTGCTCAGCAAGATCCCTCCTTCTCTGTCATTTACGAGGAGCAAATGGAGCAATTTAAGAAGCGAATCCTAGAAGAGGACGAATTTGCTAGAAAATATGGTGAACTGGGCAATGTCTACGGAAAACAATGGAGAGCCTGGCAAGCATCGAATGGAAGTACGATTGATCAGTTGCAGGATGTGATTCACACGATTAAAAGCAATCCTACTTCTAGACGTTTACTTGTAACGGCTTGGAATCCGGAGGATGTTCCGACAAATATGGCTTTACCACCCTGCCATAGTCTATTTCAATTTTATGTCCAGCAAGGGAAGCTCTCCTGTCAGCTTTATCAAAGAAGTGGAGATATTTTTCTAGGTATTCCATTCAATATAGCTAGCTATGCTCTGTTAACTCATTTAATCGCACACGAATGTGGTTTGGAGGCTGGAGAGTTCATTCATACCTTAGGGGATGCTCATATTTATCTTAACCATGTAGAACAAGTTCAGGTTCAGCTAAGTCGTGAACCACGCCAGCTTCCTAGATTACAATTAAATCAAGATATTAGATCGGTCTTCGATTTTGAATTAGAAGATATAAGTATTGAAGGATATCATCCGCACCCTACATTAAAAGGAGTCGTAGCTGTCTGATGACCATTTCAATGATTGTAGCCATGGATCAAAATAGAGTGATAGGCAAAGATAATGATTTACCTTGGTATCTTCCGGCTGATTTAAAATATTTTAAACGAGTCACCATGGAACATCCCATTATCATGGTAGAAAAACCTATGAATCCATTGGGCGTCCATTACCGGGAAGAGAAAATATAATCCTGACTAGGAATAAGGAGTACGTTGCAGAGGGTTGCTCGATTATCCATAGCTTGGATCAAATTGAAGATCACGGGAAAGATCAAGAGGTTTTTATTATCGGTGGAGCCGAGATTTTTTCAGCAGGCTTTGCTATCGCTCATCGATTGTATATTACGCACATTGAAGCAGAGTTTGAAGGAAATACGTACTTTCCTCCCTTTGATGAAAACGAGTGGGAGCTGGTTTCATCTGAACAGGGAGTACAGGATGAAAAAAATCCGTATCTCTACTTTTTTAAGGTGTACGAACGTAGGAGCAAGAATATAGAGTGAACAAACATACAGTAGCGGGTTCTCTAAGTAGAACCGGCTTTTTTTTCATATTATTCCAAGTATGTGATACAATGCAGTTGAAAAGACTGCACTGATAAATATAAGGGCGACGAACCAATCAGGTGGAGTAAAAACTCCATCTGATGGCAATCTACTTTATCAAATTGGAGGTATCGATAACATGGCGAGTCAAACAGGTCAAATCGTGCAAGAATCACTCAATGCTTTGATGCAAGATGAACTTTTTTTACCTGAATTACAGGGACTAACAAGAAAGCAAATGTTTACTTCCTTAACGGCAATTCTTTCCACTCCCAATCATATACATAAATCTTTCTTACGCATTTCACTGGAGGATGGGCGAGTTGTCCGTATCCCGGCTTTTCGAGTACAGCATAATGATACACTTGGTCCTTACAAGGGTGGGATTCGTTTTCATGAATCGGTGAACGAGGATGAAGTGACCAATTTGGCTGTATTAATGACATTGAAGAATGCCTTACATGAAGTTCCTTTTGGTGGTGGAAAAGGAGGGGTGATTCTAAATCCCCGAGATTTCACAGAAAAAGAGCTTCATCTCATATGCAAAAAATATGTTCAATATTTTAGTGATGTATTAGGTCCAGACAAGGACATTCCGGCTCCCGATGTTGGAACTGGGGAACGTGAAATGGACTGGATGATGGCTGAATATAAAAGCATTCGCCCTGGCACTCCATACAGAGGAAGCTTTACTGGAAAAAGTGTGGTGAATGGAGGGTCTTTAGGACGAAGAGAGGCGACAGGAAAAGGCGTTTATTTTTCATTTCGTTATTTACTTCATGATTTTGTACATGAGCATAGCCGATGGTTAGCGGGAAGTAAGAATGTGTTTGCCCAAACAGCACTCGCCTATAGAGATCAACCCCTTACTCTAGCGATCCAGGGGTTTGGAAATGTGGGTTCGGTTACAGCGAATGAAGCTTACCACTGTACGCAATTGAATAATAAGGTTGTGGCGGTAAGTGATCGAAATGTAACAGTATTTAATCCAGAAGGTTTAGATATTCCTGCGCTGATTGATTTTGTTTCGAAATCGGCGGGAGATTTACCTGTAAGTGAGGAGGAGCTAACCAAGGCAGGAGTAAAGGCATCCATTCTAGACCGTGAAGAGGTGCTTACTCTAGATGTCGATGTACTATTCTTAGCTGCATTAGAAGATCAAATTCATGACAGAAATAAGGATCAAATTAAAGCCAACATCATTGTTGAAGGAGCCAATGCTCCCATAACAGGAGAAGCCGATCGTTATTTAAACGAAAAAGGGGTCATGATTATTCCCGATATTCTGGCAAATGCGGGTGGGGTTATTGTGTCTTATCTAGAATGGCTTCAGGGACGTGAAACCCAATTTTATAGTGAGAATGAAGTCTATCATCTACTCTCTGAAAAGATGAAGGGGACCATGAATACGATCCTTCCTCAGTTTTTTGGGGATCCTTACTCACTACGTCAGAATTGTTATATTCAAGCGGTTCTCAAATTATCAACGATTCTCTACCGTCAAGGAAAGTTGTATTAAGTAGATTGCCTACCGAACAAACTGTATGAACTATGATTTGATACCCTCACTTAACATCAGGATAAGAGCAGGATGAAAAAGTGGGGGTATTCTTTAAGCAGGGATCAACATGATATAAATGGCTGCTGCTGCTAAGTTAGGAATAGAAGCAGCTAGATACTGATTAGCTAACTCGGTTCGTGGCTTTTTTCTGCCTTCTTTATGAGAAAATGTTCCCTTATTCCCTAGAATCAGTATATCTAAGTAAGATAATAGAGCACAAGAGATACATGCCAGCCCTAGAGTCCCTGAAATATAATAAAGGTAAGACCAATTGGATGTGAAAAAAGAAAAGAAGAATAAAGCTACTACAAAAATAGTGGCGAACACAAATGACTTTCTCATCGTCCCCCTCCTTTCATTTATCTCTCCTTATTATAATACCTCAATTTGTTAGTAAAGTCTTTTTATTCCTAAACCATTTTCTTCTTGCATCCTTTGGATAAATCGTGTATATTTAAATTAACAATTAACAATTAACAATTAACAAATCGTTAATTTATAAAATGCAAACCTGACCCTATAGCAGAATATGAACCTGTTGCAGAATCATGGAGGAAATAGATATGGCAAAATATAACTCAGAAGAAGAAGTATTGGCACATTATGATGCAAGAAAGTATCGAACGCCAGATGGGTATACAAGTGATATTGCTGTTTTTACCATCATCTCAGAGGAAGTAGAAATGTATAAGCCTCCGACCAAAAGCTTAAAGCTCATGCTGATTAAGCGAGCGGAGAAAGATGCAGAAGGAGAACCCAACATAGAGGGAGGAAAATGGGCATTGCCGGGTGGCTTTATCCAGCCGGATGAAACGGCATTTGAGGCAGCGAAAAGAGAGCTAGAAGAGGAAACAGGAGTAACAGATATTCATATTCAGCATTTCGGTGTCTATGATCAGCCAGGACGAGATAAAAGAGGCTGGATCATCTCGAATGCACACTATGCGATCGTTCCCGAAGATTATCTCAGCAAGAGAAAGGCAGCAGACGATGCAGAAGAAGTAGAATTATTTACACTGGAAGAGGTCTTTCAATTGGATCTTGCTTTTGACCATCGGCAGATTATTGAAGAGGCGCTCGGCTTCATTAAGAGAGATTTGCTGCTGAAAACCATTGCCCAGAAATTTCTGCCCTCAGAATTTGTTTTGTCTGAACTTCAAGGAGTGCTGCTAACCGTAAGTGACGATCCTTCGATTAAATCAGACCCAGCCTTCTTTCGCAAAGCACCTACCCTGCCTTTTTTGGAGAAGATCAAAGAAAACGGGGAGTATAAGAAATCCAATCGATATTCGAAGACTCCAGCGCAGCTGTACCGATTTGTCGCTTATGAACCATCATTATCCATTTATACAATGAGAGCCTAAGTAAAGGAGAGAGAATTATGGAGAAAAAAGCTTTAATTAATATTGATTACACATGGGATTTTGTTGCAGATCAAGGAGCGTTAACGTGTGGGAAACCCGCACAAGAAATTGAAGAGGCGATTGTGAATATAACGGAAGAAATGATTAAGAACCAAGACTTTGTCGTCTTTGCTCTAGATGTACATGAAGAGGGAGATCCTTTTCATCCCGAAACAAGTTTGTTTCCACCACACAATCTTAGAGGAACAAAGGGAAGAGATTTATATGGCCGCCTTCATGAACTATATAAAGTAAATCAAGAGAGGGACAACGTCTATTCCTTGGATAAGACAAGATATAGTGCATTTGCCGGTACGGATCTTGAGATAAGGTTAAGAGAACGAGGGATTACAGAAGTTCATCTTGTTGGAGTGTGTACAGACATCTGTGTACTGCATACCGCTGTGGATGCCTATAATAAAGGGTTTCAAATTGTGATTCACGAGAAAGCGGTGGCTAGTTTTAATCAAGCAGGTCACGAGTGGGCATTAGGTCATTTTAAAGGATGCTTAAACGCCAAAATCGTGTAAAGAAGCAGCTAGAAAAGGGGAGAGGGAGAATGAGAAAAGAATATGTGGACGATAGTTTAGCTTTGCATACCGATGCCTATCAGATCAACATGGTTGAAACCTACTGGCATGATCAGATGCACAAGCGAAAAGCTGTGTTTGAGCTATTTTTTAGAAAATTACCCTTCGGCAATGGATATGGTGTCTATGCAGGGTTAGAGAGAATCATCGAATATATTAAGGGCTTTCGCTTTACCGAAAGCGATATTGAGTATCTAAGAGATGAATTTGGCTATGAGGAAGAATACCTTCAATTTCTGCAAAATATTCAATTTACCGGGAATATTCGCTCCTTAAGAGAAGGAGAATTGGTTTTTGGAAATGAAGCCATTCTTCAAGTAGAATCAACTCTAGCAGAGGCACAGTTAATTGAAACCGCCCTTTTAAACATTGTTAATTATCAGACGCTGGTGGCTACGAAGGCTTCAAGAATTAAACAAGTGATCGGTCAGGCGAAGGCAATGGAATTCGGGACTCGTCGAGCTCATGAAATGGATGCTGCTATATGGGGAACAAGAGCTGCCTTTATCGCTGGCTTTGATGCCACAAGTAATGTGCGAGCAGGAAAGAAATTTGGGATTCCTGTTTCGGGAACTCATGCTCATTCTATGATTCAAACCTATCGCAGCGATTATGTGGCGATGAAAAAGTATGCGGAAAGCTGTGTTCGTAGAAGGAATAAAGTCTTTATTCCTCTTGTAGATACCTATGATACCCTTCGTTCTGGAGTTCCAGCAGCGATTAGAGTAGCCAAGGAATTTGAGGGGCAAATCGAGTTTGCAGGTATCCGTCTAGACAGTGGAGATATGGCTTACTTGTCCAAGGAAGCAAGAAAGCTCTTGAATGAGGCTGGATTTACACAGACACAAATTGTTGCCTCGAATGATTTAGATGAATATACGATTATTCATCTGAAAGCACAAGGGGCGGAGATTGATATATGGGGAATTGGAACAAAGCTGATTACGGCTTTTGACCAGCCTGCTCTCGGCGCTGTCTATAAAATCGTAGCGATTGAGGACGAGCATGGTAAAATGGTAGACACCATCAAAATCTCTTCCAATCCTGAAAAGGTAACGACACCAGGAATGAAAAAGCTATACAGGGTGATTAACCAAGTGAATCAACGCTCGGAAGGGGATTATATTGCACTGGCGAATGAAAATCCTAATCAAGAGGAACGCCTAAAGATGTTTCATCCCGTTCATACCTTCGTTAGCAAGTTTGTGACCAATTTTGAAGCGAGAGAGCTTCATGTTGATGTCTTTAAACAGGGCAAACAAGTCTATGAGAATCCACCAATAACAGACATTCAAAAATATGTGGCTAAGAATTTAGATTTCTTATGGGACGAGTATAAACGCACCATGAATCCCGAAGAATACCCAGTGGACTTAAGTCAGCAATGTTGGGATAATAAGATGCAGATTATCAGGAACATTCAGCATGAAATGGAGAAACCCAAACCCTAAGGTGGGTAAGCCTGCGTAGGATTGTACAGGAGCATAGAGAAGAAAAGAACGCTTGAGTATAGAAAGAAAAAGAAGAAGGAGGGGGATGGGAATGGCGAAGATAGGCATATATGGTTCATCCTTTGATCCAATCACAAACGTTCATTTATGGACAGCTTCGACAGTGGCGCATCGCAAGAAATTAGATAGGGTGATTTTTCTTCCTTCCTCTAATAAGAGAATTGATAAGAAAACGAAAACCGATGATCGGCATCGAGTGGAAATGATTAAATTAGCCATCCAGAACAATCCTAAATTTGAATTGGATACATATGAGCTGCAAGTTCTCCCTGGAAAGCAATACACGTATTATACAATGGAATATTTTAAGAACAAGGACAAGGGAGACGAAGTGTTTTTTATTATGGGAGCGGATCTGCTTGTCGATATCGCTGCGGGAAAATGGCGCTTTGCAGAGGAATTAATCGCTAGAAATCAATTTATCATCATGGCTCGCAATGGAGTGGACATGCTTGGTACTATTGCTCATTCCGCCTTGTTACGAAATTATGATGATGGTCGTTTTCAGCTGCTGGACAAGGGATTAGCTATGGAGATCAGCTCTACTTATATTAGGGAAGAACTAGCGCGTGGGGGTGAACCGCGATACCTGCTTCCAGAGGAGTGTTATCGCTATATTAAAGAACAAGGAATCTATGCGGAATCGGATAGGGAATTAGAATAGGAGGGAATAGGATGGAAGCCATGCAAAAAACAATTATTGAAGCAATGAAAACCAAACCAGTCATTGATGTTCAAGAGGAAATAAGAAAAAGTATTGATTTATTGAAGACGTATGCCAAAAAACATCCTTTTATTACATCCTTTGTACTGGGGCTTTCTGGTGGACAGGATTCAACGTTAGCCGGTAAATTGGCTCAATTGGCTGTGGATGAACTCAACCAAGAGGAAGGGACAAGTAAGTATCAATTTATCGCGGTACGACTTCCTTATGGTATTCAGAAAGACGAAGCAGATTGTCAGGATGCAATTCAATTTATTAATCCAAGCAAACTCTACACCGTGAACATTAAGCCAGCGGTAGATGCTAGTATAGCTTCCTTGAAGGATGCTGGTGTTACGCTAAGTGACTTTCTCAAGGGAAATGAAAAAGCCAGAGAGAGAATGAAGGTACAGTATAGTATTGCCGGAGCCCATCAAGGCGTGGTTCTTGGGACAGACCATTCAGCAGAAGCCATTACGGGCTTTTATACTAAATTCGGAGATGGAGCAGCGGATCTTGTTCCTATCTTCCGTTTAAATAAAAGACAAGGAAAGCAATTGTTACAAGAACTAGGCTGCCCAGAGCATCTCTATCTCAAAAAGCCTACAGCGGATCTAGAAGATGATAAACCTCAATTGCCTGATGAAACAGCCTTAGGAGTCACCTATGAAGAAATAGATGATTATCTAGAAGGCAAAAAAGTAGAGGAACAAAGTCGTCAAAGGATTGAGGAATGGTATAGCAGAACAGAGCATAAAAGAATGGCTCCTATCTCCGTATTTGATGATTGGTGGAAGTAGAGGGAGGAAGCACAAAAGTACAAAAAGCACAAAGGAATCTGATTAGATTCTTTTGTGCTTTTGCATATGCCAATCTGCGACTATTGGGATAGTCCCTCTACAATGGTTTTTACATTTGAACGCATCATATCAATATAGTTTTCTGCGCCAGAACCAGGTAAGCCGATAGAATCGGTGAATACTTCTCCTGCAATTTCAATTCCAGCTTCACTAGCGACTCGATCCATGGGTCTTGAATCCACACTTGTTTCTAGAAAGACAGCGGGAAGCTGTCTAGACGTGATAACCTCTACTAAACGTTCGATTTGTCGTGCACTTCCTTCTTCGTGAGCATTAATTTCCCATATAGATTCATAATCGAACCCATAGCCTTCAGCAAAGTATTTGAAGGCACTTTCGCTGGTTATCACCACTCTTTTCTCTGCTGGGATTTGCTTCACTTGTTCCTCAATCCATTGATCAAGCTCTTTTAGCTCGGTAAGATAACGATCTAAGTTTTGTTGGTAATAGCTTTCTCCCTCGGGGTCTAGCTCGATGAGAGCTTTTGCTACATTCTGTGCATAAATCATAACATGCTTAGGATTGAGCCAAGCATGAGGGTCCTCTTTCCCAGATAATTCTCCAGCTTCTGCGCTTAATGGAATGGCAGGGACTCCTTCTGTCAGGATGATCTCACGTCCAGCACTTTCTGCATTTTGCGCTAAGTTACGAATCCAATAATCCATGTTAAACCCATTATAAAACAAAAGATCGGCATCTGAGATCAGCTTAAATGTACTAGGAGTAGGTTCAAATTCGTGTGGATCTTCTCCGATAGGGGTTAAGAAATCAGCTTGAATTCGATCTCCTCCAATATGAGTGACAATATCGTGAATGACACTAAAAGAAGAAACCACATGAGGTTTATCTTTTTCTATGGGCTGTCCTAAAGAGCCCAGCGCACAACCTGACAATAGCATCATAAATCCAAGGCTCATAACTAGAATCAGAATTCCTTTTGCTCTCCAGTTTGTTTTGTTTCGTAATAATTGTAAATTTTTCATGACACATTTCTCCTTCTCCGTTTTTTTCTCCCTTTTTCTAGGCTTGGGAGATGTATGTTATCTATGATGTTTATTCATTGATGGCTTTACGTAAGCGACGAGTCTTAATGGCTTTAGATAGAATACCTTGCTTGGGTGAAAATAACATAGCCAGCATAAAGAAGAAAGTAGCAACAAGAACGATGGCTGCACCAGAAGAAACATCGAGCGTGTAGGATAGAAATAAACCTGACACAGATGAGAGAACACCGATGAAGCTTGATATCCAAAGCATGATACTTAAGCGATCAGTAAGAAGGTAGGCTGTAGCCCCTGGAGTAATCAACATAGCCACAACCAAGACGATCCCAACCGTTTTTAAGGATGCTACTGTGACAAGAGAAAGTAACAGCATCAGAAAATAATGAATCAGGTTGGTTGGCAGTCCAATTGCTTTAGACATAATCGGATCGAAAGTAGAAATCAATAATTCCTTGAAGAATAAGATAATAACAGCCAGTACGATCACTCCGATTACAGCAACAATGACTAAATCTTGAGAGGAAACGCCTAAGACATTCCCAAATAAAATATGGTAAAGATCGACACTGACACCGCGCATTAAATTAATTAGAACAATTCCTAAAGCAAAGGCTGCGGTAAACATGATTCCAATGGCAGAGTCTTCCTTAATCCGTGTATTCTGAGAAATATACCCGATTCCAATGGCAGTGAGTACTCCTGTAACCACGGCTCCCCAAAAAAATCCAATCCCAAGCATATAGGAGATAGCTACTCCCGGAAGGACAGCGTGTGAAATCGCATCTCCCATTAAAGCCATTCCTCTTAGAATGATAAAGCAACCAATTACGCCACAGATGATTCCAACGAGGATCGAAGCGATCAAGGCTTGCTGTAAGTAGGTATACCTAAAAAGCGAATCAATAAATTGATAAAGGGATTGTATGATCATCATTGATTTATCACCATCACTTGATTTTCTTTGTGGATCATCGTTAATTGGTTTCCGTAAGTGCGATCCAGCCATTCTGGTTGGAACATCTCTTCCGAAGGTCCATAGCCAATGATCTCCTGATTGATTAGAAGCAGGCGATCAAAATAGTGGGTTGCCTTACTTAAATCGTGGTGAACCACAACGATGGTCTTTCCTTCTGAGATAAGCTGTCGAAGCTGGGCAAGAATAATTTGCTCAGTTGCCACGTCCACCCCGACAAATGGCTCATCAAGTAGAAATAGATCTGCTTCCTGGGCGAGTGCTCGAGCTAAGAAAACTCTCTGCTGTTGTCCGCCAGACAACTGACCAATTTGGCGCTTAGCCAAGCTCGTTAAGCCTACTTTCTCTAAGGCGGCAGATACGATTTGGCGATCTTTCTCCTTTTCTCTGCGGAACCAGCCCATAAGCGGATAACGCCCCATCATAACAACATCCTTCACTAATACAGGGAAGTCCCAATCAATATCGGAGCGCTGAGGGACATAGGCAATTCTTTTGCGTACTTTTTTCACGGCTTGATTGAAAATCCGGATCTCTCCAGAATCTATAGGAATAAGTCCCATAACTCCTTTTAGGAAAGTAGACTTGCCAGCTCCATTTGGACCAATAATGCCAATCAGCTTTCCTTGTTCAAGAGTGACAGAGGAAGGCTTAAATACTTGCTTACCGTGATAGGAAACGGACAGCTGCTGAACTTGAATGGAGCTTAATGAATGCAGTTCTTCTGTATGATTAGAACTCAAGGATAAAACCTCCTTACCTAGCAAATGTTTCGTATGGATACAAAAGTTGCTCTTGTGCAACTTTTTGTTAAAAATAAAATGGCATGAACAGGGGTCTGTTTATTACCAAGGATAAAAATACTATATGCTTTTGTGTAAAAAAAGTGATGGATCAGCCTAAAAAACCTTAAGTTTTACTGGACAAAAAGTTTTGCCTTAGTACAACTTTAATCAAATTATACCATGAACATTCCATTTGTCTAGAGGGAACATGTCTAAAATTTTTAACCATAAATAAGAGCATGTCGCATAGACATAGAGTAGGGGGTGTAAAGAATTGTCAAATAAATTCAAAACCAATCGAAAAGGACCATTAAGAGGAAAACATATTTTTTTGATTGTTCTTATCTTATTAACCCTTATTTCGATTCAAGGCTTTGTTTTTGTTGAGAGAAATCTAGAACCAGCCTTGAAGGAGATTGCCCGTACTCATGTCAAACAAATTGCCATGCTTGCCATAAATGAAGCTATTTCCAAAAAAATAAGTGAAAGCTTTTCTGATGAGGATCAGCTTATTCATGAACGAACAGAAGGGAAGATAGCTTACATTTCTTTTGATCAGTCGAAACATGCCAGAATTGTCACTCAAGTAACGGATCGAGCGAACCAAACACTAATGGAGCTCTATCAACAGCCTGTTTCTATTCCCATAGGTCAGGCGCTAAATAGTAATATTTTGTCTCAGTTAGGTCCTGATGTACCGATTACGCTGATTCCGATGGGAGCGGCAAGAGCAGATATTGATGTCAGAATGCAGGAAGCTGGGATCAACAATGTCATGATTGTCGTTTACTTGAGAATTGAAGCAGATGTACGAATTGTTATTCCTTTTTCTTCGGATGAAGCTGTGGTGACAACGGAATTTCCGATTGATCATATTTTTGTTCAAGGAGAGGTTCCTGAATATTATTTTAAAGGGGGAGATGGTCAAGTAACGCCTATCCCACATATGATGCCGGCAAAAAAAACGGATTCTAATGAATAAGTAAGGAGTTAAGTTGAAAAAAGACAACCTCAGAAGAGAAGAGGTTATCTTTTTTTACGTTTCCTTTCTTGCTTTTCCCATAATCGAAGGGAGGGGTAGGGATCAAATGACCATTCCGTTCTACCGTTGTCCTTATACATTCCATAATGCAGATGGGGAGGGAACTTGCCCGAAGTACCTGGCTTTCCGTATCCAGAACTGCCTACATAACCAATGACGGTTCCAGGCTCTACAACATGTCCTTCTTTTACGTCGCTGTTAAATCCAGAAAGATGGGCGTAATAATGGTACACATTGTGAATATCTCTAATGCCGACTCTCCATCCTCCGTATTTATTCCACCCCATAATTTCAACCACTCCATAGGTCGTTGAGCGTACGGGAACTCCATAAGAGGCAAAGATATCGGTTCCTTCATGTATCCGCCTTCCGCCCCAGCCTCGGCGATCCCCCCAAGTGCTTCTATAGCTGTAGTTATGGAATAAAGGGAGAGGAAACACTTTCTTTCTTAGATCAATGGTTTGAAAGTGGTGATAAATCTTGGCGATTGTCATAATTTGATTTACCGTTTGCTCCCGGTGATAATAATCCCAGAGAGCAATCTTAAAGTCTTCCCAAGTGAAACCATATTTAGCTAAGTAGTCACTCATAGTGTACAGAGCATCTTCATCGTTTGTGCGCTCCGCTTTTCCATCGCCATTCCCATCTTTTCCTTCACCATCAAAGAAGAGAATGGATTCTAATGAAGGGTTTTCTTTATCAAGGTTTAAGGCCCCAGCCCAATACTCTGGAGAAAAGTAGATGGAGATCGTCGTATCTCTTTTCGGAATATCCTTTCGTACCTGTTGAATATTTCTTTCAAATTGGTCTACGGCTGCGAGAAAATACCAGGGAACCTGTGTAATCGCCTCGTATTTCAAATACAAAGCTTTTCGGTCCATCAATACTTCTTCTATAGGTTTTTCATTGGCTAAGACCACGGTAGAAAAACAACTCAATGTGAAAAAATGAATAATACAGAACCACAGAAACGCTTTTCTCACAGGGCTTCCTCCTCTAAAAAATCAGTTCAAAAATCAGGCTAGTATAGATGTGAGTAAGTTTTACGATAGCTCTCCCTTTATTTTGGCGAATTAATAAAAGTTTCATGAATCCATTTCATGGCAACAAGATAAAGGAGTTGGTGTTCTTAGTGATTAAGGGTATAATGTATAATGAATCCTGCAAGAAACGGAGTTGCTGTAAATGGAACGTAAACCTGAATGGTTAAAAATTAAATTAACAACAAATAAGAATTACAATGAATTGAAATCCATGTTACGTGACAAAACGTTACATACCGTTTGCGAAGAGGCTAAATGCCCAAATATATATGAATGCTGGGCGGTACATCGTACAGCTACGTTTATGATCCTTGGTGATATTTGTACCCGCGCTTGCCGCTTTTGCGCAGTTAAAACAGGTCTTCCTACGGAGCTTGATTGGGCGGAGCCTGAAAGAGTAGCAGAAACGGCAGAAAAAATGGGCTTAAAGCACTGTGTCATTACCTCTGTTGCTCGAGATGATCTGAGGGATGGTGGGGCTACGATCTTTGCTGAAAGTATAAAAGCGGTTAAAAAGAGACTTCCGTTATGTAGCGTAGAGGTTCTGATCCCTGATTTCATGGGAAGCTATGATGCTTTAAAAATTGTCATGGATGCCAAGCCAGACATCTTAAATCATAATGTCGAAACGGTAAGACGTTTATCTGACCGTGTTCGGGCAAGAGCGAAGTATGATCGTACCTTAGAGCTACTTAAACGAGCGAAAGAAATGCAACCCAAAATACCTACAAAATCAAGTATTATGATAGGAGTAGGTGAAACATGGGAAGAGATTATTGAAACGATGGATGATCTTCGTGCCAATGATGTTAACATATTAACAATCGGGCAATATTTACAGCCGACAAGATCACACATGAAGGTAGAGAAGTATTGGCATCCTGATGATTTTGCCAAGCTGAAAGAAGAAGGCTTGAAAAGAGGATTTAGCCATGTAGAGTCAGGGCCGCTTGTTCGTTCTTCTTATCACGCACATGAGCAAGTACAGTCTGCTCAGAGTCATGATCAAAAAGTGGCAGAAGCGTAAATCAATTTAAAAAAGAATCCCCCAACAGAGTGTATCCATGGTAAGGAAGCGTTCTGCTGGGGGGTTTTTAGTTAGGCAAAAAAAATTATTGAACACCCATCCGATGGAATCCCCGCTTCTCCATGATTCCTCGTTTATGTCTTTCGTCCTGATTCATGTCACCTTCATCCATCGTATCTTGCTTTCTTCCTTGATTCGCTTCAGTTTGAGCGACCTGGGCGATAATGTTTTCAATTTCTCGACCTAATCCTTGAACATTAAAAGAATGGCCCTTAGGGTTCGTTCCTAAATCCTTTATTCTTTGTACCGTAGTGGTATCGTTTGTTGTATAGACTTTAAACCATCTAGGAGTGACACTTAATCCACTGCTCCATACCTGTTCATCCATTTCTTCTTGATTTCCTACCCCATGATATCCAATAAGACAGACATCATCAGCGACAACAACGGTTGCTTCCTCGATATCTTGAAGTCCTACAACAATTTGACTAACAGCTTCGGCAACGACTTGCCGATCAATATAGATATTGGCTCCATAGCCTTGGAACATGACGTCAGCATCATTAGCAGAATGGCTGGCATAGCCATAAGGGATCTGATCTCGTCCAATCCTTGTTCCTGGAGTTCGAGTATTCCCTAGATCATAGTCGCGATTGGTCCCCATATCCCGATCAAAGGTAAAGAGACGAGCGTTTCGCTGATCCTGCTGAGGATGCTGGGCGTCTCGATAAAGAGATGTATATCCTTTTCCTCGTACGATTCCCTCATTGGACGTGCCGTCGTTTCTCGCTGTTTGAGCTTGATTTCCTGCTTGTGGTTGACAGCCCACTCCAAGAATAAGCAAGGCACATAACATGATTCCTACCCACTTTTTGTCCATTGTTGAATACACCTCCTATCTATAGATTGCCCTTCTACAGAACAGAACAATTAGATAAAATATTTCCTTTACCTAGGGGGAAGATGGTATTATTGTAATAACGAGTTAGGAGTGATGAACATGATACAGGTTCAGGGATGTTTTTATGAAGTGGTTCAAAATGTCCGTGAAGGTTGGAATGTAGAGGCATTTAAGGAAAGGTATAGTGAAGTGCTTGCCAAATATGATTACGTCGTGGGAGATTGGGGATACAGTCAATTGCGTTTGCGCGGTTTCTACGATGATCATAATAAAAAAGCAAAAGCTTCCTACGATAATAAAATTAGTACCCTAGATGAGTATATTTTAGAGTATTGTAATTTTGGTTGTCCGTATTTCGTTGCCAAAAGAGTGAACCCGCCAGCAGGGTATACTCCAGTAGAAGAGCAACAGGCGACGGAAGAAGCCACACAAGTAACTGAACCATAAGAACATAAGAAGAACCCCTTTCAACCTTCATTAGTGAAGCGCAAAAGGGGATTTTTTACTGAATAAGAAAGTATACATTTTTGTTTAGATGACCTGTTCTAGAAATTCAAATAGCTCCTTAGCCTCTTCTTCTGTTAATTGAAAGGCAAACTCAAGATATCCCTCTTCCTCTAAGTCATCGCGTCCAATAATGCTGAGCGGCCATTCTGAATATCGTGAACCAATGTTTTTCCATAGAAGCGTGTGGAAGAGGTTAACGCAAGGTCAAAACGTTTGGATTCTCCAATAAATCCAACAAATCGTGTTCTTGTATCCTCTGTATCATCATACATAAATATAGCTTCACTCATAGCTTTCACTCCCCAGTTTTTATAAAAATAGTGACGATCCATAACTATTGTCCATTTACCTGTCTGTCTATAGTATGTCCTTTCTTTTTTCTTTCTTTATTTTAGTATAAAATAAGGATAATGACGAATGTAAAGAAGGTGTAAGGGAAAATGGAAAAAGGACTGGCAATGGTCACCTTGTTAGCTATTATTTTAACATTTGGTATTACGATTATGGTAGGAAAGATTCAGAAGAGAAAAGAAAATAAGAAATAATCTAGAAGCTTTGCGAGATCAGGGCTAGAGAATAAGGAGTTCATGACATGTATTTTGTTGATCGAAAGAAACTTGAGCAACGTCTTACATATATAGAAGGATTGTTAACCTACCTTGCCTCACAGGAGCAGCTTCCTGAGGATGTCGGAGCAAGACTTGCCTTAGAAAGAGCAGCTCATATGTCTATTGAGGCTATTTTAGATGTAGGGAATCAGATGATTGATGGATTTATTATGAGAGATCCCGGGAGTTATGAAGATATCATTGATATTTTAACGGACGAACAAGTGGTCGACCAGCAGGTGGGCTTAGGATTAGTGAAATGGATTCAGCTTAGAAAAAGCTTAGTAACTGAGTATGAACAAGTTCAAGCGGAAGTCATATGGAGTCACTATCAAGAAGTGCGTTCTGCTATGGAAAGCTTCCCTACATGTGTTCGTCTATATCTTAACGAGCAACTAGGACCTGTCAGTGCTTTTTTACCGGAGTAGCATGAAGGAGAGGAATCATGAAAACATACAAATTATTTCTGATTGATTTAGATGGTACCATGTATCGAGGCAGTGAGAAAATTGAGGAAGCTCCTCTATTTATACAAGAATTAGAAAAAGCAGGGCAGGATTACTTATTTTTGACTAATAATTCAACAAAACGCCCCGCAGATGTAGTGAAGCATCTCGCCTTATTTGATATTCAGACGACAGAAGATAAAGTCTATACAACGAGTATGGCTACAGCACAATATATTGCCGATCAAAAGCCTCATGCTAAAGTATATATGATTGGGGAGGAGGGGCTTCGTTCTGCTTGAAGAAGCTCGTCTGCAACTAGTGACAGAGGAAGAGGAGCTTGCTTCTTGTGATTATGTCGTAACAGGCTTAGATCGTCAAATTACCTATGATAAGTTAGCTAAGGCGGCTTTAGCTGTACGTGCAGGCGCTACCTTTATTTCAACCAATGGGGATAAAGCCTTACCAACGGAGAAAGGACTATTGCCTGGGAATGGTTCTTTAACGGCTGTGATTTCAACCTCTACGCAGGTGGCTCCTCGTTTTATAGGCAAGCCAGAACCTTTGATGATTGAACTGATATTAGAGCAAAAAGGGTTAAGTAAAGAAGAGGCTCTCATGATTGGGGATAACTATGATACGGATATTTTAGCGGGTGTTAATGCAGGGATTGATACCGCGCTTGTTTTTACAGGATTTACGTCTAAGGAAGATATTGCTAAATGTGAGCACCAGCCTACTTATCAGTGGAATCACCTATTAGAGTGGAAGGATTAAAAAAAGGAATTAAAGAAGAGCCCCCAAGGAAGAACATGACAACTTTCCTTGGGGGCTGTTTCGTTTGTTTTCTATTATTCTAAGTGAGCAAGCGAATGTGCTAAGCGACTTGAGGCACTTGCGGCAATAGCTCCAACAATATCATCTAAAAAAGTATGACACTCCCCCGTACCTTTATCATTTAATTTGGCTAGAATACCGGGCTTTACTTTGTCGATATAGCCGTAATTGGTAAAGCCTATACTCCCGTAAATATTGACAATAGATAAGGCAACAATTTCGTCCACTCCGTATAAACCTTCGTCATTTCGTAGGATGTCTAGGAGAGGATTATCTAGTGCTTTTTTCTCAGCTAACTTGTCTAACTGAATACCGGTAATGATGGCATTCTGAACCTCTTCTTTGCAAACTCGTTCTACATTCTGTAGGCAAATATCGACAGTTAGATTGGGGACATATTGTTCCTGGAGGAATAGTACCAATTCAGCAATATCCCGAAGAGTTACACCACGCTCTGTAAGTAATTCTACGCATATATCTTTCATATCATGAATATGATTTTCAGACATCTCAAGTCACCGCCTTTATATAAGCTATGCCGTTTTTTACGAATTTGTACCTTATTTTAGATTGGCATTTATCCTTAAGAATATTCGCGGATCGAAAAAAAAAGTCATGGTAAAAACCCCCTGCCAAAAAGACAAGGGTTATATCTTTCATTCTACCGTATTTGTTTTAGAATACTTGCTCGACTTCAATTATTTCAGGAATTTCTTCTGTTAATGCACGTTCAATCCCTGCTTTTAAAGTCATTGTTGATGCAGGACAAGTACCGCAAGCTCCTAATAACTTAAGCTTTACAATTCCTTCTTCAATAGCAACTAGCTCACAATCTCCACCGTCACGTTGAAGGAAAGGGCGTAACTTATCCAAAACCTCTTGTACGCGTTCTTCAAGACTCATCATACAACACTCCTTTCTTATACCTATATTATAGTACCCTAAGATCAAAAAATCTATCTAACTGCTTAGGAATATTGAAAATGATAATTATTCATCATAGTGAAGAGAGTGAAACAGTACTCGGTTTATCCTGAATGGTGTTTGTACATCCATAGAACCCCTGTTTTGAGGACTCGTGGGACTCTTCCTAAGAGCGTGGTATCTCCCATCAATCCAAATCCATGCTTTTTACCGAGGGAGCCTAAAACCCCTTTTAGTTTAAACTTAGGTAAGTGAGGGAGTGGGTCCCCTAAGAACATAGCTTGTAAGACAAGCGCGATCTGATCCCCCTGTGCCTCTGCCAGCTGTGCACTTGGTGCATGAGGGAGACTGGCACAATCGCCCACAACAAAAGCCTCTTGAAATCCAGGAATGTAATGATGTTCAGCGAGCTTAACACGCCCCATCTGATCCTGTTCAACTGGAAGTTGTCGAACGACATAGCTGGCTTGAATTCCTGCTGTCCATACAATGGCATCAAGCTCAACGGGTTGATCATGATTATACAGAATGGAAGGCTCGACTTTGGTTATATTGGCTTTATTGATTAAGTCCACTCCATGATTAAGAAACCATTGTCGTACATATTTTTTAAGTCGTTCTGGGAATGGGCTGAGAATACTTTCACCCCGATCATAGATCTGAATGGATAAATCAGGGCGACTTTCTCTTAATTCCGAAGCAATCTCTACTCCGCTTAGCCCTCCGCCTACAATGGCTACTTTTCCATATGGCTGGACATTATTTAACGCTTGGTAGGTCATTCGCGTTTTATTAATGGTTTGAATACTATGCGTGTTTTCCTCTGCACCCGGTACTCCGTGGTATTTATCCTCACAACCAAGGGCAATCACGAGATAGTCATAGCTCAAAGATTCTTGATTCTCCATATGAACTGTTTTTTGTTCTAAATCGACTTCCGTTATTTCACCATATTTTATCATGAGTCTAGGATCATTAGGAAAACTGACTCGAATGGCTGAATCTGGCTCAGTACCGGCAGCAAGAGCATAGAATTCTGTTTTTAGGCAGTGATACGGCATTCGATCAACAAGTGTCAGCTGAATATCCTCTGGGAGTTGAGCTGCTAATAAGCGTTGAATAATTCGTATTCCCCCATATCCTCCACCTAGAATAATGACATTACGTTTCATGGCTTGACTTCCTTTCTTAGTTGAAAATCCCTCTAAGCAAATATTCATTTTTTTATTCATCTCTGTTATCAGTTGCTCTCTTGGAGTATCGTCTTGTACAAAAGACAGACTAGAAATAAACAATCCATAGCAAACCTCAGCTACAAGTGCAGAAGGCAAGTCCTGCGGAATTTCTCCTCTGCTTTGTGCTTGTTCAATTAATTGCTGAAATAAATCGATCATATGGAAGCTTGAACTGTTTTTTTCTTGATATAAAGTAAAAAAAGATTGTCTTGTTAGTAATGGGTCCACATCATAATAAGAAAGAAGATAATGAAATAATTGACTTGCCTGCTGTAAAAAAGGCAGTGTTTGAATATGAGGAGCATTTAAAAAATCTCGTCCGTGCATGATCTTATTATTTTGTATCTCTAGTAATAAAGATTCCTTTGTAGAAAAATAATTAAAAAAAGTACCCTTAGCAATCTGTGCTTTCTGCACTATCATTTCCACACTTGTCTGCCTATAGCCGTTCTCTTTAAACAGCTCAAGTGCTTCACTCATAATCCGTTCTTTGGTCTGTTCTTTCTTGCGCTCACGTCTACCCATTGAACAAAACTCCTCTTCTCCTTAAAAAAAGATGACCATAGTCACCTTTTAAATTTTATCTAATGTGTGACAAAAAATCAACAACTTCTTGAATAAATAGGAGCCTTTCAGTAATTCAATATGTTGACAAAAAAATAGAGATGAAACTAATATTGTAACGCAGGATGTTAAGAGAAATTTTTGCAATCTAGTTGTAACTTCCTTGGTTACAGGTGTATTATCGAATAATAACGATATAAAGAGTCAAAATGAATAAGAAAATCAATTTAGGAGGAGAAGTAATAAAATGGCGCTTAAGGTAAAAGTGTATTCAGATTATGTTTGCCCGTTTTGTTTCTTAGGGAAAGATCAGTTTGAAAAAGCAGTGCAAGGAAAGGACATTGAGGTGGAATGGATGCCGTATGAATTACGTCCTAGACCATCTCAACAATTAGATCCAGTAAATGATCCATCTAAATTAGCAATATGGGAGCAGGCTATTTATCCGAGAATTGAAGCATGGGGTGTAGACATGAAATTACCAAATGTTTCTCCTCATCCGTATACAGATTTGGCACATGAAGGTTTCCACTTTGCAAAAGAGAAAGGCAAAGAAAAAGAATATAATGATCGAGTTTACCAAGCACTCTTCCAAGAGGATCAAAACATTGGAGAGATTGAAGTATTAGCACAATTAGCTGAAGAAGTCGGCTTAAATAAAGAAGAATTTAAGGAAGCATTGGTTTTACAAAAATACAAACATACACAACAACAAGCTTTAAAACATGCGTATGAAGAAGCTCGAATTACTGGTGTTCCCACATTTATAATCGGTGATGAACGTATTTCAGGAGCTGCTAGTAAAGAAACTTTTGAGCAAGTCATTGAGAAAGAAAGTAAGAAAATAAAAACGGACACATTTGATGCCATTCAGTGCACACTAGAAGTTGACGATTCAGGAAAGTGTGGGTAGGATAAAGGGAGAAAGGCTGGGATGATATGAGACCCATTATAGAATTCTGTCAAAGTAATCTATCCGCAGGAACAGAGAGAGTAAAGGAAGAGTTAGAAAAGGATCTAAACCTAGATGTCATTTCTTACGGTTGCTTAGGACACTGTGGTGAATGCTACGAATATCCCTTTGCTTTAGTCAACGGTCAAGTGGTTATGGGAGAATCAACAAAGGATTTATTGGAGAAAATTCGTCAGGAAATAAAGGAAAGTGAATAGACTCAAGATACATGAACATCAAAGCACTAGGCAGAATGCCTTGTGCTTTGTTTGTGTGAAAATAAGATTCATTAGACCAAGAGCAAGAGATGAATAAGAGAAGAACTTGAGAAGGAGATTAAACATGGCAAAGAAAGTAAAAGGGAGATGGAAATGAATTATCCCTATTCTCTTTGGAAGCAACCAAATTTCATAAAGCTATGGTTCTCGCAAACCGCCAATATACTAGGACAAATTGTTTTAGAAATTGTTTTGATTTCACAAGTTTATCGTCTGACGGGTTCTGTATTTGGTGCTTCATTAGTACCAGCGATAACCTCTATTTCTGTATTTTTAGGGAGTTTTTTAGCTTCCTACTATATTAGTAGATTTGATCAAAAAAGATTATTACATACCATAGGATGGATCAGAGCCATCCTTACGCTCCTATTCATTTGGCTTGCTTCAGGGTTTCAAACAGACCTGTATGTTATTATAGGTATTTTGGTGTTTAAATTTATTCTTTCCTTTGTGGGTTCATGGTATGGACCTGCTCGATTTGCTTTACTGCCTTTAATCGTGTCACGAGAGCAATATATAAAAGCAAATGGAACCTTAACGGTGGTTCAGCAACTGCTCATGACAGCAGGGTGGGCGCTTGGTTCAGCTTCCTTGTTTCTTTTTTCAAATGTTCAATTATTGATGTTCTGTTGTTTGATGTTCGCCTTATCAGGAGTTCTGATTCAATCCATTCAAATCCAGCAAAAAGAAGAGAAAAAAGAAGCGAAGAAAAGAGCGAAGCCGGGTTGGCAGCTTGCTCTTCAATCACCAATGGTTCGCTCTATTACCATGATGGATATAGTTGAGGGATTGGCTAACGCCATTTGGTCATCCGCCCTGCTCTTAGGTTTTACCACCTTAGTATTAAAGGAAACGGAGGAGTGGTGGGGCTTTATTAATGCAGGTTATTTTATAGGTGCTATATTGGGAGGTTTAGTCGTCGTTTTAAATAGCAAGATTCTTGAACGGAGAATGACCTTTACTATTGCCTTAAGTGCCATATGCATGAGCATCTTAACCTTTTTCTTTTCTATTGTTACCATTCCGATTTTATCTGTTCTACTATGTATTCTCATGGGACCGATGTATCAAATTCGAGATATTTGTCAATCGACCATCCTTCAAGATGTTATTCCAGAACGTGAGCGTGCGAGTGTGATGGCTGCTAGAAACATCATTCTTTCACCCTGGAATGGTGTAGTCATCCCTATGATGGGATTTCTTTCGGAAATTATTGGAGTAAGAAATGTTTTTCTTCTTGCTTCGCTTCTCTATCTGCTTACTGCAATCATCGTTATGCTACAACCCCAATTACGAAGCTATTCGTATCGTGTCAAGGAGGAAACATCCTCATTGAATTAAAGAATTATGAAATAAAGCGATGAAATAGAGAATCAATAATTTCTTCCTCTTGCCATTACGTTCCATGTTTCAAATTCTGGTTCATCCCGATCTTCTTTCTTCAATACAAGGAGTTGGTTAGCAAGATTGGCAACGGGACAAGAATGGTTAGGAATAATTTCAATGATATCACCGATACATAATGGGGTGGTTGGATTTCCTTCAACAACCCCATGTTCTTCAGAGAGACGGGCGATTTGCAAATGGGGTTGGTCGACGATATAGCCATAGCCAGCAACTCCCGCCTGCCCGTGAGCGCCTTGATCCAACGCCAATGTTTTTGAACCAGCATCAATAATCCACCTCTGCGGGGCAGGATGTGATACGACCCGACTTAAGACTCGTAAAGAACAATCCTGCCAAGTGGCGCTTCCTAAGCTAACCTGAGTTCGGTCATAAAACACATAATTACCCGGTCTGATTTCGGTGACTCCCGGAATCGTTCCTGAAAGATAGACGGTGGGAGTAGAGCCTACACTAACATCAGCTAGATTAATTCCACTATGTTGTTGTGCATCATGCTTCAGCCTAACGAGGGCTTCCCCTTCATACGTAGCAATTTCTTTTCGTTTTTCTGTTGTGGAGGCACCGTAAGCATGTCCTGCATGAGTCATTAATCCATGAATTAATATATTTTTGAGAGGGAGTACCTGCTGTAGGAAGGATTGGAGGGTTCCTGTATCAGCTTGGATGCCACATCTCTTTAGTCCTGTATCTATTTTAATCAGCACTGAGAAAGTTGTCTGATTCTTCTCAGCAAAATGGTGCAGTTCTTTGGCTTGTTCGACTGAGTCAATCATAAGTAGAAGAGTAGCTTGTTTAGCTAAAGCCAACACTCTCTGAAAATTTTGCTCTCCAACAATAGGGTAAGCAATGAGGATGGAAAGCTTTTGATTTTTAAATACAGGGGAAGCTACAAGTGCCTCTGCTTCACTAATTTTTGCCACCGTAAGTCCACATGCCCCGTGCTTCAGCTGGAGTGCGGCGATTTCAGCCGTCTTATGCGTTTTGAGATGAGGACGCAGCTTAAGCTGATAGCGTTGAGCAAAGTCTTCCATTCTCTTGATGTTTGCCTCTAATTGTTGATAGTGAATCAATACCTGAGGGGTAAGCAGTCTGTTTTTAATAGAAGGGGTAAGCCAAGCCTTGGGTAGTTCAGATGAAATGGGTGAGAACATAGGTAAGTTCCTCCTTTGGATGGGCGATTTGAACTAAAAAACACTTTCCCATTCGAACAATCGTAGAATGAAAAAGCGTTATCTATAGAAACTTTATTGGTTAGAATACGAACCTGCATTACGTATGGTCTTGTGTTCAGCTTCCATACATTATAGGTAGGGTGAAAAACAATGGTCGGAACGACAGGATTTGAACCTGCGACCTCACCCACCCCAAGGGTGCGCGCTACCGAGCTGCGCCACGTCCCGACATCATCTAACAACCTATCAATTGACATAAGTTGTTTTTAGATAACGATATTATAGCCTAAATACTTGCAGCAATGCAAGCATTGAACAACATGATTAAGCTGAATATTTTTTGTGTTGTAAACGAAAGAAATAGTTAGATATGGTATAATTTAGATGAAAAGCTATCTAAGAATGAGGGGTATTGCATGGCTATTGTTGTAATGCATGTAAAAAGTAAGAGAAAATATGTGCTTCTTGGTACTGGATTTGGTGCCTATAAGTCTACTAGACCTAGTGTGCTAGGTGGATCTTTATTTCCTTTTGAAGATATGGGTGAAATCCCTGTAGCCGCTGTTTCAGACTCAAAAGGAAAAATCCATTGGTTTCTAACTGAAGAATTACAGGTGATGGAAATTGAAGGCCGGAAGCCTGAGGACCTGATTGCTGAAGAAATAGAAAGTGATACTAGGATAGTTCCCGATAGCAATGAAGTAGAATATTGCTCTGCCTGTCAATTTAAGGTTTCTCCTCATGAGAGAGAATGTCCTTCATGTGAGTTAGTTCTCGTGTATGAAGAAAAGTAAATAGAGGAAATTGAACTGTAGAAGGAAAGGAAGAGAGTAGATTTATGAAGATTTGTCATTATTGTCAATCTGACATGCTAGAGAAAAGAATGTTTTTGTTTTTAAAAATTCCCTTAGCCATTATCTTGCTTTTTGTACCATATGGAATTTTTATCTGCTGGCTTCCGTTTCTAATTCCTAGTAATTATGCTTGTAAAAAATGTGGAAAAGAAATGCAGAAGCCTAAAGAAATAGATTGGCGTGAATATAAGAAAATAGAGCAAACGGAAGAGAGCAAGGGCTAGAATAACTATCGCTTAGAGCTTCTACTATCAACTTGAGATATCTATGTTCTTTTTTGTTTTTTTCCAACTGGAATATAAATCTATACAATAAACACCAACTACAACCCAAAAAAACCAATCGTAAAAAGAAATGCCAGAGTTGGATTCTCCTCCTAGTGCTGTCAGAATCCCTAGCAAAATAAAGATATAAATGATATGAAACAATCGACCTTTTAATTCTCCGATTTCATCTTCCTTTTGATCTTTACGTTTGGCGAAGACAGCCCGCAATACTAAGATAACGACAAAAGCAACAGCTATCATTCTAGCAATTTCCAGACTATGCTTTGCATCCAAAAAATAATCACAAATGAGTAATAGTGTGATGACGGATAATCCCAAAAAATCCATAGGTTTTAACAGCTTCACTAGTTCACCTCCCTATAAATCTATACACAATGTTATCATAATTGTAAAAAATTTCAATGATTGATCAAGTATCAATAAAATGAGGGGATGTAAAAAAAGAGAATGTATTGGGTGAATCGCGAGTATAGATGAAAAGGAGCGTTCTATCTGTACGTGATGCAACGAAGAGAACACTGATAAATGTCAGTACTATTTATATCTCGTTCTAAGCGTCGGTAAGACTCTCTCCTCTGGAAGTCTACTTTATGCAGAAGGGTAGGAAACATAATGAGAAAGCTTTGTCGGGAAGCTTGGGTAGAAGTCAATCTTGATGCGATAAAGCAAAACCTGCGAACGTTTCGCCAACACATTCCAAGGAAAAGTAAGATTATGGCTGTGGTGAAAGCAAATGCCTATGGTCATGGGTTGGTTGGTGTATCACGTCATGCTTTGAGAAATGGAGCAAGTGAGTTAGGTGTAGCCTCATTAGAAGAAGCGATTATTTTACGTAAAGCAGGAATTAGGGCTCCCATCCTTGTTCTTGGTTTTACTGCATTAAATTGTGTGAAGGAAGCGGTGGCTTGGAATGTCCAATTATCTGCCTTTCAAGTAAGCTGGCTTAAGGAAGCCCACAGAATCGTAAAAAAAATGAACTCATCTAACAAACTATCCATTCATATCAATGTGGATACGGGATTGGGACGTTTAGGCGTACGAACTGAGGAAGAGCTTCTAGCGATTGTTCAAGTTCTTACTTCTAGTAAGTTTTTAGCATGGAAGGGGATTTTTACACATTTCTCAACGTCAGATGAACCAGATACCACATTATTGCACATCCAGCATGATCTATTTATAAGATTTCTCCGTACTTTGAGAGATAAAGGTTATAAGCTGCCCACTGTGCATATGAGTAATACGGCTGCGGCAATTGCCTTTCCTGAATTTAGTGCGGATATGATTCGTTTAGGGATCGGGCTATATGGGCTATACCCTTCAGGCTATATCAGAGAGTTAGATATTGTGCAATTGACACCTGCTTTAACGTTGAAAGCTCGTTTTTCTTTTGTCAAAACCATGTTGACGGAGCCACTGACGATCAGCTATGGCGGTACGTATGTCGCAAGGCTAGGAGAGGTGATAGCTACTGTTCCTATTGGTTATGCTGATGGGTACTCTAGAGCTCTCTCAAATCGAGGCTCTATTCTACATCGTGGTCAACGAGTCCCTATTGCGGGCAGGGTGACCATGGATCAATTGATGGTCAGTTTAGGAGAAAGCGAAGGAAACCAGGGGGATGAAGTTGTCCTATATGGTAGGCAAAACAATGCTGAGATTTCAGTCGAAGAAGTAGCCGAAATGCTAGGGACTATCAATTATGAGGTTGTTGCTACTCTTAGCCACCGTCTGCCCCGAGTATTTTTGAAGAATGGAAAAGTGGTAGAGGTTAGTCAGATGATACAAATGAAGAGACCAAAAATAGAAATAAAAAATAAAGAAAAGGTACTGAAGGTTAAAGCAAAAAAGCAAGTTAAAAAGAGGAAAAGATATTATTCAAAGTAAAGCTTAGGTGGAGTTCCAATCTGACATCTTAAAAGACACGTTTTATGATCCATAGTAGAGTCTTTTGTCTAACAGTTCCTAGCAAATAAATAGAGTACACCGATAGATATTTAACTACTAAATACAACACCAGCTTGAGAACTTCCACCTAGAGTTTAGGATGAGGAATTTTACATAAATACTAAACGTTTAGTATTAAAGCATTTTTAATTCACTGCAGTGCTTGCGTCGTTGGTGCTTCGTTGTTTACCAGTATGGAGCCACGCCTGTCACTTCATTTTAGTGAGAACCTTTACGACCTTAAAATCCTCTTACCATTAATTAGAATTTATGCTATTATTCAATTTATTACTAGAGTGAAATGGATTAAATATTAATATCTGTATAATGTAAGGGGAACTTTCTTATGATCTTATGGACCATTCAAACCAAGCAAGCTTGGAAAGTGGCTCAAAAAAGAGGATATTTGGTAGGAGATGTTGCCTACGTGTGGGAGGATTTTATCTCTCCCTATCTATGGATGATGGATCAAATGAAAAAACGAATCAACTCCGATACCGTGGAATATCCGGTATGGCTATGGGTCAAAAGACCGGATTTAAGATGCAGTGGACATTTAGAAAGAGGAACCCAAGGGATTCTACTAGAAGTAGAATTAAATCCAGAGAAGATTTTAATTTCAGACTTTGATGCTTGGCATATTGTATTGCTTGATGCATTTCTGGCTTTAGATGAAGAAGAGGATCGCTTATATGAACAATCATTAGTATCGATGACAAAAGAACAAAGCTGGGAAAGAATTTTTGATTATCAGAGTTTAAAGCAGCATGAGTATTGGAATACAACAGAACCACATCTACAAGCGGTTACTGGAAAAATCGAGCTTGCTCAGATAAAAAGTAGTAAAGAGTTTCTGGCTAGATGAAACTAAACACATTTTTAAGGTGAAAAGGAGAGGTACGCTTGGCTTACAAAGATGGAGAAATGATAATTCGTCCCATACTAGAGAAAGATTTGCCTACATTATGGGAGTTAATCTATAAGGATGAATCACCAGAATGGAAGAAATGGGATGCTCCTTATTTTGAGCATAAACCAATTCCCTATCAAGAATACATAGATTCAAAAGAAAAGATGATCAATCAAGAAGATAGGTGGGCTATTGAGGTGAATGGCGAAGTAATTGGAACAATAAACTACTATTGGGAGCATCAGCCTTCGCTCTGGCTTGAAATGGGAATAGGAATCTATCACCCTAGTTATTGGAATGGTGGCTACGGTACCAAGGCATTGCGCCTCTGGATCACTCACCTATTCCAGACAATGCCCCTAGTTCGAGTCGGTTATACCACTTGGTCGGGGAATGAACGTATGATTAAAGTAGGGGAAAAACTAGGGATGAAGATGGAAGCCAGACTTAGAAAATGTCGTTACTATAATGGAGAATATTATGACTCTATTAGAATGGGAATTCTAAGAGAGGAATGGGAAGCTTATTTGGAATTACGGAGGTGTAACAAATAAATGATTATTACTTGTGATGCCTATAGTCATATGGGATATATCTATCTTAAGCCCCCTATTGAGGGAATGGAGTATTTTCTAAGCAAAGAGAATCACCTCTATGAATACATAGGAAAAGAAGATATCAACATTCCCGTGCTAGACGGAAAAAACATGATGAGCAAGTTAGATTTACTTTCTATTCAACCTAAAACATATGCAGAAGCACTAGGTAATGAAGAGATAGACGAAGAATATTGCAATGACAGGGATTCAGAAGGCTATCTAATAGGGATCGAGATGAGTTTGAGTAAGGAACAGTTTCTTTCATCCATTCATTCAGAAGCTTTTAAATGCTATTCCATTGAATGGAGAGGACAAGAGTGTAAACTCTACACAATGGATAGGGATGAGGAAGTTTTTCAAAGTGGAAATAAGGTATACCCATTAACTCTTAGGAATGATGCTTTTGTGATTGTACAAGTTGTTGAGAAATACGGCAATCTTGGTCTTATCAAAGGATTGATTACTCATAGGGAGGATATATATCCAGTTGAGTATATGACAGATCCACAATTTATCCTAAGTGAATACGATTGAGTGAGAATATAATTTATTGCTCAAAGAAAGGAGTAGATTTATGAAAGACCTTAGATTAGTAGAGCCATCGGAAGAGTATAAGGCTGAATATCTAAACATGATTCAAGAATGGGAGAAAACCGGAGAAAGGATGGTTCCCTTCACTCTGAGATATGATTGTAGTGATTTTACTCTTTTCTTACAAGAAATGAATCATTTAAAAGTTGGGGAAAACGTGAATGAAAGAACAGGAAATAGTTCAACATTCTGGCTCGTACATTCCAATAAAAAAGTAGTAGGAGCGGTCAATATAAGACATAAACTTAATGATTCTTTACGAGAGATCGGGGGGCATATTGGTTATGGAATTCGTCCCAGTGAAAGAAACAAAGGGTTTGCGACTCTACAGCTTGCTCTCGCTTTAATAAAAGCACGGGAAATGGGACTGGATCGGGTGCTAGTGACCTGTGATAAAGAGAATATAGCTTCTGCTAAAACGATTGTGAATAATGGCGGAAGATTAGATTCAGAGGGCCTAGTAGATGGGATGCTAATACAAAGATATTGGATAGAAATGAAAGAATGAGGAGAATAAGGTGAAAAGTAAGATTTTTTATGGATTTGTTCATTTATGAGCTATGGGTGGTGATTTTCATGAAAAACAGGTATTTGTATTTATTAGGCGGTCATTCGTTCCAAAAAGAAGCCAATAAGGACTTTGTAGAAAAGGCTGGTGGAGCCAGAGCAAGATAGCATTATGTATCATGAACAGCTCTGGATGGGAAAATTATGTACCGTTGTTTAGACGGACATGGGAGCCATACGGAGTAACGAGTGTAGAAGTGATTGTACCGAATGAAAATGGAGAAATAGACTTGGCTAAAGCTAAGGAGATTCTCTCCACCTCTACAGGCATCTTTATTGGGGGAGGGGATACAGTGGCTTATCATCATCATTTCGCTACCCATCCTTTTAAAGACTGGATCATAGATCGTTATCAACAAGGAATTCCTATTGCAGGAAATTCAGCGGGTGCCTTGATTTTACCAGAGTGTTGCTTCATCTCTTCGAACGATCATGCTGAAGGAGTCATGCTATTCAAACAAGGTGTAGGATTGCTTTCAGACATCCTTATTAGCGTTCATTTTTCTGAATGGAACGAGAGGCAAAACTTAGTACAAGCTATGAAATTAAGAGAAATAAAGAATGGTCTAGGGATTGATGAAAATGCTTGTGCTGTATTCATCAATGAACAGTTCGCGTATTCACACGGCGAATCTGTCTATCGAATTTCCGTATGAGGAGTAATTGTGCTACCATGTGCTAAGGACAAGGCAATGCAGTGTTTTTATCTTTTTTTTGGAATTCGCATCTCCACTGTAGTTCCTAGACCCAGATCCGTTGTAATGGAAATCCCTCTTCCATACAAGCGTTTCATTCGCAGATCAACGTTTTTTAGACCTATTCCGTCTAGCGGAATACTGGACATGATTCTCTTCACCTTTTCGTTTGACATCCCAACACCATCGTCACTTACGCAAATGATGAGTTGATCTCCGTTTTCCATGATACGAATCTTGATGCTTCCTCCTTCCTTTTTTTTCAGCACGCCATGATGGATGGCATTTTCAACGATTGGTTGAAGAGTAAAAGGAGGAATTTCACTGTTTGTTTCTTCTGCCATATCTATTTCATAATGCAGCCTATGACCAAAGCGCACTTTCTCTATATACAAATAAGAACGCACCAATTGAAGCTCTCTTTGAATGGGCACCAGTAGCTCATGGTTTTCAAACAAGTAGCTTTCCTGCAAATAGTGTGTAAATTGATCCAGTAGCTCTCTCATCTGCTCGGGATCATCTTCACTTAGAGCAAAAATCGAATTCAAGGTATTAAACAAAAAATGAGGTTTAATTTGAGCTTGTAAAAATGAAGATTCCATACGGATACGCTCATTCACCGATTTTTTCATTTCTAACAACGTACGAACCCGCGCTCTCAATTCTGCTGCTTGAACTGGTTTTGTCAGAAAATCATTGGCTCCGGCGGCAAAGGAAGCCATAATATCATTTGTACGTCCACTTGCTGTCAGTATCAACATAGGTAATTGAAAGAGAGGGTGGTGCTCTCGAATTGTTCTACACACCTCTATTCCAGAAATCCCTGGTAACATTAAATCCAGAATGACGAGATCCCAGTGAGAAAAATCTTCTACTTGCTGAAGTGCTTCCTCCCCAGTAGTAACTGAAGTAATATGAATGTTTTCATGAGAAAGGAGATCGGACATCACTTTAATGTTTAAAGGATCATCATCAACAAGAAGTAGGTTCATACTTCCCCATGTTGCCAAGGAAGGAGGGAGAGTGGAACTGCGTGTTGATTATTTAAGTGATCTACATAATCTTCCTGTATATGATCTTTGGCAGCAGCAAGTGTCATCTTCTTTTTTTCTTTTGTCTGATTTGTTACTTGCAGCTTATCAGCTACTGGTAAGGTAAAAGAGAATGTTGCTCCCTTCCCCGCTTTAGATGTAACACCTATGGTTCCGCCATGAAGCTCAACCAACATTTTAGTTATGGTTAAACCAAGGCCAGTACCGACTGAATCCTTAGATTGATGGTCTGTTGCTTGTTCGTAAGCGTGAAAGATGGTTTGCAGCTTCTCTTCTGGAATCCCTCCCCCTGTATCAGAAACACCAATTTCTAGCATGTCATCTTGTTGGCTGGCTCTGACTATAATGCTCCCTTCTTTGGTATGCTTGATAGCGTTGGACAGCAGGTTAGTCAATATTTGTGTCAAACGCTGTTCATCCGCCAGAACGAGAGGAGCAGAAGACGTCTGGTTGATCAATCGTACCTCTTTTTTTAAGGAAACATATCGCAGAACATCCATCGTACTTTCGACAACGGTATGGATGTTGACTACTTGGGGGTGAATGGATAGTTTCCCCTCCCTGATTTTTGACCAATCTAGCAGATCATTGATCAGCACATTCATCTTTCGGGTAATAGAGGTAATAAGCTGCAAGTTTTCTTTGCTATTTTTGTCCGTCTGGCTGTTTTTCTCCACAAGCAACTGCGTAATCGCTGAGATCGCATGTAAGGGTGTTTTTAATTCATGGGAGGTTACAGCTAAAAACTCGTCTTTACGTTTGTTAAATTGAATCAGTTCTTCCGACCGTCTTATTTCCTTTTGATAGATACGGTAATAACGTTGAGCCACAACAAGACACAAGGCGATCACAATCAAGATGATATGCAATCCCATAAGGGGTTCCCGTTCCATGAATCCCAGAACTGTTGGCAGATGTGACAATTCCGCCATAGCATAGCTAAAAAGAAAGGCAAAATCAAGCTTGGCATCCTCATTTTTTGCCAACATGCTTTTTAAAAGAATAGACAGGAGCAGTATGGTGATTGCGGTCGCAATCAAAGTCCATAATATTCCAAATTTAGAGGAATAGGAAACGCTGCTTAGTGTGAACAAAAGAACTAATCCAACAAATGTGATTTGAATCCCTCTATGTAGAAGGGGAAATTTGTTCTGAGCGTAACGATAATAAATAAATAGATAAAGAAAGCCTTTTGCAAGAATAGAAAATAACAAATAAAATTTATATAAAAGCTCAAAGGAGATGGTTGGAAACAAGAGTGTGATCCACCTTTCCCCTTGGACAGATATAAAGCTGAGTGCAGCAAGACAAAAAAGAATAAAGGATAGCCATTCTTTCTTTCTTTTTTGAAACCAGAAGATAAAAATAGAAATAAGTGCTGAAATAAAAAACAGGAGAATTACGCTAAACTCAATGATTAGTCTATATAATCGCCATTTATTCACCTCATCGGGAGAACCAAAGGTAATGGTGTGCATCATTCCCCCTCCCAAAGCATGATCAAAATTGGCTACTTGCAAAAACAGATCGATCTCATTTCCTTCTATCGGGATATAAGCGATATAGGGTTTTTGATCGGGCACATAATGTTCCGGATGGTCTGCAACAATTCCTCCTTGGGCGATCATTTCCCCATTCACGAAGAGGGCATGGGCGGAAAGAATCCATTTAATATTGAAAGCAGCGATATCTTCTATATCCTCAAGGAGTATTTTTAATCGATAAGTACCGTATCCATAAGTATCCATGACCTGTTCGCTTTTCCAACTCCGAGGGACGTTCACATAGACGGGTTTGACCTGATCCCGTATGATATCTTCTGGTGAGGTATACAGTGAGTTCGGATAATATTCCCATTCGCCTTCTAATGAGAAACGTCCTAGTTTTTTTTCGTACTGTTCTCTTAGATCCAGAACCCCTTTTACTGCCAATGGTTCTTTGCTTTCGAGAAAAAAAGGAGAGAATGCTATCATTATGGAAAAAAACAAGGAAATAATAATGACAAGAGTAGCGAGCCAGTTCTTAGTAATGATAATACATCCTTTCGCTCGGGTAATTAACGTACAATAGACTTGAAAGTAGCAAGTCCACATAATATAGTAACATATAAGAAGTCTTTTGGGATGCTGAATTGATTCAGGCTATTTTGGCAGATGATGAGGAACTAGTCTTAAAAATATTGGAAAAGAAGCTACATGATATTGGTGGTGTAGAGGTGAACGAAAAGTTTTCCAAAGTACAAAAAGATTAAAAAGGAGTGAGCCCCATGCTTGAAATCCCTGTAAAAGCAAAGCTAGTGGAAGTATACATAACTCAAAACGGGATCACCACAAAGAAAAATAAATGCAATATTCCTATTGGTCAGACGTATAGGATCAAAAAGGATCCGTTGTATCCAAACGCGATAGAGGTTGAACATGAGATGATTCCTTCTACAGTCTTGTTTTATGAAGAGATGGATGTAAAAGATAACGCCTTAACAGTAAAGAGAAATGTGCGTGTGGGTAGTGAGAATCCCAGATTTGAAACCTTTATTTTTGAGTTGGAAGAATCGTATTGACAACATGCATAAAAAAAGGCTACTATTATCATGTAACGTTTACGTTAGGAGTTTAATATGAAGCCCACCATAAAAGACGTCGCTAAGAAGGCTAATGTATCCATTGCCACAGTGTCACGTATTCTTAATCAATTACCTGGATATACAGAAGAAACCAAGCGGAAAGTATTAGAGGCGATTGAAGAACTAAATTATAAGCAATGCTTTGGCGAGGGGATTGATTGGAAAGAAGACACAGACAATTGGAGTTCTATTTCCTTATGTTTCGAGTATGCTTTCATCTGAAATTCTGGACGGTATTGAAAATATAGCTCATGACCGTGACTCGAGTGTGATTGTTTGTCATACAGCGAGTAATGGAGAGCGAACGATGAAATACCTACAGATGCTCCATGAAAAAAGAGTGGATGGGCTGATTTTTGCCAGTTCTATTCTTACAGAAGCCTATTATCAGAGGATGGTAGATATGAATGTTCCTGTCGTTTTGTTATCTACTGCATCTTCACACCCTTTTCCCTTTGTGAAGGTAGACGATGAAATAGCTGCGTATTCAGCTACCGAATACCTGATTCAAAAGGGGCATCGGCATATTGCCATGGTCAGTGGTAGCTCGAATGATCATTGCTGGGATTCCAAGAATTGAGGGTTTTAAAAAAGCGTTGAAGGATTATCAGCTTCCTTGTCATGATCATTCCATTATTCATTGTAATAGTTTTGGATTTTATGATGGTCAAAGGGTTTTACCTCTACTGCTGGACAAGTATCCAGAAGCTACGGCTGTGTTTGCTGCAAGTGATGATTTAGCTATGGGAGTGATTTCCTCAGCCTATCAGTTAGGGATTGCTGTCCCTCAGCAATTATCCGTCATTGGGTATGATAATACAAGATCTGCAGAAATGGCGATTCCCCCATTAACAACAGTGGCTCAACCTTAGTAGGGCTGGGTGAGGCTGGAGCAAGTATGTTATTTGAGATGATTGATACAGGTGAAAGTGTCCCAAGTAAATTGATGGAGCATTATATAGTAGAGAGAGAATCTGTAAAAAAACTAGAGTGAAAAACATATTTTTTTACCTATTTAGTTAAACGTTTACGTAGTTGGTTTTATTGAAAAAAGAAGTTCAGAATGAGTTGAGGAGGGTCAATATGAGTGAAGTTTTCAGAAAATTATTAATTATTTTATTGGTGGTTGTCTTGCCTTTATCCTTACTATCTGCTTGTGGTTCAAAAAGCACGGGACAGAACGGTCATGTCAAGCTAGAGCTATTCTCCAATAAATCAGAGAGCATTGAAACATTGAAAAGCATGATTCAAAAATTTGAGGAACAAAATCCTACCATTAAAATTGAATTAAATGCACCTCCTGAAGCGGAAACGGTACTGAAAACAAGACTGACCAAGAATGATATTCCCGATTTAATGGCAATCGGAGGGAATTATACTTTTGGTGAGTTAGCAAGGGCAGGGGTCTTTCATGATTTTAGTGGTGATTCGAATGTGAACAAAGTACATGAAGCTTATATGGACATGCTCAAAAATCTTGTTGGAAGCGAGAAGGAAGGAATCTTTGGAATCCCTTATGCAGCTAATGCCAATGGAGTAATTTATAATATTGAAAAACTGGAGGCACTAGGACTTCAACCACCAACTACCTGGGATGAATTTATTCATGCCCTAGAGGTGGCGAAAGAAGCAGGCGAAACTCCCATTTATTTTACTCTTTTGGATGCATGGACGGGAATGGTGACTTGGAACTCATTGGCTGCCAATCTTCAAGGTGATGACTTTGCTCAGAAGCGCTCCTCTGGAGAAGTAACATTTCAGGATAGATATAGCGAGGTGGCAGATAAGTTTTTAACCCTTTTAAACTACGGTCAACATGATCGTTTTGGAGTAGGCTATGGTGATGGAAATAATGCCTTTGCGAGAGGAGAAAGTCTATTTTACTTACAGGGAGTCTGGGCAATTCCTGAAATCACGAAGGCAAATCCAGATATAAAGCTTGGCGTTTTCCCATTTCCTGTTACAAATCAGTCTGCACAGAACCGTTTGGTTTCTGGTGTTGATGTTTTGTTAAGTATGGGGGCAAAGACCAAGTACCCTGAGGAAGCAAAAAAGTTTATTGATTTTATGCTGCAAGAAGAAATAGCCAAGCAATATATTACAGAGCAATCCGCTTTTTCAGCTGTACAAGGAGTATTTCAAGATGATCCTATCATGGTAGGTTTTAAGACAAGTTTTGAAACAGGAAATATTACGAGTTTTCCAGATCATTACTATCCACCAGGAATGCAGGTTGCAAATCTTGTTCATGAATTTTTACTAGAAGGAAAAAACAAAGAAGCCTTTCTAGATAGATTAGATCAAGAGTGGGACAAAGTAGAGCAAAGATAATCAATAACTGAGATAGTGGAAGGGGCATCGTTTTCTAGTGCCCTTTCCATTGATCAAAAGGAGATGTAACTGTGAAAAAACAAGCGAGGAGCTATCTATTAATGACACTACCTGCTCTAGTTTTGTTTTTTGTTTTTCATACGTATCCTGTTTTACAAGGGATCTTTTACAGTTTTACAAATTGGCGAGGGTATGGTGAGTGGATTTATAGGTTAAGGAATTATATTCATGTTTTTGCGGATGATCGAGCTCTTTCTGCATATCTTTTTACCTTTAAGTTTGCTATTGTTTCGACGATTTTGGTTAATATATTTAGTTTACTGATTGCTCTTGGGTTAAACGCAAATGTTAAATTCAAAAAGACACTGCGTGCGATTTATTTTATGCCTAACATTTTGAGTATTCTAATTGTGGGATTTATCTTTAATTTTATTTTTGCGCAATTTATTCCTCAGATTGCTCAAGAATTAGGGATCATCTCACTGACCAAAAATATTTTAGGAAATCCAGAGTTAGCGTGGGTTGGAATTGTTATTGTGGCTGTATGGCAGGCAGTAGCCTTTAATACGATCCTTTATTTAGCCGGGCTTCAGACCATTCCGTTGGAGATTTACGAAGCATCCAGCTTAGACGGGGCGAATCGCTGGCGACAGTTTTGGAGTATTACATTCCCAATGATTGCGGCGTTTTTTACCATTAATATGGTGCTGGCTATGAAAAATTTCTTAATGGTTTTTGATCAAATTATGGCGATGACAGGAGGAGGACCTGGTAGAGCAACGGAGTCCATTGCTTTATTAATTTATCGAGGAGGATTTGAAGGAGGGCAATTTGCTTATCAGTCAGCCAATGCTGTCATCTATTTCTTAGTCATTGTTGCTATTTCAATTTTTCAAATTCGTATCTTAAGTAAGAGGGAGGTTGAAATCTAAATGGTAGGAAGAAAGACGAATTGGGTGTTAACCTTTCTCTTAATACTAGGGGCGCTTTTGATTTTATTTCCTTTGTATTTAACCATCACTATCGCTTTTAAAACTCCTCAGGAAATGGCACATTCCCTATTAGCTTTGCCTCAAAACTGGACACTGAATAATTTTATAAGTGCGATTGAGATGACCCATTTCTTTCGAGCCTTTCAGAATAGTGCGATTATAACTGTATCTGTGGTGATTCTCACTTTACTAACCAACTCATTAGTGGCTTATGCGATTGCGAGAAACCTGCACAAGCGTTTCTATAAGCTTTTATATTATTATTTTGTCAGTGCAATGTTTGTACCCTTTCCTATCATCATGCTTCCTATTGTGAAGCAAACGAGCCAGTGGGGCATGGATAATCTTGTAGGCTTAATATTTCTCTATATTGTCTATGGGCTTGCTTTCAATGTCTTTGTCTATGTGGCTTATATTAAATCGATCCCTTATGAACTAGAAGAGGCAGCCATTATTGATGGAGCAAGTACTTGGGGAGTTTTTTGGAAAGTGATTTTTCCTTTGCTGAGTCCCATGAATGCAACAGTAGGGATTTTGACTTGCCTCTGGGCGTGGAATGATTTTATGTTACCTTTGATTATTCTAAGTGATCGAGAGCTAGCTACGTTACCTCTCGTACAATACATTTTTCAATCACAATTTAGTACAAATTATAATTTAGCTTTTGCTTCTTATTTAATGGCTTTAACCCCGATGATTGTTGTTTATATTTTTGCACAAAAATGGATTATTAGCGGTGTAACCAAGGGAGCGATTAAATAAGAGTGCAAGAGTTCACCATAGTAAAAAGAAACTAAAAAATAGAAAAAGGTAGGAGTGAGTGAAATGAAAAAAACATGGTGGAAAGAAGCGGTCGTATATCAAATTTATCCAAGGAGTTTTATGGATTCTAATGGCGATGGAATCGGGGATATTCAAGGGATTATTCAGAAGCTAGACTATCTAAAGGAGCTAGGAATCGATGTGATTTGGTTATCTCCAGTCTATCAGTCGCCAAATGATGATAATGGGTATGACATTAGCGATTATCAAGCCATTATGAGTGAGTTTGGAACCATGGAGGATTTTGATCAATTGCTCAAGGAGGCACATGATCGTAACATCAGAATCATGATGGACCTTGTTGTCAATCATACATCAGATGAGCATGCTTGGTTTCAAGACGCACGTTCTTCGCTTGATCATGAAAAAAGAGATTTTTATATTTGGAGAAAGCCAAAAGAAGATGGAAGTGAGCCTACTAATTGGGGAGCCGCCTTCGGAGGATCAGCATGGGAATTCGATGATCACACCAAGGAATACTACTTGCACTTATTTAGCAAGAAACAGCCTGATCTAAACTGGGAGAATCCTGCTCTTCGTCAAAGCATATATAAGATGATGAGATGGTGGTTAGATAAGGGAGTGGATGGCTTCCGAATGGATGTCATTAATTTCATTTCTAAGGATCAAAGATATCCTGATGGCGAAGTAGCTGAGGGTCATCATTATGGAGATGGCAGTCCATATTACTTAAGCGGTCCTCGCATTCATGAATTTTTACAAGAGATGAACCAAGAAGTTCTTTCGAAATACGATGTCATAACTGTGGGTGAAATGCCTGGAGTGAATACAGAGCAAGCAAAGCTCTATACGGCAGACGAGCGTCATGAACTTAACATGGTCTTTCATTTTGAACATGTGGATTTAGGGAATGGAAGATACGGAAAATGGACACCAGGAGAATGGAAGCTGAGTGAAATGAAGAAAATCTTCTCTAAGTGGCAGCTGGAGTTAGAGCAAGAGGGCTGGAACTCCTTGTACTGGAGTAACCATGATCAGCCAAGAGCCGTTTCTCGCTTTGCCAATGCTAGTGAAGAATATCGAGTTGTTTCTGCCAAAATGCTTGCCACATGTTTGCACATGATGAAGGGGACCCCATACATCTATCAGGGCGAGGAAATCGGAATGACCAATGTTGCTTTTGAAGATATTCAGCCTACAGGGATATTGAAACCTTAAACGCCTATAAAGATTATACACAGGATGGCAGACTTTCTCATGACTCCATTATGGATGCCATTTATCAGAGAAGCAGAGATAACGCAAGAACCCCCGTGCAATGGAGTGGTGAAGCTCATGCTGGATTTACCACTGGAACGCCGTGGGTTGAGGTCAATCCAAATTACAGGCATATCAATGCGGAAGCTGTAGTCCATGATCCTACCTCGATCTTCTATTATTATAAAAAGCTGATTCAGTTACGCAAACAATATGAGATTATTGTATATGGGGAGTACAAACTGCTGGCAGAGAAGGATGAGCAGGTTTTTGCCTATACAAGACAGTGGAAGGATCAGACATTGCTAGTGATTACGAGCTTTACGGAGGATCAAGCAACCTTTATTTTGCCAGATCACATGTCTTTCTCTTCCTTAAGCTTATTAATTAGCAACTATCAGGTTACGGAAACAGAAAAGAAACAAATTCTTCTTAGACCTTATGAAGCAAGAGTCTATTTGTTAGGATAAACGAACTAAAGAGGGGGTTCTTATGAGAATAGGAACACCCTCTTTAATTTGGATTTTCATCCGTTTGGGCTTCAATCGATTTTGCCGGTTTTTCCGTCAGAGGTGTAGAGAAGCCCTCCTGTGCACCTGCCATGCTAATGAAATAGTGTAAGAATCCTGCGGGTACGCTAGTAAACTGGACACCGTATTTGTATTCCTCACCATGTTGCTGCTTCCAAACAATATATCCACGTAAGGATTGAAGCTGATCTCTGTATAGATTAAAATCTAATATGAGATCTTCATTTACAGGGAAGTTCAAAGAAGAATAAAATTGTAAACCATGCATACTAATATCTTTGATGCTGACTACTGTACTATTTGCTTTCACTGGTTTACCATGCAACTCAGCAATGGTAAATGGAATGCGAATATTACTTGTGAACACGACTCTAGCAGACATTCTTTCTTTCATAGCTTGTCACCTCTAAGTAAGGTAATATTAACTAATTGTTAGATAGAAGAATTATACCATATAAGCAAATATGAGCATATAAGGAAAAATGCGTGCTAGAAAATATTTTTTGATTTTTTTAAAAATTTTACATATTATTCCTGTAGGCTTATAGTTTAAAGAAATGAATAATTGTATCCAACCATCCGAAGGCTGCGATCCACAAAGGGATACTGAGTAGAAAACCCCAGAATATTCCGACAAAAATATTTTTTTCTTCCTCCATTTTCGTGACCTCCTTCAACATCATAATAGGAATATTATGGGTATTTATTTTGTTTTTTATACCTTGATCTAATAGGAAAGAGCTAGATAGGACTAGATAGGTGAGCCTAGTTTTTTGATTAATTGAAACTATTAGGAGGTCTTACCGTATATTATGTAAAAAATTGTGAGGTGGTACAATGTTTGAATTAATGGAAACGATCGTCCCCCTGTTCTTTATCTTGGTCATTGGAATCATTCTATTTCAATTGTTTAGAGGGGTATCCGAATGGAGCCACAACAATACTCAACCGGTTTTAACCGTTGAAAGTAGAGTCGTAGCGAAAAGAAACCACGTAAGCCGATCATCGCATCATCATAGTGATCACACCAATCATCATACTTCGACAACGTACTATGTCACCTTTGAGGTCGAGAGTGGGGATCGAATGGAGCTTAAGGTGTCTTTCAAGGAATATGGCTTGTTAGCTGAAGGGGATCAGGGGAAGCTTACATTTCAGGGAACACGCTATCATGGCTTTGATCGACATAGAGGTGACGTAGAGGAATGATTCGTATACAATAGGGCTAAGAATAAGGCGGAAGAAAGTGAGGACCTACAGAAATGAGCTTTCGGTTTACTAAAATGCATGCTCTTGGAAACAATTATATTTATGTCAATCAGTTTGAAGAGAGCTTACCAGAAGATGCTTTAGCGGATATTGCCATCAAGGTTGCCTCTGTACAGACAGGAATCGGATCAGATGGAATGATTCTTATCTGCCCTTCCAATGTCGGAGCGGTAAAAATGAGGGTATTTAATTCAGACGGATCAGAAGCAAAGAATTGTGGGAATGGTTTACGTTGTGTAGCCAAATACTCCTATGAAAAAGGGCTGGTAACTGAACCAAAATTTAAAATTGAAACCTTGGGGGGGATCGTCGAAGCCGAGGTTCGATTGGTGCAGGGGAAAGTGGTTGAAGTAACGATTGATATGGGGAAACCAGGTTTGACCAAAGGCTCACTTCCCATGCTAGGTGAAAAAGAAGAATCTACCGTAGATGCGCAAATGACTGTAGATGGAGAAGAACTATCGTTTGTTGGAGTGTCTATGGGAAATCCCCATGCCATTTTCTTTGTTGAAGATGTGGAGAAGGCTCCAGTGACTACATTAGGACCCAAAATAGAGAAGCATGAGCTTTTTCCTGAGTGGACAAATGTAGAATTTATTCATGTTCGGAATCCACGTGAGATTGATTTTCGTGTTTGGGAGAGAGGATCTGGTGTAACTTATGCATGTGGTACAGGAGCATGTGCCGCAGCGGTAGCAGCCATTGTCAAAGAGAAGGCACAAAAGGGAGAAGCAATAACGGTACATTTACTTGGAGGAGATTTACAAATTACGTGGAAAGAAGATGATCATATTTGGATGACTGGACCCGCGGAATATATCTGTGAGGGAATCTTTTTTCTATAAAAGTGTAAAAAATAGTGTAAAAAAATGAAAAAGAGCCACTGAGCAAATCTAATATGACCTTTTGACAAGGACATGTTACTTTCTCAGTGGCTCTTTTTTTCTATTGTTTAATATTCTTTAATTATATTATAGAAGGTATCTCTTTCAATAGGCTTCTTATACGCACCTTTGACTAGCCAAACAAGCTCATCTCTTGTGAGTCCAGCCGGAGTAAGAGCTCCAGCAGAATGACTAATTCTCTCTTCAATCAGAGTACCGTGAACATCTGATGCTCCGAAAGAAAGGGCAAGCTGAGTCAGTTGTGTACCTATGTTGATAAAGTAAGCTTTAATATGAGGAAAATTATCGAGCATCAACCGGCTAATGGCAATCGAACGAATATCATCAAATGCGGAGGTTCTACGCTTGATTCCTGCTTTTACACTGATTGGCTGAACAGCTAAAGGTATAAAGACAAGATACCCATTCGTTTCATCCTGTAGTTCACGTAGATAGAGCATATGTTGGACTCTTTCCTCTAAGGTTTCAATGGAGCCGTAAAGCATGGTCGCATGTGTTTTCATTCCGAGCTGATGTGCCTGACGATGAATGTTAAGCCATTCTTGAGAGCTTACCTTATCTGGACTCATTTTCAAGCGATATCTTTCGGACAATATTTCTGCTCCACCACCAGGCATCGTATCCAAGCCAGCTTCCATCAAGGTTTTCAACACATCTAAACTGGAGAGCCCAGATAGACGAGCAAAAAATTCAATTTCAGCAGGAGTATACATTTTGAGAGTGACATGTGGAAACGCCTGCTTTAGCTTTCGAACAATATCTACATAATAATCAAAGGACACCTTATGGTTATGTCCTCCCACCATGTGCAATTCACGAGTGGTGGGTGTGATCTTTTGAGCAACCTGCTCAACCAGTTCATCTCCTGAATAGGTATAGGAGCCCTCTTCACCGGGATCACGTCGAAATCCACAGAATTTACAATGCGCTTCACATACATTGGTATGATATATAGTCATATTTTCAATAAAATAAACATTGTCACCATTTTTTTTGTGATTAATTTGATTCGCCAGTTGACCTATGGTGAGTAAGTCTGGAGATTGATAGAGGGTGACACCATCTTCTAAGCTTAGTCGCTCTCCATTCTGAACTTTCCCAACAATAGGAGCGAGAGCAGGATCCATTATCGTTTTTAGAGTTGTATTCATCATTATTCCTCCGATCCTAAATACGATCTATATTATTATAATTCTAGAGGCGAAAGGATACAAGGAAAAAGGGGGGAATCACTACAATTCATTTTTTGCTATTCAGTAGGCCATCTTTACAATTAAAAAAACAAATAATTTCAACTAAAAGTCTTACCTTCAATTAATGTTAATTTATTGTAAATATTCCTCATAAAGTATTGATTCTGAAATAAATTGGGAATAATATGAAACTATTAAGGCAAATAAATGTGGAGGTTGATTGTTATGAGAAAGAAAAGAAAAAGTAGTTTTATAATTATGCTTGCATTAACTTTGATGTGGCCGTTTTCAGTTTATGCCGAAGCTGAGCAAAAACAAGAGAAAATTGAGACAACAGAGGTGAGTGGAAGTGCTCATGATCAAGAGGAATTAGATAGGGTGTATGGTCCCGCAAAAGGGAGTGCTACTATCTACTCATATCCATTGATAGAAGGGGAAGATATTGATAAGTTTTGGAATACACATTTATGGTCTGCAAAGTTTAATGTTGAAACAGGCTGGCAGATTCCAAAGACAATTCGTTTAAGCTCTGGAAAAACTACAGTATATTATAATGCAAAAACTTCAACAAATACTGGAACTAATACTAAGTGGAAGCTTCGAATCGAAAAAGAAGATGGTTGGATAGGGGGATGGTCACATATAGATACTCACGAGAATTTGCCGGTAAATGGATTATCTATTGGTAATTTTTCAGGATTAAAGTCAAATAGTGGGTGGGTAGGAAATGAGTACCGCTT
>NZ_BAMO01000038.1 GCF_000615945.1 Caldalkalibacillus mannanilyticus JCM 10596
CGACATCTTTTAATAATAATCTTGCCTTCTGCCTCTGCCTTTGCTTGTGCTTCATTAGCCGCTTTTTGTCCTTGTTCGGCAGCAATTTTATCATATTGAGCCCATGTAAATACTCGATCACCGTATTCACGCTCAGCTAATTCATAACCCCAGTTCTTGAAAGCTCCTTCAGTAAACTTCATGATGTTCCCTTTATGTACAAGGGTAACACTTTTACGATTGTGTTGGATCGCATACTCGATAGAAGCTCGAACGAGTCGCTCTGTTCCTTCAGAAGATACTGGTTTAAGTCCAATTCCGGAAGTTTCAGGGAAGCGGATTTTCTTTACACCCATTTCATCCTGCAAGAACTTTAAGACCTTTTGCACTTCATCTGATCCAGCTTGCCACTCAATACCAGCATAAATATCCTCTGTATTTTCACGGAAGATAACCATATCTACCTGCTCAGGATGACGGACAGGAGAAGGTACCCCTTCAAAATAACGCACAGGGCGCAGACAGACATATAAATCTAATTCCTGGCGTAATGCCACGTTTAGAGAACGGATTCCTCCACCAATAGGAGTTGTAAGCGGTCCTTTGATCGCAATCAGGTATTCACGAATCGCTGTAAGAGTATCCTCTGGTAACCACTCATTGTATTTATTAAAAGCTTTTTCTCCAGCATATACCTCATACCAAGCAATTTTCTTCTCACCATTATAGGCTTTCTCAACCGCTGCATCTAAAACTCTTGATGCCGCAGCCCAGATATCTGGTCCAGTACCGTCACCCTCAATAAAAGGAACGATCGGGTTATTAGGAACCTGTAGTCTTCCTTGTTGATCAACTGTAATTTGTTCTCCATGAGTTGGTGCTTCAAATGTTTTTAAATTTGCCATTGCAGTAGCCCTCCATCAACTTATATTTCTTAGTAGTCAAATACCATTATTAATGATTCATTTCCATCCATTATCTTTGATGGATTGGAACATAGTCTTGTTTCTGTGGTCCTACATAATCTGCACGAGGACGAATCAAGCGGTTGTTTGCATATTGCTCTAGGATATGTCCGATCCAGCCCGAAGCACGAGAAACAGCAAAAATAGGAGTAAATAGGTCACGCTCAATTCCTAAACTGTAGTAAACCGATGCGGAATAGAAATCAACATTTGGTTTTAATCCTTTTTCTCTTTCTACAACTTCATTGATCTTCACAGACATATCATACCATTTTGGCTGCCCTGTAAGTTCTGTTAACGCCTTAGACATTTCTTTTAAATGCTTAGCGCGCGGATCTCCATCCTTATAAACACGATGACCAAAGCCCATAATCTTTTCTTTATTCGCTAGAGCATTTAGAATATACCCTTCTGCTTTATCTACTTCTCCGATTGCTTCAAGAGTCGCCATAACTTGCTCATTTGCTCCCCCATGCAAAGGACCTTTTAATGCTCCAATAGCCGAAGTAATCCCTGAATACATATCCGATAGTGTCGCAACGGTTACACGCGCTGTAAACGTTGAAGCATTGAACTCATGATCAGCATGAAGAACCAAAGCTTTGTTAAAGGCTTCAACAGAGATGGCAGATGGCTCTTCTCCAGTCAGCATATATAAGAAGTTGGCTGCTACTCCAAGATCAGAACGTGGCGCAATTGGATCTTTTCCTGCACGTATTCTAGCAAAAGCGGTAACAATGGTTCCGATTTTCGCTTGAATACAGATCGCCTTACGGATGTTAGAATCATCATCCATCTCCTCAGCTTCTTGATCAAATAATCCTAAAGCAGAAATGGCCGTTCTTAATGCACCCATTGGATGAATATTATTAGGGAACAAGCGAATTTGATCAATTAATTCCTGTGGAATCGAAGCGTTTTCAGCTAATTGCTTCGTTAATTGATCAAGCTCACTTTGATTTGGGAGTTTCCCATACCATAATAAATAAATGACTTCCTCAAAGCTTGCATGTGACGCTAAATCATCAATGTCAATTCCTCTGTAAGTTAACACTCCATCAATAATCGAACTGATTGATGATTCTGCTGCAATGACTCCTTCTAATCCGCGAGTACTCATGAGCATCTCTCCTTTATTTAGTAAGAATATGGTGAAAAAAGGGATATTATAAAACATTCCTAGTGGTTTCACTGCTTGAAACCGCGTTTCTATTCCATTTAATATTATATATTAAAATTCTACTTGAGTACATGTTTTTTCTAAAATTGTTTCAGTTTCATTAATTTTTATGCATGATTGATTGTTCTACAGCGTAATAAAAGGTAAAATTTACTTACTTAATTCCGATTAGTTTTCTATAGGAGGTCATTTTTTTGGATAAATCATTCTGGAATGCATTAGTTCGATTCATACTCGTCACCTTGGCTATTATCTTCTCTTTTATTTGGAATGTATTACATTCTTCCTTTAATTTATCCATTTTTAATTGGAATTATCTTTGCTCTCATGCTTAACCCCCTTGTCGATATATTAGAAAGAAGAGCCAAGTTCCCAAGATGGCTTTCCGTTACATTAGCCATTATCCTGCTCTTAGCCATACTAGTAACCATCGTCGTCCTAGTAGTGATTGAAATTGCAAATGAGATTACCAATCTACAAGTAATGCTTCCGGTCTATATTGAAGATTACGTCACTCGAATTCAGGAATTTATCCTTGATGATATCTTGTCCTTCTATGACCAATTCACTGCTTTCTATAGTTCATTGGAACCAGATGTGCAAAAAAATATTGAAACACAAGTCACTACCTTTACGGAACAAGTCGTTTCACTAGGTAAAAATGCGGTAAAAGAGATTTTTAATGGTTTACTTGCCTTTATTGGAGCCATTCCTAGTATGGCAACAGCCTTTATTATTTCATTACTCGCCTCCTTCTTTATTAGTAAAGACTGGCCCAAGCTACGCAAAAGATTCTTGCAATTCGCACCAGATCGAATTCATACAAGCGGTGGAGCTGTTTTGCGAGATTTAAGAAAAGCTTTATTCGGTTTTGTTAAAGCCCAATTTACCCTGATCTCGATCACTTTTACCATCGTTCTCATTGGTTTTATTGTCTTGAGGGTTGAATATGGGTTAACCCTCGCTATCATCATTGCTTTTGTCGACTTATTACCTATATCGGGACGGGCATGATCTTCATACCGTGGATTATTTATCTCTTTATTAATGGAGATTATTCTATGGTGATTGGGCTCTCTGTCCTTTACGCTATTGTCGTTGTTCAACGCCAAATGATGGAACCAAAAATACTTGGAACCAACGTGGGGCTTGATCCTCTTCTTACTCTTGTTGCTTTATTTGTTGGCTTTCAATTGTTTGGGTTAATCGGACTTATTATCGGACCCGTTCTCATGGTCATTTTTAGCGCAATGGCAAGGGCAGGGGTATTTAGAGATTTATGGGCGTTTATACGAGGATAAAAGAAAGGACGATTCATCAATATACAACGTGATGAATCGTCCTTCTTTATACTTTATCTTTTTATTATCGTGAAATGACCGTGCTTAATCCATTTTTCGAACCATTTTCTTAACATCGCCTTTACAATGTTTCGAGTATAGGGTACTAAGAGAAAGAATCCCACGATATCCGTGAAAAATCCAGGTGTCAACAGAACAGCTCCTCCTACAAGGATACAAATGCCATCTAGGACAGCCTGGCCGGGCATTTCTCCCTTCTCAAGCTGAAGTCTTACAAGCTGTAGGGTTTGTAATCCTTCTCGCTTCGCTAGCCATGCCCCAATGATTCCTGTCAGAATCACCAAACCAACTGTGGGCCATGCCCCGATCCATTTTCCTACACTGATTAATCCCCAAAGCTCTATAACAGGAACGATAATTAACATTAGGACCAAAATTCGAAACATGTCCTTAGACTCCTTCAAGAGTTTTTTGTTGGATCAGCTCGTGAAGCTCTTGCCATATCTTTTTCAAATGAATTGGTTTGAAATTGGCATTTGTCCAGCAGTGCGAAGAATCTCCTGTGACCAATAGCTCACCGTCTCGACAAATCTCATATTGAAAGGAGAGCTTCACACCTGTATATTTCTCAATTCTAGTACGAATTTCAACCATATCATCGTAAAGCGCGGGTCTTAAAAAGGAGCATCGTACATTTAGAACAGGAAGCTTCAAGCCTTTTTCTTCAGCTGTTCGGTAGTCTTGACCTAATGCCCTCAGCATTTCTGTCCGCCCTACTTCAAACCAATTCAAATAATTTCCATGATAGACAACTCCCATTTGATCCGTTTCAGAGTAACGCACTCTAAGGGTTGTCGAAAAAAAAGTGTTTTTCATTATCATCTTCCTTACAATACTTTTGCATGACCGGAATAGATATGTCCTCTGATCGCATCCACTGTGATTTCTTTGCCATCTGCCAGCGTTTTTGTCGCACCTTCTACTCCCACTATAACAGGAATACTTAAGCTTAGTCCTACAACCGCTGCATGAGAGGTTAAGCCAGCTTCTTCTGTAATGACAGCTGCAGCCTTTTCAAAGGCTGCCATCATATCCTTATCCGTGCCAATCGTTACTAAGATTGAATTCTCTTCTACCTTCGCAAGAGCTTCTTCCGCAGTATGGGCGACAACAACCTTACCTGTTACTGCCTTGGTACCGATCCCTTGACCTTTGGCTACAACGTCACCGACAACATGAATTTTCATTAAATTCGTTGTTCCAGATTCGCGTACAGGAACCCCTGCGGTGATGACAACTAAGTCACCATACTTGATTTTGTTAGCTTTTACTGCTGCGTCTACTGAAACCTCAAGCATCTCATCCGTTGAGTTCGCCATTTCAGCAAAGACCGGATAGACACCCCAAACCAATGAAAGCCTGCGAAATACTTTTTCGCTTGGTGTAACAGCTATAATTGGAGCTTTAGGGCGATATTTTGAAACCATTCTGGCTGTATAACCACTTTCTGTCGGTGTCAAAATAGCGGATGCATTTAAGTCTAAAGCAGACTTAGAAACAGCATGACTGATCGTATCTGTGATGGTACTTTGACGCTCCCCATCATTCTCCCACCCTTTATATTGCAGAGAATCTTCAGAGCGCTTAGCAATTCTAGCCATTGTTACAACAGATTCAACTGGATATTTTCCAGCTGCTGTTTCTCCTGAAAGCATGACAGCATCTGTTCCATCAAAAATAGCGTTTGCCACATCCCCCACTTCAGCGCGTGTAGGTCTAGGGTTTCTTTGCATAGAATCTAACATTTGAGTCGCTGTAATAACCGGCTTCCCTAATTCATTACACTTGCGAATCATCATTTTTTGATAAATAGGAACATCTTCGGCAGGAACCTCAACCCCTAGATCACCACGAGCCACCATAATTCCATCAGCAATCGCTAATATTTCATCAATATTGTCAACGCCTTCTTGATTTTCGATTTTAGCAATGATTTGTACATCTGGCTGATTTTGCTCTTCAATAATTTTTCTGATTTCTAGTATATCACTTGCTTTTCGTACAAAGGAAGCAGCAATAAAGTCGATTCCCTGTCCTAATCCAAAACGGATATCGGCAGCATCCTTTTCTGTGATTCCTGGCAGGTTAATCGCCACTCCAGGTACGTTGACACCTTTTTTACTTTTCAGTTGCCCTCCATTGAGAATGCGAGTATGGATATCAGAACCTTCTACTTTTTCTACTTGAACCTCGATCAAACCATCATCAATCAAGATTTTACTTCCTGGCTGAACATCATTTACTAATCCAGGGTATGTAATGGATATTCTTGTTGTATCTCCTTCTATTTCCTCAGTGGTTAAAATCAAGGATTCTCCTTCAATCAAATCAATCGGTTCTACCTTTAATTTTCCCGTTCTAATTTCAGGTCCTTTGGTATCCAATAGAATGGCAATCGTTTGCCCTGTTTCCTCTACTGCCTGTCTAATATTTTTGATTCGTTGTCCATGTTCAGCAAAATCACCGTGGGAAAAGTTTAATCTTGCTACATTTAGGCCAGCCTCAATAAGCTGTTTTAGCTTTTCAACTGATTCACTCGCAGGTCCAATGGTTCCAACTATTTTTGTTTTTCTCATCTCATAAGCTCCTTCACTAAGATCACTATATATTTTTTGGTATCCTTAGATGGACAGTTCCTTAGCAAGTTGATATAAAGATAAATCAACAGTATGCTTTTGGTTTAATGCTTCTGATATTGGAGTTGCAACAGGCTGGTTATTTTGTAATCCAACCATCTTTCCTTTTTCACCATTCAGCAGACATTCTACTGCATAAGCACCTAGGCGGCTCGCTAATACACGATCAAAAGCTGTCGGTGAACCTCCACGTTGAATATGACCCAGAACGGTCACACGACACTCTACTCCCGATTTCTCACGGATAGAATTTCCTAGCTCTACTGCACTGCCAATCCCTTCTGCAACCACAATAATACTATGTTTCTTTCCACGTTCTTGTCCTCTTTTTAATGTTTTCAGTAATTCATCTACAGAATAATCTGCTTCAGGAATTAAAATCGTTTCTGCTCCATCTGCTAATCCTGCCCAAAGAGCTAAATCTCCAGCATCTCGTCCCATGACTTCGATGATAAAGGTTCTTTCATGAGAGGTAGCAGTGTCCCTGATCTTATCAACTGCTTCAATCACAGTATTTAAGGCTGTATCAAAACCGATGGTGAAATCAGTACAAGGAATATCGTTATCAATGGTTCCTGGAACTCCTATTGCCGCGATGCCTTTTTCGCTTAATTTCTCAGCACCACGAAAAGAACCGTCTCCTCCAATCACGACAAGTCCTTCAATTCCATGACTCTTTAATGTTTCAATGGCTTTCAATTGCCCTGCTTCTGTTTTGAACTCTTCACTTCTTGCTGTCCCAAGCATGGTTCCTCCACGATGAATAATATCTCCAACAGAACCAATGGTTAACGGTTTAATTGAGCCATTCATCAAGCCATGATATCCATGATAAATCCCGCTTACTTCGATATCATGGAATAATGCTTTCCTAACGACAGCTCGAATCGCTGCATTCATTCCTGGAGAATCTCCACCACTTGTTAGTACTCCTATCTTCTTCATTCTCTCTCACCTCGGACAATATTTAGTATGCTTTTATTAATTTAACATGCTAAAACTCAACTTACAATATACTGAAAATGTGCTTCTGAAGTCACTTCAGAAGCACATATCCTTATACATCAACCATGGAATCGGTTACAAAGGCGAATTGTCCGATATTTTTAAATTTTTCGTAACGTTTTGTGACGATTTCAAGTCCACTCAGGTATTGTAATTCATGCAAAGATTTGGATAAATATTGCCTGATGTTTCCTGATTGCACATCCGCATCCAGATGAGCACCGCCCATTGGTTCAGGTATGACACCATCAATAACCTTCATTTCATAAAGGTCTGGTGCTGTAATTTTCATAGCTTCTGCTGCTCTTTGTGCTTCCCCGCGGTCCTTCCAGATAATCGCTGCAGCTCCTTCAGGTGAAATAACAGAGTAAATGGCATTTTCTAACATATAAATATGATTCCCAACTCCAATAGCCAATGCTCCTCCGCTTCCTCCTTCTCCGATGACAATACAAATAATAGGAACTTCAAAGCCAGCCATTTCTCTTAGATTACGGGCAATGGCCTCACTTTGTCCTCTCTCTTCCGCTGCTTTGCCTGGATAGGCGCCCGGAGTATCAATAAAACAGATAATAGGGCGTCCAAATTTGTTTGCCTGTTGCATGGCACGTAGTGCCTTGCGATATCCTTCTGGATGAGGCATCCCAAAATTTCTATAGATGTTGTCCTTTGTATCTTTTCCTTTTTGATGTCCAATCACTGTCACAGGAAGTTCGCCAAATTTGGCAACTCCAGCAATTATAGCGGGGTCATCGCCATAGAGTCGATCTCCATGAATCTCTACAAAGGAATGAAAAATTCGATTTATATAATCAAGTGTCGTAGGTCTCTGAGGATGTCTTGCAATTTGAATGCGTTGCATCGGTGTTAAATTGCCATAAATCTCTTGAGCCAGTCGACTTGCTTTTTCTTCTAAACGCTCAATCTCATCTGAGAAATCAATTTCTTTTTCATCTGTAAATTTCTTTAGTTCGTTAATTTTGTTTCTAAGCTCTATAAGAGGGCGTTCAAATGATAGTTCCCCTGCCATTATCCACCCCTCCGTTCTGAATGAATATCAAGTATAATGCCAAGTTGTTCCCTCATTGACTTACGTTCAATCACCATATCAAGTTGACCGTGCTTTAATAAAAATTCTGCTGTTTGAAAGTCAGCAGGTAATTCCTGACGAATGGTTTGCTCGATCACACGCCGTCCAGCAAAACCAATTAAGGCTTGTGGCTCTGCAATATTATAGTCCCCTAAAGAGGCAAAACTAGCCGAAACGCCACCCGTAGTTGGGTACGTCATGACAGAGATAAAGAGGCCTTTCTCCTTGTCAAATTGAGCAAGTGCTGAGCTTGTCTTAGCCATCTGCATTAAGCTTAGCAGCCCCTCCTGCATACGTGCTCCACCAGAAGCGGAGAAAAGAATAAAGGGATACCTTTTTTGCCCAGCTCTCTCAATGGCACGTGTAATTTTTTCCCCAACAACGGAGCCTAACGTTCCACCAAAAAAGTTGAAATCCATCACACCAATGACAACTGGATAGCCTTTAATCGTACCTTCTCCGGTTAAGATCGCTTCCATCATACCTGTTTTTTCAATATTTTTCTTTACCCTTGGGACATAATCAGGGAAGGATAAAGGATCTTCTGATAACATATCACTATCGTATTCAAAGAAATGTCCTTCATCCAAGGTCATTTGAATTCGCTCGTGTGCGGTTAGTGGAAAATGATATCCACAAGCATGACAAACTTTAAGATTTTTAACTAATTCCTTAGTATAGCTAATCGTACCACATTGCTTACACTTCACCATCAGGCCTTCTGGAATATCCTTCTTCGCTTGCTCTGAAGGAATGGTTGCGTATTTTCGTCTCTTATAAAATAAATCCTTAAACACTTGAACACCTCACAGGGACATTTATTGAAGGATTGAACTCAAGGCTTCCTTGACTTCTTCAAGTTCTCCCTCTGGGACTAGAATTTCAAATTGCTTTCCGTGCTGACTAGGCCTGACCTTCACAAGAAATCCTTCATCTGACAGACGATCTTGTATTCTTTCGGCGATCTTCACACTTGGGGCAATGTAAATTATCGTCCACATCTATGATTTCCTCCTTATTGGTACATTTTTACATCGGTTGAGGTAATCATACCATATACATTTGCTAATTTTCAATGAGAGCTAGATGACGAGTTCTTTCTGCTACTTCCTCTGGATTCACCTGTCTTCTGGCTACCCCTGTTTCCATCGCAGCCTTTGCTACTGCCGCTGCAACTGCAGGTGCCACGCGCACATCAAAAGGAGCAGGAATGACATAATCTGCGCTAAGTTCAGATGGATCAATAAGCTCTGCTATCGCAAAAACAGCAGCTACTTTCATCTCTTCGTTAATATGGGTTGCGTAGACATCCAAAGCCCCTCGGAAAATTCCAGGGAAGGCAAGAACGTTATTTACTTGATTCGGAAAATCAGATCTACCTGTTCCGATCACTTTAGCACCGGCTTCCTTCGCATCGCTTGGCATGATCTCAGGGTCAGGATTTGCCATAGCAAAAATAATAGGATCTGGTTTCATGCTTTGGATCATTTCTTTACTTAAAGCTCCCGCAACGGATACACCAACAAAGACATCCGCATCCTTTAAGGCGTCTTCCAAGCTTCCTTCCATTCGATTTCGGTTTGTTCGCTTGGCAACCTCTTCTTTAATCGGGTTCATCCCCTCAGGGCGCCCTTCATAAATCGCTCCTTTGGTGTCACACATGATAATGTCTTTGACACCCATCCGAAGCAATAGTTTAATAATTGCAATTCCCGCAGCTCCCGCTCCATTAGCGACAACCTTGATTTCTGACATCTCTTTACCTACAACTTTTAACGCATTCACTAAGCCTGCTAAAGTTACAATCGCTGTTCCATGCTGATCATCATGAAAAATAGGAATATTCGTTTCCTTTTTCAATCTCTCCTCAATCACAAAGCAATTGGGTGCCGCGATATCTTCTAGATTGATTCCACCAAATGTTGGCTCAAGAAGCTTCACTGTTTCTACAATTTTGTCCACATCTGTTGTATTTAAACAGATAGGGAAGGCATCAACACCCGCAAAAGACTTAAATAAGACTGCTTTTCCTTCCATTACAGGAAGCGCCGCTGCAGGACCAATATTCCCCAATCCGAGCACAGCTGTCCCGTCTGAAACGACAGCAACCATGTTTCCCTTCATTGTGTATTCATATACTTTTCTGGGATAATCAAAAATCTCTTTGCAGGGTTCTGCTACCCCTGGAGAATACGCTAAACTTAGATCTCTTGCATTTTGTACAGGTACTTTGGATTTAACTGCTAATTTCCCTTGATGCTGTCTATGTAAATGTAATGATTCTTCTCGTGTGGTAGCCATACCATTCACTCTCCTTATTTGTCATGGACACACTGCTTGCTTTCCATTATACCAAAAGCTAAGAAGGTGTAAACAAAAAGTATACGACCTATAATTATGACCTTGTCTTAACTGCATTCGAATATCCGAGAATTTCCTCTATTTCATTTATTAGAGTAGGACTCAACTGTACGTTGTATTCATCGTCTAACAAAATTGTTTTTTTCTCCTCTTCATAAAATAGATAGACTGGAGTTGCCCCGCGATTGGCATGCAACCATTTTTGGAGCTTCTTTAGACCATCAGACTGGGAAATAGAGGGGGCAATCCGAATAAATAGCTTCGTTGAATCCTCCTGTTTAGGTGGTAACATCTGTAATTCAGTGGCCCTTTGTGCAATAATTTGAATCTCATCCTCCTTTACCTCCACTTTCCCTTCGATAAACAGTAAGGTTTCTTCCTCATAAAGAGTCGGGCTTTGTTTAAATACCGAAGGAAAAATAACCACATCTACTTCTACTCCTTGATCCTCTAAGACAAGAAAAGCCATCGCTTCTCCTTTTTTGGTTTTGATTCGCTTCACTCTTTGGATACATCCTATGGTTCGAATGACAGACGGATTTTTATTTTGCCGTGCATGGGGTTGCACCAATTGCTGTAATCCAATCGCTTGATAGCTTGCTGCCAGCTCTCGGAAAGAGTCCAGCGGATGACCGGATAAGTAGAAGCCTAAAACCTCCTTCTCACAACGTAAAATCTCAACAGGTGAATAAGGCTCCATATCAATCCAATGGTAGTCCTGAGGAAGCTCATCGGCAAAAAAGAAAAGCTGATCCGTTTGCTTGTTGCCCTTCGCTTTTTCTGCCATATCTAACATCGGATCTAGATTAGCCAACGCCTGGGCTCTGTGCATTCCAAATTCATCAAAAGCCCCTGCCATAATTAAGGACTCAATAACCCGACGATTACAGATTCTAAGATTCATTCTCTGACAGAAGTCTAACAGATTCAAGAAGGGCTTCTTCTTTCTTTCCTCTATCATTTCTCGAATTGCCTGTTGTCCCACATTTTTTATGACACTTAACCCTAAACGTATTTGCCCTTCCTCCACAGAAAATTGAGATTGGCTGGCAAGCACCGATGGAGGGAGAACGGCAACCCCGCGACGTGCCGCTTGCTGTAAATACTCCGCTATTTTTTCCTGATTTCCTAGTGAGGTTGATAGCAAGGACGCGAGAAAGGCGACTGGGTAATGGGTTTTTAAATAAGCAAGCTGATAGGCAATCACCGCATAAGCAGCTGAATGAGAGCGATTAAATCCATAGTCGGCAAAACGAACAATCAAATCATACACGTGCTCCGCAACAGCCTCAGGATAGCTCTGCTGAATGCATCCTTGAACAAAATGCTCTCGCTCTTCTTCTAGAATCTCTCTCTTTTTCTTTCCTACGGCTCTCCGTAATAGATCTGCTTCGCCTAAGGAGAAGCCTGCCATCTTAGAAGCAATCTGCATGATTTGTTCCTGATAGACGATAATGCCATAGGTATCCTCTAAAATGGGCTTAAGATCATCGTGCGGATACTCTACTTTTACCCTGCCATATTTCGCATCAATAAATAAAGGGATATTTTGCATCGGACCGGGTCGGTAGAGAGCGAGAACAGCAATAATATCTTCGAATGTTGAAGGACGCAATCGTTTCAGCACACTTCTCATCCCATCCGATTCTAATTGAAAGATTCCTGTCGTATCTCCCTCACTTAATAACTCATAGGTAGCTGGATCATCAAAAGGAATATGATCTAGCTGAAGAGGGGCAGTGGAGCTTGAATCCTGATTAACGATAGATAAAATCTCTTCGATTAAAGAGAGATTGCGCAAACCAAGAAAGTCCATTTTTAATAAACCAATCTTCTCTAAATCCTCCATAGCGTATTGAGTAAGCGGGACTTGTTCATGTCCCTTTTGCAAAGGAACATAATGAGTCAAAGGTTCTTTAGAAATAATCACTCCTGCCGCATGAGTAGAAGTATGTCTTGCCGTTCCTTCTAATCTTTTGGCCATTTCAAACAAATGCTCTAGACTTTCATCCTCTGCAAGGAGCTGTTCCAGGAGAACCGATTCCTTCTTGGCTTCTTCTAGAGTCACTCCTGGGTATCCTGGAATACATTTTGCCATTCGATCCACCTTAGCTAAGGGGATATCCAGCACTCTGCCCACATCACGTACTGCTGCCTTCGCCGCCATAGTTCCAAAAGTAATGATCTGAGCGACATGATCAGGTCCATATTTCTCCACCACATACTCAATCACTTCATCTCTTCTGACATCGGAGAAATCAATATCGATATCAGGCATGGTAACTCTTTCTGGATTTAAAAAACGTTCAAATAACAGCTTATATTTAATCGGATCTACATTTGTAATTTTTAGTACATAAGCGACAAGGCTCCCTGCTGCCGAACCTCGTCCAGGTCCCGTTAATATTCCCTGCTCATGAGCAAAGCGCATAAAATCCCAGACAATGAGAAAGTAATCCGCATATCCCATTTGTCCGATGACATGTAGTTCATAGTCTAGTCTTTGCAGGATCTCTGGAGTGACCTGCGTGTAACGTTCGCTTACCCCACGTTCACACTGTTCTCTTAGATATTGCGGACCCGTCACTCCCTCTGGTACGGGATAGGCAGGTAGAATCTCTTGTCCAAGAGGAATCTGGAACTGACATCTCTCTGCAATTCGAACTGTATTCTGATAAGCTTCTGGAAGATGTGGAAAGAGCTTACGCATCTCTTGGGGCTGCTTCAAATAGAATTGAGCACTTGGGAATTTAAGACGTTGATCCTCCTTCACCTTAGAACCTGTCCCAATACATAATAAGCAGTCATGCGGAACAGCATCCTCACGGAAGGTATAGTGTACATCATTGGTCACTACCAAGGGAATCTTTCGGTCTTCTGCCAGCTGAATCAAGCGGAGGTTTACTTTACGCTGCTCCGCCATGCCATGATCCTGAAGCTCTAAAAAATAATTCTCAGCCCCAAAGATCTCCTGATGTTCAGTAATAATCTCCTTGGCTCTCTCCTGTTGGTCAGAGAGAAGCGCTTGTTGAACCTCTCCGGCTAAGCAGGCACTGAGCGCAATGATCCCTTGACTATAGGTCCGAAGCCACTCCTTTGTCACTCTTGGTTTATAATAGAACCCCTCTAAATGAGCTTTTGTCGTTAGCTTGATTAAATTTTGATACCCCTGATACGTTTCAGCCAACAAGACGAGATGAAACAGCTCTTGCTTGTTTTTCATCATTTTCTCGTCTAACGGCTGATTGGTGATATATACTTCTACACCAATAATGGGCTGTATTCCTTGTTTCAGGCATTCTCTATAAAAGGACATAGCTCCGTACATCGCCCCATGGTCAGTTAAGGCCAATGCTGACATTCCTTGACGCTTTGCTTCTGAAACTAATTCTTGAATCCGACTCGCTCCATCTAACAAACTATATTCACTATGGACATGTAAGTGGACAAATTCTTGTGAATCCATGCTGCTCCGATCACCTGCCTAAAAATTTCCTTCTACAGTTCTTTTATGTATAATAAATTTTAACATAACAAGTAAAGGTAGTGGTAATTATGAGTCATCCCTTACTAATCGCTATTGATTTAGATGGAACGTTGTTAACTGATGCCAAAAAAATCAGTCCACGAACCAAAAAAGCCCTTCAGCTCGCCATGAAACAAGGTCATAAGGTCGTGATCTCTACTGGACGTCCTTTCCGTTCAAGTGAGCCTTATTATCAGGAACTACAGCTAGATACACCCATTGTCAACTTTAATGGGGCTTTGGTTCATCATCCCATCGATCATCATTGGGGTGTCTTTCACACACCTTTGCAAATGAACGTAGCGCAGGGCGTTATTCGAACCAGCGAAAAATTTGGAGTACGTAATATTATGGTTGAGGTCCTGGACGAAGTATTTCTCAGAGAGCATGATGAAGTGATTATGAATACTTTTTTCGACCCTTCTCTGGATGTCAATAAATTACCAGAGATTTTGCATACTGACCCTACTTCTGTATTGATTCATCCACATGAACATAACGTTGATCAACTGAGAAGATTTCTAGAGGAAGAACATGCTGAGGTGATCGATCACAGGAAATGGGGTGCCCATGGAACATTATCGAGATCGTTCGCTCTGGGCTCAGTAAGGCTGTAGGATTAGAACGAGTCTGTGCCAGCTTCGATATTCCGGCTAAGAATGTTATCGCTTTTGGTGATGAGGATAATGATATTGAAATGCTTCAATTCGCTGGGACAGGCGTCGCTATGTCCAATGCCATCCCACAACTGAAGGAAGTCGCCAATACCATTACCTTAAGTAACGAAGAGGATGGGATCGCTCATTTTCTAGAAAAGCATGTTCTATAGGGTCACATCCCGCATCTCCAGTAACATATCTCGCCTCTTTGTCCCATATACTGATTGGAGAAGGACAGATGGGGGAGATAACAATGAGCAAATTTATGGCAACCATCGTTTTAGATTTTTTTGTGGCTTTTGGCGTCATTATTGGAGGAGCATTATTAGGAGGATTAGGCGCTTTTGTCGCTGGACAACAGCCCATGCAAACCATGATGGTCCTCGCAGATAAATTGAAAATATGGGCTGTTGTCGCCGCCATAGGCGGGACTGTTGATACCCTATCCCTTATAGAACGTAATTTTTTCGATGGGATGCATAGTGAAATTATTAAGCAGGTGCTTTATATTTTCAGTGCTTTTTTTGGAGCTTATATTGGCACAACTCTGATTCATTGGCTTGGGGGAGAACTTAAATGAGAGTACCTAGTGCTCACATTTTTCGTCTGCTAACACAAATCGTCGCTTCTTTTATCTTAGGAATGCTACTAGGTGCCATCATTTTTCTTTTTATGTACGGACAACTCATGGATCAATCTCTTATTGATAACCGGAAATTGAAATCAGAAATTACGGAGCTAGAACAAGAGCTGGACTCCATAAAGAGTAAAGAAGCAGAAATTAAAAACCAACAAAAGCTAATCGTCCAAAAAATAAATATTCAAATCGTCACATCAAAGGAAAAACAGCCCAATGAGTTTATTGAAACCGAAATCACAGACCGTATGCGTAATGATCTTAAATTCCTCATCGGCATGCCTTTAGAAAGTGTAGCAGATACTGCTGAAACCATCGTTCATTTAGTCAATGGACGGAAATACACGATTGAACAGCAGGAGTTCAGCTTAGAATTAGATATGTTGGTACTCTATACAACGATGACATTTAAGGTCAAGGTGAAAAGTCGTTAGTCCCTGTTCTGTATATCACGCTGAACACTGCATATTGTCATGATAATGTAAAAATCATGATGCATTAAGGGTCGCTATCTTACGCTTTTTTTAGTATAATATTTATGTAATTTAGATTATAATCATGAAATTGGAGGTTGATGCGTAATGATTATTAACAGAAGGGTCTAGCGAGAAAAAAAGTAGAAGAATTAAAAAATGGATTTTCTGCTTTTGCTGAAACTCATGAAGTTGCTGATTTCATTGAAAAAGAACTAGCCAATTTAGACATTAAAATCCATGTTGACCGCACCTCTGTCGGCGCTTGGTTTATCCCTGTAAAGGAGCAAGGCTAACTCATGATTCCCTCTGATTCCTTACCTTAAAAAAGACCAACTTTCTCCATAATAAGTTGGTCTTTTTTATATGCTCATTCTGTTTTTCACCTTCTATTATCCTCTATTTGTCTAGTGTCCTCTCTTCTTGTCCAGACGTTTTTTTATATACGCTTCCATGCTCGCTTTGGACAACACTTCGAATCCACCTCTGGCTTCTTGTTCATCTAGTGTGAGAATCGCTTCATAGGCTCCTTCTTTAGAATTCCCTCCAATGATGATTTCACAGCTCATCCAGCCCTCAGCATTGGTTGGACAGCTTTCAGATTTCACAAAGCCACTCTGATATTCTAATGTGACTAGAATGCTCTGATTAGGAGGACCACAGGCTAAGATTTTGACCTTTTTACCACGTTGTACAGGCGAATTGATGGAATCAAGGTAAAAACAATCCTCTTCCTCTATCTCTTCTTGCGGGGGCGGTTCCTTAGACACCCCTTCTTCCGAATCTATATCCGACGAATCTGGATCTTGCTTCTCTGTACTCCCATCTTCTGCTCCTTCATCCTCTTGTTTATGAGAATCTCTTTCCTTTTTATTTTTTTCTGACGGACGATTTGGATCCATATCGGTTGGTAGAGGAGCTTGTGTTTCCCCAATCCAAACTCTCTCTACGGCTTTTTTCTTAAACGTCATCGTCTGATTAAAGAAAGGAAGATAGAGCGGCATATCGTATCTCGCTTCTACAGCCAAATAAGCTTCAGAACGGTTTCGAAGGTTAGGGAGCGATGCTTGGGTGATTTGAAAGTTCTCAATACGGAGCACAGTATCGTCAATATAAGTATCAAAGAGAGGCTGAAATACATTGTCCAAAATGGCTCTATCTGCTGCACCTGTCCCTTGTACAAATGCTTCCCTTAGCTCTAACACCTTCTGACTTTTAGTTGGGTATAACGCAGTGAGAGTACTCTCCTTTTCAGGATCTTTTATTTGAGTCATCGATACTCCAACTGGATAGATCTGTGTAGCCACTTGCTTTACCCCACTAGAAAGAGCTTGAGTTAAAGCCATATCAACGATTGATATTCGAATGAGCGTCGTTAAAAAAAGCATGAAACAAAGAAAAATCGGTAAAATAATCGCTGCCTCAAGAACAATACTACCTGTTACTTTTCTACAGAACGAAAGCCTTCTCTTACTCATAAAGTCCATACTCTTTCCTCTGCTTCGAAAAGATCAAATCAAGCTTCGGTTTGCCCAGTTCCTCTACACGTTCCTGGTAAGCAGAGACAAATGACACATTGCGTATCAATTCAACAGGGTCATGAACTGGAGAAGCGACGGTGACCGTGACCTTCTCACTCAAGACATAGCCTAATAGACGTGGGAGCTTCAATGGCTTTTCTAGACTCACAAGAACATGACTCTCCCCGTTTTCCTTTTGGTAGACCACTTCTCCATTCAATCTGGAAGGCAGCCACTCTCCTGCTTTCTTGATTTTTTTCTGTGTCAGGTTAATTATCCTGCCTGGTACGTCAAAATCTAGTTTTGTATCCCTCTTTTTCTGGGGAAATCCGAGCATCGCATCCAACCATGATTCTTCTGTATCCCTCCAGTATAATGGATCATATTCTCCCACTAAGAATTCTCCACTTTGTGAGTCCTTATGGCTGTTTGTCCAATTCATGGAGGTCTTTTCTGCTGTGATGGAGGCAAGATAATACAATGTCACCTTTTGATAGGTAACAATACTAAGAAATAAAAAAAGAATAATGGTGATGAAGAGGATAGGAAAAACCAGAGAGGACTCTATTGTAAAACTTCCTTGTTCACAGCGAATCAACGTTTTTTTACGCTCTTGCATACCATCACCAGTTCCTATCGAAAATACAAAGATTTTGTCATTTATTTTCCAATTTTGAAACTAGTTTAATGGTAAACAAAAAATAGGTGTTTGTCACCTATTTTTTGCAAGTTTTTTCTATTTTTTTGATTTAAACAGTCTGATTTCGAGCACGATCAATCGTGATATCATGGGTTTTCATTAGATCATTCACTACAACCCCCGCCGCTAACAACCCTGCTACCGAAGGAACAAATGCATTGCTGGCAGGAGGCATTTTGGCTTTGCGAATCTTAGCATTGGGATCAGGTACAATTTCTTGAAGGGTATCATGCTTTTGGAGAACAGGAATTTCTTTAGAATAGACCACCTTAACCCCCTTATAAATTCTTGCTTCACGCAGCTTTTTGCGAATCACTTTAGCCAGTGGATCATAGCTCGTTTTCGAAATATCATCCACTGTTAATTGAGCAGGGTCCATTTTATTTGCTGCACCCATGCTTGAGATGACGGGTATATTGCGCTGTTTGCATTCCTTGATAATATGTATTTTATATGTGACAGTATCACAGGCATCCACCACATAATCAAGTCCATAAGAGAAAAACTGCTCATACGTTTCTTCTGTATAGAACATTTTTAAGGCGATCACTTCGCATTCAGGATTAATGTCTGCGATTCTCTCCTTCATCAATTCTACCTTAGGACGCCCTACTGTAGAGAGCAACGCATGGATTTGACGATTGATGTTTGTAATATCGACATCATCCTTATCCACCAAGACAAGTCTTCCTACACCTGAGCGAGCGAGTGCCTCTGCTGTAAAAGACCCTACTCCCCCAATTCCTAAGATCGCTACTGTACTATTTTTTAGAGCATGGACCCCTTCTTTTCCTATGGCAAGTTCAGTTCTGGAAAACTGAGTTAATTTTACGCTCATTCGATTCACTCCTTTATATAACATATTTATTCCACAATATTAGGCGGAGTATGTCAAGGGGAATTTGTATTTTGGTTGATTAATCATTCTGTTGTTTTATTAAATCACATCTAATCACACAAAAAAAAAGAGCCCCATGTATGCCGTGGCTCCTCAGTTTTGAACCTGCCTTCGCAGGTGGGTGCTCTGCTTTTGATTTCTCATGTCCACAATGAAGAGGCATATGTTCCATCAAATAGACTCCGAGCTCCCTAACTCAAAATGTTGGCTCAAAACGTTGGTTATTCACGAACATCTCAGGACTCTTTGCTCTGCCTTTATGTTATCACAAGGATAAGGGGCATTTCAAGCTTCTTTTTATCAGAAAATTTTACGTTTTTTGACATATTATACGCTTGACTTCTGGATGGTTTTTAGATGAAGTTGATCTAACTGCTTCTCATCTACTTCAGATGGTGCCAGCGTTAAAAGACAGCTTGCGCTCGCTGTTTTTGGAAAGGCAATCGTTTCACGAAGATTCGAACGCTCAGCTAAAAGCATAATAATCCGATCTAAACCAAAAGCAATTCCACCATGCGGAGGTGTACCATATTCAAAAGCTTCTAGAAGGAATCCAAACTTTTCATTTGCTTCTTCCTTACTAAATCCTAAAAGCTCAAACATTTTTTCTTGAATTTCTCTTTGGTAGATCCTCATACTGCCTCCACCAATTTCGAAGCCGTTCAGAACCATGTCATAGGCCTTCGCTTTCATGACCGCTGGATTGCTTTCAAATAGCGGGAGATCTTCCTCTCTAGGCATGGTAAACGGATGGTGTAGAGCCACATAACGCTGTGCTTCCTCATCATATTCCACTAGAGGAAACTCAGTTACCCACAAGAACTTATATTCTTTTTCATTGATCATGTTCAGTTCTTTTCCTAGCTTTAATCGAAGAGCTCCTAAAGCATCTGCTACCACCGATTTTTTATCAGCAACAAAGAGCAAGAGATCTCCTTCCTCTGCTTCTAATGCTTGCTTGACCTGCTCTAAGGCTTCTCCTTCAAAGAACTTCGTAATCGAACCTTTTACTTCCCCATCTTTAAAGGCTATCCAAGCCAAACCTTTCGCTCCATAGATGCTCACATATTCCCCTAATTGGTCAACGTCCTTACGACTGTAATGAGCACAGCCCTTGGCGTTGATTCCTTTCACCTGTCCACCAGCCGCTACAGCTCCGCTAAATACCTTAAAAGAACTCTCGCGAACAAGCTCAGAAATATCCTTCAGCTCTAATCCAAAACGTAGGTCTGGCTTATCAGAACCAAAGCGAGCCATTGCTTCATCATAGGTTAATCTCTCAAATGGAGTTTGAACCTCTACACCTATGGTTTCGCGCATTAACTTAGCCATCAGATCTTCCATCATTGCCTGAAGTTCATTCATCTCTAGGAATGATGTTTCAATATCGACTTGGGTAAATTCGGGCTGACGATCCGCTCTAAGGTCTTCGTCACGGAAGCAACGAACAATTTGAAAGTAACGCTCAAATCCTCCAACCATTAATAACTGCTTAAAAAGCTGTGGAGACTGAGGAAGAGCAAAAAATTCACCAGGATGCACGCGACTTGGAACAAGATAATCTCTCGCTCCTTCTGGTGTACTCTTGGTTAACATAGGGGTTTCCACTTCTAAGAACCCATTCTCGTCTAGAAAATCCCTAAATATCTTTGAAGCTTTATGACGAAGCATAAAGGTTTTCTGCATCTCAGGTCGGCGAAGATCAAGATAGCGATACTTCAAGCGCACGGCTTCATCAACATCAACCTGATCCTGAATCATAAAGGGTGGGGTTTTCGCCGTATTGATGATCTCAACATTTTCTACTTGAATTTCGATCTCACCCGTTTCAATCTTCGTATTATAGGTTCCCGGTTCACGTGCAATCACTGTCCCCTTCACCGCTAAAAGATATTCACTTCGCACCTTTTCAGCCACTGCCAAGGCATCAGCTTGTTCAGGATGAAAAACGACCTGCACGATCCCTGAGCGATCCCTTAGATCAATAAAGATTAATCCCCCTAAATCTCTTCTCTTCTGAACCCAACCTTTTAATTCTACTGTCTGACCGATATGCTCTGAACGAAGAGCACCACAGTTGTGAGTACGTCCCACTGCCATTACTTTTCCTCCTTCACTAGGGCTGTAAGCATATATGCCTTAGCCTCCTCAAAACCTAATTCTTGCTGTTCTCCACTTGCCATTTCTTTTACGACCACACTGTTTTTCTCTAGCTCATCATCTCCTAGGATCACAACAAAACGAGCTCCCAAGCGATCAGCCGATTTCATCTGTGGTTTCATGTTTCGATCTAAATAATCCTTTTCCACCCGAAGCCCCGCAGTTCTCCAATTGTGTACAAGTGAAACGCTTTTCTGTTTTGCAGCCTCACCTAATGTGACGACAAAACAATCAATGTTTCGATTGATCGGAAGTTCAACCTCTTGTGTTTTTAGAGCGAGAAGCAGTCTCTCGATACTGAGGGCAAAACCGATTCCTGGCATATCTTGTCCCCCGATCTGCTCCACAAGACCGTTATATCTTCCTCCCCCACAGACAGTACCTATCGCTCCAATACCTTGAACCATAATTTCAAAAGCGGTTTGAGTATAGTAATCTAAGCCTCGAACCATTCTGGGGTTAACAACAAAGGGAATATTCATCTCCGTTAAATAGGTCTGAACCTTCTGGAAATGAGGAGCGCAATCGTCACACAAAAATTCCAAAATAGAAGGAGCATCCTTCGTTAGCTCTTGTGTCTTAGGGTCTTTGCTATCCAAGACTCGAAGGGGATTTCTTTCTAATCTCGATTGATCCTCGGCTCCCAATTGATCACGAACACCTTGTAGATGATCAAGAAGCGCCTCACGGTGAACAGGTCTACACTGGCTACACCCTACGCTGTTGATCTCTAAGTGTAAATCCTTCACTCCTAGCTCCTGATATAGCTGCATGGCTAAAGCAATCACCTCAGCATCTATACTAGGGTCTTTTGAACCAATTGCCTCTACACCGAATTGTGTAAACTGTCGCATGCGTCCAGCTTGAGGACGTTCATAGCGAAACATTGGACCAATATAGAACAGTTTTGTTGGCTGTTGAGGACTGCCAAACATTTTATGCTCTACATAGGAGCGGACTGTGGAAGCTGTCCCTTCTGGTCTCAAGGTGATACTGCGGTCTCCCTTATCTATAAAGGTATACATTTCTTTTTCAACAATATCTGTCGTTTCTCCGACACCTCGTTGAAATAGCTCAGTATGCTCAAATATCGGAGTCCTTATCTCAGAATAATTATAACGGCTGCATAAATCCCTAGCCTTTTCTTCAACATACTGCCATAGCTCTACTTCACCAGGCAGCACATCTGCGGTTCCTCTTGGCATTTTAATGGACATGCCAACCCCTCCTTCATCTTCTACTCATGTTTTGCTGTTGCTCTCCCATAATCAGTGGAATTAAAAAATCTCCCGCCACTGACATAATTGTCAGGGACGAGAGATTGAATAAACTTCACCCGTGGTACCACCCTACTTGATTCCGGCATTTTCTTAAAAACACCAAAATCCACTCTACTTAACGCGGGAAACGCCATCTGTTTACTAAAATCAACTCTAAAGGAAGTCTTATCTTTCAACAGAGGTTCTCCTGGATGTCTTTCAGTAAGAGCGTATAGAGAAACATTTTCAGCCACGATGTTTCCTCTCTAGCTATTCCGGGTTCTTACTTACTTTTCCAATCATCAAAGCCAACATTTTTTCATGTAATTGTTTTATATCATACTGATTGAAACAAATCATGTCAAGTATCTTTTTTTTCGTCTGCTTTATCTTCTAAACTTCTTTTTCAGATGCCGTACATCGGCAATGGAAATTCCGAGTTCTCTGGAGATCTCTAATTCAGTCAGGATCGACTCTCTTTCAATAAAATTATGAAAATCAACATTCTTTAAAGTAGCTAAAGATCCTTGGCTTAACGTGTCCTTCGCACTCCTTCTCATCAATCCACTTCCTCCTTTTTCTTCATTTTTCCCAAAATAAATAGATTTAATAGCAAAAAAAGCAGGAGATTAGAGAGAGGAAAAAGAATATATGTAGATTGACTTTATACACTACATAAACAGAAAGGAATGGGTAGATTTGATTCTAACGTTTCGCAAGCACCCCTTATTCCTGGTATGTTGTTTCCTATTGCTTCTCTTAGGAGGTTCCCAATCGGTCTATGCAAGTGGAGAACTCACGGTCAAAAGTAACGTTCTCAATGTCCGATCTGGTCCAGGTCTAGAACATAAGATTATTGGGCAAATATCTCAATCAGAGGTTTATCGAGTTGAAGAAGAAAAACAAGATTGGTACAAAATTTCCTTAGACAAGAATCAGAGCGGATGGGTCGCCTCTTGGCTTGTCGACTATAAAAAGTCATCTGGAACAACCAAACTTGTAGAAGCTACCTCCAATCAAATTAACGTTCGATCAGGACCTGGAACCGACTTTAAAGTTGTCACACAAATCAAGCCTAAGCAAACCTTCCCCCTCCTTAAACAAGAAGGAGATTGGATTCAAATTCAGCTTAATGGCAATGAAAAGGGCTGGGTTGCAGGATGGCTTGTCACAACATCGGAAGGAGAACGCTCCTCCGCCACACAAGTGCGAGAAAAGGTCAAAGTACAAGCCAGCGTATTAAATGTTCGATCTAAGCCAGATACCTCAAGCTCCATCCTCGGAAAGCTAGAACAGGGGACGGAAATTGAAGTGATCGAGGCACAAAAGGGCTGGTACAAAATTAAATTTAATCAAGAGTTTGGTTGGATTGCAGGTGAATTTGTTACACCTGCTAATGAAAGCAGTCCCGCGGTTGCAAAACAACAATCGCCTTTAAAGAACCAACCTAAGGTCACCATCTTAAATCAAGGAACCAATATTAGAAAAGGGCCTGGAACCAATCACGAAGTCGTCTCTCGGGCAAACCAAGGTGATACATTTGATGTTGTTTCCACAAGCGGCGAGTGGTTTGAAATTCAATTACAAGATGGAAGCAAAGGCTTTGTAGCAGGATGGATTGTATCCACAGAAGGAATTTCTTCTGTAGATAAGCATACCTTGTTATCTTATCTAAAGGGCAAGAAAATCGTCATTGACGCTGGACATGGTGGTAAGGATAGTGGTGCGACAGGCTCACACTTCGACACTCTAGAAAAAATAGTTAATCTTGAGGTTTCTAATCTCCTAAAAAGCAAATTTGAAGCAGCAGAAGCAAGTGTAACGATGACGAGATCCACAGATCGCTTTATCTCCCTTCAACAAAGGGTCACTGTTAGTACAAGTGAAAAAGCAGATGTGTTTCTAAGTATCCATCACAATACCAATGAAAATTCTAAGGTAAATGGGACCATCACCTATTTCTATTCAAATGGACAAGATCGAGTACTGGCGAATACCATCCAAAAAGAATTGGTCAAAAATAATGGGTTACAGGACCTCAAGGCAAGACAAGGGAACTTCTACGTCCTTCGAGAAAATCCACAACTAGCGGTACTTATCGAACTTGGGTTTCTCACCAATTATAATGATGAGCTGACCATACGAACAACAAAATTCCAAGAGAACTCAGCAACAGGAATCCTACATGGAGTTGCAAAATATTTCAAAGATAAAGAAGAATAAATCAAAAAAACTGGTTCAAAGTGGGCTTCAGATCACCTCCCACTTGAACCAGTTTTTATTATTCAGCCGTTTCTTCCTTCTGCCCAGAAGTCTGAATAACATAAATCATAACAATAGCAAATAGAATAAGAGTCGCGATAAATCCTAGCCATAGGCTACCCGTTAACCCTAAAATGATATAACCAAGGATCGAAATGACGGCACAGATGACAGCATAAGGCAACTGTGTCATAACATGATCAATATGGTGACAGCCTGCCCCAGTAGAAGAAAGAATCGTTGTATCCGAGATTGGAGAACAATGATCTCCAAAAACAGCTCCCGCTAAAACAGCAGATAGAGCTGGCAGAAGCATACTCGTATCAACCACAGCCATAATCTGTCCAGCAATAGGAAGCATTAAGCCGAAGGTTCCCCAAGAGGTTCCCGTTGAAAATGCCATTAATCCAGCAATCACAAATAAAATCACAGGCAGCCAGCCAACACTTAAATGCGAATTTTCAACCAGCCCAGCTAGGTATTGTCCTGTTTCTAGCTGACCAATTAAATCAACAATACTCCAAGCAAACAATAAGATGTATACAGCTGGGAGCATTGATTTTATCCCTTCCTTTATGGCACGTCCAGTTACATTTGCAGGAAGCTCTTGGTCCCTTTTATTCAAACCGATGAACAGAGCTAGAGCAACCACTAAGCCAATCAAACCACCCCATAATAAGGCTGTGGACACATCCGTATTTTCAAATATAGCTAAAAGGGTAAGGGTTCCCTCTGTTCCCTGTATCCCTGTATAAATCATCGCTCCAATGGTTCCAAGAACCAAAGCTAGGATAGGGAAAGCCAAATGCATTACCGTTCCTTTCTGGCTTACTGGTATGTCTTCTTTCAATTCACCAGGTACTTCTCCCCTCTCTGCATGAACCGTTTCTCCTGTGCGCATCGCTCTGCTTTCATGCTTTCTCATGCTTCCAATATTCACATTATAGAGGACGGTTACTAGAACAAATAAAAGTGCCGTAAGCACATAAAAGTTCATAGGAATCATCTGAATAAAGGCAGAAAACGCACTAAATTCGGTTAATTGATGTGTGGCGATAATCGTTCCAATAATTCCAATGATATAAGCACCCCAGCTAGAAATAGGTGATATTACACACACTGGCGCGGAGGTTGAATCAATTAAATAGGCAAGCTTAGCTCGCGATATTCTGTGTCGATCTGTCAGAGGACGGCTAATTTGACCTACCGCTAACGCATTAAAATAGTCATCTATAAAAATAATAATACCAAGAAAAAAGGTAACTAACTGCGCCCCCACTCTACTTTTTACTCGTTTTAGAGCCCATTCACCAAAGGCGCGACTTCCACCTGATACCGTAATAAAAGCAGTAATAATACCTAATAAAAATAAAAAGAGAATAATGTAGACATTCCACGTATTAAGCTCTCCATCAGAAACAAAAATCCCTAGAACACTCTCATAGACTTTGGTCAAGGATGCCAAGGGAGAGAAGTTCTCCAATAACAACGCTGCGGAAATGATTCCAATCCCAAGCGATAGTAAAACCCTTCTTGTCAGAAGCACCATAATAATCGCTAATAACGGTGGGATCAGTGAATAAATAGTACCAATCATAGGTTGATTCCTCCTGTTCATAATTAGGAACCGATGCTATTAAAATATGAAGAGACTAAAAAAAACAGAACAAGGATAGACATAACTATCATTACTCTGTTTTAACATTTGCAATGTTGTTAAATCCATCACGATCAGTAGCCCTCCATTATAAGTATCGAATTCCAACCTCATAATGACAGTGTTACTCTTCTTCAAAGCAACACCAACAGAGAAGTTTGACCTCTTTCTCTGCTTCGGCAAGAAATCCTTTCTGTAAGTGATCATAGGTTGTCAGCCTCACACATCATACTCTTATTTCCTGCACCTCTACCCCATCATGCTGATAAGGTATTATTCTATTGTCTGGTATATCCTGTGTTTCTATACACCCCTGCTATTATATCTTGTCTATCCTAGGTTGACAATGCTAATTTTCTTTGCTCTCAATAATAAGTGTTACAGGACCATGATTCGTCAACTTAACATCCATCATGGCTCCAAAAACGCCTGTTTCAACCTTAATTCCCTTGGCACGTAAAGCCTCATTAAATGCTTCATATAGCATCTTAGCCTCATCGGGCTTAGCAGCCTGCATAAAGTTAGGACGCCTTCCTTTACGACAATCCCCATAAAGGGTAAATTGAGAAATCGAGAGAACTTCTCCTCCCACATCGACCAGTGAGCGATTCATCTTTCCTTCTTCATCTTCAAAAATACGCAAATGCGCCACTTTTTCAGCTAAGAATTGAACATCTTGTATCGTATCCTCATGTGTAATCCCCACAAGAACAACCAAGCCAAATGATATCTCTCCAGTCACTCTTCCTTCCACGGTTACCGAAGCCTGTTTACTTCTCTGAACAACGACTTTCATTTTGAACTCCTTTTCCCTTACTGCATGATACGCTGCACTGAAAAAATATCTCTAATACGCTTAATTCTTTCTACTACTTTGTGTAAATGATCAATATTTTGGATCGAGATCGTCATCGAGATAAGGGCTAATCGGTTTTTATCGGATCGACCTGATACGGCAACAATATTGGTTTTTGTTTCATTCACAGCTTGAAGCACTTCATTAAGAAGTCCACGGCGATCCATTCCAGTAATCTCAATATCTACATTGTAATTTTGATTACAATCTCCCTCCCACTCTACAGGAAGTAGACGATCCTCCGCATCCTCTACAAGAAGATTTGGACAATTCACTCTATGAATAGATACTCCTCTCCCTCTTGTGACGAAACCAATAATCTCATCCCCAGGGACTGGATTACAGCATCTTGAAAAGCGAATCAAGAGGTTATCGATCCCTTTTACTCTTACACCATGGTCTAGCTTCTTTTTCTTCGTGGTTGGTTTCACTTCAGGAATCTGAATTTGTTCTTCTTCCTTCTTTTCTTTTCTAAACTTATCCGTTAATCTAGTCGTGATTTGAGAGGCTGTAATCCCACCATAGCCAACAGCAGCAAACATATCCTCTTCCCCAGAAAAGTTGAATTTATTAGCTACATAAGCAATGTTCTCTTCAGTTAAGACCTTTTTCAAGTCATATCCATTTTTTTTAATCTCTGACTCGACAAGCTCTCTTCCCTTGATCACACTTTCCTCACGCTTCTCTTTCTTAAAGAACTGCTTGATTTTACTCTTCGCATGAGAGGACTTGGCGATCTTCACCCAATCTCTACTTGGACCATAGCTGTGCTTCGAGGTCAGAATCTCAATGATGTCCCCCGTCTTTAATACATGATCCAGGGTGACAATCTTTCCATTGACCTTAGCACCTACACAGCGATTTCCCACCTCGGTATGAATGCGGTAGGCAAAATCAATAGGTACTGATCCTGCTGGAAGCTCGTAGACATCTCCCTTTGGAGTGAAGACAAAGACAAGATCCGAAAACAAATCCATCTTGAGTGACTCCATAAACTCTTGAGCATCATTGGCATCCTGTTGTGAATCTAAGATTTCTCTAAACCATGTTAGCTTGTCTTCAAATCTTGGGATCTCTCCTTTGGGAACATCCTTTCCTTCTTTGTAAGCCCAGTGTGCTGCAATCCCGTACTCAGCTGTACGATGCATTTCTTCCGTACGAATCTGTACTTCAAGCGGTTCTCCCTTAGAGCTAATCACCGTCGTATGCAAGGACTGGTACATGTTTGCCTTGGGCATCGCAATATAATCCTTAAATCTGCCCGGCATGGGCTTCCAACAGGTATGAATAATTCCTAGTACGGCATAGCAATCTCGAATGTTTTGAACAATGATGCGAATGGCTAAGAGATCATAGATTTCATTAAATTCTTTTTTCTGAATCGCCATCTTACGATAAATACTGTAGATATGCTTCGGTCGACCTGAGATTTCAGCTTCGATCCCGACTTCAGTAATTTTTTCCTTAATTTGATCCTTCACCGAATTAAGATGTTGCTCTCGTTCCGCCCTCTTTTGTTTCATGAGCTGTACAATCCGATAATACTGTTGCGGATTCAAGTAGCGCAAAGCAATATCCTCAAGCTCCCATTTAATGGCTGAAATCCCCATTCGATGGGCTAAGGGAGCAAAAATATCGAGGGTTTCTTCTGCTATTCTTCTCTGTTTCTCCTCTGGAACATGCTTCAATGTTCTCATGTTGTGTAAACGGTCCGCCAATTTGATCAATATCACTCGAATATCCCGCGCCATAGCAACAAACATTTTGCGATGATTCTCTGCCTGTTGCTCCTCTTGAGTTTTAAAGGTGATTCGTTTTAGCTTTGTTACTCCTTCTACTAAAAGAGTCACCTCTTGACCAAATGCTTCTGTTAATTGTTCAGATGTTACCTTTGTATCTTCAATGACATCATGTAACAATGCCGCCGCCACAGTTACTCCATCCAATTGAAGCTTGGCTAAAATCCCTGCCACCTCTACTGGATGATGGATATATGGCTCTCCTGATTTCCGAAATTGTCCGTCATGGGCTTGTTCCGCCAGCTGATAGGCTTTTTCGATCATTTGAACCTCAGAGGATGGTAAATATTCACTTGTAATCTGCAATAAGTCTTCTATATTCATATTGACCACCTTTGATAGGCTATTACTTTTTTCCTATTATCGTCTAATTATACGTGATTGTAAAGCGCTAGAAGCAAGAAATAACTGTCAATCAAGCAGGCTCCTTGAAGAATCTGCTTCCTCTAAAAAATAAATGAAGTGTCCCATAGGAATTGAATCTTAGGGACACTTCATCTTTATCCTGTCAATGCGAAAAGACGGTTAGTTATATGGAGCCCTTTACTTTCGTCATTAATACTGAACTAAAGAAAAGACATCATACTGCGAACCGATTTTTTCTCTGCCATCTAAATACGTAAGTTCGATCAGAAACGCACAACCAATGACCTTCCCGCCTAATTGCTCTACTAAACGAATCGTAGTAGAAATCGTTCCCCCTGTTGCTAATAAATCATCAGCAATAAGTACTCTCTGACCCGGAGTAATGGCATCCTTATGAATCGCTAAGGAATCCTTGCCGTACTCTAAATCATACTCTTCTGTGACGATCTCTCCAGGAAGCTTTCCTGCTTTACGAACAGGGACAAATCCTTTTCCTAGATGAAAAGAGATTGGGCAGCCAATCACAAAGCCTCTTGCTTCAGGACCTACAATCACATCAATCCCTTGCTTATCCGCATAGCTAGCAAGCTCCTTAATGGCAGCCTGATAAGCCTCTCCATCTTTCATTAAAGTCGTGATATCTTTAAAACGAATCCCTGGCTTCGGAAAATCCTCCACCACTCTTATTTTTTCTTTAAAATCCATTATGCGTATGCCTCCTCTAATTGATAGGAATGATCTATTAGTTTCTCTAAAGTCATAATCATCTCTGAAAAAGAAGAATAGATAAGTTCTTGCTCGAGCTGAATCTCCTCTTGCTTGATTTGATATGTCTTAGATTGGTGAAGTTCTTTTTTGACCACATTTGGTTGAATATGAATGACACCATCTACTATTTTAACAAATTCTAAATCTAAAAACACCTTCGTCATAAAAGAAATTGTATTCATGCTCCAACCTTTATGTTTAGCTAAGGCTGCCCCTTGCTGCTGTAAGCTAAATGTTCCTTTTTTATGCAGCAGAGCATAGAACCATTTAAAATCTTCTCTTCCCGGAAGAACAGAGAAAAAATGCTCCTCTTCATGCTGAAAGAGGACATAAACCCGCTTAACCCTTTGAAGGGCTGCACATAGCTTTTTCAATTGTTCCTGATCCTGCGGCAAATCATATAAGATACACGTATCGATCTCAGCAAGAGAGCATGAATCATTTTCTACATGAAAAGTACCCTTCTGATCCCATCTGAGCTGATGAATATGGCTGGTATGTTAAGCTGCTCTGCATGCTTCTCCCGACAAAAACAAACTGCCATTTGCTCCTCTGCCCGAAGCTGCTCCCATTTGTCTTGCAGGTTCTTTACTCCTCGCCAATCAAAAAACTGTCGATGCTCCACTCTCATATCCCGAATCATGATCTGCGGCTTTTTCATGCCATTCCACTCGTTAATCTCCAATTGACCAATGACATCTACTCTTGCTTCATGACTAATCAAGGAAGTAAGGTCCCCAAGTCCAAAGCCAATTCCATCTAAACAAGCGGCTTCTTGGCTAAATTGGCATTTCAAATGCTGCTGTGAAGAGCCAACCCCTCTCATTTCCTTCAATTTGACATTGTTCAATAAAATAGTTGGCTTCGGGTTGTCAACTCCAAAAGGGGCTAGCTTCCCCAATTCTTGAATGGCTTCAATATCGATTTCTTCAATTATGCTTTCTATATCAATCGCTGTAACGGGTATGAAATCTTCTTCATTTAACCATTTTTCTGACAATAGTGCCATTCTCTCCCGCAGCTCTTCGAGATCATTGGCAGCCAACGTCATTCCCGCTGCCATAGGATGGCCTCCGAAGTGTGGTAACAGGTCCTTACACTCCGTTAAAGCCTTATACATATCGAAGCCCTCAATACTTCTTGCCGAGCCCTTTGCCTTTCCTGTTTCAGTATCAATCCCTAAGACAATCGTCGGGACATAATAACGTTCGACCAGCCTTGAAGCGACAATCCCGATCACACCCACATTCCAATTCTCTTTCGCCACGACAAGAGCTTTGGGTTTCAGTGTCGAATATCGTTCCTCTACCCATTCTATGGCTTCCTTCGTTATTTCGTCCACGGTCGCCTGTCTTTGTTTGTTTAAGTGATCAATATCCTCAGCCAAGATGGAGGCTTCGTCAGGATCAGTTGAAATCAGGAGTTGAACAGCTTTCACCGCACTCTCCAAACGACCACTTGCATTGATTCTCGGTCCTAAAGAAAAGCCGACCTTCTGCTCATCAATCAGTTGATCTGCAAGACCAGCCACTTTAATAAGGCTTCTAAGCCAATATGTCTAGTGTGGTTCAAGTTCTTTAGTCCATGATAAGCAATCAATCGATTTTCTCCTTGAAGTGGCACAAGGTCTGCAATGGTTCCAATGGCTGCAAAATCAAGCAAATGATAAGGTACTTTCCCAAGTAACGCTTGTCCCAGCTTAAAGGCTACCCCAGCTCCGGCTAAATATTTGTAGGGGTATGTACAGCTTTCCTTCTTCGGGTTAACAACCGCTACACATTGGGGAAGCTCTGGAGGCGGCTCGTGATGATCCGTAATGATAAAATCTAGGTCCAGCCCAGTCCCAAACTCTACTTCCGCCTTAGAAGAGATTCCGGTGTCCACAGTAATCATCAGCCCGATTCCTTGCTCCTTGGCTAGTTTAATCGCCTGTATATTTAGACCATACCCCTCTGTAAATCGGTTAGGGATATAGAAATCAAAGTCAGCACCTAATTCCTTTAAGACGTGAACCATGATGGTCGTACTACTCACACCATCACAATCATAATCTCCATATATCCGAATCTTTTCTCCTTGTGAAACGGCTTGTTGAATTCGATCTACCGCTTCTCGCATTCCCTCCAACAAAAAAGGATCATGGAAGCGACTCTCTTCGATTCGTACCATCTCTTTTGCATCTTCAGGGTTCTGATAACCTCTTGCTATTAGAAGTTTTGCTACGAGAGAGGAAATTCCTAGTTGTTCCTGCCATATGGCTATCTTCTCTGCATCATATTCTGTTACTTTCCATCTCGTTTTCGAAGTTAACATGAAAAAAATCACCCCTTACCCTCATCCATTATACTTGATGAAGGAAAGGAGTGACAATGTAACATTTATTCTTTCTCGATTTTCTTACCCTATTCAGAGTTTGTTCAGTCAGCCATTACTCCCCTTCTTTTTTGTCTGCTGCTTCCTTTGGTTCCTCTTGTTTAGGCTCGGTTGCGTCTTCTTTCAGAGCATCTGGCCCCAGCTTTTCCTCTATTTTTTTGCGCAATAATTTATTTTCTTTTTGTAGTGAAAATTGCCTAAACAACCCCACAGAACCTACAATCATTCCTCCAGCCAGAGTGGAAAATAAAATAACAAGGATAAGTGGAATGGATGCCTCTCCAAACAAATAATGGACTCGAACTGATTCTACATTAATCACTGAAAAAATTGCCACAATAACAGCAAATATAATTCCTAAGATAAGCGATGATTGTCCTTTCATATCAAACCTCTCCTTTTTTCTCTTGTTTGCTCTATGATCTTTGTTACATTTACTTTATCTCTTTTTCATCTCCTCCATTTTTCCCCTCATCATAAGGGTTAATATGGATTAAGACATTATGTACATGGTCATGTTTTTGGATCAGCTTTTCTTTTACTTGCTTCCCTATACGATGTCCTTCTTCTACCGTAAGATACGGATGTACAGCGATTTTGATATCCACAATCACGTAATGTCCATGCTCCCTCGCATGAAGCTCATCAATTTGTATGACTCCCTCTACGCTCCCGGCAGTTTCTCTTAATTCTTGAGCATCCTCTTCATGAAGAACATGGTCCAAGGTATTATGGATGGATTCTTGTCCAAGCTTCCAAGCCATCCGCACAACCATAATGGAAACAACAAATCCAGCAAAAGGATCTAAATACACCATCCATGGTATTCCTATGTAGCCTCCTAACACAGCTCCACCTATCCCCACCACGGCAGCAATGGACGAGTACACATCGGAGCGATGCTCCCAAGCATTAATGATCAGTGCATCACTCTTCAGCTTTTTGCCCAAGCGATATTTGTATTGAAACATAATTTCTTTGGTAATAATCGAAAACAACGCAACATAAATAGCAATCACACTTGGGGTTACAACTGGTTCAAACATGGCTTGAAATGAAGCATAACCAATCTGTACTCCAACCATAAATAGAATGACAGCAACGATAATTGCTGCAATCGACTCTGCTTTGCCATGTCCATAGGGATGGTCCTCATCAGGTGGAAGCTTGGCTGCTCGTAATCCAATAAGTACTGCTAATGAACCGACAACATCTGAAGCTGAGTGTACAGCATCCGCAACTAACGCTCTAGAGTTTCCTACTAATCCAACAACGATTTTTATGATTGCTAAGACAATATTTCCCACTATACCAACCCACGCTGCAAATTCAGCTTGTTTGAAGCGTTCTGGGTTATGTTGATGCTGCATTCTCTGCCTCACTCCTTCGTTTTAGGGCTGCTATGTATACCGTTCTAACCGTCAAGTGAGCAAAAATTCCACTTGACAGTTAGTCCACTTTTCCTAACGCTGCTCTTTTCCCTTGCCGAATTACTCATTTCACCTATTAGCTATTTCCACTTATTATAAATATATATCAATACAAGCGATAATGGAAACATATATGTGCTACCGTACCATTGGTGGACTTTTTATAAACTCTGAGTTGGTTTATTACATTTTTTTTACAAAAGAAGCGCAAGATTTTAAGAAGAATTTGACTCACTATTCATCAGCTTTAACTTTCTGATATCCCTGACTATTTGACCAGTTGTAATTAGAAAAACAATAACAGCTACTGGATTTGTGTAAGTAATTCCTACCTGAGATGTTCCTCCAAGTAGATTTAAGATGATTAATATACTTACTGAATAAATCATCATAAAAATATTAAATCTAACAGTTTCCTTTAGTTCTTCTCTTTCATTTTTTTTCTTCCACGTCATAGGTAATAACAACAAAAAAATAACCAAGACGACCATTAAATAGGCGGTGAATTTGGTAGGAAATACTTCACTTAATATAAAGTAAGGAAAGTAATCATTTATTAATAAAATTGTAAATCCTATCAACAAGCATAGTCGAAAAGTGAAGGAAACAGCATTTTGAATTATTCCCATCAACAAATCACTCCTGTAAAATTAATTTAGAACGGGATAAATTGAAAATACAACACAATACACCCTAAAATCCATACATAGATGGCAAAAATCTTCAAGGAGCCTTTCTGCAAATAATGAATCATCCACCTTACCGCAATATAGCCTGAAACGGCTGAAGCCATTGTCGCTATGAGCAGAAAGGTATAGGATACTTCTGGGGTTTTGATTCCCGATACCAATTCAAAGGATTGCAGTACAATCGCACCTGAAATAGCAGGAATAGAGAGCAGAAAAGAAAAGTATGCTGCCGTTTCGCGATCCAGCTTGCGGAAAAGGGAAGCCGCAATGGTCAAGCCTGAACGTGAGATCGCTGGCAATATAGCCATCCCTTGAAAGACTCCAATAAATAAGGCGTCACCATAGGTAATATCATTCATTTTTTTAGCACCCTTTTTTATGGAATCTGCAAACCATAACACAACTCCTGTGGCAAGAAACTCCCAGCCTATTGTCCTTCCACTCACGGAAATCTCCTCAAAAAAATCCTTACATAATAAACCAATGACGACAGCAGGAATGGTTCCTAGGATCAAGAGAAACGATAGCTTACTAAAAGGCTTCTTGATCATAGACAAGAGCTCATCCTTATACACGACCATAACGGCAATAAGAGTTCCGATATGAAGCATCGTATCCAAAAACAACCCCGCTTCTTCCAGTCCAAAAATAATTCTTCCTAAAAAGAGATGTCCTGTGCTGCTAATGGGCAAAAACTCAGTTAACCCCTGCAAAATCCCTAGAATAATGGCTTGTATCCACTCCATCCAGATCTCTCCCTTACTCTACATTCGATAATTCCCTACGATACAAGCTATGGCTTGTCAGCTTGTCTTATGCTAAAGAAAATGGAGGAGAGGTAGATCAGAAGAGTTTAAAAAAACCGACTTACGTCCGTTACCTTATATAAAGCAACGATGTAAGCCGGTTATCATCCTTTTTTCTATGAGCCCTCTGGCTGTGGACGATACATTTTCTTTTTTAATTCTCTTCCTTTTAAAACTAACCAAACTTGAGCTGCAATAAAGATGGAGGAATAAGCCCCAACAAACAACCCAATCATCAAAGCGAAAGAAAAGTTTCTAATCCCTTCTCCTCCAAGGAAGAAGAGAGCTACAGCAGCTACAATAACGGTTAAGGAAGTATTAATCGAACGCGCCAAGGTTTCTACAATACTTCGATTTACGACAGCAGATAAGTCCTCAAAGGTTTTTACTTTGGCAAACTTCATATTTTCTCTGATCCGGTCAAAGATAACTATGGTGTCATTGATGGAATATCCTACTATCGTCAGAATCGCTGCAATAAAGGTTAAATCTACTTCTACTCGAAGGAGAGAAAACACCGCAATGACAAACAAGGCATCATGAAAGAGAGCAATAATAGCCGCAATTCCATAACGGAACTCAAAACGAAAAGCAACGTAAATGATGACCCCAATAGAAGCAATCAGAATAGCAATAACAGCATCTCTCGCTAATTCTCGGGCAACCATTGGTGAAACAGTGGATTCATTAAGCGCAATATGCTCAGCTCCATATTTCTCGATAAGGCTAGTTCGATCTCTTTAATCTGCTGAGGATTGAGCATGTCCTGAAATAGGATCATGGCATACTCATTCTGATTCCCAGCCGTAGTTATATCACCGGGAATATGCCCTGTTCCACTGACAATCTCTCGAACCTCACCCGCTGTAAAGGATTGGTTTTCAATCAATACCTCCAGCGATGTACCACTTTCAAAATCTACCCCTAGATTTAAGCCCATAAAGAGGAGAATCAAAATACCTAGTCCAATAATGGCTCCAGAAACCATAAAATACTTATTACGATGCTGGACAAAATCCAGTCCTAATTTATCTTGATCAAAGTTCACGTATTTCACTCTCCTTTACCCCAAACCAGCGAGGTTTGCGATCGAAGGCTCGACTGGAAACTAAAAGACTTAATAATAATCTCGCTCCAAATACGGCTGTTAGAATACTTAATAAAATACTTAGAATAAGCATCACAGCAAATCCTTGAATCGCACTACTTCCAAAATAGAACAGGACTCCAGCTGCTAGGATCGTCGTAATATTGGCATCCATGATCGTTCCTAAGGCTCTTCTTGATCCAGCTCTAAAGGCGGACATCAACGTTTTTCCTGAACGAAGCTCATCCTTGATTCGCTCATATGTAATAATATTGGCATCTACTGCCATCCCCACCCCTAGAACCAAAGCAGCAATTCCCGGTAAGGTTAAGGTCGCATTCATCCAATCAAAGACCAATAAAATTAAGTAAATATAAGCAATAATCGTGACGGCAGCTACAACACCAGGGATACGATAATAGAACAACATATACAGGATGATAAGAGTACAGCCTACATATCCTGCAAAGATTGTTTTATTCATCGCATTTTCACCCAGCTTAGCTCCCACACTTCTCGCTTGCATCTCCACAAGCTCAACAGGTAAAGCACCTGCATTTAGTAAATCAGACAGCTCCTTGGCTTCATTAAAGTCCCAATAAGCAGAATCAATGACTCCTGAATTAGAAAGGACTGCACGTACCACAGGTGCTGAGATATATTTTGGCTCCTGTCCTGTTAACTCTTTCATTTTTTCCACTTCATAGGAGTCTACTCCCTCTTCAAAATCCATCCAAATAACCATTGGCTGACCTAACACCTCAGTGGTAATCTCCCGTACTTTATTCGGGTCTTTAAAATGCATTTCAACCATTGGAAGATTGGTATTTGGATCATAAACAACTCTTGAGGAACCTTCTTTAAGGTCTTCTCCACTTAGTAACTCATTATCTTCCGCATCTCGAAAGGTAAGATGAGCTTCGGTTGAAAGAAGTCGTCTAGCATCATCTGGGTTGTCTATTCCAGCCAGCTTTACTCGAACACGATCCGTTCCTTCTGGACGAATATCCGGTTCACTAACTCCGATGACATTGACTCTTCGGTCTAGTGCAGCCACCGTGTGACTAATTAACTCTGATGTGACCTCTTGTCCATCTTTCGGTACTACTTGATACAATATTTCAAATCCACCCTTCAAATCTAAGCCCAATGTAATACCTCGGGCTACATCCATCACCGTACCGCCAATAGCAGCAAAAGTGAGAAGAACGATGAGAAGGAATATAATAATCCTGCTCCATTTGGTCATGAATCCTAGTGCCTCCTTTTTAGTCCAATAACTCCATTATACGAAACCATAATTTTCTATGTCAATTTTCCTTGCATTGCCTGCATCGTTAACCAATTCATAAACATAGTTGGCTTCAGTGAATAAATATCATTGACAACCTTGCTTAGTTGTGGCCACTCCTTCTTGTACTTAGAAGTGACACAGAGCCATATATCATCTGTCGTCACTGCATCATAGCCGAGCATATGAAATTCCTCCATCTTGCTCTGCAATACTTCAAATATTTTTTTCTTCAGCTCAAGTTGACGTTGACTCTCCATGATTTAGATTCCCCTTAGCCAAAAATTGAAAAACTGAAAACCCCCATAATAAGTCCTGCGATCAGCACCCCTAGAAAAATTGCGCTAAAGGCATACGTGACACGAATATTAAAAATGATAGCAGCAAAGCTAGCGGTCCACGCACCTGTAACGGGTAGTGGAACAGCAGTAAACAGAATCAGCCCTACAGCACCAAGCTTCTCAACTTGGGAGCTTCTTTTCAAAGTTCGCTGATATAACCAGGTGTAAAATCGGTCATACCACTTAAAACGTCTTAAAAAATCGCTTAAAGGCTGGAACAACAACAAGATAGGAAGAACAGGAATCATATTTCCCGCGACCCCTAGAAGTAACGCCTCCCAAAAGGGCATATTGAAGACCCCTATAGCCAGCGGAATACTTCCCCTGAGCTCAATAATGGGAAGACAGCTCATAATCAGTACAATCCACTCTGGAGGAAGATTACCTAAAAAATGCAATACGGTTTCTATTATTTTTTCTTTCAACTCACTCATTTTTGCCTCTCCTTTTTAAATCTTGGTCATGACAAGCCATACACCAAGCATATAGATAATTAACAAATACGGACAAGTAGGATAAATGAAGAAGGAAGGGAACAAAGATGAGTAAACAAACCTTTTTACAAGGGACTATTATTCTCATTATCGCTGGATTAATCACCAAAATTCTTGGTTTTATAAACAAAATCGTTATGGCTCGAATACTTGGTCCTGAAGGAATCGGGCTCTATATGATGGCAGTGCCTATCCTCATTCTAGTCATTACATTAACACGTCTAGGTCTACCTGTTGCGATCTCTAAGCTTGTCGCTGAAGCAAGTACACAAGGGGATCATCAGCGCATCAAAAGAATTTTAGTCGTTTCCTTAGCGATTACAGGTTCCTTGAGTGTGTTATTTACCATTCTTACGATTATGGGTGCTAAGGTGCTTTCCACTCTCTTTTTGACAGATCAAAGAGCGTATTATCCTCTTGTTGCCATTACTCCCATTGTTCCAATTGTCGCCATCTCGTCCGTTATTAAAGGGTATTTTCAAGGGAAACAAAATATGAAGCCTTCTGCTTACTCTCAAGTCATTGAACAAGTTGTGCGTATTTCTTTAGTCGCCTTCTTATCCATTCTCCTGCTACCCTACGGATTAGAATTTGCTGCTGCGGGGGCGATGATCAGTGTTGTTATTGGTGAAGCTGCCGCATTGCTGTATCTCTTCACAACCTTTGAACTTAGAAAGGGGAAAACCTTTAAGATAAGGTCTCAATTCTTCGCCCAGCTAGCCAAAGGAAAACAAACGCTAAAAGAACTCTTACGCATTGGATTACCTACTACTGGGAGTGGGCTTATTGGCTCCATTTCGTGGACGATGGAAGCCATCATTGTAGCCCAAAGCCTAGCGCTTGCAGGCATTGCGACGGCTGTGGCGACGGCACAGTATGGACTTCTATCTGGATATGCCATTCCTTTAGTCACACTTCCTATGTTCATTACTTATTCTCTATCTGTATCCCTTGTTCCTGCTGTAAGTGAAGCGGCTGCTAAAAGAGATTATCGTCTTATCCACAGAAGAATCTATCAAGCGATTCGCATTGCTCTTTTATTTGGGGCTCCAAGCACTGTGCTTATGTATGTATTTGCTGTCCCTTTAACGAAAGTGATCTATCAAGCTCCAGAAGCAGGCGTTTTTCTGCAAATTCTTGCGCCCTTCTTCTTACTACTATACTTTCAAGGACCGTTACAAGCAACCCTTCAAGGCTTAGACAAAGCAAATGCAGCTATGATGAACACCTTATCGGGAATGTTGTCAAAATCATAGCCATCTTTCTTCTTGCCTCACGACCTGAACTTGGTATTAATGGCGCCGCGATGGCGATCAATATCGGAATCTGCTTGGTCACTCTTTTACACTTCTTTTCTATTGTTAAAATCATCAGTTTTTCCTTACATATCTGGGATTTTATTAAGGTGGGCGTCGCTATGCTAATCATGGCTTATTCTGGAAAATATATGCTAGAGAAATTATATGGGGCTTCCATTGAGCTTCTTTGGGCACTGATTCTTTCCATCATTGGAGCTATGTGCGTCTATCTCTTCTCCCTAATCATGTTGAAAATGATTGGGAAACAAGACGTCGAGCGTATCCCTTACATTGGAAAAGGAATAGCTCCACTCTTTCCCAAACGCTAAAGAATCCTTTGATTTGAGTATTCACTTCAAAGGATCCTTCAGCTCAATAAACCATTCTCCAGTGGAATCAATACTGCAAAACAAAATCTTTTTAAAATCAGAGGTACCTGCACGTTTTTTCAGTTCTGCTTTAAGCCAAAAACGGTTCTTCCCCAATTGTTTAAGTCCTTCTTCTAGGACATCCTGATCTTTAATTAAGATAACGGGCAATTCAAAGCGTTTTGCAGGTATATTCAAATCCTTCTTCGTTACATTTAGCTCCTCTTCCTTTGGAAAAACGGTGAGCTTTCCTGAAGGTTCTAAAATGGCAAATTCCACTTGGGAGAGGCTGTGAATTTTATTTTCTCTTAACTGGAGCAACAAATCATCAAGATTGTATCTCTGCTTTTTCATTTCACTTTCCTTCAATTTGCCATGCTCAACAATAATGGAGGGCTTCCCATCAACGATATCTCTGATCTTCTGTGACTTTAAAGAAATATATGACATGGTAATTTGAATGATAAATAAGACAATAATCGGTACTAAGCTATGGAACATGGGGATCATTGTACTCTCAAGAGAAATCACCGCCAATTCGGCGATCATAATGGAAACAACGAGATCAAAGATGGAAAGCTTCCCTATTTCCCGTTTCCCCATGATCCTCATAATGACCATAATAAAAAAGTAAATAAACACCGTTCGGAGAACTAAGATTCCAATATCCATTGCAAGCCGCCCTCCTCTTGTATCAGAAACTCTTTTTATTTTCACCGAGCAAAGAATGAATCATTCGCTAAAAAGATATAAAAAAAAGTTTTAAATACTGGGACAAGTGAATATCTTGTACCAATAAACTAATTTTATTGGAGAGGAGGATTCAATTGGAGAATAAATTATGGATCACCCCGATCCTGTACGGATTGATTGCTGTCGTTGGCACATTGTTAGCCTCAAGCTTTATGTTATCACTTTTGTTACACTTCACCGCTCTAAGTGAAACAGCCATCCATTGGTTTTTGCTTCCCATTACACTAATTACCTTATTTGCAGGAGGCTTTATTGCCGGCTTAAAATCCGGTACCAAGGTTGGTATGTAGGAGGGGTAACCGGACTTGCTTTTTTACTCCTAGTCTGGCTCATTTCCTTCCTTGGTTTTGATACGGCATTTCGCTTGCAAAATCTGTTGATCTATTCCTCCTACCTTCTTAGCTCAGTCATCGGCGGAGTGATCGGTGTCAACATGAGTCCTAAAAAATTCTAGTTGAATAAGGGAAAAAAAGCTGACTTTCCAATGACCTAGGGTCATCATGAAAAGCCAGCTTTTTTCATTCTATGTACGTCGAATTAATCTTTATTTACAGCGTTAATCGCAGTTCTTTCAAATACTAATCGAGTACTATCTGATACTTTCAGAGTCACATTGTCATCAGTAAGCTCAACAATCGTCCCATGAAGCCCACCAATCGTGATGACCTTGTCTCCTTTTTGAAGAGCATCTAGCATGCTACTACGCTCTTTCTGTCTCTTTTGTTGCGGACGAATAAGTAAGAAATAAAAAACAGCAAACATCAGTACCAAAGGTAGTATAAAGCCCATAACTGAATCTTGCATTGTTGTTCTCCCTCCTTTGTTTATGATTATTTTTTAGAAGGCACGAGCATTTGGTTTATTTAACCCATACTCTTCAAAAAACTGATTGCGATAATCAAGCAACGAGTCCTGACGAATCGCTTCTCTTATATTCTCCATTAATTTTAATAAAAAGTAAAGGTTATGATAAGAAGTAAGTCTAAATCCAAATGTTTCATCGCATTTCACCAGATGTCTGATATACGCTCTTGAATAGTTCGTACAAGTATAGCAATCGCACTTTTCATCAAGCGGTCTGAAATCTCGTGCATATTTCGCGTTTCGAATCACAAGCCTTCCTTCACTTGTCATCGTTGTCCCATTCCGCCCAATCCGAGTCGGTAAGACACAGTCAAACATATCGACTCCACGAATCACTCCATCCAATAGGGCATCGGGAGAGCCAACTCCCATCAAATAACGCGCTTTATTTTGCGGCAGTAAAGGAGTCGTACTTTCTAGAACCTCATTCATCAAATCCTTGGGTTCCCCTACACTTAGCCCTCCAATAGCGTAGCCTGGGAAATCAAGAGCGGTGATCTCTCTGCACTCTGCTCCCGCAAATCGGCATACATTCCACCTTGGACAATACCGAAAAGAGCCTGATCATGAGGTCTTTGGTGTGCTTTTAAGCAGCGTTCTGCCCAGCGTGTTGTTCGCTCCAAGGATTGTTTTACATAATCACGATCGGCTGGATAAGGGGCACACTCATCAAAAGCCATCATAATATCGGCTCCAAGATTATTTTGAATCTGAGTTGCTTTTTCAGGACTGATAAAGAGCTTTTCACCGCTTAAATGATTCTTAAAATGAACGCCTTCTTCTTCAATTTTACGCATATTACTTAAACTAAATACCTGAAACCCTCCACTATCCGTTAAAATGGGACGATCCCAATTCATAAAGGAATGCAACCCCCCTGCTTCTTTCACGATGTCATCTCCAGGTCGTAAAAAGAGGTGGTATGTATTACTTAAAATGATTTGAGCATTCATCTGCTTCAAATCTTCAGGGCTCTGCGTCTTTACAGTAGCTAGAGTCCCTACAGGCATAAAAATAGGGGTTTCAATCGTGCCGTGAGGCGTATGTAGTCTTCCTAATCGTGCCCCTGTTTGTTTACATGTTTTGATCAGTTCATACTTTACTGCCATGATAGCCTCCTACAAAATAATCATTGCATCTCCAAAACTAAAGAAACGGTACTTTTCTTTAATTGCCTCTTCATAAGCTTGCATAATGTTCTCTCGCCCTGCTAAAGCACTAACAAGCATCATTAAAGTGGATTTGGGAAGATGGAAATTCGTAATCAATCCACTGATCGCTTGAAATGGAAAGCCAGGATAAATAAAGATGTCTGTCCAGCCTGAACTCTCCTCGAAACGCCCATGATGATCTCTTGTAACTGTTTCAAGCGTGCGGCAAGAGGTTGTTCCAACAGCGATGATTCTTCTTCCATCCTGTTTTGCCTTATTCAGCAGTTCTGCTGTTTCCTTATCTAGCTCGTAATACTCCGCATGCATTTCGTGTTCTTCAATATTATCCACTTGAACAGGACGAAATGTTCCTAATCCGACGTGTAAGGTAATATAGGCGATTTGTACACCTTTTTGTTCGATCTGCTTTAGAATTTCTTCCGTGAAATGCAGACCAGCCGTTGGAGCTGCCGCAGAACCTCGATGCTTGGCAAACACCGTCTGATAGCGGTCAGGATCATCTAATTGCTCTTTAATATAGGGAGGTAGGGGCATTTCTCCAAGCTGATCCAATATCTCTGGAAAAATTCCTTCATATTCAAATTGGAGTTTTCTCCCACCAACAGGAGTTTCCTCTAAGCATGTTGCTTTCAATAGTCCCTCACCAAATAAGATAACAGTTCCCTTTTTTACCCTCTTACCTGGCTTAACAAGTGCTTCCCATACATCTCCTGCTTCCTGTTTCAAGAGAAGAACTTCAATTTTAGCTCCTGTATCCTCTTTGACTCCAAATAATCGGGCAGGAATAACCCTCGTATTATTCAATACGAGGGTGTCTCCCGCTTGTAATAAATGAAGAAGATCACTAAACGTATGATGAGCAAGCATACCAGTCTGTTTATCTAGATGGAGTAAGCGCGAACTCGTACGGTCTTCTAATGGAGTTTGAGCGATTAATTCCTCTGGTAAATAAAAGTCATAATCATTAACATTCATCTTCTGTCTCCCATTCCTGTCATTACCCTAAAGTTTTTTCTCCAATTTAACATCCTTATGGAAATAGTGTTGCAATATTTGACGATAATCATACCCTTCAACGGCTAGTCCACGCATTCCCCACTGAGATACTCCTAGACCATGACCAAATCCGTTACCATGAAAACGATACATGGGAGCTTTTGATGCCACACGCACTTGTCCATTACGTGCTAGCATCACAAATTGATCAGAGTTCCCTGTGACAGCAGAAACCTGCTCAGAGCCCCCTCTAAGAGCAAACAGCTTTGCTTCTTGAGCATTCGCCTGAGGATAGCTTACTTTCTGTCCCCCCGCTCCTAAAACTGTGAAATTCCCCATTTCTTCTACTTCAAATTTAGTAGAACGAAGAGAACGGGTTCCTCCTTCTTTGAACACAGAACGCAATGCATCTCGGAATGATTGGATGACTGTCCCATTAGCTTCCATTCTTGTTGCTCTACCTGATTCTCCTCTTTCTGTTACCTTTAAAGAAGTTACAGGTTGTGAAATCTGTTGACCAGCTTGATTCGGCATGGCATTTATAGAATCTCTTATTTCCTGTGCAGAAAAGGGACCACTGATCCACGAATACGCATTGTTTTGTTTCACTTCTTCAATAATCAGGACTCGTGATCCTTCGTTTAATGTACCTACAATATTCGTGTTAATATCGGTAGTCGGGCCTGATCTGTAGTTAAGAGAAGGCGTATTGACCGTCCCATAACTAAAGCCAAGAGGAGAGGTTTGGGTTGTCTTATTAATATACTGACTATGCACAAACCCTACTTTTCCTGTCGGATCTTGAACCGGTACCATGTTGCTGCCACATCTGCTGGATGGCTATCCTTACTACTGACAACCTTATGTGTCGGAACGGCAGTTCCCCATACCTCTCGACCGTCCGCTGTCATACCACCTGCATTCGAATAATAGAAGGTAGAAAAGACTTGTCCATTGTGTGTAAGAACCTCTCCTTTGGTCGCATCGACAGCATTTCGTATATTCTGCCCTTCAACATTAAAGCCATAATAGGCTTGGTCCGCTGTGGTATCGGACAGATGAGCAATCCCGTATTTATTAGCTTGTCTTCCCATAAAGGCATAGTTTCTAGCTAGAACTGCTTGCGCTTTTAGCGTTTCTATCGGCCAGCTATCTCCAAGCTCGGAGCCGACAACTCCGTATAAATAGTGTTCTAATGGCAACACGTTAACGAGGGCAAAACGTTGGTTATGCTGACTGATTTCCATCTGTCCACGGTACTTTCGATTTTGCTTCTCCGAAATGGTAATCAGAGGTGTTTTTCCGCTGACACTTTTCGGCGATATGGTTATTTTCTTCCTAGTTAAATAATACGGAACTCCACTTTGATTTCCTTCTAGATAGCTGCTGGTATGCAAAATATATTCATCTGCTTGGGCTGGAGCAAACGTAATTTGAGGAAAAGCCTGCTGAAGCTGATTTTGTAAGGTAGACTGCTCTGTTGCACTCGCACCATCCCCTACCCATACTTGATAGCTCAGTGCTGTTCCCGTTCTGACTTGAGCAAGGTAAGCATAATAATCCTGCGCTTGAATCTGTCCCAACCTAGCATTCGCTTCTTCCAATGTAGCAAAAGACCCTGCTAGCACACGATGAGCCCCTGCTAAGGTCGCATTCGCAGCCGCTTTTGACCTGATTTCCTGTAATCTTTTCTGCGCTTCTTCCTGAGTAGCTCCCATTGAAGCAATCACTCGGTAGACGGTTTCATTATTTTTCTTCTGTTGAACAATCACGTTGGGAAAGCTATGTTGCGATAGTGTTTGAGAAATCGTTCGCGCTCCTGAAATATCTTTCGTTTCACTGGCAACGATAAAAAACTGATCAAGTGATACACGTAGTGAAGAAGCATCCCCAATGTTAAGCAGAGCACCTGATTCCCCTCCTAACGTCAAGCCTGTTTCACTTGTCAGGGTCACTATTGAGCTGGTACTTTGATTCATCATTAATCCTATTCTAATATCATCCTGAGAAGCACTAGTTGAACCACTAGTAAATATTGTTGTTACTATCGTAGAAAATAGAAGTATAGCAAGAAATAAACATCCTTTTCCTAGACGACTCTTCAATCGAAACAAATGATCTCACTCTCCCTTATTTATCTATTATTTTGTAACCATAACCTTCTAGATTATGAGTTCGATTGTGGCGGTTCTATCTTAAAATGGTGATAAGCAGCTGGAGTAACAACCCTTCCTCGGGGGGTACGCTGCAAGAAACCAATTTGCATTAAGTATGGCTCGTAGACATCCTCAATCGTATCAGGTTCTTCTCCTATCGTAGCAGCAATCGTATCAACTCCAACGGGTCCCCCACCAAAATGCTTCATGATAGAAAGCATAAATTTATGATCAACATAATCAAGTCCCAGCTTATCTACCTGTAATCTTTCTAGCGCTTCCTTCACCAATTCTTGATTAATAACCCCATTCCCTGCCACTTGTGCAAAATCACGTACTCGCTTTAACAAGCGATTGGCAATACGAGGGGTTCCCCTGGAACACATCGCTATTTCTTTGGCTGCTTCGCCCCTAATTTCAACTTGGAGGATATCAGCTGCCCTTGATATGATAAAAGCCAGCTCATCTACTTTATAGTATTCTAAACGACTGACCACTCCAAAGCGATCTCTTAAAGGTGCAGACAATCTTCCTGCTCTCGTCGTTGCTCCAACAAGAGTAAAAGAGGGTAAATCGAGTCGAACTGACCTCGCACTCGGTCCTTTACCGATCATAATATCTAGACAAAAGTCCTCCATCGCTGGATAAAGAACCTCCTCAACACTCCGGTTCAAGCGATGAATTTCATCAATAAATAAGACATCTCCTTCTTGGAGATTCGTGAGAAGTGCAGCAAGATCTCCTGCTCTTTCAATGGCTGGGCCTGAGGTAATTCGAAGATTGACTCCAAGCTCGTTGGCAATAATATTGGACAACGTGGTTTTCCCCAATCCCGGTGGACCATATAGGAGTACATGATCTAAGGCCTCTTGGCGCATTTTCGCTGCTTCAATAAATATTTTTAAATTCTGTTTTACTTGTTCTTGACCTATATATTCCGTCAGATATCGAGGGCGTAAGCTTAATTCCACATCTGAATCTGATTCGATCATCTGCGAGGAGATAATACGATCATCCATATTTACGTCCACCTTTTTCTAGATTCTACTTTATCAGGTGGAGTAAAAACTCCATCTGATGGACCTACTTTTATAGACGAATCATTTCATTAAAAGTTGTAGTCCAAGTTTAATATAACGATCTGTCGTCCAGTCGCCATTTCCTTGCTCCTTCCATTCGGGAAGGATTTTGTTGACTTCTTTTTCCGAATATCCTAATGCATACAAAGCTTCAATCGCTTCATTCATTTCGTTTGATTTTTGTTTTGTTGTTTGTCGTTGAGCTTCTTTGAAAGCCGCTGGCTGATAGCTAACTAGTTCATGTGCAAAGCTGGCTTCTAGAGCCCCAAGCTTATCTTTCAAGTCAATGATGAGCCTCTGCGCTGTTTTCTTTCCTACACCTGGAAGGCGAGTTAGAAAAGCCAGATCTTCCGACTGAATAGCTATAATTAACTGCCCTGGTGTACCAGCAGACATGATCGACAAAGCCGCTTTTGGTCCAACACCTGAAACAAGTAACAGTTTCTCGTATAGGCTCCTCTCTTCTCTAGAGATAAATCCGTAAAGAGCCAGTATATCTTCTCGGACATGCTGATACGTGTATATGGTGATTTCCTCTTGCTCTTTATGCTGAAGCTGAAAGGGGTTCGACATATGAACTTGATACCCAATGCCCCCTGTTTCTACCACAATATAGTGTAAATCAATATAGACTAATGTTCCCTTAATATAATCAATCATGTTTTCTTATCCCCTCATATACCCTTTCCTTTTTGGTGAAGGATGTGCTCTAATTGGGCGGAATGAGCATGACAAATCGCTATGGCTAACGCATCCGCTACATCATCAGGCTTCGGCTTTTCCTTAAGATGAAGAAGCATCTTCACCATTTCCTGCACCTGATTCTTTTCAGCTTGTCCATATCCCACTACGGCTTGTTTGACCTGTAAAGGTGTATACTCTGCAATAGGGACATTGGCTTCTTCTGATGCCAGCATCATCACTCCTCTCGCTTGTCCGACAGTAAAAGCAGTCGTCACATTGCGGTTAAAGAAGAGCTTCTCTATTGCCATCGCCTGCGGCTGATAGGTCTTCAAAAGATGCGTCATGGCATCATATATTTGCTTTAATCTTGTTTCTGTTCTTAAACCTGCTTCTGTCATGATGCTACCATATTGAACAGGCTTTAATCTACTTCCTTGCTTCTCAATGACTCCAAAGCCCACGATAGCAATTCCAGGATCGATCCCCATTATGATCACTGATGTTTCCTCCTACAAAAAGTCTTCCCGACGGTTAGAACGTAATAAACGAACATATATTTCCTTGTTCATTTTAACATACCCCTATAAACAAAAAAAGCCATAGAGTTTAATACTCTACGGCAAATTCCCCAAAAGTAGATAGTACACTTAGATATTCGGCTACGTTATGAATTTTTATTCCATTGCGTAAAAAGGTTACTTCTTCTTTTGGCAGCTTCGATTCGAGAAGCTCAGTATCGATACGGAAAAAAGTCTGGATCACTTGATTGTCCATGGGAGGTCCTTGGAATAAAGTGAGGACTCCATCTTCAGACATTCCAAAATAACCTTCATTTTTACATAAAGGAGATAAGTCATTAACCACATCTCTTGACAATGTGATTTCATCATCATTTTTTGCTGAAACCTTCCATTCTTCATTTTGTTTATCGATCCAAGCTTCTAATTCTTTGACATTTTTAAATTCCTTCACTTCCGTTTCAGTTCCGCATAGATATTTAGTTTTTAATAAAAGTTTTGTTGGATTCTTTGCCAGTACATCCAAACTTTCATCATGATGCAGGATGATCTGATCTTTTCTATGTTCTACTACCATTTGCAGCATAATAAAGGAGGAAACCAAAAGAAAAATAGATCCTAATAATGCCAGACCTCGGTACCTTCGTAATATTCTTTTTAATTTTTTTAATAAGCTAGACATTAAAAACCCCTCTTTTACTGGTTTTTTTTCAGTATTTCCAGTAAACAAGAAGGATATACACCTAAGATGGGCTCAACTTCATTATAAAGCAGATATAAAAGAGTAGAGGCTTATTTCCTCTACTCAGATTGAATACATTTGTTACTGGATTAGCGGGTAGCTCCAGTCCCAAATACTCCTCCACCCGTGTTCCCAGCACCTCTAGTACCAGTTCCAGCAGCTCCTCCACGAATCGGAGCAGTCATCGTTCTTCCTAGATCGTTCATCAATGTTCCTATTTCATTAGCCATATTTCGGATCGGTTGACCTGTACGAACACGATTATCAATGTCCCCTATACGTGTAACCATTCCACGATCTGTCGTAACATGGACCTGTTCGCCTCTGGTATGTCCTTGTAATTGTTGACGCACTTGTCTAACAAGATTATTCGTATTTCCTTCAGCGTCTACACCAACAATAACGGCATTATTGTGGAAGACAACCTTCGCATCGCGCACTCCATTAATACTCATGACTCTTCTTCTCATATCATCAGCACGGTTCTGGTCATAAGGACCAGCGTCCAAAGCATTATTGACACCAGCCCTAGCTCGAGCTCCTAAATCTGTTGGTGTACCAAGCCCCGTTCCTCTGTTCATTCCACCAGCACCTTGCATTCCAAACCCTGCTCCTTGGTTCATTCCACCAGCACCCTGCATTCCAAACCCTGCTCCTTGGTTCATTCCACCAGCACCTTGCATTCCAAGCCCTGC
>NZ_BAMO01000037.1 GCF_000615945.1 Caldalkalibacillus mannanilyticus JCM 10596
GTTACGTTAATTTTCACAAGTACGTTAGCTTTATTTATTAAATAAGGGATTGTTCCGGAAGAACGCCAAGAAGTGTTCTTCAGGGGCAATCCCTTTTTATTCTTAAAAAGGTTAAAATAAACAATGGTTTGGGCGATATATACAATATAGACTTAGAATATAGAGATTATTAACCATCTGACTTTGAAGAAAGCAGAATAATGAAATATTAAATTAGATAGCCTATACTTAGGCATATCTAGAGGAAGCGAAGAGGTGACGATATGATCGTACTAGGATCAGAAAGAATGGAAAAGAAGAAGTCATTAGAAGAGAACGTGGAAGCCGTATTTCAGTACTTAAAAGAAAACCACCTTCTTATTGTTGATGAGGATCATATTCCTTTGATGGAAGAGGTTATTATTCAGAAGCTTGCAGCAGAAGAGAGTCCACAATTTATCACTCGTTCTATACAGGAAGTGGAGAGCGAAACGATCCAATCTGTCATCGAATTTATCGATCAAGCTGAAAAGAACATAAAAGAGCTAGCTGATGAGAATAATAAAGCTAAAATATTCCAAGCATTTTCTGACATTGTCGAAACCTTTGTTGAGCTACAATCACTTACAGAATATTTTGATGTGGCGTTTCCATCTGAAGAGAAGATTAAGGAGTTGTCCAAAAAGGGATTAGCTCAAATGGAGAATCAAAATGAGAGTTATTTATTAGATCTCTTAGAGTATGAGTGTCTGCCTATATTAGAGGAACTTCGAGATCAACTTGCTGAAAGGAACGTAAATTAATGAACTATAAGATTGAACAGGGAAGCGCGGATAATGGTGAACAAGTATTTGTCTATAGAGATGAACAGAAGAACATTCCTCTTAACTCCCTTTATTCACCAGAAAAAGAGGCACAAAAATTTGTCAAACAGCATCATGTCAAAAATAAAGTCTTTGTCTTAATAGGGATGGGGAATGGAGCGATCGTCAAGGAGTGGCTAAAGCAGGACGACTTACTCTACCTCTATGTTGTTGAACCGTATACTGAAATTCCTCTTGTAGAAGAGCTAACCCCTCATCTTAGCGATACCACTCGCATGAGCTTTGAATATTTCAAAGAAGGGCTAGAGGGTTCTTCTCTGCAATATCGAGCGGTGATGGAGAAATATAGTGGAGTGGATGTGGAATTTCATTTTCATCCGCATTATGTGAAAACAGACTCAGTTTATTTAAAGGACGTTATCACGAAGCTGAGAAATGGAACGGAATTAATTCAATTAAATGTAAATACTCAGCGGAAGTTTAGAAAGGATTGGGTGTTTGAGCCACTCTTTAATTTGGAATACACAATGGAAATGCTTCAAATCACTCACTTAAAGGGTGCCTTTAAAGGAGAGAGAGCTGTCCTTGCCGCGGCAGGTCCATCCCTGAAGCACAATATTGAATTGGTGAAGCAGCTTCAACAATCATCCTATATTTTTGCCGCGGGTTCAGCGATTAATGGACTACTTAACAATGGCATTACCCCTGACTTTGTCTGTACCTACGATTCAGGTTTAGTAAACTATGAAACTCACTTTAAAGATGTTCAGTACTCTGGACCGTTAATCATCGAAAGTGTGATTAACCATCATATATTGGCTCATCATGACGGACCTGTCGTTTTAATTGGAGCAGAGATTGATTGGATATCAAGATATTACCTTCCTGAGTTACTTCTTTTTAAACCTGTACCTTCTGTAGCCAATATGACGCTACAAGTTCTTCAATACCTTGGATTTAGTGAAATTTATTTAATCGGGCAAGACCTAGCTCTTGTAGATGGCAAGTACTACTCTGATGGGGTTCATAATCATGCGGAAAGCGTGCATGTCGAGGCAACACTAGAAGTAGAAAATAACATGGGTGGAAAAGTGCCGACCAATCACCAATTGTATGCTTTCCTAGAAACGTTCGTGAGTATGATACGTTTGATAGAGCCTTATCAAGTAAAAGTATTTAATTTATCTAAGCATGGAGCCAAAATAGCAGGAGCACCTTATGTCGAACTATCTCCTGAAGATCTAGCTCATAAGCGCAAAGAGATTGAACTCAAGATTCCGCATAAGCATTCTACTGAAACAGGAAGAGATTCCATTCAATCCTTTATGGGCGACTTAGAGGAGTTACATGAGGAACTACAGAAAGCAAGAAAAAAAGTCAGCTACTTCAAAGAGGACGTTGCCTCTGAAGAGGATCTGAAAAAAATGTTAAAGCATTTGAAAAATGTGCGTAAATTACCCTTGTATGAAAATGTGATTCTGCAACAATTTTCCTTTAGAGTCTTACGTTTAAGTAATATATTCCAATATGGTTTCGACAAGGAAGAATATTCGAATCAAGATCGGGTGCGCATGATTCAGGAAATCAAAGCGTTAATTATGGATTCGGCAAATTTTGTGGAGGAATTGTTAAAGGATCAGAGATATGAGGAATTAAAAGAAAAATACTACGTGAATAAATGAGGAGAAACTTATGAATTTAAAAGGAAAAAAGATACTAGTTACTGGGGCAGACGGCTTTATCGGTTCTCATCTGACGGAAGCCTTAGTTCGTCTAGGATATGATGTCAGAGCGTTTGTTTACTATAACTCCTTTAATTCTTGGGGGTGGTTAGATGAGAGTCCTCTGGATATCCGTGAACAATTGGAAATCTTTCAAGGGGATATTCGCGATCCGCACGGAGTGAAGCAGGCGATGAAGGGCTGTGATGTTGTTTTTCATCTGGCAGCCCTTATTGCGATCCCCTATTCGTATCATTCCCCGGATACCTATGTCGATACCAATATTAAAGGAACCCTAAATATTGTACAGGCGGCTAGGGAATGCCAAGTCGAAAAGGTGATTCATACCTCCACGAGTGAGGTTTATGGGACAGCCCAATTTGTCCCTATCACGGAAGCCCATCCTTTGCAGGGGCAATCGCCTTATTCTGCTTCAAAAATAGGCGCAGATCAAATTGCTTATTCTTATTATGCTTCCTTTCAGACGCCTGTTGCTATTGCTCGCCCATTCAATACATACGGACCTAGACAATCAGCGAGGGCAGTAATTCCAACCATTATTACCCAAATTGCTAGCGGTCAGCAGAAGATTAAGCTAGGAGCGATTCATCCTACTCGTGATTTTAATTATGTTCAAGACACGGTATCTGGTTTTCTGGCACTGGCTGAATCTGATCGCTCCAATGGTGAAGTGATTAACATTGGAAGTAACTATGAAATATCCATCGGAGAAACCGTTCAATTGATTGCAGAACTAATGAACAAAGAAATCGAAATCGAAACAGAGGAACAGAGATTAAGACCCGAAAAAAGTGAAGTAGAACGTTTATGGGCTTGTAACAAAAAGGCCAAAGAGCTGCTAAACTGGGAGCCACACTATGCAGGAAAACCAGGATTTTCTAAGGGACTTCAAGAAACTATTGCTTGGTTTACGAAAGAAGAAAATTTGAAGAAGTACAAAACAGGAATATATACGATATGATTCGCCGCAAGATATGTATTGTCACAGGAACTAGAGCCGAATATGGGCTTTTCTATTGGTTGATGAAAGAGATTCAAGACGATCCTGAATTGGAGTTGCAGGTTGTCGTAACAGGGATGCACTTATCTCCTGAATTTGGTTTAACCTATAAGCAAATCGAGCAGGATGGTTTCCCCATCCACGAAAAAATTGACATGCTCTTATCAGCTGATTCTGCCGTTGCTATTGCTAAATCAATGGGCTTAGGAACGATTGGTTTTGCCGATGCTTTCGCTCGATTACAACCAGATCTTATTGTCTTGCTTGGTGATCGCTATGAAATTCTCGCTGCGGCTCAAGCTGCTCTTGTTGCCAGAATGGCCATTGCCCATATTCATGGGGGGGAGACGACAGAAGGAGCGATAGATGAAGCCATCAGACATGCTGTAACCAAAATGTCTCATCTTCATTTTGTGGCTTCTGCTTCCTATGCTAAGAGAGTGATTCAACTAGGGGAGAGTCCTGAACGTGTCTTCAACTATGGGGCTATAGGAATCGATAATATTCGAAAGCTCAAGCTTCTACAGCAGGACGAGCTAGAAGCTTCACTAGGGATCTCCCTTTCCTATCCTTTGTTTCTTGTGACATACCACCCTGAAACCTTACTCGATCAGTATTCTGAAACAGCCATTACAAATTTATTGGAGGCATTAGACTCTTTTCCCGAGGCAACGATTCTTTTCACCAAAGCAAACTCGGACACAGATGGGCGTATTATTAATCAAAAGATTGATGAGTACTGTGCTAGTCATCCCGAGAGAACCAAAGCGTATTCATCGCTTGGTCAGGTGCGATATTTAAGTACGCTACAGCTCTGTCATGTTGTTATTGGTAACTCATCAAGCGGCATTATCGAGGCTCCTTTTTATAAAAAGCCAACAGTGAATATTGGTAACAGGCAAAAAGGAAGGCTGCAAGCAAGCTCGATTATCAATACTGACGATTCGAAGGATCAGATTATAGCAGGAATTAGACGTGCCTTGTCGGCTGAATTTGTGAAGAGTGTTGGGCAGGTAAAATCACCTTATGGAGAAGGAAATGTATCGGAACAAATCAAGGAAACCTTAAAAAAAATGGACCTAACCCAGATCATCACCAAAACCTTCTATGATCTTGAAGGATAACGTTATGGGAATGGCTCAAAGGAAGTGTATGCACATGGGTAGAGAGAAGACGTATATCATAGCAGAAGCAGGTGTGAATCATAATGGTTCCCTTACATTAGCCAAACAGTTGGTCGATGCAGCGAAAGAAGCCGGAGCAGATGCTGTTAAATTTCAGTCCTTTAAAGCCGATAAAATAGTAAGTAAGGAAGTTAGGAAAGCAGCCTATCAAGTGAGTAATACAGGAAATCAAGATTCGCAATATGACATGCTAAAGCAGTTAGAACTAACAGAACAAATGCATCATGAGCTATATGACTATTGTCGGGAGGTAGACATTGACTTTCTATCAACTCCTTTTGATTTGGAAAGCTTACATTTTTTAATGCAACATTATTCTCTCCCGTACATTAAGGTTCCTTCTGGTGAACTCACCAATTCTTTATTACTGCACCATATTACGCAGTATAAAAAACAAGTGATTGTATCAACAGGAATGGCCTCATTGGGAGATGTAGAAGATGCGCTTTCAGTTCTGGCTCATGGTTGGGTCACACAGAGCGTTCCTTCCTCATTAGAAGAGTGTAAGAAGGTCTATTATACAGCTGAAGGCCAACAAGCCATACAAGAATATGTGACGCTCTTACATTGTACAACAGAATATCCTGCCCCTTTTCAAGAAATTAACCTGCGGAACATGGATACCCTGCATAGTGCTTTTCAAGTTCCAGTGGGATATTCTGATCACACAAGTGGGATCTCGATCCCTGTGGCTGCGGTGGCGAGAGGAGCTGTGATGATCGAAAAGCACTTTACGTTGGATAAAACCATGCCTGGTCCCGACCACATGGCTTCACTTGAACCTTCAGAATTGAGAGAAATGGTATCAGCGATTCGAAACGTAGAGCAAGCCCTAGGTGCCTGGAGAAAAGTCCCTACTCTCTCCGAACAAAAAAACCTGTCGGTGGTACGCAAGGTGATAGTGGCAGGGCAAGAAATCAAAAAGGGAGAAACGTTCACTGAACAAAACCTGACAGTAAAACGTTCAAGCGCTGGCATATCAGCCCTTTATTATTATGATCTCATTGGAAGGCAAGCAGAAAGTGACTATCAGATGGATGAGGCGATTCAATGGTAACTTCTGTTGTTCTATTAGGAGCAGGGGGACATGCTCGAGTTGTACATGATGTAGTTACGCTAAATGGGCTTTCTGTCGTAGCCATTGCTGACAAAAAGAACAATAATCTAGAGCTTTCTTGGGCTCAGGTTCCCATTGTCAGCGATCAAGAATTACTGGAACAATTCTCACCTGATTCAATTGTTTTGGTGAATGGAATTGGCTCCATTGGTTCCCTTGAGCTTAGAAAAAAAATATATCTTCAATTTAAAAAACAGCACTATCACTTTACACAGACGATTCATCCTAGAAGTATCGTTAGTCGTGATACTGTACTGGGAGAAGGAGTCCAAGTGATGGCTGGTGCTATTATCCAAGCAGGAAGCAGGGTTCTAGAAAACACCATTATCAATACGAAGGCAAGTATAGATCATGATTGCACCATTGGTCCGCATGTCCACATAGCCCCGGGTGTAACCCTTTCTGGAGGAGTAAGGATTGATGAAGGCTCTCATATAGGGGTAGGAGCGACGATCATTCAAGGGATTCAGATCGGAAAGAACTGTGTCATAGGCGCGGGAGCAGTCGTTATTCATGATGTACCAAACAACACGAAAGTGATAGGAGTTCCGGCTAAGGAGGTATAGTCATGCACAACTGGAAAAAAGCCATTGTAAAAATGTCTGATACAATCCATGATACGATCCAAAAAATTGATGATAGCAGCTTACAAATCGCTTTAGTTATTGATGAACAAGAGCGTTTAGTGGGGACGGTTACAGATGGTGATGTACGTCGAGGCATTCTGAAAGGAATTCCACTTCATCATTCAGTCGTAGACATTATGAATCCAGAGCCTTTTAAACTAGAAGAAGGGCTAGATAACTTAAAAGTTTTGGTCAACATGAAGCGTATGCATCTCCGACATATTCCCATTGTGAATAAGGAGAACCAGATTGTTGATTTAAAGTATTATGAAGATTTACTCGAGTTCCAGACTAAGGATAATTGGGTGGTTTTAATGGCGGGGGGACTTGGTTCTAGACTAAGACCTTTAACTGAGGATACACCTAAACCGTTACTAAAGATTGGGGACAAGCCTATACTAGAAACCATTCTAGAGAGCTTTATTGAACATGGATTTTATAATTTTTATATTTCCGTCAATTATAAGGCAGAAATGATCGAGGATTATTTTAAAGATGGCTCGCAATGGGGGGTTAATATCAGGTATTTACGAGAGAATCAACGTCTTGGTACAGCAGGACCTTTGAGCTTGTTGCCTGAAACGCCAAACAAGCCTATCTTAGTGATGAATGGTGATCTATTAACCAAGGTCAATTTTGCCCAAATGCTACAATTCCATACTGAAAATCAGTCTAAAGCGACCATGTGTGTGCGAGAGTACAATGTACAGATCCCTTATGGAGTAGTGCATGTTGATCAACACAGGCTTAGGGGAATCGAAGAGAAACCCATTCAAAGCTATTTCGTGAGTGCGGGTATCTATCTACTAGATCCATCCGTGATTCAGCGTATTCCTGTGGGAGAATTTTTTGATATGCCGACATTATACGAGGAACTGATTAAAGAAGGGGAAGAAACGTCTGTCTTTCCGATTCGGGAATACTGGTTAGACATTGGGCGTGTAGATGATTTTCATAAAGCAAATGGAGATTACTCAGAAATATTCGGATAGAGGGGATAGGAGAGCAGATGATACAGGGGAAAAGAGTCATTGCACTAATCCCTGCTAGAGGTGGAAGTAAGACAGTTCCATTAAAAAACATTAAACCAATAGCAGGCAAGCCACTTATTGCGTATACTATCTTATTAGCACAGCGGATGGAAGAAGTGGATAGAGTGATCGTATCAACTGATGATGAAAGAATTGCTGCGGTTGCACTTGAATATGGAGCAGAAGTTGTCATGAGGCCTGAGGAGCTTGCCAGAGATCATTCTTTGGCGATCGATTTAATTCGTTATCACATTCAACAGCTAAGACAGGAAAAAGAAGAAGCAACCTATATGCTTTATCTTGAGCCGACCTGCCCCATGAGAACAAAGCAAGATATCCAACAATGTTTGACCTTGCTTGAGGACTCTGAACAAGGATACGACTCTGTAGCCACTTTTTCTCAAGCGGAATTAAATCCCCATCGCTCATGGAAATTAGTGAATGGCAGTCCTGAGCCGTTTATTGAAGGTGCCAATCCGTGGTTACCTAGACAACAGCTTCCAGAGGCAATTCAGCTCAATGGAGCCGTTTATGCTTTCCAGATGGACATGATAAAACCTGATTCGCCCCACCTTCTACCAGGGAAATTAGGGGCTGTTCTTATTCCAAGAGAAAACTCAATAGATATTGATGATGAGCTTGATTTCATTATTGCTCAATCAATTATGGAAAAGAGGATGAAAAATGACTCAGATTTATGATTTGCTTTCTTTAAAAAATAAAATTGCCTTAGTGACGGGTGGAGCGGGGTATTTGGGTTCGGAGATTAGTGAAACCTTAGCGGAGCTAGGAGCCAATGTCATTGTTGCCAGCCGTGATTTAGAGAAATGTAAGCAAAAATGCGCAGAACTAGAGGAGAAATATGGCGATCAAATATGGGCAAAGCCTTTGCAGTTGGATTTAATGGATAAAGAATCGATTGCTCAAGCCTTTCAATATATCGATGCAGAGTTCGGCGGAATCGACATTCTTGTCAACAATGCTTGGTCAGGGAATAAAAATTCATTTGAGTCCATCTCAGATGAAGATTGGGAATACGATATTGAAATGAGCTTGCACTCTGTTTTTCGCTGTGTCAAAAAAGCTCTCCCAGGATTGAAGAAAAAGAAAGGTGTTATTTTAAACATTACCTCAATGTATGGTCATGTAGCACCCGACTATCGAATTTATGATGGGATTAAGTTTACCAATCCACCAAGCTATGGAGCGGCAAAAGCAGGTGTCATCCAATTTACAAAATACTTGGCTAGCTTCTTATCTCCTCATGAAATTAGAGTCAACTGCTTAAGCCAGGTCCGTTTCCTCATCCTGAAACACAGAAAAATACCGAGTTTATGCAGCAACTCGCTGGAAAAAATCCTTTGAATCGAATTGGTCAGCCACATGAAATCAAGGGAGCTGTGGCTCTTCTTTGCTCCGATGCCTCAAGCTACATGACAGGACAAAATATCTGTGTGGACGGTGGATGGTCGGTATGGTAATGAACATAGGGATGATTGGATTAAGTGAAGGGAATGGACATCCCTTCTCTTTTTCAGCTATTATCAACGGTTATTCGCCGGAGGCTTTACGGGAGGCTGGTTGGGATGTAATATGCAACTACCTGGAGGCGCGAGATCCTTCTGAATTTGGCTTTCCTGGTGTTCAGGTCACACATGCTTGGACACAGTCACCTTCCTTGACACAGAGCTTATCAGAGGCTTGCTTTATTCCGCATCAGGTTTCGGAGATCGAAGAGCTGATCGGTAAGGTAGATGCGGTCATTTTGGCAAGAGATGATTATGAACAACATGCGAAAATGGCATTACCTCTCTTAAAAGCAGGTATTCCAGTTTTTATTGATAAACCTCTGTCTCTCGATATCCATGAACTTGCTCTCTTGAAGCCGTATCTTGAGTCAGGGCAGCTGATGTCTTGCTCCGCGATGAGGTATGCTCGTGAGTTGGATGGTTTGAGGAAAGAGATTGACTCATATGGTGAGCTTCTATCTCTTCAAGGAACGGTATTAAATTCTTGGGAGAAATATGGGATTCACTTGCTTGAAGCCTTCCAATCTGTTACCCCACTACAGCCAATCTCTGTTCAGTATAGTGGAACAGAAAGTGTATCTTCTATCTCGATTCGACTAGAAAATGGGACCTTGCTTCAAATCAACTCCATTGAACGTGCCACAAAAATTTTTCAACTAGACTGTGTTGGGACGAAGCAGCACGGTACTTTCCACATCTCAGATAACTTTTCCATGTTTCGTCGAGCCTTATGGCATTTTATTCATTCTGTACAAACCCACAAGCCCGAGATTCCAGCGAATGAAACATTAACACTCATGCGTATACTGATTGCGGGGCAGATCTCCAAAAAAGAAGACAGAAGGGTACAGATAGATGAAATTGACATATAGCCGTTAGTACCAGATGAAGCTAGCGTATTTTTTGAGAAAGGAGAGGATCATATGAACGGGAAACTCTATTTAAAACAATATGATTTAAGTGGAAAAACAGCGGTTGTGACTGGTGGATTGGGTATATTAGGACAACACTTTTGCCGCGGGCTAGCAGAGTGTGGTGCTCATGTCGTGGTTGTCGATCTGGATCAAGAGCGCTCAGGAGCATTTGCCCAAGAATTAGCTAAGGAGTACGGTATTCAGACGCTGGGCATCTCTTGTGATATTACTGATCCATCTTCTGTGCAGAAGATGGTTGATCAGGTCGTGAAACAATTTCACGAGATTCATATTCTATTGAACAATGCTGCCGGAAAATCCAACGATTTAGATGCTTTCTTTGCGCCATTCGAAGACTATACTCTGGATCAATGGAAACAGATTATGTCTGTCAATGTTGATGGGATGTTTTTAGTTGCTCAAGCGATAGGGAAACAGATGGTGCAACAGGGCAAGGGCGGTTCGATTATTCAAACCTCATCTATTTATGGCATTATGGGTCCAGATCAGCGAATTTATGAGGGCTCTTATTACTTAGAGCGAGAAATTAATAGTCCCGCCGTCTACTCAGCCTCCAAAGCGGCTGTTGTAGGATTAACCAACTACTTAGCAACGTACTGGGCGGAACAGAACATAAGAGTGAATACCATTACCCCAGGTGGAGTAGAAAGTGGACAGAACGAACAATTTAAAAAGAAATACTCAGCCCGAATTCCTCTAGGAAGGATGGCACAGCCTGACGAATTAGTCGGTGCTATTTTATTCCTTGCCTCGGATGCTTCAAGCTATATTACAGGACATAATCTTATTGTTGATGGCGGTTTACATGCTTGGTAATCATAAACGAAGAACAAAAAGGGCATTGAAGAACAATGAAGAACAATGAAGGACAAAAGACTAGATGGGGAGCATATTCATGTTTCACTGATCAGTCTTTTTTTATTTCCTGCTACTTAAACTTATTTCTTTCATAACCGATATAGTAAGTAAGAACAGATATGGAGGTACGGAATTATGGAGGTCAGGCCGATAATCAAGAAATCACCAATAACCCCTTCAAAAGAAATCAGACCAGCTGTTGAGCCAATACAAGAGAAAAAAGAGATGGTTGTTGCATCCAAGGGTCAGGTAGATGAGCAAGAATTAAAAGATGCCATTCAAGGTGCTAATCAATTTTTTGAAATGACACAGACTCATTTGCATTTCCAATTACATGAGGCAACAAACAAATATTATGTTCAAGTCAAAAATACAGAAACAGATGAAATTATTAAGGAAGTTCCAAGTAAAAAATTTCTAGATATGATCCATAAATTTCAGGAATTAGCTGGATTACTTGTAGATGAAAAAATATAGAGAGAAAGAAAGGAGCTTATTATGAGAATTGGTGGATTAGCATCAGGGATGGATATAAATCAGTTAGTCCAGGACTTGATGCGGGCAGAAAGAATGCCTTTAGATAAGTTATTTCAGAAAAAACAATGGGTCGATTGGCAGCGTGATGCCTATCGAGATGTGAATCTATCTCTTTCTAAATTTAGAGATAGCATGTCTAACTTGAGACTACAGTCAACATTTATTGCCTATGGGGTGAATTCCTCACATCAAGCGAACGCAACAGCAACGGCTACGGCAAATGCATCTCCAGGTACACATCAAGTGGTGGTACATAGCTTAGCGGAAGTGGCTAAGCTAAGATCAGAGAATGAGATCACCAATACGGGAGGAAGCCCTGCTAAAGCGGCAGATAGGGTCTTAGCAGCAGGAGGAACTGAAACCTTTACGCTGACGAATGGAGCAGGAAAGACGGCAACAATCACCGTTACGGATGAAGATACGTATTCTTCTCTAGCGAAAAAAATAAACGATGCGGTTGATAGTGATGGGAAATCACTAGGGATCAGAGCTTCTTTTGACAACACCACTTCCCGTTTCTTTTTCTCAACGAAAGATATGGGTTCTGATCAAGGAATTCAATTTGAAAACACAACGTTTGTTCAAAATCAAATTCTAGGAGGAGGTAGCACCTTCTCAGCTTCAGGAGCAGATGGTCGAATCACCTTTGATGGAATTGAAATAGACAATTTAAAAACCAATTCAACCACAGTGAATGGAATGAATATCTCCTTGGTTCGTGCAGATCCTGCAACGACCATTACTTTATCTGTCAGAAGTAATACAGATGCAGTGTTTAATTCGATCAAAGATTTTGTGACGAACTACAACAATTTAATTGATGAATTACAAGGGAAACTGAATGAACCTAGATTTCGCGATTTCCCTCCGCTTACTGATGAACAACGAAGAGCGATGTCAGATCGAGAAGTTGAACTTTGGGATGAACGAGCTAAGAGTGGATTATTAAGAAATGATCCCATTCTTCGTGAGGTAATGAGCAGCATGCGCCGTTCATTCTCAGACCCTGTCAGTGGTATTCCGGGTGGGCAAATGAAACATCTATCTGAGCTTGGAATTACGACGGGAAATTACTTGTCAGGTGGAAAGCTCGTTATTGATGAAAATAAATTAAGAAAAGCATTGACTGAGAAACCTGATGAAGTGATGGCGCTGTTTACTAAAGCAAGTGATTCTGCTGCAGAAAAGGGAATATCACGTCGAATCTATGATGATGCGAATAAAATGGTTGATCAGTTAAGAAAACGTGCGGGACTTCCAGGAACAACAAGTGCAGATCAAAGTACGTTGGGGAAAAGCATAAGACAGCTTAATAATCAAATTTTTAAATTTGAAGATCGCCTCGCTCGGGTAGAAAATCGCTACTGGCGACAATTTGGAGCGATGGAAAAAGCATTGAATAATGCTAATCAACAAAGTATGTGGATGATGCAAAACATGTTTGGAGGTAATTAATTATGATGATCGCACAAGAACGAGTGATTTCTAAGTTATGTGAGCAATCAAGACAGTTAATGCAGCATCTAGAGCAAGTAAATGAAAACATGGATCAAAATGAGCCTGAGTACGTGGAACAAATCGATCGACTATTGATTGAAAGAGAAGGAACTCTTCAGGAGATGAAGACTCTGTATAAAGAGGGCGGAGTTACATGGTCTGCCGATGAAAAAGCAATGATTGAACAATTGAAAATATGGGAGCATGTTATTACAGATAAAATTGCTCAGCTTTATCAAGCCTTTGCATTACAACTTAGTAAATTACAACAGGGCAAGCATATGGCAAATCGATATGCTGGCTATGGTGACGTGTACACAGATGGCGCATATATTGACAAAAGAAAATAGAGATCAGGCATGGAGCCTATAAGAGTTACCAGAATTCAGGATTCGGGTGAAGGAGGAAATAACATTGTCAGTCAATAATCCATACCAAGCTTATCAACAGAATGCAATGAATACAGCATCACCTGGGGAATTGACTCTCATGTTGTATAATGGGTGTCTTAAGTTCATCAAACAAGCCAAGCTAGATATCGAGAAGAAGAATATAGAGGCGAAGAATACCAACATCATTAAGGCGCAAAACATTATCCGTGAACTTATGGTAACCCTTAATATGGATGTGGAGATCTCTGAACAGCTGATGCAGATGTATGACTATTTACTGAACCGTCTTATTGAAGCTAACTTAAGAAATAATATCGATATCTTAAAAGAGGTTGAAGGATTTGTCACAGAATTTCGTGATACATGGAAAGAGGCACTTCAGATCAACCGCCGAATGCAGCATGGACAGGGACAATAAGAACGATTTGATTTTTAATGGGATGATCTTAATGATGATCTTAATATAGAAAGATTTCTGTGCAAAATATAGTAGAAATCTAGAAAACGAACTGTACTCCAATTGTATTTTCTTATCTCACAATTGGAGTGCAGTTTTTTGCTTTGGAAATCAATAGTATGTTTTCTTTCATTACTTTTGAGGAATGATGTAGATAACAGAAAAAAACTGAAAAATATAAGCAGTACATTTGTGACTAGATCATGTCTAAATGATCAAAAACGACTAAAATTTATAGCTATTTAGCAGGAATTTATCTCTAAATAGGGAATATGTTATATATACGAAAGGAGGAGCTATAGATGAAATTTAACATTCGTGGAGAGAACCTAGAAATAACTCCAGCCCTAAGAGATTATGTAGAAAAAAAGGTGGGTCGACTTGACCGATACTTTTCTTCAGAAATTACCTCCGATGTGTATGTAACTTTAAAAGTCATCCGTGATCAACACGGCGTTGAGGTTACCATCCCAATGACGGGCTTATTGCTACGTGCAGAAGAAAAAAATGCAGATATGTATGCTTCTATCGACCTTGTGGTGGAGAAGCTTGAGCGTCAAATTCGCAAACATAAGACGAAAGTCAATCGTAAAATGAGAAATGATAATGTAACCAAAGGGATGTATTTTGAGCCTCTTGAGGATGATGCAGCTCATGAAGAGGATGCTCTTGAAATCGTTCGTACGAAGCGCTTTAACTTAAAGCCAATGGATCCAGAAGAAGCAGTTCTTCAAATGGATCTCTTAGGACATAACTTCTTTGTCTTTAGTGATGCTGAGGACGATCGAGTGAGTGTTGTATACAGACGTAGGGATGGAAAGTACGGGCTTATCCAGCCTGAATAAAGAAGGACAGGCAGAGCCAATAACGTTAAAATAGCAACTTCATAGAAAAAATAAAGGGGAGCCCCAGTGGCTCCCTTTACTAATTTATATTTCTAGACAATAGTAGGTGATTTTTCAAGCACTCTTTGAATTTTAAAATAGCGATGAACCTTCAGGTTCATAAATTGTCCGGTACTTAAGCGAACGGTTGGACGATTGGGTTCATCGTTATCGATACTTACAATCTCCCCTATTAATTCTCCCGTTAAAACTACTTTTTGTCCAATAAATGAAGGGGTTAGAAACGATACGAAAGGAGTAACGATTTCCAAATCTATCTCTCCGTTGTAAGCGGATTCAACAAGTCCTGATAATGCCATATAAGGTGATGGATGTGTAGAAGAATGTTGATCATGACTCATATGCTCAAATAAATTGGCTGCGGCAATAATTTGAGCTGCTAAGGGAATCTCTTCTTTCATCTTGCCATTTGGATAACCCTTCCCATTAGGTGATTCATGATGGAATTGAACAGCATCCAGCATCTCCTGAGTTGCATTTTTTGAATTTAATAACAGATGATAGCCATGAGTGGGATGCTTTTTGTATTCGCTAGGGTCCTCTAATAATACTTTGCCGATATCATGAATAAGTCCAGCCATCCCAATTCTTCTGCACTGGTCTTCAGGTAGCTTTAACAATTTAGCCATGACGGTAGAAATAATCCCTACTTGAAGAGAATGGTGATAAAGTCTCTGCTGTTCAGATGGAGAAAGAGATAAAGATAGAAAAAGGTTTCTTTGTTGTAAGCTAATATCAACAAGAGGGTGAAAGATGGAACTGAATTCCTCCGTATCTATCCTGCATTCCTTTTGTGTTTTATTGAATAATCCTTCCATATCTTCTACAGCTTTAGCAAAGTGATTGTGTGCATCAAGAATCCGTAGCTGATATGTAGAAGAAGGGGGTAAATCTGGAGATGAAGGCTGAGAATCCTCGTTAGGAGAATCAGGTGAAGGGTTCTCTTCATTTTCTGCTTGAGGAGCCGTAGCTTCTACTTCAAAAATATGATTTTTAAGTAAAAATTGAATATCACTTTTGACTAAAAGATGCCCTTTGGGTAAGAGTAACATTCCACGATCATTGAATACATCACAGTCTAATATATATCCTTGTATTTCCTCTGATAATTGAACAAACATTGAGGTTGATCCCCCTTTTTTGTATTTGTGAACGATTACGTATGAGGAGCCTTTACTTTAAGTATCGGTAAAAATTGTACAATAGTTAAATAACCTTTATAGTTTCTTGTTTCTTCCCTCATAAACTGATAAAATTTACATGATATCCACAAACAAGATGAAAAATTAGAGGTACAGACCAAAGGAGAGAGTACCATGATCGGTTTACTAAAAAGGATGTTTGGTGATCCAAGCGAAAAGGAATTAAAAAAACTAGAGAAGGTCGTTGAGCAGATAAATCAGCTAGAGAGTAACATAAGCCCACTAACAGATGCCCAACTTCAACATAAAACTACAGAATTTAGATCTAGATTAGCTGACGGTGAAACGTTAGATCAGTTATTACCAGAAGCATTTACTGTGTGTCGAGAGGCATCTAAGCGTGTATTGCAAATGCGTCATTTCGATGTCCAGTTGTTAGGTGGGATGGTCCTACATAAGGGTGAGATTGCGGAAATGAAGACAGGAGAAGGGAAAACACTCGTGGCTACTCTGCCAGTCTATCTGAATGCTCTTGCCGGCAAGGGAGTTCATGTTATCACTGTGAACGACTATCTAGCCCGTAGAGATAGTGAGGTCATGGGACAATTATATTCCTTTTTAGGTCTTTCAGTGGGTCTGAATGTCCATGGCTTAACCACCGATGAAAAAAGAGAGGCTTATGCAGCCGACATTACCTATGGAACCAATAATGAGTTTGGCTTCGACTATTTACGAGATAACATGGTCATCTACAAGGAGCAAATGGTTCAAAGACCATTGAATTTTGCCATTGTCGATGAGGTGGATAGTATCTTAATCGATGAAGCACGAACTCCTTTAATTATTTCAGGGCAAGCACAGAAGTCCACACAGCATTATGGAGCGGCGGCACGCTTTGTCCAAACATTGCGTGAAGAAACAGACTATACCTTAGATGAAAAAGCGAAGAATGTCATGCTTACCGACGAAGGTGTAGCAAAAGCTGAGAAGGCTTTTCATATTGAAAATTTATTTGATCATGCCAATGTGACCTTAAATCATCATATTACTCAAGCTTTAAAAGCGAAAGTTATTATGAAGAGAGATGTTGACTATGTCGTGGAGAATGACGAAGTGGTCATCGTTGATGAATTTACAGGTCGTCTCATGCATGGGCGCAGATATAGTGATGGATTACACCAAGCGATTGAAGCCAAAGAAGGACTAGAGGTTCAGAGAGAGAGCATGACTCTAGCCACTATCACCTTCCAAAATTATTTTAGAATGTATAAGAAATTAGCAGGGATGACGGGAACAGCCAAAACAGAAGAAGAAGAGCTTAGAAAGATTTATGGCTTGGACGTCTATGTGATTCCTACCAATCGCCCGATGCAGCGTCAGGACTTACCTGATGTCGTCTACAAGTCAGAGGAAGGGAAATACAGGGCTGTAGTAGAGGAGATTGTCAACCGCCATAAAACAGGACAGCCTGTACTTGTAGGGACGATCTCTATAGAAAACTCAGAGGCTTATCTGACCAATTGAAGAAGAATGGCATTCCACATAAAGTATTAAATGCCAAGCATCATGCCCAGGAAGCTGAAATCATTTCTCTAGCAGGTCAGCGTGGTGCTGTTACCATTGCCACAAACATGGCAGGACGTGGTACAGACATTGTGTTGGGTGAAGGAGTAGCCGAGTTAGGCGGGTTACATATTCTAGGAACAGAAAGACATGAATCTCGCCGAATTGATAACCAGCTGCGAGGACGTGCTGGACGTCAAGGGGACCCGGGCTCAAGCCAATTTTATCTTTCTATGGAAGATGAATTGATGCGTCGCTTTGGTTCTGAAAATATTATGGGTATGATGGAACGTTTGGGAATGGACGATGATCAACCGATTGAGAGTAAGATGATTACTCGAGCTGTTGAACAAGCGCAAAAGAGAGTTGAAGGTCAAAACTTCGATGCTCGTAGCTGGGTTTTACAGTATGATGACGTGATGAATCAACAGAGGGAGATTATCTATAAGCAGCGTAAAGAGGTTTTAGAGCTGGATAGTCTACGCGAAGTTGTTTTAAAGATGGTTCAAAGTGTGGTCGAACGTGCGGTGAATATGCATACCCCTGAGTCAGAAATTCCAGAAGATTGGGATTTGCAGGCGATTGTTGATTATGCCAATGGAACCTTCTTCTATGAGGGTACATTAACAGAGCAGGAGCTAAAAGGAAAAGAACCTGAAGAAATGATCGAACTGATTTTAGATCAAGTGAAAAGCATCTACGATCGTCGTGAAGAAGAAGTGGGTTCAGAAATCATGCGCGAATTTGAAAAGGTGGTTGTTCTTCGTGCTGTAGATAGCAAGTGGATGGATCACATTGATGCGATGGATCAATTACGTCAGGGGATTCATTTACGTGCCTATGCTCAGACTAACCCTCTTCAAGCCTACCAATTTGAAGGCTTTGAGATGTTCCATGGTATGATTGAAGCGATTGAAGAAGAAGTGGCAACCTATAGTATGAAGGCACAAATCACGCCAGGAGTTCAACGTGAAAAAGTGGCAGAAGGAGAAGCTGTCATCCCAAATAGTAATGGAGAAAAACCTAAAAAGAAGCCTGTCCGTCGTGAGGTTAAGGTAGGAAGAAATGACGTATGTCCTTGTGGCAGTGGCAAAAAGTATAAAAATTGTTGTGGAGTGAACTAAATGGCATTAACAGAAATAAAGCAAGAAATGAGTATCATTGAAAAACGACTAAGTGAATTTAGGGGGTCTCTTTGACTTAGAGGCGAAGGAAAGACGAATTGAGGAATTAGATGAGGTAATGGCTCAGCCAGAGTTTTGGAATGATCAGGAGAAGGCTCAGACGATCATAAGTGAAACAAATGCGCTAAAGTCCAGTGTGCAAAAAATGGCTGAATTAACAGCAGGCTATGAGGATGTACAAGTGATCTTAGAGCTAGCCAAGGAAGAAGAAGAGGATGAAGAGCTTGTGCAAGAGGCTCTACAGAATGTGAAGATCTTAAAGCAGCAAATGAATGACTTTGAACTAGAGCTTCTTCTAAGCGAGCCTTATGATAAAAATAACGCGATTTTAGAGCTTCATCCTGGTGCGGGTGGTACGGAGTCACAGGATTGGGCAGAAATGCTGTTACGGATGTATCAACGCTGGGCAGACTCTAAGGATTTCAAAGTAGAAACCTTAGATTATCTTCCAGGGGATGAAGCTGGAGTTAAGAGTGTGACACTTCTTATCAAAGGACATAATGCCTATGGCTACTTAAAGGCAGAAAAAGGAGTCCATCGCCTTGTGCGAATCTCTCCTTTCGATGCATCAGGTCGGCGCCATACTTCCTTTGTTTCCTGTGACGTTATGCCTGAGCTATCTGATGATGTGGATATCGATATTCGGACAGAAGATCTGAAAATAGATACCTATCGTTCCAGTGGGGCAGGTGGACAGCATGTCAACACGACAGATTCCGCCGTTAGAATTACGCACCTTCCATCAGGAGTGGTTGTCACATGTCAGTCAGAGCGTTCACAGATTAAAAATCGTGAAAAAGCGATGAAGGTTTTACAAGCCCGCTTGTATGAGAAGCAGATCGAACAACAACAAAAAGAGCTAGCTGAAATCAAAGGAGAGCAAAAGGAGATTGGATGGGGAAGTCAAATCCGCTCCTATGTCTTTCATCCTTATAGTTTAGTCAAGGATCATCGAACCAATATGGAGGTCGGGAATGTTCAGGGAGTGATGGATGGAGATCTTGATCCCTTAATTGATGCGTACCTTCGCACACAGATTACTAAGTAATGGAGAGAACCAAGACAGATGAAAAAAAAGAGAAACAGACAACCGAGGTCCAAAACAGCTACTCTCATTTTAGATTATTTGTACCTTTTATTCGGAGCCACCATTGTGGCTCTTACTTTTAATTTGCTTTTATTCCCTAATAAGATTGCTTCAGGCGGTGTGAGCGGGATCAGTATTATTACTGGGCATCTCTTTGGGATAGAGCCTGGATTTGTCCAGTGGGGCTTGAATATTCCTTTATTTATAGCGGGTGTCATATTACTTGGAAGGCAATTTGGTTTAAAAACATTGGTAGGAACCCTTTACTTACCTTTCGTGGTGATTCTGACCAAGGATTTGGAGCCAATCACGCATGAGCCTTTTTTAGCCGCTTTATTTGGCGGAATTGGTGTGGGAGTTGGAATTGGCTTTGTCTTCAAAGGGAAAGCCTCCACAGGTGGAACCGATTTGGCAGCCAGATTATACATAAGTATACGGGTTTAACATTAGGGGTTTGTGTGCTGATGATTGATGGTCTGATTGTTCTTGCCTCAGCGTTTGCCTTTAATATCGAGCTAGCTTTGTATGCCTTGATCAGTTTATTTGTGACAGGGAAAACCATTGATATGGTTCAAGTGGGTCTAGGCTATGCCAAAGTGGCATTTATCGTCACAGAACAGCAGGAAAAGCTGCGTTCAGCGATTCTAAATGACCTTGACCGAGGAGTGACCAAATTAGCTGCTACGGGTGGATACACAGAGCAAGAACGTCCAGTATTGCTTTGCGTCGTCAATCAGACAGAGGTTTCCAAGCTAAAGGATATTGTTCATACCAATGATCCTAATGCTTTTGTCATTGTGACCGATACCAACGAAGTGCTGGGACAAGGGTTTAATTATAAATAGATCAGTCAAAAAGAGCGATGAGAAGGCTAAGGCTTTCTCATCGCTTTTTCTCTTTAGAGCCCCGTGAAATTGTAATAACGAAGAATCAGGATCACGCATAGGCTCAAGGCACATACTCCAGTATAGTAGAAGCGTATCATTAGACTTTCACTCCCAGAAATCCACGCTCTTACTAATGAAATTCCTTGCAGTAAAACAATGAAGGCTGGTAGAAACGGCATAAGTAGGGCGATTTTCATCAGGGTAGGCAGAACGAAGAAGATATCAACTGTTTGCTGTATTTGTGATACGCCAATAAGGAAGACAATGAGGTATAGAATAACACTCCAACATAACAGTTGATGTATTTGACGCGGATCACTATACCAAGGTAAAGCAGGCTCGACCTTTTGTTCTATCCTGTTCTCGTTTTTCTTTCTGGCTAAGATTCTTCTGCTCAATTGAAAGAGATGCACTATGCCAGTCAGAATAGCTATTAGAGCTAAAAGGACAAGCAGAATCAAATGGAATAACGGTTCCTGATACCAGGCTTTCTTTTCGTAAACGAAACTATCAGAGAAGAACAAATGTGTAATGTTTCCTTTCTCATCTTCTTCGAAGGCAAGCGTTTGACTGGTTTCTGGATGAACAAAGACAAGCGGCTCCTTCTGCACATAGGTATATTCTTCACCGAAGGAATTCAGCAGGAGAGCTTGATTATCCTGGTTCTGAATATGGATATTTGCCATTAATAACACAGGCAATTTGGAAATATCCTCTTGACTATTGCGATTGGTATAATAGGTTCCCGTATAACGTTCTAAGCTTTCTTCTTTGCTGCTTACCTTATGATCATTAGCCTCTAGCTGGGCAACAGAAGAGGTAGTGGGATAGAAGTTATCAATAAATTCTGGGATGAAGGAATAGGTCATTAAAGCTCCACTTGTACTGTTATTGGAGATAAATACGCCGACATTTTGCTCCTTATCTAACATAAAGAAGCTATTGGTTCCACCTGTATTTCCACCGTGTTCTAGAAAACGATGAGAGTGGGATAATCGTTCGAAAAATCCATAACCAAAGCCCTGTACCTGTGGATGTTGTGAAAACTGCCGTTCGTGCATGATAGCGATTGTCTGTGGCTGTAGTACTGTGGTGTTATTCCATGTTCCATTGTTAAGGTGGAAGAGCAGAAAGGCAGCCATATCCTCAGCAGTAGAAATCATAGATCCAGCAGGAGGGAAATAAAAATCATAGAGTGGTAAAGGATGGTATTGATCACCCAGAAAGGCATATTCATGAGCAAGCTGCTCTTCTGCTGCCACGTTCATCAGGACATGTGTGTTGTTCATACCGAGTGGTCCTAGTATATTCTGTTGAATATAGTCCTCGTAACTCAAGCCAGATACTTCTTCAATGACAAGCCCTAAGAGTCCCATCCCGTAATTGCTGTATTGAACATATTTTCCTGGTTCGCGAAGCACTTGAGGCTGATTATTTTTGAGATATTCTTCTAGTGAACCTCTCTCTTGATAATCCCGAGCAGCCATTCCGACAATGCGCTCATCAAAGCCTGGGGTATGGGTCAAAAGATGTTTGATCTTAATCGTAGAATAAGCGCCTGTATCCACTTGGAAATTAGTTAGATAGCTATTCACATCTTGCTCTACATCGACCAATCCTTGTTCGACGAGCTGCATAATGGCAGTAGCTGTAAACAGCTTAGTAACTGATCCAATTCTAAACAAGGACTGCTTAGGATCTACTTCTGTGTTGGACTCTAGGTTGGCATAACCAAATCCTTTTTCATAGATTACTTCATTGTCCTTCACCACGATGATAACAGCGCCAGGAACATGATTTTTCTCCATGGCTTCAGAAAAGTAATCGTCTGCAAAGGCGGTAACATTTTCTGTTGTTATGGAGAGAGGCTCATTTTTCGGTGGATGGTTAGCGGCATAGCTATGTATGGGTATCAAAAGCAGAAAGAAACATAGTAGCATAGCAATATTTTTTTTCAAGAGATATTCCCCTTTCATGTAGGTCTATTCTTTTCTAATATATTGTTCTCCATCCTATGATATATCAAGAAAAGATAAATAAATAGGGTGAAGAAGGCGGAATATTCCTACGTCTGAGGGCTTATTTTTCAAGTAGCAAAGGCAAGAACAAAAAAAGCTTTCCATATCATTTTGTCTTTTAACAAAATCGATATGGAAAGCTTAAAATTTTGGTTCTCATTTGTTACTTGTTTTTCTACATTTGAACATTAAAATATCTAGCTTCTGGATGTGCAAAGACCATGGCAGAAACAGAAGCCTCTGGCTCCATCATAAATCCTTCGGTTAAATGAATGCCAATATCCTCTGGCTGAAGAAGTCGGAATAGTTTTTCCTGATCCTCTAGGTTGGGACAGGCTGGATAACCGAACGAGTATCTTTGCCCTTGGTATTTGGCTTGGAAGCGATCCAGCATGGTGAAATCGGTCGGGTCAGAGAAGCCCCATTTATCTCGGATAACCTGATGGATTCGCTCAGCAAAGCCTTCTGCCAGCTCTAAGGCGAGAGCTTGCAGGGCATGACTGCGTAAATAATCCCCCTTTTCCTTCCATTCCTGCGACTTTTCACGGATACCGGAGCCTGCTGTTACGGTAAAAAATCCGACGTAATCCATCTCTCCACTCTCGACTGAACGGAGATAATCCGCTAGGCAGAGAAAAGGAGCTTTGTTTTGTCTTGGAAAGGAGAAACGTTCCAAAACCTTAGAACGATCTGCTGGGTCATAAATGATCACATCATTCCCTTCGGACTGAGCTGGGAAAAACCGATACATCGCATGAGTGGTAATTAATTTTTCCTGTTTTGCCTCTGCTAGAAGGGATTCCACCGTATCCTTGAGCTGTAGTGTTTTTTCATCCTTCTCCTCTAAGAGTCGACTTACCTTTCCTTTTAACCCGAGATGATGCCCCAGTAGCATTTGCCAGTTAATATATGGCTCAATATAGGCTAAGGAATAATCTCGTAAAACATGTCGCTCCAGGTCGGCAGGAAGGTAGATCGGGACATCTGTAGAGACATCGGACCTTGCTGGAACAGGTGTGTGGACGGCTTCGTTTCCTTGCTTTCGGCTGAGAGAAGCCTGTTCTTCTTTTTTCCGTTTCTTCTCTAGGATGATCTTTTCTCGTTCTTCTTCATTTTGAATGCGATTGGCTAAATCCAAGCCATCCATGGCATCCTTGGCATAGACGACTAGACCGTCATATTCCGCAGAAATTTTGTTATCAGTAAACTGTCTGCTTAGTGCCGCGCCACCAACAAGAATAGGAATTGAAATATCGGCTTGCTTTAAATCATGGGCGGTGAGGACCATTTGCTGTGCAGATTTGACTAGGAGTCCAGAGAGCCCGATGGCATCTGGTTGCTCCTTTCGGACTGCTTCGATCAGCTCATTAGGCGTCACCTTGATTCCTAAGTCAACCACTTTAAACCCATTATTACTGAGAATAATCTCTACAAGGTTTTTACCGATATCATGTACATCGCCTTTGACAGTGGCTAAGATGATTTTGCCTTTTCCGCTATCGTTATTTTCCGATTTTTCCATATGAGGCTCTAAGAAGGCAACAGAGGCTTTCATCACCTCTGCACTTTGCAGAACCTCGGCAACAATCAATTGGTTATCGTTGAACAAGCGGCCTACCTCTGCCATTCCAGCCATTAAGGGTCCATTGATAATATCCAGAGGAGCAGGATATTTTTGCAGCGCTTTTTCTAAATCAGGCAGAAGCCCTTCTTTTGTTCCTTCAATAATGTAGTTTGCTAGGCGTTCTTCTAAGGAAAGATTAAGATCAACCGTTTTTTTCGTTTCTTTCTTGCCACGATAGAAGGCAGTAAAGTCTGCCAAGGTTTGATCCGTAGTTTCAAAGAGTAGATCCTCCGCCATTTTTCGCTCTTCCTCAGGAATGGAGGCAAAGCGCTCCAGCTTCTCCGTATTCACGATGGCATAATCCAATCCAGCCTGAGTACAGTGATAGAGAAACACCGCATTTAAGACCTCACGTCCCACAGGAGGGAGACCGAACGAAACATTACTCACTCCTAGAATGGTCAAGCACTTGGGAAGCTTTTCCTTGATCAGACGAATCCCATCAACCGTTGCTTTCGCTGATCCAATATATTGTTGATCGCCTGTACCAACTGGAAAAACAAGCGGATCAAAAATAATATCTGTTGGATGCAAGCCATATTTATTGACGAGTAAATCGTAGGAGCGTAGCGCCACTTCAAGCTTCTTCTCTGCAGTGACTGCCATCCCTGTTTCATCAATCGTTCCGACAACAACGGCAGCCCCATAGCGATGGATAAGTGGCAGAACTTTTTCAAAACGTTCCTCGCCATCTTCAAGATTAATAGAATTAATGATGGCTTTTCCCTGAGAGAAGGAAAGGGCCTTTTCGATGACCTCTTCGTCTGTAGAATCAATCATCAGAGGGACTTTCACCTTGTTGACCACATATTTCAAGAAATTTTTCGTATCTTCAAGCTCATCTCGATCTGGATCGGCTAAGCAGATATCGATCACATGAGCACCGCCTTTTACTTGAGCACGGGCAATTTCAGAAGCTTCTTCATAGGAGCCTTCTGCGATCAGGCGCTTAAACTTGCGCGAACCTATGACGTTGGTTCTCTCACCGACAAATAAGGGACGCATGCTCTCATCGTAGATCAGTGGTTCGATTCCTGCGACAGCATGAGGATGCTCACTTACTTGGACTCGTGGTGAATATTTCGAAACAACCTCGACAATCGCTCTGATATGATCAGGCGTGGTTCCGCAGCAACCTCCCACAATGTTGAGCCACCCTTTCTCTGCAAAGCCTTCAAGTTTCTTGGCAAGAGACTGAGGGGATTCATGATAATGTCCCTCCTCATCAGGTAATCCCGCATTTGGATAACAGATGGTTGCGGTTGTGGCTAATTCAGATAAGGAGCGCAGATGATCGGTCATAAACTCGGGTCCTGTGGCACAATTAAGTCCCACACAGCTAGGCTTCATATGCTCTAAGGAAAGATAGAAAGCCTCGATGTTTTGCCCAGCCAGCGTTGTTCCCATAGGCTCAATGGTTCCTGAAACAATCAAGGGAAGTTTTTTTCCACATTGTTCAAACGCTTTTTCAATGCCGATAAAACCTGCTTTAACGTTCAGCATATCCTGACTTGTTTCCAGCAAAAGAAGGTCTACACCACCTTCGATTAACCCGATGGCTTGCTCGGCATAGTCTTCGATCAAGGTTTCGAAGGTGGTTCCTCCTGTGACAGAAAGGGTTTTGGTGGTTGGTCCCATAGAACCAGCGACAAAACGAGGCCATTCAGGGGTAGAGAGCTCATCAGCCGCCTTTCGGGCAATTTGAGCTGCTACTCGATTGATCTCTAAAGCGAGATGACCTAGATCGTATTCATCTAAGACAAGGCTTGTTCCGCCAAAGGTGTTGGTTTCAATAATATCTGAGCCTGCTAGGAGATACGCTCGATGAATCTCTTCGATCACCTTAGGAGCAGTTAATACCAAATATTCATTACACCCCTCGTATTCTTCTCCTCCGAAGTCCTCTGGCGTAAGGTTAGCCTGTTGGATCATGGTTCCCATGGCACCGTCTAAGACTAATATTTTCTGTTTTAATTGTTTTTCAAATAACGTTTCTGCCATGTTGTTGTTTCCTTTCTTCTGAGGATATCTGTTGATGGATATAGTTTGTTAACTCGACCGTCATCTCATAACGCATGAACGGAGTAATGAGATAAATTCCTTTAAACAATGGGAGGGCTGTATCAATCAGTGACTTGGCAATCTTGACCCCTTCCACTTGAGCTTTTTCCTTATCTTGTCCGTGTGCTGCCATTCTTCTGCGAATATCATCCGTAAGCTTAATCCCAGGAACCTCATTATGCAGGAATTCTGCGTTGCGAGTATTGGTCAAGGGCATAATTCCGATATAGATGGGAGCGGCTAGGTGCTTCGTTGCTTCATATACATCAAACAATTGTTCATGACAATAGATTGGCTGGCTAATGAAATAATCTGCCCCTGCTCGATCTTCTTTTCTAAACGTTTGACGGCTTTATCTAAATGTCGAACATTGGGATTAAAGGCGCCTGCAACAGAAAAGGAGGTTTTTTGTCCTAAAGGCTTACCAGAGAAAGAGATTCCTTCATTAAACTGTTTAATTAAATGGATAAGTTCAAATGAAGAAAGGTCATAGACAGAGCTTGCACCGGGAAAGTCGCCTACTTTTGTTGGATCTCCTGTTACAGCAAGCAACTGGTTAATCCCTACTGTATGCAAGCCCATGATGTGAGATTGTAAGCCAATGAGATTGCGATCACGGCAGGTTATATGACAAAGCGGGCGAATGTTATACTGATTTTTTAAGATCGAGCCCATAGCTAAATTGCTGATTCGAGGAGAAGCGAGCGAATTATCTGCCATAGTCACAGCGTCAATTCCCGCCTCTTTTAAGGCTAAGGCTCCTGCAAAAAATTTCTCTGTACTCAATTGTTTAGGAGGATCTAACTCCACAATAATGGAGGGGCGTTGCTGAACAATTTCATGTAGATGCTGTTCCCGTTTGTTGTCTGCATAGTGAACCTCGATTCGCTGCTGGTGTGTTTTCGTTTCTTTTTCCGTTACAGGCTCAAGCCCGCGAACCGCTTGGGCAATTCCTTTGATATGCTCAGGTGTCGTACCGCAGCAACCACCGATTAAGCGTACTCCCTGCTCACGTAATGCGAGGGCACTCTCTTCAAAATAAGCTGGGGAAGAGGAATACGTAAGCTTTCCATCAACTAAATCAGGTAGGCTGGCATTGGGATAAGCAGACAAAAGGGCTTTGGACGGTAAGGGAGCTTCTTCAAAAGAACGAATCATATGGTAGGGACCCTGACGACAATTTAAGCCTACGACATTGGCTCCCAGCTCTTCTAGCTCTTGAAAGGCTTGGGCAATGGGAATCCCGTCCTGTAGAATCCCTATTTCATGCAAGGAAACCTGAGCGACAATGGGCAGAGGAGTGATGCTGCGGGCGAGGCTAAGAACCGTTTTTAATTCTTCTAAATCATAATAGGTTTCTAAGAGAATTCCATCTACGCCCTCCGTTAATAAGGCGTCTACTTGCTCCATAAAGTAAGCTTTAATGTCACTGAGTGAGGTTGCCTTTTTCTTGACTCCGCGAATGCCCCCAATGGTTCCCAAAATATAAGCTTCATCTTGAACGACACTTTTAACGATCTGAACAGCACGTCTATTTATTTCTTTCACTTGATCTTCTAAACCATAGCGTAATAGCTTCTCATAGTTGGCTCCGTAAGTGTTGGTTTGGAGAACCTGTGCTCCTGCCTGAAGATAGGCACGGTGGACCTGTTCCACTTGATCTGGATGCGAGATATTAAGCTCTTCAAAGCAGTGCCCAATTCCGTAAGAATAGAGAAGGGTGCCAATGGCACCATCAGCAACAAGGATTTTCTGTTTTAAATCATCTAAGAATGGCATTGGTTCACTTCCTTCTGTGTCATTTTACCTTATCTAAGGTGCTTCCCTTGGCAAAGGCTTGGGTAAAATCCTGAATAATATCTTGCGGGTCTTCTAAACCAACGGAAAAGCGGAGGAGACCATCATGAATCCCTCTTTTTGCTCTTTCCTCAGGTGGCATCGAGCCATGTGACATGGTTGCCGGGTAGGAAAGAATGGATTCCACTGCGCCTAAGCTAACAGCAAATACAGGGATTTGCACATGCTCGACAAAGCTTCGAACTGCATCACGGTCTTTTAAGCGGAAAGATAAAACAGCTCCTGCGCCTGATGCTTGCGCTTGGTGAATAGCATATCCCGAGTGACTAGGAAGTCCTGGATAATAGACCTCTTCTACAGCAGGTATCTCCAAAAGGCTTTGAGCAATGGCTAGAGCGGCTTCTGAAGACTGTTTTAGACGGACATGAAGGGTCTTCAAGCCTCTCAGGATCAGCCAAGCATCCTGTACACCAAGAATGGCACCGAAGGCATTGTGCAGAAAGGCAATTTCTTTTGCCAGAGCTTCATCCTTGACCACAGCAAGCCCTGCTACCACATCACTGTGCCCCCCGATAAATTTAGTCGCACTATGCAAAACAACATCTGCTCCTAATTCCAAAGGTCTTTGTAACACAGGAGTCATGAACGTGTTGTCGACATAAGTGAGACAGCCATGCTTCTTGGCGATCTTGGCTACAGCAGCAATATCCGTAACTTTCATTAATGGATTAGAGGGGGTTTCTAGATAGACAACTTTGGTTTCTGGTCGGATCGCTTTCTCTACTTCTGTCAAATTGGTCATATCGACAAAGGTATGTTCAATCCCGTAGCGATTTAATACTTGAGTAATGACGCGGTAGGTTCCTCCGTAGACATCATCAGTAATGACCACATGATCCCCTTTAGACAGAAGCATGAAGCAGGTGGAGATTGCCGCCATTCCAGAACCAAAGGAAAACCCTCGACAGCCTCCTTCCAGCTCGGCGATCGCTTCATCTAAGGCGTCGCGTGTCGGGTTACTCCCTCGGCTGTATTCATAGGGTCCAAACTCATCTACACTAGGCTGATGATAGGTCGAGGCATGCTGAATGGGAACACTGACAGCTCCGGTCAGAGAATCAAATTTATGCTTGTTGTGCAACAGCTTTGTTTGAAGGCTGAGTTGATCATTCTTCATTTCTAAACACTCTCCTTCGCTTTTTGTAAGGCTTGCTCAATATCGGCAATAATATCGTCCTCGTGTTCTACTCCTACAGAAAATCGAAGGAGGCGATTACAGACACCGTAAGCTGTTCGAATCTCTTCGGGGATATCCATGTGAGTCTGTGTAGCGGGATAAGTAATGAAGCTTTCTACTCCGCCAAGGCTTTCTGCAAAGCTAATCATTTGCAGCTGCTGTAAGAAGGGATTAATCCACTCTGATTTTTGTAGACGGAAGGAGAGCATTCCACCTCGACCTGGATAGAGTACATCCGTGACACAATCGTGTTGCTCTAAGTACTCCACTAAGCGCTTGGCATTTGCTTCGTGCTGGCGCATGCGCAGAGCCAAGGTCTTCATTCCGCGAATCAGGAGCCAGCTGTCAAGAGGACCAAGTGTAGCACCAATCGCATTATGATACATAGCCAGTTTGGCGCACAGCTCTTCTCCTTTGGCTACAATAAGCCCAGCTAAGACATCATTGTGTCCACCTAAGTATTTGGTTGCACTATGGATGACAATATCTGCTCCATCCTCAATCGGTCGTTGGATAAAAGGGGTATAGAAGGTGTTATCAACAATGAGAAGTAGGTGGTGCTTCTGAGCAAGCTGACTGATGGCTTTGATATCCGTTTCCTGCATTAAAGGGTTGGTCGGAGTTTCGATAAACAAGGCTTTTGTTTTATCTGTAATTTTGGCTTCAAATGCTTCGATATCACGGCTGTCTGCATAAGAGGCTGAGATGCCCCAATGGGTCCAGCCCTGTTCAAACAAACGATATGTTCCTCCATATAAATCTTGAGAAACCAATAATTCATCCCCTTGTTTAAACAAGCCCATCAGTGTTTGGATAGCCGCCATGCCAGAGGCACAGGCATAGCCCTGATCTCCTGCTTCAAGATCAGCAATGGCTTTTTCTAGAATGGCTCTTGTTGGATTGCCTGTTCTTGTATAATCAAATCCTGTGCTTTGCCCAATTCCTGCATGGCGAAAGGCTGTGGAGAAATAAACGGGTGGGTTAACAGTTCCAGTTGTTTCTTCGCTGCGGTTTCCAATTTGAACTAAAGTGGTTTCTACCTTCTTTTTTGACATGTTTTAATGTCCTCCATTTCATCAAAAAATCTTGAGGCGAGAGCTTTCCTGATGGGCTGTGTCAAGGTGTCGAATCTATAAGAAAAGCCCTCTTCCATAAGAAGAAGGCTAGAAATTAAGTTAGCTTCTTCTTATCGATCAAGTTGAGTACAACTTGCAGGAATTAGCACCTGACCAATCACGCTTGTTTGGCTGGTTGCTGAGGTTTCACAGGGCCAGTCCCTCCACCTCTCTGGATAAGAAAATAATTCATTTTTTTAAATATTTAATAATTAACTTACATGAAAAAAGAGATTTTGGCAAGTAGAAATTTGAGAAAAACGCATAAAAATAGTATGATTTAATAAAATGTCAACATTTGTTAAATTTTTTACTCTGTTTTTAAAGTATAATAAAAAGTGTTGATTTTCGTCATTTGTAAGAGGAATTTATTCGATTGTGTCGAAGTGTTTACATTGGAAATAATGCATTTCTAGTGCATTTCTGAAAATCACGAAACGCTGACAACAATTCAAAACTGGATGTGATCAAAATGATTGAAATGCAAGATGTTTGGAAGACATACCCAAATGGTGTCCATGCCTTAAACGGGATATCCGTACAAATAAATAAAAGTGAGTTCGTTTATGTAGTGGGTCCAAGTGGAGCAGGAAAATCCACTTTTATTAAATTAATGTATAGAGAAGAAAAGCCAACAAAAGGTGAGATTTTTATTAATGGGACGAATGTCACTCATTTGAAAAATAGGCATACACCAAAACTGCGAAGATCCCTGGGAGTTGTTTTCCAGGATTTTAAACTTTTACCCACCTTGACTGTCTATGAGAATGTTGCTTTCGCTATGGAAGTGATTGAACGTCCTCGAAAAGAAATTAAAAAAAGAGTGATGGAAGTGTTGGATTTAGTTAAATTAAAGCATAAGGCGAGGTTTAAGCCTGTTGAACTTTCAGGTGGGGAGCAGCAGAGAGTAGCCGTTGCTCGTGCCTTGGTTAATAACCCAGGTCTCCTCATTGCGGACGAGCCTACAGGGAATTTAGATCCAGACACCTCGTGGGATATTATGAAGCTTTTTGAAGATATTAATTACTCAGGAACGACGATTGTAATGGCGACTCATAATAGAGATATTGTAAATGGCATGAAGAAGCGAGTCATTGCCATTGAAGGCGGACTCATTGTTCGAGATCAGCTTAGAGGAGATTACGGATATGAAAATTAGAACTCTTGTCCGACATATGCGTGAAGGAGTCAAAAATTTACGCCGTAATACGTGGATGACATTTGCTTCAGTTCTCTCGGTAACCATTACTCTGATGATCCTAGGTGTATTCTTATTATTGGCACAAAACATTAATTTTATTGCTGGGGAATTAGAAAACCAGGTGGAAATTACAGTATTCCTAGAGCTGACTGCTGCAGAAGCTGAAATCAAGCAGGTAGAGCGTAAGCTTCAAGAAATTCGAGAGCTAGAAAGCATTGAATTTGTCGCGAAAGAAGATGGAATTGAACGTTTTATTGACAGCATGGGAGAACAAGGTAGGCATTTTCAGGACTTTAAGGGAGAGAATAACCCTTTACCCGATATCTTTATTGTACGTACCTCCACCCCACAAGATACACCCAAAGTAGCCGAAAAAATAACGACGTTTGCCCATGTTTATAAAGTGAATTATGGCGCTAGTGTAGTAGAAAAACTATTTACGGTGACCAATGCTGTACGAAACTTAGGCTTAATTTTCGTTGTTGGATTAGCCTTCACAGCGATGCTTTTAATCTCTAACACGATCAAAATCACCATCGTGGCCAGAAGAAGAGAAATTGAAATTATGAGATTAGTAGGAGCTAAGAATTGGTTTATCCGCTGGCCTTTTATTATTGAGGGGCTTTTATTAGGAGTGATCGGAGCCTTAATTCCTATCGTTGTGCTTATTGCAGGCTACCATAAACTGCTAGAAGCGGTAGGAGAGTATTTAAGCCTGAACTTCTTCGAATTACTTCCCATCCTGCCTTTGGCCTATCAATTGAGTGCGTTATTGCTTGGAATAGGTGCCTTTATTGGCGTATGGGGAAGTTTGATGTCTGTTCGCCGATTTTTACGAATCTAATCAAGTTTGGAATCTAATAGATTGAGAGGGAAGCCGATGCAAAGGAGAGTCTTGTCTATCAGAAAAACGATATATAGTAGCTTGCTTGTTGCTATTCTTGTTACAGGCAGTCTATTTATCAATTGGGGAGAAGCTTCAAAAGGGTCTGCCAATTCAACCAAGGTAAAGCAACTAGAGAGTCAAATTGCAGAGCTGAAGAAAAAGCAGCAAGAAGCGAAGCAAAATATTCAAAAGATCAATCAAGAGAAGCAACGGCTCGAGAACGAAGAGTCTAAGCTATATCAAGAAATTGAAACCATTGATTTACAGCTTACTGAAACAGAGTTAAAGGTGACCAAGAAGGAAAATGAGGTAAGCGAAACAGAGGAGCGAGCCTATCAGGCAGCCTTAGAACTAAAAGAAGCCGAGGAAAAAATAGATGTACAGGACGATCTTTTAAAGACGAGAGTTCGTTCTATGTATGAATTTGGTGATGCTACGAATTATTTAGATGTTCTATTTGGAGCAACCAATTTTAGTGATCTATTAAATCGAATTGAGTTTCTAACCTTGGTCAGGCAACAAGACCAAAAGATCATTAATCAATATGTGGCGAACAAAGAAGTGATAGAAGAGAAAAAATTGCAAATTGAAGAGCTTTTGGTCAAGCTCGAAGGACAGCTTGTCGAGTTAAACCAAATGCAAGAGAATCTGAGAGAGCAAGAAAAGAAGAAAAGCCTGCGAATTGCTGAAATCAATAAGGTACAAGAGGATTTAGCGGCACAGGAGGAAGAAGAGGCTCAATTAGCCATCCAATTCGCCAATCAAATCGCTGCCAAAAACAAGGAAATTGAAAACTTACAATTCGATGGGAAATTCCTATGGCCAGTACCGGATAGCAAGCGCATCACCTCAAATTTCGGCTTTCGTTCTGATCCTTTTACGGGTGCGAGAAAAGGTCATCGTGGAACGGATATCGGAGCACCAGAAGGGACAAAAATTGTCGCGGCATCTGGTGGAATCGTGATTGTTGCTGAGTATTTAAGAGGTTACGGAAATACAGTGATCATTGAGCATGGAGATAATATTAGAACGCTCTATGCCCATATTCGAAATGGCGGAATTAAGGTCAAAGTAGGGGACAAGGTAGCCAAGGGAGATAAGATTGCCGAGGTAGGATCGACAGGTCGTTCTACCGGACCTCACCTGCACTTTGAAGTTCATGAGAATGGTACTCAGGTAGATCCGATGAAATATTTGAAAAAGTAGTGTACAATAAGAGGACAGGCTCTAGGAAGTACAAAAAAGAATCATAGTATGTACAGGCTTCACATAAACTAAACAGGAGGCTTCACACAGGCAGAATCAAGTATCTTCTCCTTGTGAGAAGCCTTCTTGACGCAATCATAGATAAGGTGGTGGAGATGTGAAATTTCAAGCTAGAACGGTCTTTTTATTAGTCGGTCTATCTATTATCCTAAGCAGTATAGCAACCTATATCGTCATAGGAATGAATCCCAACCAAGAAGGCCTTCCACAGCTTAGTCAGGCAGAGGACATCACGAAATCAGATGGCAAAAAATCGACTGGAAACGTAGAGGAAAAATTTAATAAAATCGCTGAGGCTTATAAAGTGATCAGTGAAAACTACGTCTTAGAAGTTGATGAAGAAAAGCTATTAGAAGGAGCCATCGAAGGAATGCTGAATACCTTGGAGGATCCTTATTCTGTGTATATGGACCCCGAAGCTGCCGAGCAGTTTAAATCCTCCTTGCAATCTTCTTTTGAAGGGATCGGAGCGGAAGTCATGATTCAGAACGGGCGTGTGACGATCGTTGCTCCTATTCGCAATGCACCAGCAGAAAAGGCAGGCTTACGTCCTAATGACCAGATCCTTAGCGTCAATGGAGAAAACATTGAAGGGCTGGACTTGTATAAAGCGGTCTTAAAAATTAGAGGACCAAAGAATACAGAAGCGGTACTAGAAATTGCTAGACCAGGAGTTACAGACCCGATCACGATCACCGTCATCCGTGATGAGATTCCACTAGAAACCGTCTATAGTGAGACAATGAAGGTCAATGGAAAAACCTTCGGAAAAATTCAAATTACTTCTTTTGCTGCGAGTACAGCTCAGGATTTTGCGACTGCCTTAACCAGCTTAGAAAAGGCAGGAATGGCTGGCCTGGTTATTGATGTGAGAGGGAATCCAGGAGGGTACCTAGACGCAGTAAGAGAGATTGGGAAATTAATTGTTCCAAATGAAAGCATTATTACAGAGATTCAAAGCCGTACAGGACAGAAGGCAGTGTACCGATCTACTTTTAAAGGGAAGAAAGAATATCCCATTACCATTCTTGTCGACAATGGAAGCGCAAGTGCCTCAGAAATTCTTGCTGCTGCCTTGCAGGAGGCAGGAAATTATAAAGTCGTCGGAAAAACCACCTTTGGTAAAGGAACTGTCCAAAGCACTGTCGAATTAAAGGATTCAAGTGAAATAAAGATTACCATAGCCAAATGGTTAACACCGAAAGAAAATTGGATTCATCAAAAAGGGGTTCAGCCAGATATCGAAGTGGAGCAGCCAGATTACTTTAAGGCTGTACCAATCCAAGCAGAGCAGCCATTAACACGAGATATGAACAGTGAACAGGTGAAGAACCTGCAAGTGATTTTACGCGGGCTAGGCTATGATCCAGGTCGAGGGGATGGCTTCTATAGCCCTGAAACAGAAGTGGCTGTGAAATCCTTCCAAGCAAAAAACAATCTGAAAGCAACAGGACAGGTTGATGAAAAGACAGCTTCTCTTTTACAGGAGCAACTTATTGAGGTCATCAAAAATCCTCAAAATGATTTACAGCTTCAAAAAGCACTTGAAGTTTTAGTCAAGGAAATCCGATAATAATAGCAGGGAGTTTGAATCGAATCGTTTAAAAATAGAAGGTGAAATGGAAAGGGGACAGAAGTGATGAATGGTTTGCTACAATGGCTAGAAGCGTTGATTCATGCTATTCCATCCTTTTTTCTGTCCCCTTTTCCTTATGTCATGCTGGGCATCATTGCGCTTCAATGGCAAAGGCAGATTGATCTAGAACGTAAGCTCTTTAGCGCACGTCTGCATACAGTGGCAGAGGGCATACTTCACTCTGTCTTTTATGGACTTTTGGGAGGACTACTCGTTTCCATCCTTATCTTGGGCTCGGGTGTGGTCTTTTCTACAGTTCCTTTGCTCTATTTATGGGGAATTGCTTTCGTCCTGATGCTTTTTCATGTGCGTTATTTATGTTTTGCCTATTCTGGAGCCATCCTTGGAGGAGCTGTCTTAGTTGCCCGTTGGTTTCCACAGGGGGCTGACATTGTCTGGCTAAGTGAGGTTTGGGGTCAGCTCAATAGCATTTCTTTACCTTCTCTTTTTGCTTTTGTTGCGCTTCTTCATCTGATCGAAGCCCTCCTTATTTTCCTAGCAGGAAGCAAACGAGGTACACCTATTTATCTGGAGGGGAAAAGAGGAAAGCTTGTCGGCGGTTATCAGCTACAGCATTTTTGGCTTGTACCGGTCTTTGTACTGGTTGAAGGTGGACAAGCTACACTTCCCGTATTGTACCAAGGGTGGCCGTTCTTTACGACTTCCTCTACTGCTGTGTATTCTCTGCTTCTTGTGCCAGCCGTGTTGGTTTTTTCAGAACAGGTCACTTCATCCAGACCAGAACAGAAGGCGAAATTTATGGCACAAGGCTTAGCTGCCTATAGTCTTCTATTACTGGGAATGGCAGTTGCTACTCAATATGCACCTAGCTTAGTGTATTAACTCTTCTTGTGGCGATTGGAGGTCATGAAGCTCTAGCCGTATACAGCAGATGGAAAGAAGGGAAGCACCCACCGTATTATGTGCATCCTAGAGATGGAGTGAAAATATTGGCAGTGATCCCTTATAGCCCTGCTGAAAAGATGGGGCTACGGGCAGGAGAAGTGATTGTTAAGGTCAATGGAATGGCTGTCAAGGAGAGAAAAGAGCTGTATCAGGCATTAACATGTAATCTGGCTTTTTGTAAGCTGGAGGTTATTAATTTAGAGGGTCATCTTAAATTTGCTAAAAGCTCACTGTATGAAACGGACCATCATCAGCTAGGCGTGATCCTTGCACCAGATGATGAAATCCCTTATTATATGGCACAGAAGAGGCAGAATCTTCTTCAGCTTCTACGTCAGAGGCTGATTCGGAAAAATAAAAATCATCAAGAGCTTAATCAGGATCAAAGTAAAGCGCTATGATCTAAAAGGTTAAAAGGACAAGCTAGGCAGGGGAATACCTGTCCGAAATGGAAGTTAAGCGATGAGCGTTGGAATGGAGGATAGGTATTCCCCTGCCGTCAGTTGGAGGGAGTAAGCTTCATAAAAACACCAAAACAAAAAGGACTCGGCAAAAGCCGAGTTTTTTAGCGCCGTTTTTCTTGAAAACTATACGCTCATTTTTAAGATATGATAGACATCTTCTGTGCTTAGTTTTTTGAAGTTTCCGATCGGTCCGAATACCGTTGCTTTTTCTGCGATCGTCATTAGGTGTTCCTCACCAATCTGGTAATCAGCTAAGCGTTCAGGAGCCCCAATCTTGGTAAAGAAGCTTCGAGTCGCTTCAATTCCTGCTAGTGCAAGCTCTTCCGTTGTTTTGTTAGCAGCTTCAATTCCCCAGACTTCTACAGCAAATTGAGCAAAGCGTTCAAGGTTTTCTGTGAAGACATATTTCATCCAATTGGGGAAGAGGATGGCGAGTCCACCAGCATGGGGAATATCATAGATTGCACTTACCGCATGCTCGATTCCATGACTTGCCCAATCCCCTAACATGCCATGAGAGATTTGTCCATTTAATGCCATCGTGCCGCAATACATCAGGTTGGCACGTGCCTCATAGTTCTCAGGATTTTCGAGAGCCAGAGGGGCGTTTTCAATGATGGTTTTCAGTACCGATTCACAAAATCTGCTTTGCAGAGGAACATCAGAGGTATGACTAAAATATTGCTCAAAAACATGGGACATCATATCCACAATGCCATAAATAGTCTGATCCTGCGGAACCGTAAAGGTATAGGTTGGGTCTAAGATCGAAAAGGAAGGGAAGGTCGTACTAGCCCCTCTTTTTTCTTGAAGCTCCCAATGAGTCACAACACTTCCTCTATTCATCTCTGATCCAGTCGCTGAAAGAGTCAGAATAACGCCAAGCGGGAGAGCGTCCTTAGCGACGGCTTTTCGGTCATAGAAATCCCAGACATCCCCCTCATACTTAGCACCTACAGCCATGGCTTTAGCCGCGTCGACAACACTGCCTCCCCCTACTGCCAGGATCAGGTCGATGCCTTCACGTTGACAAATATCTATTCCTTTATGTACTGTGCTTAACCTTGGATTAGGCTCCACGCCTCCCAATTCAAATACATCGGCACCTGCCTCATCAAGCTTACGCAGCACCTCATCGTATAAGCCAAAGCGCTTAATACTTCCTCCACCATAGACTAATAAAACCTTTTTACCAAACTCAGATACTTTTTTAGAAAGCTGTTCAAGCTGTCCCTTGCCAAATAAAATTTCAGTTGGATTGTAGTAGTTAAATGTAAGCATGGTATTTTCCTCCTTTATGAAGTCAATTAGAAGTTTTGAAGTAAAGATAAGGTGAAAAAGGAACACAAGCGAAGAGAGGTGAATCTCCTATCATTGTATCAAATGCTTTTAGCAAATAGAAATAAGAGCATTTTATGAGCAACAAGTTTATATGGGTGAAGGAGCGGTTAAAATAGGGACATTATTGTTGGAGGTGTTAATAGGAGAATGAAGATGGAAGAGCTTAGTTTACGGCAAAAAATAGGACAAATGCTGATTTGCGGCTTCGAAGGAACAAGTCCATCACAGGAAATCATTCAATTTATCACAGAGAATTATATAGGCGGTGTCATTTATTTTAGTAGAAATATAGAGCGGACGGAACAAATCCATTCCCTTTCCCGTCAACTACAGCAAACAGCAAGGGAAAATAAGATGCCTCCCTTATTTATTTCCATTGATCAAGAGGGAGGAGTGGTTTCGAGAATCATAGATAATATCACCTTAATGCCTGGGAATATGGCACTTGGAGCAACGGGAGATCGAAGAGGAGTGTATGAAGCGGCAAAAATCACAGGTCAAGAGCTGCGCTGTCTAGGGATCAATCTGAATTTTGCCCCTTGCTTGGATCTATTTAATAATCCCTTAAATCCAGTGATTGGTGTTCGGGCGTATGGAGAAGATCCGAAGCTAGTGGGAGAAATGGGCTGTGCGGCAGTAAAGGGCTATCAGGAGTCAGGGGTTGCAGCTACAATTAAGCATTTTCCTGGACATGGAGATACGCAGATTGATTCACATCTCGATTTACCTACTATAGCTCATGATGTGCAGCATTTGCTAGAAGTAGAGCTTCTCCCTTTCCGTCAGGTGATTCAGCAAGGAGTGGATGCGGTGATGACAGCTCATATTGTTTTCCCTGCATTAGAACCAGAGCTTCCTGCTACTCTATCACCTCAAGCGATTGGAAGATTACTGAGAAATGAGCTTCAATATGATGGAGTCATTATTACCGATTGTCTAGAGATGAAAGCTATTGCCAGCTACTATGGGTCAGATGAAGCTGCTATTCGAGCGGTTGAGGCAGGTGTTGATCTCCTGCTCTACAGTCATCGTGCTGATCGGCAAAAAGGAGCGATCGAAGCGCTTGTTCAGGCAGTGCAAAATGGGAGAATAGCTGAAGAAAGAATCGATCAATCTGTCAGGCGGATTTTCGCTTTGAAGGAAAGAAGAAGCATGGGGCAGATCACCCCAGCTTGGGCAGAATGTGAGGCACTTCTTCAGACGAGAGAAGCGCTGGTGATTGCCCAGAGGCTGAGCGAACAAAGTATCACGCTGGTGAAAGGAAAGGGTTCGCTTCCGCTTACTAGAAATCAAGAAACGCTTGTGATTTGGGTCCAGCAGGAGGTGACAACAGAGGTAGATGAGATGGTTCATCCGCAGGAGCGGCTGGCTCAGGTATTAGCTTCTCTTCAAGCGAAGGTAAGAGAAAGAATCGTTTCGCTCTCTCCGAGTGAAGAGGGGATTCAAACCATTCTTGCTGAGTGTGAGTCGTATGAGCAGATTATCCTAACAAGCTTTAATGCAGGAGACTACCCTGAACAGATCCAACTGATTAAGGAGCTTTCTACACGAAAAGGAGATTCATTGATCGTGGTTGCATTACGCAATCCAACCGATCTTCTTCATTTCCCTCAGGTACAAACCTATCTGACGACCTATGAGAGCAGACCTCTTGCTTTGCATTCCTTAGCCAAAGTCTTAGTAGGAGAAGCAGAAGCGAGAGGCACTCTTCCGTTTACGCTCCCGCTCTGAGTGGAATAAGGATAGTTGAGAAGAGAAGAAGAGAGGAGCAAAGGTCTAGCTAATAAAAAAAGATAGAACATATATTCGTTAAAAGTTGTCATTTTGCTCCTTTTCTGTGCTATAATCTACAGTATGATAAGTACACAGACAGTTCAGGATAGAGGAAGCTAGTTAAAGTTCATGAAGATAGGAGTTTTCATTATGGAACAATCCTTTCAATTAGTATCGAAATATTCTCCACAGGGGGACCAGCCAAGGGCGATTGAACAAATCATTCAAGGGCTTCAAGCCAATGTGAAGCACCAAACCTTACTAGGAGCTACGGGAACGGGAAAAACGTTTACGATGGCTCAAGTCATTTCTAAGGTCAACCGCCCCACGCTCGTCATTGCCCATAACAAAACCCTAGCGGCTCAGCTACATAGTGAGTTGAAGGAGCTATTTCCCCATAATGCGGTTGAATATTTTGTCAGCTATTATGATTACTATCAGCCAGAAGCCTACATCGCCCATTCAGATACATATATCGAAAAAGATGCCAGCATTAATGATGAAATTGACAAGCTGCGCCACTCGGCAACAAGCTCCTTATTTGAGCGTAGAGATGTGATCATCGTTGCCAGTGTTTCTTGTATCTATGGTTTAGGATCTCCCGAAGAGTATCGGGAGCTGGTTCTTTCGCTCAGAACAGGAGTAGAGCGAAGCCGAGATGATGTCTTGAGGAAACTAATCGACATTCAGTACGAAAGAAACGATATTAACTTCCATCGCGGAACCTTTCGAGTACGTGGAGATGTGGTTGAGATTTTTCCAGCTTCTAAGGATGAGCAAGCGATTCGAGTCGAGTTTTTTGGTGATGAGATCGAAAGGATGACAGAGATTGATGTCCTCACAGGTGAGATTTTGGGTGAACGTGAGCATGTAGCCATCTTTCCAGCCTCTCACTTCGTAACCAGAGAAGAAAAGATGAAGATTGCGATTCAAAGCATAGAAGCAGAACTAGAGCTACGGCTGCAAGAACAGCGAGAGAATGGCAAGCTGTTGGAGGCACAGCGCCTAGAACAGCGTACTCGTTATGATCTAGAGATGATGCAGGAGATGGGTTTCTGCTCAGGGATTGAAAACTACTCTAGACACCTGACCAATCGCCCAGCAGGCTCTACGCCGTATACCCTACTTGATTATTTTCCCGAGGATTTCATGATCGTCATCGATGAGTCACATGTAACCATTCCCCAAATTAGAGGGATGTATAATGGGGACCAAGCCAGAAAGCAAATTCTAATTGAACATGGCTTCCGTCTGCCGTCAGCCGCAGATAACCGCCCTCTGCGCTTTGAAGAATTTGAGAAGCATATTAAGCAGATTATTTATGTTTCTGCGACCCCTGGTCCTTATGAATTAGAGAAAAATCCGAAGGTCATTGAGCAAATTATTCGACCAACAGGGTTAATTGATCCAGTGATTGATGTTCGACCGATCAAAGGGCAAATAGATGATTTAATAGGAGAAATTCAAGAGAGAGTGGCGGTTAATGAAAGAGTCTTAGTAACCACTCTAACGAAAAAGATGAGTGAAGATCTAACTGATTATCTGAAGGAAATAGGAATCAAAGTCAGATACCTTCATTCGGAAATCAAAACCCTTGAACGACTCCATATAATTCGGGAATTGCGACTAGGTGTTTTTGATGTCCTGATCGGAATTAACCTGTTAAGAGAAGGATTAGATATTCCTGAAGTGTCTCTTGTCACTATTCTAGATGCGGATAAGGAAGGGTTCCTACGTTCGGAACGCTCTCTGATCCAAACCATTGGACGTGCGGCTAGAAATGCCAATGGACATGTGATTATGTATGCCGATCGCATCACAAACTCCATGCAAATAGCGCTGGATGAAACACAGCGCCGTAGAGAAACACAAATGGCCTACAATAAAGAGCATGGAATTACCCCGCAAACCATTGTGAAGCCTGTCTATAACGTAATCGAAGCGACGAAGGTAGCGGAATCACCGGCAGAGTATGAAGCGGTTCCTAATCTTAGCAAAATGTCGAAGAAGGATCGTGCCGGAATGATTGAAAGACTAGAAAAAGAGATGAAGGATGCAGCGAAGAATCTTCAATTTGAAAGAGCGGCTGAGTTGCGAGACCTCATATTAGAGTTGAAAGCGGAAGGATGAGTAATGTGAGTATGGAGAATATTGTGATTAAAGGAGCTAGGGCTCATAATCTAAAAAATATTGATGTGACGATACCTAGAAATAAGCTGGTTGTCTTAACAGGATTATCTGGATCAGGGAAATCATCCTTAGCCTTCGATACGATCTATGCCGAGGGACAACGCCGTTATGTGGAATCCCTCTCGCGTATGCCAGACAATTCCTAGGTCAAATGGATAAACCTGATGTAGATTCGATTGACGGATTATCTCCAGCCATTTCGATTGATCAAAAAACCACGAGTCGTAATCCACGCTCGACAGTCGGAACGGTGACGGAAATCTATGATTACCTGCGATTGTTATTTGCCCGTATTGGTCGTCCTCATTGTCCTGAGCATGGAATTGAAATTACTTCACAGACAGTGGAACAAATGGTGGACCGAATTATGGAGTACCCTGAAAAAACAAAGCTGCAAATTCTAGCTCCTGTCATCCAAGGGCGCAAGGGCGAGCATGTCAAGGTCTTGGATGAGATCCGTAAGCAGGGCTTTGTTCGTGTTCGTGTGGATGGGGAAGTGAGAGATTTGTCTGAGGACATCTCTCTGGAGAAAAACAAAAAACATTCTATTGAAGTAGTGATCGATCGAATTGTGATCAAAGAGGATATCCATTCTCGCCTAGCAGATTCAATTGAAACAGCATTAAAGATTTCTGATGGGAAGGTTCTAGTAGATGTAATAGGAGAAGAAGAGCTCCTCTTCAGCTCCAACCTTGCTTGCCCAGAATGTGGATTTAGTATTGATGAACTAGAGCCTCGTATGTTTTCCTTTAACAGTCCATTTGGAGCTTGTCCTACCTGTGATGGATTAGGAAATAAGCTGGAGGTAGATTCCGACCTTGTCATTCCTGATGTTTCGAAGAGCTTAAAGGAGGATGCCATTACCACGTGGAGGGGTCTTCCTCCAATTATTATGGTCAGCTTCTGCAAGCCATCTGTGACCACTACGGGATCGAACAAGAAGTTCCTTTTGAACAACTCTCGAAAGAGCATCAAGAGATTCTTTTGTATGGCAGCAAAGGGGAAAAATTCTTTTTCCGTTATGAGAATGAATTTGGACAGGTTCGTGAGAGACAGGTGAGCTTCGAGGGAGTGGTGAATCAGGTTGAACGAAGATACAAGGAAACAGGTTCAGATTATGTTCGGGAACAGCTAGAAGCCTATATGAGTCAGAAGTCCTGCCCTACTTGTAAAGGAGATCGCTTGAAGAAGGAATCTCTCTCTGTAACTGTTCATGAGAAAAACATCTCCTATATTACAAGACTTTCAGTGGGAGAAGCGAAGGAGTTCTTCTCCACTCTTGAATTAAATGAAAAAGAGAAAATGATTGCCCATCTGATCCTTCGAGAAATTGAGGAGCGCCTCGGCTTCTTAGTCAATGTGGGACTAGATTATCTCACCCTGCAAAGAGCGGCAGGAACCCTTAGCGGGGGAGAAGCTCAACGGATTCGTCTGGCTACTCAAATAGGTTCACGCTTGATGGGCGTTCTCTACATCTTGGATGAGCCTTCCATTGGTCTACATCAGCGAGATAATGCCCGACTGATTCAAACACTTGAGCATATGAGAAACCTAGGGAATACCTTGATCGTCGTGGAGCATGATGAGGACACCATGCTTGCTTCGGACTACATCATTGATATTGGTCCGGGAGCGGGTGTGAATGGAGGAACCATCATTGCTGAAGGAACGCCTGCCGAAGTAATGAAGAACAATGCTTCTATCACAGGGCAATACCTTAGTGGTGAAAAATTTATCTCCCTTCCTGCCGAACGTCGTCAGCCGAATGGCAAATGGCTGGAGGTCAAAGGGGCTAAGGAAAATAACCTGAAAAACGTCAATGCCAAGATTCCTCTTGGAGTGTTCACCTGTGTGACCGGTGTATCTGGATCGGGTAAAAGTACTTTAATTAACGAGATTTTATTAAAAAGCTTAATGAAAGAATACTACCGTTCCAAGGCAAAGCCAGGTCAGCATAAGACGATCACAGGGACCGAACATCTGGATAAGGTGGTTAATATTGACCAGTCTCCGATTGGACGTACACCACGCTCCAATCCAGCAACCTATACTGGGGTCTTTGACGACATTCGTGATGTATTTGCTGCCACCAATGAAGCCAAGATGAGAGGCTACAAGAAAGGGCGCTTTAGCTTTAACGTCAAAGGCGGGCGTTGCGAAGCCTGCCGTGGAGATGGAATTATTAAAATCGAGATGCACTTCCTTCCAGACGTCTATGTTCCTTGTGAAGTGTGTAAAGGAAAAAGATATAATCGTGAAACGCTGGATGTGAAGTACAAGGGGAAAAATATCTCAGACATTCTGGACATGACTATTGAGGATGCCTCTGAGTTCTTCAAGAACATCCCCAAAATCAAGCGAAAAATTGATACGCTTGTCGATGTAGGCTTAGGCTACATGCGTCTAGGTCAGCCCGCAACGACCTTATCTGGAGGAGAAGCTCAGCGTGTCAAGCTTGCCTCCGAATTACATCGTCGCAGTACGGGAAGAACCTTATATATTCTGGATGAACCGACAACAGGCTTACACATTGCTGACATTGATCGCTTGCTCGAAGTTCTCCAAAGGCTTGTCGAAAATGGCGACAGTGTCCTAGTGATTGAGCATAACCTTGACGTGATCAAGACAGCCGATTATGTTCTCGACCTAGGACCTGAAGGAGGAGTAAGAGGAGGAACTATTATCGCTACAGGAACTCCTGAAGAGATTTGTCAGGTAGAGGAATCCTATACAGGATATTTCCTTAAGCCTGTTCTGGAAAGAGATCGTAAGAGAATGGAAGAGAAATATTCTGTTCAGACGGGATAGGAATAAGGAATAAAGCTCTGACCTTTGTGGGTTGGGGCTTTTTTCTATGCTACTAATCGACTAGAAAAACTTAAAGATATCAGAAGAATTCATATAATAACTCTAAACACCTTTTTCAATGTAATGTGGGATAGGATGTCATGACTGATAGCAATGGGCTATACTATATGAGAACCCATTTGGGTTAAGTAGGGATAGTGATGTAGGTTCAATCGCATAAAATTAGATGGACTCGATACATAATTTGATTTTGCTGATGCAGATCGAAGAAAAAGAAGGACGAAAAGGAAACTATCGTCAGACAAGAGAGTGGGGAGAAAATGGTGATTATATCAAGGATACGGACTGGACTGATCATGGCAGGAAAGACCATACAAATCCCCATGACCATTATTATGAAAATAATTCAACAGGTGGAACGAAAAAACGTGGAGGACCGATCTCGAGGTGATATATGGATATATTGAAGATTGTAAAAACAAAAGAGTCTCAGGAGTTTTCATGTCTAGGAGAGCAAATGGCAGATATTCTTTCAGTAATTAATACGGAATCAAGGACATTGTATTGGTATGTGTTTGATGTGGACTATTATAATCATTCAGAGGAAATTTTCAAATCCCCCATTAGTAGATTTGATTGTACTGAAGATTTGATCAATGCGTCAAAAAAAGTTGAGCAATTTTTATCTTGTGTTTTTATTGCGACCAAACATGATAATATCCAATGGGATATGGAAAAACTTCCGAAAACAGAAGAAGATAAGGGACTTCAACATGAAGAAGCACTTATAGAAATTCGTGCTTTTGACACAACTTATTTTGAAGTTTATGTGCAAGAATTTAATGTTGCAAATAGATTAAAGCTGGCATTCAAAATATACTGCACCTAGATTTAAGTGAATTGCCCCCAGTCAAGTAGACAGCGGAAAAAAGGAAAAATCTTCGACACCAATCATTTACTTATGGTTGGTGTCATATTTGATTGTGCTGATGCAGATCGAAAAGCAGAGATGATTGGTTATTATGGAGCAGATTTGTTTAATCCTGCAAAAATTTCTAAAGTGAAGAAGTTGACTGGAAAGGGAAGTTCTACTCCATCACCAACTTTGAAAAATAGTCCGTATCATCCTTCGTGGTGGAATGGGGACTTGGTATGGTGTAAATAAGGATGGTAAAATATATCAATATTTTAGTGATAACGCTGGAGGAGTGCATTTTGCAGGAGAAATAAGCATAGAGAAATTACCGAATGATGTTCGAAAGCAACTTGGAATTAAATATTAATAAAGGGGAAGCATCATGTTAATAGGGAATAAATCGGAATTTGGAATTGAATATGAGCTTAATAAAGAGTATGGAGGGGAGTGGTTATTCGGTAGATTTTGTTATTGGATTGATGGAAAACGTGTTGGTGACTATGATCTGGGAACATCCTTACGTGATATATTGTTTTTATTACAACAACTTATTAGAGACAACGGAAATCGAAATCACGAAATTTTGTTTAAATTATCACTTCTAGAGCTATTTAATCGTTTAAATGGAGGTTTATATAGTGGTGACCCAAAATATGATAGTTTAGCAATTGATGAATCCTGGGCTCGTTTTGATATAGGATTACCTATAGATATTTTTAATGAGTGGAAAATATTCCTTATTGAATATGAAAATAAATCACGTTTTATTATTCAAAAACTAGGTTCAACTGAAAATGAATTTTTACATGAAGTTAGTATTGAATCCGGAAAGTTTGATAGTGTGATATCAAAGGCTTTTAAATTACTTGATGAGTTGTACGAAAAGGAAACCTCAATAACACGAAAGTAGTCAAGAAACAAAAAAGAAACCGAGATTGGCAATAAACCGCCTTTCATGGTTTCTTTTCTTTGTATTCCTACTTCAAATTCCCAGGCACAGACTTTAACAGTGTCCCTTTTTTAAGTGCTTGAGTAGGGGATACACCTTGACGAATCTTCTTCATAGATATCACCTCGCTTTCATTCAGTTAGCTCCTAGCACAACAGATTCAACACCTGTTTCAGTTTCCTTTTTTCATGCGGACAGGGACGTTTTTTGGTACGCATACGATATAAGGGACAGTGATTCCCCTGACAGGCGGGGCGAAAATAACAGTTCTGACAACCAACATCTTGCTCTTCTCCACCGATTGTCCAGAGAGCCATTTTGTCCAGATCAAGCTCCATTGTCCCATCGTGCTGGAGCTTTCCTACCTGATTCATTTCCTCCTCAAATGCCACGGAGCATTTATAGAGTTGTCCGTCAGCCCCCACGATAAATGAGTTGGGCTTCGCTGCATAGCACACGGCTCCAGAAGGCATGAGTGTGTCGGCAATGGTATCACTTAGCTTCAGCCTTGTTGTACACCGCATTCGGTTAAGCTCCAGAGATGCTTATCTGATGCTGTTCTGTCACAGACTGGGATATGCTGATCCTTGGTTCCTCCCCAACGTCCAACGGGTCGGAGTAGGAGCTGAAAACGAGGATCATCTCCGAACAAGTCGGCAAGTGTTCTTAAGAGTTCTGGGATGTCTTCTACATTTTCTTCATCAAAATTCACTCGAAGATCAATCACAAAGGAATCATCAAGCTCTTGGATTTCTTTTAGCTGATGAATAATTTTTTCGTAGGTGCCGCTTCCGCCAACTAACGTTCTTCTTCGATCATGCACTTCTCCTACTCCATCCAGTGTGATCATATAGCGCCGAACATTGCGTTTTAGTAGCTCTTTACATCTTTCTTTGGTCAGAAAATAGCCATTGGTGGACATATCTGCTGAGTAGCTTACATGGTTTTCGGCACAGCTTTTTAAGAAGGAATCGGATAGCTCGATAATGGATTCATAAGCGAGAAGAGGTTCTCCTCCGAACCAGCTGATCGACAAATGCTCCAAGTGCTGGACGGACTGAGCAACATGCGCTTTTAGCCCCTGTATCGTTTCTTCGGTCATCATGCCTTGGGCAAATGTCTGATAGCAATAGCTACAGCGGAAATTACAGGCCTCTGTGGTTAGGAGGACGAGATGGGAGGATTTTTCTGCTTTGAGCGCTTGGTGTAACTCCTCTGCTCTCTCAAATTCTTTTGTCCCAGACGGAACAAGGAATCCGGATTCACACATATCTTTTGCTAGATCACATCGCCCGTCATGATCGATTCCAGCTGCTAAAATAAATTGAACCTTTTCTTCTTCTTCAGGGGAAGCAAGGCTGATCGCACCCGTATATGAATTATAGAGGATTCTACCTTTATCTAATAATTTTGCACTAAAGGTATAGCGGGAGGGAACCCAATGATTTGACATCCTGTCTACTTCCTTTCATGTCTAAGAGTAACATCCAGAGGGCTTCCCCAGTCCTTGAAGATAGGTTGGTATCCCTGGGCTATAATTTGATGATAGACTTCTTGTGTTGAACGTTCATCAGATGTCTGGAACTGAGAATGGGCTGTATCATTAGAGGAAGCATAGCCTCCGACAGTAGTAGATGAACCAGATGACATCCGTGTGACTCCTAGAGGAATCAGTTGATCACGTAGCTCTGCTCGTTCTCGGGTAGATAAAGAAATTCCCACTCGTGGCAGAAAGAGTCGAGTAGCCAACAGAATTTGTACCAGATGCTTGTCTTGTACTTCTGAATGCGGGTTAAAGCAACCCAAATTAGGGCGAATACGCGGCAGGGAGAGACAGATATCTGTTCCAAAATAGTTGTGCTGTAAATAATGCGCGTGCATTCCTGAGAAAAAAGCTTCCTTCCGCCAATCATCTAAGCCTAGCAATGCTCCAATGTTGACCTGGCGCATCCCTGCCTGACAGGCACGTTCAGCCGTATCCAACCGATAGAGATAGAGGCGTTTCGGTCCTTTGAGGTGTAGAGATTTATAGGTTTCTTCGTTGTACACCTCTTGGTAGACCACAAGCCCATCGACTCCACTGTCAACAAGCTGTTTGTATTCATTTGTTTCTAAGGGCTGTACCTCAATGGAAATGGAGGGGAAATAGTTTTTTAATACCTCCACACATTGGATCAGATAAGAAACAGGTGTATGCTGTGGAGATTCCCCCGTCAAGATCAAGACATGCTGAATCCCCGTTTCACGCAGCTTGATGGCTTCTTGTTCAATTTGTGCCATGGTTAGCTTTTGGCGTTCAAAGGGATGAATCACGCTAAAGCTGCAATAGACGCAGTGATTTACACAATAGTCTGCAACATAGAGTGGTGTATAGAGTAGAATAACTCGTCCAAAATGCTGTACAGTTAAGCGCTGGGCTTTACGAGCCATTTCCTCTAGCAGAGGTTCAGCAGCTGGAGATAGAAGAAGAAGAAAATCTGTTTCCTCTAAAACCTCCTTTTCTAGTACTCTCTGCACTTGGGCTGTGGTTGTAGATGCAAAAAACGCTTCAAAATCTATCGTTTTTAAGCGTTCATAGATCGAATAAAATGTCATGAATGATCTCCTTTCATCTTCACTCAAGAAGTTTCTGTCAAGAAGCCGGTTAGAGGAGAAGAGGCATGTGCAGAAGATGAGATAGGTCCAAGCCCTGCTATATAGCCCTTTCTTCCTGCTTGAACGGCATGGGCAAAAGCTTTTGCCATAAGGATAGGACTATCTGCGGTGGCAATGGCTGTATTAACCAAGACAGCAGCTGCACCTAGCTCCATAGCTTGTGCAGCCTGAGAAGGCTTACCGATCCCTGCATCGACAATAATGGGGACATTAGCTTCTTCGATCATGATTTTTATCATTTCAAGGGTTTCTAATCCACGGTTGGTACCAATAGGAGCACCGAGAGGCATCACAGCCGCCGCCCCAACCTCCTCTAAATGCTTGGCTACCATTAAGTCAGGGTTCATGTAAGGCAAGACGACAAATCCTTCCTTAACCAAGGCTTCTGTTGCCTTAATGGTTTCAGCGTTGTCTGGTAGGAGGTACTTTTGATCTGCAATCACTTCGATTTTGATCCAATCCCCCATCCCGCAGGCACGAGCCATTCTGGCAATGCGTATGGCTTCCTCACTGTTTCTTGCTCCCGAGGTGTTAGGAAGTAGAATAATATCCTCAGGAATATGGCTTAAAATGTTATCTGCTTGGCTCTGTAAATCGACTCTGCGTAACGCTACAGTCACTACTTGAGTGCCAGAAGAGATAATGGCATTGGTCATTTGAGCATAGCTTGTAAATTTTCCACTGCCTAAAAACAAGCGGCTTGTTAACTGCTTGTTATCTATGCGTAAAAGATCATTCATCTCTTTTCCCTCCTATATCTATGTTTTTTGTCACATCATCTGTGCAGATTCGACTCTTGTTTCATCAAGATTATAGGGGAGTCAACCGAACTGTGCTATGAGATAGATCACAAAAAAAAGAAGCAGGAGCCAACTCCTACCTCTTGGTAATGGTAATATGAACGATGTTTTCTTCTTTTTGATCATAGCTGTAATCATAGCCAAGCTGTTGAAGCTCTTCGAATAAATAAACAGGCACTCGTTCGTTGATGATCTTTAACTGTTCACCTGATTTCATTCGTGAAAGCTGAAGAAGGGTTCGCATCATTGGCTTAGGGGGTTCTAATCCACGATTATCTAGGTGATAGACCTTCCCTTCCTGCACGAGATCTTTCTCTAACGATTGGCTAATGTCATCCTGCTCATCAGCCATATGATAGACAGGCGGAGTCTCGGGAAGCTCTTTCTTCTTGGATTGAAATAGCTTGGAAAATGAAAACTTTCGTTTCTTTTTGCTGAAGGTAACCACCCAATGATCCTCGGCTCGCTTCTCGATCTCATGAGTAAACCCCTTCGATCCAAGGACAAATAGCAGGGGACGAGGTTTGAAGATGGCATGTAAAATGAACTGATCTCCTTCCTCCAAGGTTGCTACAGCATCCATAATTTTTTTGAAAGGATCTTCTTTTTTTTTTAAGGCTTCACGTACATCTAACTCCACGATTTTGCTTTTCTGCACGTGGACCACCTCCTTGTGTTAGGTTTGTTATGCGCTAGGTATGATTCCAAGGGATTAACCCCACCCCAACAGAGTTTTGGCGATGGGGGACATGAGCGTTGGATTCCAAGCTGGAGTCCACACCAGATCAATCTTCACTTCATGGACTTCCTCTAGTTTAGCAACGGCGTGTTGTACACCTGAAGTGATGCTATCGTGTAGTGGGCAACCGGGAGTGGTTAACGTCATTTTAATGGTGACCGCGTCGTCCTGCTTGGAAATGCTATAAATTAACCCTAGATCATAGACATTGATGCCTAATTCGGGATCTAGGACTTGCTTTAATTGCTGAATGATTTTTTGTTCCAGGTTTTTGTTCATGTGACTTGCCTCCCTCCAATCATGTAAGCAGAGTGTTATTTTTTCTAGGTTATTTATAGAACACGGAGAAAATAAGCCAAGAATAGAAAATAGCTCCCAGGGTGTGCAATCCTTGACCTGTTTGAAAAAGGACGGCAGATTGGAACCATATGCCAGCGGCGACAAGCAGAGTGGCAAGAATAAATCCTGGGAAAAACCAAGAGCCTGCGCGCTCATTGATCATATCTTTTAGCGTAGGGACATCTGATCTGCCAATTTCCTTGCTATATTTAGCTGTCCACCATAAAAAGGGAACAATTTTAAATAGGTAGCCCAGAATACTTAAGGAGACCCAGCCTAATAAAAAGAAATAAACCAAGGCAATCATCTCTGTGGTGACGAGGGTTCCATAGGTAGCATATTTACCCAGAATGATGATAAAAAGCAAAGAAGCAAGGACAACAGCTAGGATGGCAGCTAGTGCATACTTAAATCCTAGATCAGGATATCTTTTCATTCTTTTACGCATAATGATCCAGATATGGTAGGCAAAGAGCAGAAAGGCGAGATGGAGTAATAAAGCCCCGCATAGTAATAAAACAGGTGAGGAAATAAAATAAGCCGTCGTGATCCCCAACATGCCACTTAAGAATGTGAGCAAGACAGGTACACCCAACTCCATAGAGTAGCCATGTGCCAGAGCAAACATAGGAACCATTTTGTACGAAAATCCAAAAATCAAGAGGCTAAACCAACCAACAAGACCTAAGGTGATATGGGAGTAGAGTAGGGCAAGATGATACTGCGAAAGCAAACCTCCCCAAACCAGCTGCCACATTAATAAGAGTCCAAGAAGGATGGTTAAGGCTAGACAAGCTAGGGATAGAGAGACCATCGCCGTCATGATGTTCCAGTTCTGAATCTGGCGTAGAGATAAAAACATATTTAGTAAAAAAAGAAGGAAACCTAAGACTAGGATAGGTCCAGCTATCGTTAACCATAGCTTGGAGAAGGTAAAGAAACCGACTGTGATTCCAACAATTCCTATAAGCATGACTCCAAACTGAATAAATCCTAAGCGTTCAGAGAAAATTTTAATTTGAAAAGCTACAGGAACCATTTGATACATCGCTCCCATGGATACCATGGTCGCCCAACCGATGATCAGCAAGTGAGCAATAGCCCAAATAGCGGGGGTGCGATAAAGCCCTTCTACCAATTGACTTCCATAAATAAGAAGGAAAAGCTGAGTGAGCAAATACATGCTCACCCCAGCTAGAATAAACAGGAAGGGAAGCTTGACTCCAGGAGCTTGGGAGGTTGTTGGAGAAAAGCTTACACCTAAACTGTGAGTAAGATTACTGTTCATGAATGTCGGCTAGCACTCGTTTGAATAAAATGTTATTCTCTAGATGAATATGTTCAAACAAGTCTGACTCGATTTCCTGTAGACGTTTGAAAGTCATTTGGTAGGTCATGCAGGCACCCTCAGGTAGCTTATAATCTTCTGTTACCTCACGCATGCGCTTGAGAATATCTCCCGCATGATCGTGCTCGTTCTGTAATTCATCAATTCCATTTTTTAAATTTTGTAGTGATTCAGCACCAGGATTGTGCTCATAAGCTAGAATTAGTGGAAAGACAACTTCCTCTTCCTTCATGGAATGCTGCTCTAATTCTGTTTTTAGCTCATGGAAGAGTCGATGAATCTCAACCAATTCAGGATGACTTATTCCATGGACACGAAATACCTTGGTTACATACGGACTTAGCTGAGGAAGCTCCTGATAGAGATAGGCATGATGTTTATGAATAATGTGACGAATGATCTCAGAATAAGGAGCTTGTGTCCAGTTATGCTGCTTTTGTCCTTCGCTAATCTTTTGTTCGTAGCCTTCATTTAATTGCTTTAATATTTCTTCTTCATTTAGATTTTTTTCACTGATCACTTCGCCGAGCGGACGGTTACCTCCACAACAAAAATCAATGCGATATGCTTTGAATAAGTCACTTGCTTGAGGGAATTGAGTAACAATATCTCCAACTTTAGATGTATGATCAAATACTTGCATGATGTATCCTCCTTTTGTGTTTGAGCTTGCTTTAAATGTAAACCAATCCTGTACTATCCACAGTGACCATAATCACATTGTTGAGAATTATTTTCATTTATACTTGGGAGAAGATAAGAAGATAAGAAGATAAGAAGATAAGGAGTCGTTGGTTATGAAGTTAAATCGGGGAGATGTTTTATTTCATCAGGGTGAAACAGGAGCCTTATACCAACTGAAAGAAGGGTTGATCAAGATCATACGGATTAAAGAGGATGGCACCACGACATTGGTCAATCTCATATTACCGGGAGAAATCTTTCCGCATCATTCCTTGATGAATCGCAATGAATATTTTGGAACAGCGATTGTGGTCATACCATGCAAGGTGGAAATGATTCCTAGTGATATTTGGTACCATGAACTGGAGAGCAATCCAGAACGCTTAAAAGAAATTGCATTGGTTTTACAGGAAAAACTTCGTATGATGCAGCAACGAATTGATCAGTTAACAACTGTAAAACCAGTGGAACGGTTTGAATTAGCGGAAAAATGGTTTAAGCGCTATTTTCCAGATCTATTTCTGGAGGATGTGCTTAATCAGGAGGAGATTGGTCAATTTATTGGACTTCGCAGGGAAACGGTTAATCGTTTGTTGAAGAAGTTGCGAGGGGATGGAAAGTGATCAGCCTCAAGTAACGAAGAACTCCAAAGGAAGATTCTAAAGAAGAAGCATAAACTGTAATAGGAGGATAAAAAAGTTG
>NZ_BAMO01000036.1 GCF_000615945.1 Caldalkalibacillus mannanilyticus JCM 10596
TAGTTTGGAATTGCACTTTATGGCATAGATGGATTTGATGCAGAAACCTTACTGAAAAATGCAGACAGGGCAAAGATGGCTGCCAAAGCAAAAGGAAAAAATCAATTTGCCTATTATCATTCAAAAATGGATCAAAAAAATTATGAAAAGCTCCGCTTGGAAAATGATATGTACCGTGCACTTCAAAATAAAGAGTTTGTCTTGTACTACCAGCCAATTATTGATGTCCAGACAGGAAAAATCGTTTCTGGTGAAGCGTTGATTCGATGGAAGCATCCAGAGTTGGGATTGATCAGTCCTAGTGAATTTATCCCTATTGCTGAGGAAACGGGTTTGATTTTACCAATTGGAGAATGGGTCTTAACGGAGGCTTGCAGGCAAAATAAATATTGGCAGGAGAAGGGATACCCTCCTATCAGAATTGCCGTAAATTTTTCAGCTCGACAATTTATGTATCATCACCTTTTTCGAAGTGTCCAACAAATTTTAAAAGAGATCGACATGGAACCAAACTGGTTGGAAATCGAAATTACCGAAAGCACCATCATTCAAGATGAAGAAGCTGTCATCGAGATGATTGAGCAATTTAAACAGATGGGAATTCATATTTCAATCGACGATTTTGGGACAGGATTTGCTTCTCTTTCTTACTTAAAAAAATATCGAGTGAACACATTAAAAATAGATCGTTCTTTCGTCAAGGATATTCATCATAAGACGGAAAATGCTGCCATCACCACAGCCATGATCCATTTAGCTGAACAGCTGAATATGGAAGTAATCGCTGAGGGAGTCGAATCCAAATCAGATTATTTATATTTGAAATCGAAAGCGACAAATAAAATGCAGGGCTTTTTTATTCGCCGTCCATTAAACCCTACAGAATTTGAACATGTTCTATTGAATGGGGTCGAGCAATTTTAAAAATGATTGACGTCATTCGCCTAGGTATACTATACTAAGAGTAATGAAAATCATTATCAATTATATTAGAATCATTCTAATTTAGATCAAATTATTTCCTTAGTGACTTAGATAAAGCGTAGGAGGATGACATGGCGTTCATTAAAATACATCAACTAACTAAACATTTTACTGATCAGCTTCAACCTGCTGTTGATCGATTTGAGTTAGAGATTGAACAGGGAGAAATCATCACCTTGCTAGGTCCTAGTGGATGTGGTAAAACAACAACTTTAAGAATGATCGCTGGATTTGAACAGCCTTCAGTAGGGAGCATTCAAATTGGAGATCAATTAGTATATGATATGTTTTCTTTTCTTCCTCCTGAAAAAAGAGGAATAGGTATGGTATTTCAAGATTATGCTCTATTTCCTCATCTTACAATTGCCAAGAATGTGGCCTTTGGTTTATCGAAGTGGAAGAATAGTGAAAAGAAGCAGAGGGTGCAGGAGGTTCTTGAGTTAGTAGGATTAGCAGATTTCGGAGATCGTTATCCTCATCAGCTATCTGGTGGACAGCAACAGCGTGTAGCTTTAGCGCGAGCACTGGCTCCTCGTCCACATGTCGTCTTGATGGATGAGCCGTTTAGTAATTTAGATGCAGGACTTCGTGAGAAAATGAGAGTAGACGTCATGGACATTTTACGCAAAGCCTGTACAACAGCCATTATAGTAACGCATGATCAAAAAGATGCGTTTGCTATTTCTGATCGAGTTGTGGTCATGAATCAAGGTGTGATTCAACAAATTGCCTCACCTCGAGAGATGTATCGCTGTCCTAAAAATTGCTTCGTTGCTCAGTTTGTAGGGAAAACCAATTTACTCTCTGGTCAGTTATCGGCTGATCTAAAACATGTCGATACGCACATTGGGAAGGTTTGTTTGCCTCATCAGACAGTAGGCTCTCTGACCGATGTAACGGTATCGATTCGTCCAGAAGGATGTAAAATTGTTGAGCAAGGACGTTATAACGGGGAAGTAGAGAAGGTTATTTATGGAGGAGAATACCAAGAACTACAGTTGAAAGTCACAACGGATTCCCATACATTTGAATCCATAATCTTATATGCACCGATTGATCAGGACATCGAGATTGGTTGTAGAATATCATTTGATATCACGCCAGAGCTTGTTGCGGTGGTTGAGCAATAAAAAGCGTCAAAGTTAGACATATTTCTGTTTTGATATGTAGTATTTTGTCATAATCTATCTACAAAAAAATCCGTAAAGCATTTGACATTCATTTCCGCTAGTGCTAATATTAAAGTAAATATTAAGGATTTCCTTATTATTTATCTGTTTACTGAAAAAGATGGATGAGTTGGATTTGTAAGTCGTACCAAGTCTGGAGACTTTCAAGTTTTTATGAAGTCCCTCTAGGTTACGACTTTTTTATATCTCCTGAATCTAATCTTTGGAAGTAATATTATTTTTTCAGGCCACAGGGCCGGTATATTAGGAGGTTGTTTTAAGATGCATCAAGGTACAGTAAAATGGTTTAATGCTGAAAAAGGATTTGGATTTATCGAAGTTGAAGGCGGAAACGATGTATTCGTACACTTCAGCGCTATTCAATCTGAAGGCTTCAAAACTTTAGAAGAAGGACAACGCGTTGAGTTCGAAATCGTTGAAGGCGATCGTGGTCCTCAAGCTTCAAACGTTGTTAAGTTATAAGATAAGGCTTCCTTATTTTAAATAAGAACACGTATCAAAACCTTAGGAGTTTCTCCTAAGGTTTTTTCTTGGTGTCTTGCCTTGCTCAGATTGATCTAGGTTTCGATACGACGAGTACGTCTTGTCCATATTTGATATAAGAAATAGACGACTAAAAGAAATAGGGCATAGAACAACAGAATATATAAGATGGAGAAAGGGTCATTCATCCATTGAGCTCCTACTAGCGCAAATAATAGCATAGCCGGCACCTTTCCAAGAGCAGAGGCAAGCATGTAAGGAAGCAATCGGATGCGGCTCAATGCCGCATAAGTATTAATGACAATGGATGGAATAAAGGGAATCACTCTAGCAAATAAAATAGTTAGGAAAGCATTCTTTTCAAACAGCGTCGTAACCTGGCTTAACGCTTTATATCTATGAAGTACTTTGACTCCCCAATCCTGATATCCATAACGTACAATCAAAAACATCAATAAGGAGGCAGCTGTGGACCCAAACCATGTAATAACTCCTCCAATAATAAGTCCATAGGATGCACCAATGACAGCTCCCACAAAAGGATAAGGGATAATGGGGAATAATGACATTAAGGTAGCGATGGTCATTGTAATAGGAATCAGTGAAAGAGTTGCATTCTCAATCCAACTCAATATCGCCCCTTGATAGGTATAGATAAGAAAAGCAATAAAACTATAAAAGAGAAAGATACTTACTTTTTTTTGCATGAAACTAGTGCCTCCTGATTCGAACTTCTTAGAATAATGAAAAGCCATTAGGTATGTTCGTTTATTCGATCATACCCAATGGCTAGGCTTGTGTCTACTATTGTTACTTTTTTAGTATCGTATTGACGAAGGTGTACAAAGAATCTTGATCTTCTTTCCACTCATCGATCGAATGACGATCGGAACAAAAGGAGGTGGCAAGTGCACCATGCTGATACACATTCATACAATAAATATCTTCGGAAAATGAATAGGACTCTACCTCTAAGCCATCAGGGAGTTGAATCCGGTTGGCTTGGGAGGGGGATACAGAGGATGGCTTCTTGGGCTGCTGCAACATGTGATTTTTACATAATTCCACTAACATATCCGGATTTTCTTTCCACTCTTGTACAATCTCATTGTCTGAGCAAAAGGCATTAAAAGATTGACCATTTAGAAAAACTTCAACACAGGTAATGTATTCTGAAAATGGATACGTTTCAATTAACAGTTCCTCTGTTAATTGAATTCTTTCTTTTAACATGATATGTAGCACCCCTTTTCATATTGGATTACTTCCATCATAAACGAAAATGAAAGCACTTTCAAACTCGTTTTCTATCCCTTGTATTTAAGGATTATTCAACTCGTTAATTGAGACCATTTGATCATAACCGCAATTTGAACAATAGGCTATGTGTGTGCATTGATGTTCAGCAACATCCACAATACCATTGGTCATATTAAGATGCTCTATTTCTCGATACGGACTATAATCACCGAAATAGTCAGATAACTTTCCGGAGTCAGTCATCATAGTTTGACATTTAGGACATTTTACTTCCACAGAAGAGAATCCGTTGCATACAGGACAAAAGGACATTGTTTTACTCCTTTCAGTAGCACATGATGTTAATGAAGAATAGGAGGTATCCTGATATCTTTTTCTGTCTTTAAAGAGATGTGCAGTTCACGGTTTTCTGTTAGTGAAGCAAAGAACACCTCCTGTGTGTGATGAATACCTTGCTCCTTCATTTGCTGTAGCAGCCATGCTTCATCTAATTTTAATTTGTCTAAAACCTCCTGATAGATCCTTCCTTCAACGATGACAGGAAAAGAAAAAAGCGCACTTTTTTTAGTAATGCCCATGTCTTCGTTCGTAACAACTTCTTTTTCCTTCTTTTGTTGCACAGTTAGCTTCCCATTAGCTTCAATAATAGCCAGTTCGACATCTCTTACATCAAAGACCCCATTTTCTCTGAGCATTTGCAGGAGATTATCAAGAGAATAACGAATTTTTTTCATGTTTTTGATTAAGAATTGTCCATTTCTGATCACAAGGGTAGGCTCGAAAGTAATCAGTTTTCCAAACCATCGATATTGGATAGCCCACTTTGATATGACTCTCTGAAAGATGCCGATGAGAACGATCGCTATGGCAGTATGAACATGACCAATTTTAGGGTCTGCAATATCAGCTCCGGCTACTGCAGCAAGGGAAACAATAATTAGAAAATCAAAGACAGGAAGCTCCCCAATCGCTCTTTTTCCCATAAATAGTGCCATGATCAATAAGAGAGGAAAAATCGTGATAATTCTTCCCACCAAGATAAGAATATCTTTCATATCTATATCTATATTCATATGCAGTATTAAAGCTCCTTTGACCAAAATGATGAAAAAATCATCTTTAGTGTAGTCGAAGGAGCCTTCACTTATTCGGGAGATTCTTTTTTTTAGATCAGTAGAAATGACAAAACCTGTTTACGTGAGCTTTCATGGATGAAAAGTCATGTAAACAGGTCTTATTTGTCTTAAAGTGCTAAGTTGTAGTAAAAGCCTCTATTAGAGACATCACTGTAAACCAGCCGAAAACTGCCAACGAGATAAGTGAAAACCCTGCCCCAAAGAAATTTTTAACAGAAAGAGTTCTGATCAAACCGTAGAGGCAAAGTAATGTGATGGCAACGCAAGATAAAATAAAAATATTCATGTCTGAACCCCCTTACTGGTAGTATGTAACATTGCTCATTTTTTACGCACTATTGTTATTTTACTCCTAATGGTTTCGTTTGTCGAGTTCTAGGCATATATAGATAGTAAAATATATATTTAAACATTAAGTGATAGAAAGGAGAGGTATGATGAGCCGAATGATTCTTCCTTTGAATGGCTTGTTCCAACCTGAAGTAATTAAACATTTTATTAAACAAGAAGAGCCTTGGCATTTAATCGCTTATGAGGCCTATCTTACTTTTGGCGCATCGAATCATGAGCATGAATGGTTTGTAGAGCTTCATCATCATCAAATAAAAGGACTTATCTACCATCATCGCCAGCTTTTGCACTTTGTTTACCCCGTTGCACCAGAACATGATTCTCCTCTATATTCTTTTTTACAACAACGCTTTCCCTATTTTATTTCACATGGAAAAAAGGAAATTGTGGAGGCTATTGTATCTCGTCTGCAAGGCAGGGTGACTAAAGTTGAAGAAGCTCAATTTGCCATTCAAACTCCTCAGACTGAACAAGTGGTACAAGATATACAAGAAGTTCCTCCGCAGTACAGGGTTAGATTCTCTTCATTTCTTGATTACCCATTGTTAATACAGTTTCTTAAGAGCTCTTCTGTACATCGGCATATTGACGAGTCACTTATTTCTTCGCTTTCTGTTAAACATAGAATTCTGCTAGTAGAAGAGGATACAGCTAACCGAAATCATTCTCGGATTGTAGGGTGTATCATGTCCTTGAAGGAATCACCATCCTATCGTTTATTAGGAGGATTATATGTGAGGGAGAGTGAACGGAAAAAAGGAATAGCAACCCTCTTAGGGTATGCTGTGCTTAAAGACACGCTGAAGAGGAAGAAAAAAGCGTGTTTTTACTTCAGTGATTCAGATCTAACTGAATTTTATAGCCGTGCTTATTGTCAAATGATTGGGCGATGGGTCACTTATACAGTTGAGTGGTAGTAAGAAATAGATCGATGTGTTAAGCTAAAAAAAAGATAATAGTGGTTACATAAGTTCACTGGAGGGATAAGGGTGTCAAAGCTAATAGTAAATTCAGCTGATTCAAGTACAGTCTTTCAGCAGGAGTTAGAAGAATTAATAAACAACCATCGACAAGATGCTAATCTTGGGAAAGTAGCTACATATATTCCCGAATTAGCAAAGTCAAATCCCAAGCATTTAGGTGTCAGCATCCGTTTGCTATCGGGAGAGATTGTAGAGGCGGGGGATGTTAGAGTTCCTTTTACAATGCAAAGTATCTCTAAGGTTCTAACTTTAGCCCTTGCCTTAATGGATCATGGTGAAGAGTATGTGTTTAAAAGAGTGGGGATGGAGCCAACAGGAGATCCGTTTAACTCTATTGTTAAACTAGAAACGATCCATCCTAACAAACCATTAAATCCAATGATTAATGCTGGAGCTATTGCCGTTTCTTCGATGATTAGAGGAAATAAGGTAGAAAAAAAGCTTGAACGTGTCCTTACGTTTATAAGAAAATTAAGCAAAAACTCAGAAATTAGTTATAACGAAAAGGTGGCAGAATCAGAATCAAAGACGTCTGACTTAAATAGAGCCCTAGCTTATTTTATGAGGGAGCATGAAGTATTTGAAGGGGATATAGAGGAAATCCTAGAGTTTTATTTTAAGCATTGCGCGATTGAGGTTCATTGCCTTGATCTGGCCAATATTGGGGCTGTATTCGCTAATAATGGACAAGATGTGGAAACAGGAGAAACCCTTATTCCGCCTAAGATCGCTCGTATTTGTAAGACCTTTATGGTTACTTGTGGAATGTATAATGCATCGGGTGAATTTGCGATCCAAGCAGGCTTTCCTGCCAAAAGCGGTGTGTCAGGAGGAATTCTGGGAACTGTGCCAACTAAGATGGGGATTGGCGTATTAGGACCTTCTCTTGATGATAAAGGAAATAGTGTTGCGGGAGTTAAGTTACTAGAATCAATGTCAGATCGCTGGAATTTAAGCATATTTTAAACACCTAGAATCTAGTCATTCCTTGCTTTTTTTAGCTTGAACACGTATTATAGGTGTAGGGAGATTGGACGATGATTGGAGTGATTTGATTGTCAACGGATTTAGTAACTGATATTAAGAATAAGGCTTATGCCCTTTTGCAGGCAGACGCTAATAAAATATTGAAACTGATTGAAGTGCAGATGGATAATTTAACGATGCCGCAATGCCCATTATATGAGGAAGTTTTAGACACGCAAATGTTTGGTTTGTCTAGGGAGATCGACTTTGCGATACGTTTGGGACTTATTGAAGAAGTAAATGGAAAGAATCTCATTTCCGATCTGGAGAAGAAATTAGCACGCCTTCATGAAGCATATGAGTCGGTTGAACGTATACAGCCGCCACTGATAAATAGAGATATACAGAAATAGCTCCTTACGTTTGGGGCTTTTTTTATTTAGGATAGGATAATACTGGATCATGTTTTAATAAAAAATTTGTAGAGAATTGATGAATGAAAAAGTATAATAAGGTTACAAAATAAACATGCCATAGAACTACTGTTACAGGCACTAAGGAATAAATGGAAAAGGAAGAGATGAAAAAATGAATGATTTAATACAACAAATTGAATCTTGGATTCAAAGTCGCCAACTGATTCGTCTCTCTTTACTGGAAAAAGGAATTGGTCGTAAGGTTCTTCATGGCCGCATATTACAATATAGTGCCTCAGAACAGCTCATTTTGTTTTATCACGATGACGAAAAGAAAGTGTACAATCTTGCGTTAAGTGAGATCGAGGACTTAGAGGCAAGCTCTAATCCAAAAGAGGAAAAACAGGAGCAAGAGAAAAGTCAAAAAAATCATAAAAAAAATAATCAAGCTGTGCAAGATCCGGAAAGGGAGAAGTTACTTGAAGAAACGTTGACAATTTGCCAGCGCCTTTCGAAAGAAGAGCTATCAAGAATACTTCCTTTGTTAAAATTAATTCATCAGAAGAAAGAAAAATAGTCTATTTTAAGTAAACCAGTTCCTTTATTATTGTGGAGTTGGTTTTTTATTTTGGCATGATTCTTTTTGTTTCTTTCGAAGCTAAAAAGGGAAACGTAAGGGGTAGAACAAGCAAATTCTTACGGATGAGAGGCGATTCTAAGATGACAAAAACGAATGCGATTATCACAAAAACAGAATTATTTGGAGCGAAAAATTATCTCCCTTTACCCATAGTGATTTCAACAGCAGAAGGTGTCTGGGTGGAAGATCCAGAAGGAAATCGTTATTTGGATATGCTTAGTGCTTATTCAGCATTAAATCCAGGTCATCGGCATCCTAAAATTATTCAAGCACTTAAGGATCAGGCAGATCGGGTTACTTTAACGTCGAGAGCTTTTCATAATGAACTACTGGGGGATTTTTATGAGAAGCTGTCCGAATTTACTAGAAAAAAAATGATTTTACCGATGAACACAGGTGCTGAAGCAGTTGAAACTGCGATAAAAGCAGTACGCAGATGGGCTTATGACCAGAAAAAAATACCTGAAAATCAAGCTGAAATCATTGTGTTTGAAGGGAATTTTCATGGAAGAACGATTACCATTACCTCCTTTTCCTCAGAAGAAGAATATAAAAAGGGCTTTGGCCCGTTCACACCTGGCTTTAAACTCGTGGCCTATGGGGATGTGGAAGCCCTAAAATCTGCGATTACACCTAATACAGCTGCCATTATGCTAGAGCCAATACAAGGAGAAGCAGGTATTGTTATACCTCCAGAAGGGTATTTGAAAGAGGTTAGGAAGCTTTGCACTGAACATCAAATTTTATTGGTTGCCGATGAAATTCAAACGGGTTTTGGAAGAACGGGAAAACCTTTTGCCTGTGATTGGGAGGAGGTCGTACCTGATTTATATATTATGGGTAAAGCGCTAGGAGGAGGCGTATTTCCGATTTCAGCTGTGGCGGCAGATGAAGAAGTACTTGGTGTTTTCAATCCGGGTTCTCATGGTTCTACATTTGGTGGGAATCCCTTAGGGTGTGCAGTGGCTATAGCGTCACTAGATGTGTTAAAAGAAGAAGAATTAGTGGAACGTTCTCTAGAAATGGGAACCTATTTCATGAAAAAATTAAAAACAATTGAAAGTCCAATTATCAAAGAAATAAGAGGAAGAGGATTATTTATTGGCATAGAGCTTCATGAAGCAGCCAGAGGATATTGTGAGGAATTAAAACAAAAGGGTCTATTATGTAAAGAAACACATGGAACGATTATTCGTTTGGCACCTCCACTCATTATCAAGCAAGAAGAAATCGACTGGGCCTTTGATCTTATACAAGAAGTTCTGACGAAATAAGATTGTCAAAAAGGCGACATGAAAAATGGCTCTTTTAGGTGGAGCGTTGTCTCTACCGCTTGAATGCCGTTTATAATTGTCGCCTTTCCTAATGAGAGTTGGGAACTGTCTATTTCGATTTGAAAATAGAGATGGCTTCCGGAATATCTTGTGTATTAAAGGCATTCATAAATTCTTTAGTGTCGTTATAATAAAGTCTGCTTGCGTCGATTTGCCCACCATGTTTCATCAAGATAAGGAGTGCCGCGATATGGTAAAAAGGTACTCCCGTTTCCTCTTCATTATAAATCGCTTGTTCTTTTAGATATTGATCGAAGTAACGGACATAGGTTACATTCAGTTTTTTTTCCGAACCATCGATATCATAGAGCACATCTGACTGATTAAAGAGATCTTCTAGTGTTGTGGGAAGTTGCTTCTCACATTCAAAACCAGAGCAGTGATAGATTTTCATTTTATAGTCCTCCTTGGGTCCTTCAGTACTTCAATATTATAGCAAAAAAAATGAAAATACATGATGATAAATATCAAATATATCATGAATTTGTCTTAAATGGTTCAAATCTGAGGGTAAATGACCTAGGATGCAGCTTAAATTGCCTGATTTGTAAGGTAAAGGTCAAGATAAAAAATTGAGAAAAATCTAACACTTTGTTATAATTTTTTTAAGTAGAAGGAACATATTGTCAAGGGAGAGGAGTGGTTGAGTGAAAACAGAAAAATTAGCTAGTGTTGGTAATGATTTTAATCTAAAGAATTATGAGGAAACAAGACAGACCTTTTCTTGGAGTGATGTGGAGCGCGAATTCACCTGGTACAATACAGGGAAAATAAACATCGCGTATGAAGCGATTGATCGTCATGCTGAAGGTGAGAGAAAGGATAAGGTAGCTCTCTACTATAGTGATGCAGTACGCGATGAAAAATATACATTTACAGAAATGAAAGAAAAAACAAATCAAGCAGGAAACCTATTAAAGAAAATAGGGATCAACAAAGGGGATCGTGTGTTCATCTTTATGCCTAGGATGCCTGAGCTCTATTTCAGCCTTTTGGGGGCGGTCAAGTTAGGGGCGATTGTAGGTCCTCTATTTGAAGCCTTTATGGAAGGAGCTGTTCGCGATCGTTTGGAAAACTCTGAAGCGGTAGCGATCATTACAACCCCGGAATTACTACCACGTGTTCCAATAAGTGAACTCCCTGCTCTCCAGCATATCGTATTAATATCGAATCAACTGGATCAATTAGAGCAGTTAAGAGATTCCTATCCACAGGTTACGTTTTATGATTTTTACAAGGAAATGAAAGCGTCATCACTAGAGCTGGAAATCGAGTGGATGGACAAGGAAGATGGACTGATTCTGCATTACACCTCTGGTTCAACAGGAAAACCTAAAGGTGTGCTCCATGTACATTATGCCATGGTTCAGCACTACCAGACGGCGAAGTGGGTTTTAGACCTTCAAGAAGATGATATTTATTGGTGTACGGCAGATCCGGGATGGGTTACAGGAACATCGTATGGTATTTTTGGTCCCTGGTTAAATGGAGCTACCAACGTCATTCGTGGTGGGAGATTTAGTCCACAGGATTGGTATAAGACGATTGAAAGATACAAGGTTTCTGTATGGTACAGTGCTCCAACAGCCTTTCGAATGTTGATGGGGGCGGGTGATCATGTGGTTGAGGAAGCGGATCTTTCCTCTCTAAGACATGTCCTAAGCGTAGGGGAACCACTTAATCCAGAAGTCATTCGCTGGGGAATGAAGGTTTTTCAGAAGCGTATTCATGATACATGGTGGATGACAGAAACAGGTGCAATGTTAATTTGTAACTATCCATGTATGGAAATTAGACCGGGCTCAATGGGTAAACCGTTTCCTGGCGTGGTAGCTGATATTATTGACAATCAAGCAATATCCTTCCACCGAATCGGATGGGGAATTTAGCCATTAAAGCAGGATGGCCATCTATGATGCGTAAGATATGGAAAAATGATTCGAAATATCAAGAATATTTTGCGATTGAAGGTTGGTATGTTTCAGGAGACTCGGCATATAAGGATGAAGATGGTTACTTTTGGTTCCAAGGTCGTGTTGATGATGTGATTATGACCGCAGGAGAGCGAGTAGGACCTTTTGAAGTGGAGAGTAAGCTCGTGGAGCATCCGGCTGTGGCGGAAGCGGGAGTCATTGGAAAGCCAGATCCTGTTCGTGGAGAAATTATCAAGGCATTCATTGCTCTTCGTGAGGGATATACTCCTTCGGACGAGTTGAAAGAAGAAATTCGCCAATTTATCAAGCAAGGTTTAGCAGCACATGCTGCCCCCAGAGAGATTGAATTCAAGGATAAGCTTCCTAAAACACGTAGTGGAAAAATAATGAGGCGTGTCTTGAAAGCATGGGAGTTAGATCTCCCTACAGGCGATTTGTCTACAATGGAGGATTAAATATTTGGCTGGGGAAAGAACAGATATGAATAAGTGACAAGGATTTTAGCCATAGCAAAAGGAGCCTTTACGGGGGCTCCTTTTGTTTATTCTGCTTCTGTTTCATGAACGTTTTTTTAGTTGGGCTTGTTTGCTTCTTTCTTGCACGACATCACTACGATCTCTTAATGTATGCTTATGTAATAGAAACTCATTTGATAAATCGCTGGTCGTTCCCCAGATGACTCCCCTTTGTGAGCATAAGCTCTGACATTCTTTTATAACGGGTTCCTTTAGAGGAAGCTGAAGGCTATGATAAGGCATGTTGTCGTTCATTGATTGTAGATTTTTATTGAGTAGCGTGAGCAATTCTGAAGCATGAAAGCCGAGCTGCTCTACTTCATTTTGTTTTTGTTCTAGTAGAGAAATGGCGCTATACAGCATTTTATATGCTCCAGCCATATTTCCTCTGCGGTAGTGATATTGAGAAACAGCGATCTGGATTAGGCCTACCCAAACTAGGTTATTCATCCCCTGTTCTTTCCAATATTCCTCAAGAATTTCATGACATTCAAAATAATCTCGATCTGCATGAAAATAAACCAGGTACTCTAAATACTCAGCAGGGTACATCTGTAAGACCTCCATCCTCCCATTTGCTCTTGTTACTTTATTATAGAGGTCAGATAGATGCTTTACAAGAAAAGTGTTTAGTTTAATAATGAAGAGATAAGGAATCTTTTTTTACTCTTAGGCTTTGTTAGATAGCTTACTAAACCAATCCCAACACCTAAGAGGGCACCGGCAAAGACCTCGATTGGTTGGTGACCTAAGCGCTCCTTTAATTTTTTTTCTCTACGTACGTGATAGATTCCGGGATGATGACCTGCTAATTTTTCAACATCTTCGTCTAGGTCATTGACCTGTATAGCTGTTTCACCAGCATGTCTTCTTATCCCAGCTGCATCATACATGACAATTAATCCAAGCATGGTAGAAATGGCAAATTCAGTTGAATCCCAGCCTTTGTCTAGTCCTACATAGGTGGCTAAAGCAGTTACGCCACTTGAATGGGAGCTGGGCATTCCCCCTGCTGTAAGCAGATGACTCCAATCCAGATGATCTGAATTGACTAGGTTAAATGGAACTTTAAGCATTTGAGCTATTGTGATACTAGAAATTGCTGTGGTAATGGCTCTGTTCATCGTATGTTCACCTCTAAAGAGTAGCTTCTCCAAGAAAGAGGGAAATTAATTCAAAAATTTATATTTTTAGCAGGAGATTAAAGAAGTCGTCAAGAATTATTATTGGGTAAGAATGTTGGGAAAGAAGGATGGCAACATGGATAAAGATTTTCAACTGAGAAAGGGACAACCAGATTTTATGATCATGGTCATAAGCCTTCTTTTACTAGGGATTGGCTTAGTCATGATATATAGTTCAAGCCAAATTGCTGCATATGACAAATTTAATGACAGTTCATTTTTTTTCAAACGACAGGTCGTTTGGGCAATTGCAGGAATTATTGCGATGATTATGGTAATGAATATTCCATATACAGTTTACAAAAAGCTAACGCCTTTGATTATACTTACCCTGTTTATCTTGATGGTTCTGGTTCTTACAGGATTGGGATCTACTGTGAATGGAGCACAGCGCTGGTTGGATTTAGGGTTTACTAAGATACAGCCCTCAGAATTTGTGAAGCTGGGTATTATTATTTATTTAGCCTCTATCTACTCTAAGAAGCAGGAACACATCAACAATTTTAGTCGTGGTCTGATTCCTCCATTGGTCGTTGTGGCAATCTTTTTTATGCTTATTTTGCTACAACGCGATTTAGGGACAGGGATGTCGGTTATCTTTTTTACGATGGTGATGATATTCTGCTCAGGCGCTCAATTCAAACATCTCTTTGGGTTAGGTTTGGTTTGCTCTGTCATTTTCTTTATATTTGCTAGAACCTCACCGTATCGTTGGCAACGAATTACTTCATTTAAAGATCCTTGGGCAGAACCCTTAGGGTCAGGATATCAGTTGATTCAATCACTCTATGCTATTGGAAATGGTGGGGTGTTTGGAAATGGCTTCGGCAAGAGTATCCAGAAATATCACTACCTTCCTGAGGCGCATACAGATTTTATTTTTTCAATTACAGCTGAAGAGTTGGGATTAGTCGGCGTGCTTGTTATTCTAAGTCTTTATTTATTCTTTGTGTTACGTGGAATTACAATTTCTAACAGATGTCCCGATCTGTTTGGAAAACTGCTAGCGATTGGAATTGTTGCCATGATTGGAATTCAAGCTCTGATTAATATTGCTGTAGTATCGGGAACGTTGCCAGTGACAGGGATTACCTTGCCTTTCTTAAGCTATGGAGGCTCTTCTCTCTTATTGACGATGGTGGCAGTAGGAATGTTATTAAACATATCACGTTATTCTCACTATGAGCCAGATTAACCTTATATAGTAGGATGCATTTTTGTTTGGTATAACACATTATGATATAATGTGTTATATTTATTTATAAAATTGCTAGAATTATGCAAAAAAAACATAGAGAAAAGGGGAAGAAGGATGGATAGAGTGAAGACTTTTTCGAAAATATTAGTGGCAAATCGTGGTGAGATTGCCATTCGAATTTTTAGAGCCTGTAATGAATTAAATATTCGTACAGTGGCGATCTATTCAGAGGAAGATACTCCTAGTTTGCACCGCTTTAAAGCGGATGAAGCGTATATCGTAGGTAAAGGAAAAGGACCTATTGAAGCTTATCTTGATATTGAAAGCATCATTGAGGTAGCGAAGAGAAATCATGTTGAAGCGATCCATCCTGGCTATGGATTTTTATCCGAAAACGCAACGTTTGCCCGTCGTTGTAAGGAGGAAGGCATCACCTTTATTGGTCCAAAAGAGATTCATTTGAATATGTTTGGAGATAAAGTGGAGGCAAGAAAACAAGCTATAAAGGCAGGGCTACCCGTTATTCCTGGAACAGATGAACCCGTAGCTTCATTGAATGAAATAAGAGCCTTTGGAACGGAGCATGGCTATCCTTTTATCATAAAAGCAGCTCAGGAGGAGGCGGACGTGGGATGAGAATTGTTCGCTCTGAAGAGGAAGTAGAGGAAGCATTCGGAAGAGCACAATCTGAAGCGCGGGCTTCGTTCGGCAATGCGAGGTGTATATAGAAAAATATATTGAAAATCCCAAGCATATTGAGGTCCAAATATTAGCGGACCATGAAGGAAATGTTATCCATCTGTTTGAAAGGGACTGTACGGTTCAAAGACGTTATCAGAAGCTAGTAGAGGTGGCTCCAAGTGTTTCACTAAGTCAAGAGCTTAGAGAGAAAATTTGTGATGCATCTGTCCAAATTATGAAAAATGTAGGCTATCTTAATGCAGGTACGGTTGAATTCCTTGTAACCGAAGATGGGAGCTTCTATTTTATCGAAGTGAATCCAAGGGTTCAAGTAGAGCACACGATCACTGAACTCATTACAGGAATTGATATAGTTCAATCGCAAATATTAATCGCAAGTTCGTATTCCTTACATAGTCCTGAGGTAGGTGTACCGCTCCAACAAGATATAAGCTGGAGAGGTTATGCGATTCAATGCCGAATCACAACAGAAGATCCGCTTAATTCATTTATGCCTGATACAGGGAAACTATTGGCGTATCGCTCAGCAGGTGGGTTCGGAACCCGTTTGGATGCTGGTAATGCTTCGTGGGTGCAGTCATCTCTCCTTACTATGATTCTTTGTTAGTCAAAGTATCCACTTGGGCCATTACCTACGAGCAAGCTGCCTCCAAAATGGTCAGAAATTTAAAAGAATTTCGGGTAAGAGGAGTGAAAACAAACATTCCGTTTTTGGAAAATGTGGTTCAGCACCCAGCGTTTCTTAGTGGGGATTATAATACTTCGTTCATCGATACGACACCTGAATTATTTCAATTTCAGCAGCAAAGGGACAGAGGAACGAAAATTTTGCAATATATTGGAAATACAATTGTGAATGGCTATCCTGGTTTAACCAAAATGACAGAAAAGCCAGAGTTTAATCAACCACGAGTTCCAATTACAAGCTATAAAGACAGCTACCAATTTGGCTCTAAGCAGGTATTAGAGCAACAAGGGGCGGAAGGACTTGTAAAGTGGATTAAAGAACAAAAGCAAGTTTTACTTACAGATACGACCTTTCGGGATGCTCATCAATCCCTCTATGCTACACGTTTTCGTACCTATGACTTCTTAAAAATTTCTGAAGGAACAGCCAAATTAGCTCCTAATCTCTTTTCATTAGAGATGTGGGGAGGAGCCACATTTGATGTCAGCATGAGATTTTTGAAGGAGGATCCTTGGGAGAGATTACAAACGTTACGCGAACAGATTCCTAATATTTTGTTTCAAATGTTATTAAGAGGAGCGAATGCAGTTGGTTACACCAACTACCCAGACAATGTCATCAAAAGATTTGTTCAAGAATCTGCGCAAAAAGGAATCGACATCTTCCGAATCTTTGATAGTCTCAATTGGATTGAAGGGATGCGTGTGGCGATTGAGGCAGTGCGTGAAAGCGGAAAAATAGCCGAGGCAACGATTTGTTACACAGGAGATATCCATGATTCTTCTCGTGCTAAATATGATTTGAATTATTACATTATGATGGCGAAGGAGTTAGAAAAAACAGGAGCACATATTCTAGCCATCAAAGATATGGCAGGGCTGTTAAAGCCTTATGCAGCGTATGATCTTATTTCAGCATTAAAAGATGCCGTAGATATTCCAATCCATCTTCACACGCATGATACGAGTGGTAACGGAGTGGCTATGTATCACAAGGCAGTGGAAGCTGGAGTGGACATCGTTGATGTGGCGATAAGCTCCATGTCAGGGTTGACCTCTCAGCCGAGCTTAAATGCGATGGTTTCTTCTTTGCAGGGACAACCTCGTTCTCCGCAGCTTGAACTTAGCCATTTAGAAAAGCTTAGTCATTATTGGGAGGACGTTCGTCAGTATTACCGTGGTTTTGATGCTGGGATGGTGGCGAGCAGTACAGAGGTTTACCAACATGAAATGCCAGGAGGACAGTACACGAATCTTCAACAACAAGCGAAAGGTGTAGGACTCGAACACCGTTGGGAAGAAGTCAAAAAAATGTATTCCGTCGTGAATATGATGTTTGGGGATATTGTCAAAGTCACCCCATCTTCTAAAGTGGTCGGAGATATGGCGTTATTTATGGTTCAAAATAACTTAACGGAAGAAGATGTATATGAACGTGGTGAAACCTTAGATTTTCCGGATTCGGTTGTTGAGTTTGTTCAGGGGTATCTTGGTCAACCGTATCAAGGATTTCCTGAGAAGGTAAAGAAAGCTGTGTTAAAAGGTAGAGAACCCATCACATGTCGCCCTGGAGAGTTAATGGAGCCTGTTGACTTTGATCAGGTCGCTAAAGAATTGGAAGACGAGTTCCATCGTCCGTTTTCTATTCATGATGTCCTATCATATGTTATGTATCCAGCAGTGTTTAAGGAATTTGAGCAGCATCGCCAGAACTTCGGTGATCTTTCTGTTTTGGACAGTCCTACTTTCTTCTATGGGATGAGAGTAGGAGAGGAAGGAGCAGCAGAAATTGAGCGTGGAAAAACCCTTATGATTAAGCTACTATCTATTGGTGAGATTCTTCCTGATGGTACAAGAACGATCTATTTCGAACTAAATGGACGTCCTCGAGAAGTGAATGTGATTGATCAATCTATAGAGTCTAATATCTTACGCAAGGAAAAGGCAGATGCAAATAATCCAAATCAAATCGGTGCTACTATGCCAGGTACCGTCATGAAGATTCTTGTTAATGAAGGGGATACTGTGAAAAAAGGAGATCATTTGATGGTGAATGAAGCCATGAAAATGGAAACCACAGTACAAGCTTCAAGAGATGGGATCATCAAGAGAATTGTCGTTCAGGAGAAGGAAAGTATTACAACTGGAGACTTATTAATAGAGTTTGAATAGTCTGAATAAGTGGGATAATATTCCTATTTTAGAAATACCCCCTCAAAAACAAAAAAATCTCATCGAAAGGTATTGAGGCAATACCAATAAATATTTTAAAGAGAGGGGACTGTACACAATGAAAAAATATTGGATTTTAAGCCTTGTCCTATTATTAGCAATGGGAACAGCATTGATTGGCTGTTCAGCTGAGCCAGATGAGCCAACTACTGGCGAAGGGGTCGAGAGTCCCGTGAATCAACCTAATGATGCAGAAGACGTAAATGGCGACGATCTAGGTGAAGACGGTGATGTTGATGCTGATGGTGATTCACAAGATACCGATGGTGTAGATACGGGATCAGAGCTTGAGGAAGATAAGAAAGAAGACAGCACGAATTAAGATAAATGGGACTGCCCCCTTCGTCATTATTGACGAAGGGGGCAGTCTTTTTTTTATTCTGATGGTCGATTAGGTCCGCCCAACTTCTTGTCCTGCTGAAGTACTGAATTTTCTTCTTTGACCTGATCTCTGAATTTCTTTTGTTCCATAGACTCTCCATTGGTATCATTCGTTGTTTTGTTTTCTCTAGCCATATGAATCAGCTCCTTTCTTTCTTTACTATTTCCTAACCACGAAAAAATACAAGGTCTTTTTTTGTATAAACCCATTAAATTTTCAGTAAATTTAGATTATAATGAAAGAATAGATGAGTGTCTGTCCTATGCTGAATAATGAGGGGGTAAGATGAAGCTATTTTATTTCTTAGCAGGTTGCTTTATAGCTGTATTACTCATGTTTCATCTTTTTTGGGATGCTACCTATGTTGTTACTGTTGAGGGGGCAATGGAGGGGGCGACACACCAGCTTAATGTCATCTCTTATAATATCCAATATGGCAAAGGTCAAGATGGTTGGGTTGATATCCATAGAACCATTGAAAAATTAAAAAGCATAGAAGCAGATATCATTTGTCTTCAAGAAGTAGAGAGGTATAGTTTTCGATCGGGCTTTCAAGATCAGGTAGATTTAATCGCGAAGGAATTGAACATGAATGCTGTTTTTTATCCCTCCATTGCTTATCCCGGCATCTATTATGGAAACGCTATCTTTAGCAAATACCCAATCCATAGCTCTAGATTTTTCCCACTCACAAGTCAAAAAGAAAATAGATCATTGATTCTTGCTGAAATTTCATTAAAAAATAAGCAAAGCATCTATGTCTTAAATACTCATTTGGGATTAAATAAAGAGGAAAGAGGAAGAGATGTAAAAAACATTTTAGACATTATGGCCTTTATCCATGCTCCGCTGATTCTGATGGGTGATTTGAATTCGACGCCAGAACAGCAAGAATTTATGCTATGGAATGATCATATAACGAAAAGCAACCAAGGGTCTAAATTGCAAACATATAGTCACAGGGATTGGCAAATTGATTATATTTTTTTCAGTGCTCACTTTCAGGTATTGAATACATCAACCTATCCAAGTCATGTTTCTGATCATTATCCAATTGCAGCTACATTACAGCTTAAATAAAACAAAAAGCCCAAATTGGGCTTTTTATCTCGTTCTAATTGGCGGTAAGACTCCCTCCTCTATAGCAGGGAGATAACCGACGCTAAGAAGAACCAGATAAAGGGCGACTAACCATCAGGTGGAGTAAAAACTCCATCTGATGGAAGTCTACTTTATAATTTAAAGTCGGTTTTAATGATTCCAGCTTCCATAGCTGATTTAATGGCAATGAGAAAAAGAGGACCGGCTACTAATCCAACAACGCCTAGGAAATATAGACCTAAGTAGATAGAGAGCAGGGTTGATAGAGCGGACAAGCCAATCTGTTCTCCCATAATCATAGGCTCTAATGTTCTTCGTAGGGTTAATAGAACACCAGCAAGAATGAGTAGTTTTACTCCTGTGGAAGGATCTCCTGAGATGATATTGAATAATGCCCACGGAGCTAGAATAATGATCGAACCAATAAAAGGAATAAAGTCAATCAGCCATAAAAGAAGAGCCATAATAAGGGCATTTCCTGGTGAAATCAGGAGCAGACCAATATAAGAAACGATAAAAATCACGATACTTACAAGAAATTGTGCCTTAAAAAAACCAATAAAAACATATCCAAGGCGATGGCTCATATATCGAACTTTTTTAGCATTTTCCTCTTTAAAGTGGTTATAAAATTGTTCCCTTAACTTAGGGAGATCCATACTAATCAAAAATAGAGTAATAAGATAAATAATGGTCACAACAATGAGGGTAGGAATCGCTTGTGCCCAATTGGCGATTAATTGAATAGCAGACTGTGCAATTTCTTCCCCTTTATTAAGGATTTTTGGACTTTGCTTGCTTATTTCTTGGATTAACACTGGAGGAAAATTAGCCACAGCTTGATTAAAATCTGCTATGGTATTCTCCACAAAGTAGGTTAGCTCTACAGCATAATAGGGCAAGCGATACACAAATTTTATCACTTCATTGACCAACTTGGTGATCGCCAGATAGAAGCTAATCGCTATAAAGAAGACAAATAAACTAAAAACAATGACAACAGAAGGCAATCTATTCTTAAGGCGAAGGAACTTTTGAGTCCCTTGCACAAGGGGTTCTAATAAAAATGCCGTAAATAAGGCAAGTAATATAGGCATAAATACAGAAAGGTAGAAGTAGAGGAGTAATCCAATGGCGATTATTCCTAAAGCAATAAGAACTTTTTTTAGAGTAAGAAATTTTTGCAAGGTAAATCTCCTTTCATACGTGGACGATAACGCCCTATTTTAAATTATATTAAATAATAAGCTTCATGCCAAGTATTTAGTCTATTTTTTTGTTTGAATTTAGGGGATAAATGAATTTCAAGGGCAATAAAGTCGAAGGAAGCGCTTTATTGTTGCTTATTCTGAGAATACAACATACAATAAGAATAGATAAGGAGAAAGGAAGTGATACCACATGAACGAATGGAAAGAGAATGGCATTATTCGTATTGCTGATGATGTGGTAGCTGTAATTGCTAGTATCGCTACTGTAGAAACTGAAGGAATTGCATGTATGTCAAGTGGGATTGCCGAAGGTCTTGCCAAAAGAGTGAGTGGAAAACAGATCCAGAAGGGTGTACATGTACAAATAGACCAACATAAAGCAGCGATTGACATAAGAATCATTGTTAAATTTGGTACGAAGATAGATCATGTGTGCAGAGCAGTACAACAGAACGTAAAGGAAGCAGTAGAAAATATGACTGGGCTTGATGTTTCTACCGTGAATATAAGGGTAGAAGGGGTTGAGTTAAACAAAGGGAAGGCTCTTGAGCCAAGCCTCTCTATGTAAAAAACGTAATCATAACGAAAGCATTTCCTCATTTTATCACGTTCTAACCATCAGGTGGAGTAAAAACTCCATCTGATGGAAGTTTACTTTATATGCAGTAAAAAGGATAGAGAAAGCAGTAAGAAACTGCTTTTTCTATCCTTTTATATTGTGTATCTATGCTTCTACTAAATGATTGATTTGACGCTCCAATGAATCAAGCTTTCTCTTCGCGTTATCGAGGATCGTTGAAGGAAATTTAAATTCATAGTCAAATCCGTGAGGGTGAAGATGGCGACCAATATATGGCTCAGCAAGTTCTAAAACGCTTTCGTTTGGTTCGTCTTGGATTTCTCCCTTTAAGCATACCGCTGGTACACGTAAATAAAAAGTATGACCTGATTTATGATCTTCAAATTTATAATCATAAGTAGCCCTCTTATAATCCCATGCCCAACGAACAAAACCTAGCTGCTCCATTACATGATCTAAATCAATGAGTGTTAACTGTTTTCCTTCTAAATTAGTTCCCTCAATTTTCACTTTAGGAAACCTCCTTTATCCATTCATTCTTACTTATGATAGTATGAATTGGACAAAGTTGCAATTCTTAGTCCGGGAAAATTTGAAAGCTATTCATAATTCATCTTTCATTTTGCAAGTATTCTAAAAAACGATATAGGAGTAGAGCGGCGTCAGCACGTGTAAGCGGGTCTTTTAAACCAAAGGTTCCATCTGCTCTGCCTTGGATGATTCCTAGCTTGGCTAAGGATTCAATCGCTTCAGCAGCATAATGATTGTTAGGTACATCAGAAAAACGACGAGGATCTATTGGCACATCATCCACGCTCCTTTCATCCTCTTCTTTCCATTGATTTACTTGCCGAATGAATTCTGTTTTATTGATTCCAGTTCCTGGACAGGTTTTACCTGCATGTTCCCTATGAAAGACAATATGACTTTGGTTTAGAGCAAATCGCTTCATGAGGAGATGAACAACAGCTAAGACCGATTGTAATTGGGGACCCTCAAGTTTCTCTTCTCCAGCATCAAAATTGCCAATCATTTCAATCATGATTCCACCACGGTTATGCCCTGAAATCCCTGCTGGGTCAAGGTTAAGATTTCGCCCATCCCAAATGACTCCATCTGGAGCAATCGTAATGTGCTGAGCAATGTCTGTCCAGCCTCTTGTTTCAGTATGATACCGATACATTCCTAAAATCGTTCGTTCGCCAGTATAATCAGTCTTGCGAGGCTTCCAAGTATGGTGAATTTGAATATGAGTCACACGTCTATTAACGGATTGTCTATTCAGCCATTGACGATACTCAGAAATGGAGTAGGAGTTGAAATTCCGCATCTTTTCCCTCCTTTACATCCTCTTATCATTATCTATATGATAGAAGTAGGTGGTTGGATACAGAAATCGTGAAAAATGTCACGGATGATATAATCATATAAGTATATAAGTATATGAGTGAACGCAGATATACGGAAGCGAGGGAGTAGCTTGAATACAAAGAGAGTGTTCGATGGAGATCCTTATCAAACAAGTTTTACAGCTACACTGGTACATCAAGAGAAAGTAGATCAGGGACAGTGGAAGGTATTGTTAGATCGCACAGCTTTTTATCCTGAGGCAGGTGGACAACCTTATGATAGGGGTTACTTAGATCAGATTCCTGTGGATAAAGTTTTTGAAGAGAATGGAAAGATTTATCACTATGTGAAAGAACCATTAGAGTCAAATCATGTGGAGGGGCGTATAGAGTTTTCCCGGAGATTTGATCATATGCAACAGCATTGTGGACAACACATTTTATCTGCTGCCTTTATTCAAGTGGCAGAACTGCAAACAGCTTCTTTTCATTTGGGGAAGGAAATCGCGACCATTGATATTATATCTAGTCATTTGGAGTCCTCCCTTATTGATGAAGTGGAAAACTTAGCGAATCAGGTTGTGTTAGAAAACCGTCGTATTGAATCAAGGTTTTTCACCCGTGAGGAAGTGCAAATTCATTTTTTGAAAAAAGTTCCTTCTGATCAAGAATTGATTCGTATGGTACATATCACAGATTTTGATTTATCTGCCTGCTGTGGAACTCATCCATATCGCACTGGTGAGGTAGGGATGATTAAGGTGATTGATACCGAAAAATATAAGGGAATGACCAGAGTTACTTTTGTTTGCGGATATCGAGCTTTGGATCTGTTAAAAAAGGAACATTACATCCTACAAGATGTCGCCAAAAAGCTTAAGACAAATCGGGAATCAGTCAATAAGAAAGTATCCGCATTGCTTGATGAACTGGAGGAGACGAAAAAAAATAACAGAAAATATTATCAGTCCATGCTTAGGTATGAAGCTGAGGGAATGGTTCCAACCTTTGTTCTTCCATATAAAGAAGAGGAATGGACGGTCTATTATCTTCGAAGCACAGCCCGGCACAATCAAGAGCTAAAGGATTTAGCAAAATCGATCATCGAAAAACCTCATCGGATGGTTGTGTTTATTCATGAAGAACTGAAATCTAAGCAAGAACAATGGACGGTTGCCTTGTCTGATACGACTCTTTTCTCAGTCCGTGATTTCATTGCTCAGTTGATTGAAACTTACGGAGGAAAGGGAGGGGGGAGTCAGGTTTTTGGACAGTGGACAGGGGAAGTTCCTGAGTCTGAAGATCGAACTTTTTTAACTTCATTCATTAAGCAGCAGACTCAACAATAATTAGATACCATTTTTTCTCATGTAATAAAACCTCTGTAAGATGCATCCTAGCTTTAGGAGGTGAAATAATGTTGAGAAAAAGTGGTTTTTATTTTGGATGCTTCATGATGTGTATGTTCTTTTTGATTGTTACTCCGAGCATGGCTCATGCCCAAAACGTGGATACCTATACTGTAAAACCAGGAGATACGATGTGGAAAATTTCCGTCCGTTATCAGATTGGATTGACAGAGATTATAGAGGCGAATCCTCAGATTAGGAACCCCCATATGATCTATCCCAATCAAAAGTTAAATATCCCGTTGATAACTAGAGTAAAAGCGATTGAGCATGATGTTGTGCAATTATGTAATCAAGAAAGAGCGAAGCATGGTTTACCAGCACTAACACCTGACTGGCAAGTAGCTAGAGTGGCTAGACATAAATCTCAAGACATGAGAGATAAAAGATATTTTTCTCATACTTCCCCGACGTATGGATCTCCATTTGATATGTTAAAAGCATATAATATTCGCTATCGTGCAGCAGGGGAAAATATTGCTATGGGGCAAGCTACTGCTCAGGAGGTTGTGAAGTCATGGATGAATAGTGAAGGGCATCGCAAAAATATTTTGAGCAGAAATTTCACACATATTGGAGTTGGATACGTAGAAGGTGGATCTGGGAGATATTATTGGACACAAATGTTTATCACGTTCTAACCATCTGGTGGAGTAATCACTCCATGATGGAAGTCTACTTTATTACTCCATAAGCAAATATGTTGTTAATGAATGGAGAATAAACAATAGGGTATTTTAATAATGTCCAGTATTATTTCTAATTTAGGAGGGAATTCTTATGTCAACTCAAAAGCTCGGAGATATCATGACAAGGGATGTTCGTTTTTGTATTGCGGAGGATAATATTTATGAAGCAGCAGTAAAAATGAAGTCCTGGGATGTAGGGGCAGTACCAGTGTGTTCTAAAGATCAAATTGTTGGAATTGTAACAGATCGTGATCTTGTGATTAGAGCAATGGCTGAGAAAAAACCTGGCTCTACACAAATTACCGAAGTGATGACCTCTGAGGTGGTAACTGGGACACCAGATATGGGTGTGGAAGAAGCCGTAAAGCTGATGTCTCAAAAACAAATTCGTCGTTTACCGATAGTCGAAGGAACAAAACTTGTTGGAATGTGTGCCCTAAGGGATATTGCTATTCGCGAACGCTATGATTCTCAAGCTGAATATGCTTTAAGTGAAATTTCGGAAGAAAGAGCAGGATCTCACCCGACTTCGCATTAAAAATTATAAATATGAAAGAGGTTGGGACAAAAACCAGTAGATAAAAAGAGTGCTACTCACCAGCAAGTTGGTGAGCATCACTCTTTTTTTTGTTTAGAACCATTTTTCATTATTCTCGGCAGTTATGTCCCAGCCTCTTTTGGGTAGAATTCTGTTGGCGTGAAAGGTGTTTCTGTTTCTCCTGCCATAGAGTTGTACCTGACTATTTTTTTCGATCTTTGGAACTTTTAAATCGGGTGTATAGGGCTTTTTCCAAATCAGCTTCATTCTTTGTTGGTCCGTATCTGTGACAATTGTTCCTTCAAGCTCCATGTACCAATATCGGTCATTAAACTTTTTCTTTTGAAGAAAATGGTGAGAAATGCGACCTGTGATTTTTTCCGTTTCTTGTTCATCCCCAAGAAGCTTCCATTCCTGTTCCTGCTCTTTTTTCACTTTGCGACTCCAAAAGAAAAAATAGATAAAAACACCAATGATACAGATCGCGGCAACCATTATTTTTGAGCCTTTATGATATAGAAGGTTCCTGTAGCGATCGCGATGAGCTTGTCTTTTTCATTCGTGATACGACACTCAGCCACGCATAGCGTATTGCCAATATGAACCACCTTGGCTCGACAGATGAGTTGATTCCCCAAGCCAGCAGAGATATAGTTGATTTTCATTTCACTTGTGACACAGTGCTTATCCTTAGGTAATTTGCGATAGACAACAGCCCCCATCGTAGAATCTGCTAGGGTTGCAGTAATTCCTCCATGAACAATTTGCAACGGATTTAAAATAAAAGGGGTGATGGGAATGGTGATTTGAAATGTTTCCTCGTCCACAAATTCTCCAACATGATTCAGAAACCCAGATAGATACATTGTATTTGGTTTTTCACGTTTTTGTTTTATGGATTGAATAGCTAGCTTCAGTATTTCTCGATCTTGATTAGATGCACTCTCTAAAATGCTTTCTATTTCTTCGATGATCGATGATCCTCCACCTGTTGTATTCGATATCGTATTCGACATGCGGAACGCCTCCTTTGCTTACTCTACCATTGTAACTAGATGAAAAGGCAAATACAAGAATGAGCGCTCTCCTAAATAGACAGACCGCTCATGGGGTGATTTGCTTTGTTTCACATTAGCTAGGAGTGAGAATTTTTTTTGCCATTCTGGGGGAGTTCGTAAAAAAACCATCAACCTGGTATTTCTGACAAAGAGCAAGCTCTTTTTTTCGTTCAACAACGTAAGGGAAAATGCGATATCCCTTTTGCTGAAAATTCTTCATCTGAGCATGTAAAAAGGCTACATGAGGATGAATCGAGTAGAGCTGTAATCGATCCCAGCGTTCCGTCTGATAGAGAGATTCCGTAACAGTCAAACATAATAAACCTCGGCGAATGGAAGGGGCGATCTGGAAACATCTACCAAGCTATCTTGGCGGAAGGAAGAAAGGATGACTTGTTTTTCCATTTGATAATTCTGAATGAGCCGAATCACTTTTTCTTCAAGTCCTGGGTAAGGAATGATTCCGTTTTTTAATTCAATATTTAATTCTATAGACAGTGGTTTCAATAAGAGTAGAACTTCTTCCAAATGCGGGATTCTAACCCCGCTAAAATTTGGACTAAACCAAGATCCGGCATCTAATTCTCGTATTCTTGAGAATGTATGACTAGATACTAAGCCTGAGCCATTGGTTGTTCTATTTAACCATTCATCATGAATGACGACAATTTCTTGATCCTTTGTTAACTGGACATCAATTTCAACTGCATCGGCTTGATCCTGAATCGCTTTCTGTATAGCAGGAAGCGTATTTTCTGGTGCTTGTTGAGAAGAACCTCGATGTGCAATCACGAGCATGTACGTTCTCTCCTTCTCCTAAAGTTATATATAGTTTATGGAACACTTGCATTTCTTGTTCCATATGATGATAGTATGGAATCGGCTGACTAGAGTAGAACAGGAGGACACACCGATCATGGAAGGATCTAAAGTATGGATTAATCAGAATGTAAAGAAAAAAAACTCGTCCTCAAGAAATCAGAAGAGGTCGAGAAACAGTCGCAAGGAGCAAGAAATAAACATAAATCAACCAAAAGCTAAACAAGTTGTGAGTTCCCAAGCTGTAGGAGCACAAACTCAACAGGCAAATATTCCTTCGTTGCTTGACTCGATTTCACAGATAACCAAGAATATTGATTTGGTCAAACTACGAAATCATATTTCAGATTTAAACCAAGTGTTTGAACAGGTAAATGGGATGATTCAGCAAATTAATCAATTCAAGAAGCCCTTATCACCCACGCAGGCGCCATCTTACCGCTACCCGCAACAGCCTATCAACGTGATGCCACCAACCTTCAGACATCATCCACAGCAGGGTACCCCTTATCATCAGACAAGATATCATCCACACTCCGTAAACGGTCCGTATTATCCACCGCAATAATGGTAGGAGAGGAGATAAGTGAAGGAGTTGTTGCTTAGATGTCTAATCGCCTAACGGTCTTGTATCAAAAATTAAAACAAAGCATTGTATCCATAGAAGGAATGAAAAAAAAGAGAATAAAGCGAGAGCAAACCCCGTTTTTTTTGACTCCCTTTTCGCTTCTTGAAGAACCCGAGGAGAAAAAGCTTAGCTATGGGAGCGGAATGATCATTTCACCCAAAGGATACATTCTGACTTGTAATCATGTCGTTCATGAAATGACGAACATTAAAGTCAAAATAGGCACCGATCAATCTGTGTATCAAGCTCGTTTAGTCTGGGCGAATCCCCGAAAGGATGTTGCATTATTCAAATTGCCACGCAAAAAAAACTACAGCCTGTTCGTTTTTCTCTTTCTTCTAAGACTCCAATAGGGGATCGAGTTTTTGCCATTGGAAACCCGTTTGGATTTGAGCATACCTTAACCTCGGGGGTCTTAGGGGGAAGAAAACGAAGCTTGGAAACAGATAAATTAGAGTACCCAGTATTAATTCAAACCGATGCAGCTTTAAATCCAGGGAATAGTGGAGGTCCTTTATTTAATTCAAAAGGAAAAGTAATAGGAATGAATGCCATTATTATTCCTTCGTATCAGAACATGGGATTTTCAATACCGACTGAACAATTTCTCCAAGAAATCAGACGGTTTATCTCATAAAAAGTTCCATAAATTGTCTAAAGTCTGAAAAAAATTCAGACTTTTTTTATTTAAAAGGAGGATTTGTCGAGAAAACAGCGAATTAAGTACTTTGTGAAAAAAACGGACATTAGTTTTACATTTTTTTCTTATTCCTCTAGGGAAAATACATATGGATGGTGAATCATGAAAAAAACGGTTTTCTTTTTCGTTATGGTTATTTTCTTACTAATGGCATCGCCGGTTTCTGCTGCTGTAGAGTATGAGGTAGTTAAGGGTGACACATTATCTAAAATAGCCAAGGAGTACGGAATTACAGTTGATGAGTTAATGAAGGAGAATGGATTGAAAGGCACCTTGATTAAAATTGGACAAGTCCTAAAAATTCCAGAAAAGAAAGATAAGGAAAATGAAAAGAGAAAAGAACGTGAGAAGGTCGTTTCCCGTTCTGCTGATCTTGTACAAGACCGTTTAAAGACAGTGATTGACTCTCTTCTTGGTAGCCCCTACAAATCTGGAGGTACAAGCCCTAACGGTGGTTTTGATTGTAGTGGATTTACCTCTTATGCATTCGCTCAAATTGGAGTGAAGTTGCCTAGAGATTCTCGAAGCCAATATGAAGTGGGAACGGAAGTATCTAGTTCCGATATGAAATTTGGAGATCTTATCTTTTATTCCACAAGGAAAAATGGAGTGATTTCCCATGTCGGTATCTATGTAGGGAATAATAAAATGGCTCATGCGGCAAGCAGCCAAAAAGAAGTGAAAATTGATGGCTTAGATTGGTATAATAAAAACTACCAATTAATCGGAATCAAGCGTGTATTTGAAGAAGAGAAAGCGGAAGAAACAAAATCAGAGTAGGTTGAGTAAATAATAGAGTAGAAAAAGAAGCTATCATCCAACAGGACAATAGCTTCTTTTCTCTTTTGCAAGGAGCAAAGGAAAAATAGAGGACCAAGAAAATCAGATCCATTCTATTTTGATAGGCAGTGGAGTTAGTGGAAGACGATGAACGGCAACAGGATAAGTAAAAGCTTGTGTAACCATGTCGTAGGGACCTGGTTTTGTTTCTTTTGCTTTGATCAGGATGTATCTTTCTGTCGGACCTTGGACTTCCTCTGCGCTTAGCACTTGAATGCTATAGCCTCCTGTACTTCTTTCCCCTAGTCCTATAACAGCATAAGTGTAATCCTGGTCATGGACAACGGAGAGCCCGCCTTGTTGCTTAATCTTCTCTAGTTCGGTTTGAATAAAGTCTGGGTACTGTTTTCTCATAAATCATTCAACTCCTTATCTTCATGTATGGTAAACTAAAAGCTAGCTAAAACTAGTATTAACAAACAGATTTGCATAGAAGGAGAAAGCGAAAAATGGAATACCATCCCGACCGTCCGTTAGTCGTTCAAAGTGATCGAACGATCTTTCTTGAGGTAGATCATCCGCAGTATGAAGAGATTCGGCTTCAGTTGGTAAAATTTGCAGAACTGATCAAAAGTCCAGAGTATATACACACCTATCGTCTTACTCCATTATCCTTATGGAATGCTGCATCACTTGGCTATACAGCAGACCATGTCAGAGAATTATTGACAGCACACGCAAAGTTTCCTATTGCTTCTCAAGTTGAACAATCCATTGTGGAAGACATGGCGAAATTCGGTCGTTTTCAACTTATCCAACACGAGGAAGCGATTGTCCTTCTAGCGAAACAGAAGCAAGACTTGTTAGAAATTACATCCTATCCTTCATTTTCGTCTTATTTTATGGGGCAAATGCTAAGTTTGACAGTGAAAAATGAAATGTTTTATGGGATAGCTGTAGATCCACGGAAAAGAGGCGAACTAAAACAGCAATGTATTCGTTTAGGCTATCCTATCCAAGACGAAGCAGGCTATACAGAAGGTGCTTCACTTTCTCTGGATTGGGCTAAGAACCTACCGAATGGAACGGAATTTTCTTTACGAGAGTATCAAGCAGATGCCATTCATGCCTTTCATCAAAAAGGCTCACATAGTGGAGGACATGGTGTATTGGTGTTGCCTTGTGGAGCTGGGAAAACGATTATTGGCATCGGAAGTATTATTGAATTACAGTGTGCTACCTTAATTTTGACAACAAATACTTCATCCGTCAAACAGTGGAAGAAGGAAATAATAGAAAAAACAGATTTGACAGAAGAAATGGTGGGTGAATATACCGGTGAAAAGAAAGAAATTAAGCCGATCACCATTGCTACCTACCAGATATTAACCTATAAAGCAGCGCAATCAGATGAATTTGTTCATCTAGACCTTTTTAGTCAAAACAAATGGGGACTTATCATTTACGATGAGGTTCATCTTCTACCGGCTCCCGTCTTTCGTGCGACTGCTTCAATTCAATCGACAAGACGATTAGGATTAACAGCAACCTTAGTACGAGAGGATGGGAAACAAGAGGATGTTTTCAGCTTGGTAGGGCCAAAAAGGTATGAAGTATCGTGGAAACAGCTTGAAACAGAAGGGTATATTGCGAAAGCGATTTGTACAGAAGTTAGGGTTGCTTTCGATTCCTTTCTCAAACAGCAGTATTATATTACTTCACCTCGCCAGCAAACGAGAATAGCACAAGAAAATCCTAATAAAATTCCTGTTGTTCAAGAATTGCTCAAGAAGCATAAGGGTTACCCCATTTTGATTATAGGGCAGTATGTTGACCAATTAGAGCAGATAGGAGTTCTCCTTCAAATTCCAGTTATTACAGGAAAGATGAAGCAGGAGGAAAGAGAGATCCTCTATGATCGTTTTCGCAAGGGAGAAATCGATGTGCTGGGAGTGTCTAAAGTGGCTAACTTTGCGATTGATTTACCTGATGCTACGGTAGCTATACAGATCTCGGGAACGTATGGCTCTCGTCAGGAGGAAGCGCAGCGTTTGGGACGTATCTTGCGACCTAAAAAAGAATACAATGTAGCTCATTTTTATCATATTGTGACAAAGGATTCAAAAGATCAGGAATATGCTTTGAAACGTCAGCTATTTTTGGTTGAACAAGGCTATCGTTATGAACTAATGGAAGTAAAAGAAGGGAGTTAGGAATGAGTGTTTTTGATGTTAGACTTTTTCTGATGCAAATTTCTAAGCCTAATTTAGTCCAAATTGTGGAGGAATTGAGCAGCTTTGTTCAGAATGAGAAGGGCGATTTGTCCTCTGGCTCGTTAACGGAAGCAGAGTTAAGAGAATATATCTTTACTGTCCTTACTTCGCCTGATAAGGTAGGTGAAATAATAAAGGGCTTAACTCCTTATGAAAGAGCTGTGTTAGATCATTTTATTTATTATACAGGACAGGACCTATTAACCTATCGTCAAATAGAACAAAAGGTAAATGGGATTAAACCCCATTTATTCCGAATAGGGCTGACAGGGTTAAGAAGAAAAGGAATGATTTATACGATCCGCAGACAGTGGGGTGAGGTTGCCTATGTCTTCCCACGAAATGTTGAAGAAGCGATCTACTCCTCTCTTACTGGTGAGGAAATGAAAGTAGATTTTTGTCTGGAAGAGGTACAGAAGACCAGTGCGGAAAAGACAACCATTTTAGAGGATATTTACTGGCTTCTTGATGAATTTAGAACGTATCCCAAGCATGAAATCTCTCTGACACAAAAAGGGATGATTCAAAAAAATATATTCGTGCGTGGAAAGAGAAATGGCCAGATCGAGATCCTTTTTTAGAAAACTGTTCGCTTGCCTTCGATCATCGGGAAACATACACTCCACAAGTGGTCCTTGTCCTTGATTTTCTGACACATGTAGGATTGCTACATTGGTTTGAAGGGAGCATCCAATTGGAGCTTAAGAAGGCGGAAGAATGGATGAAAAAAAGTAGAAAAGAAATGATGATCGCTTTTCTAGAGTATTGGCTTCTTGTCTATGTTCCTTCCTCACCATGGTTAACAAGATATCTGAAGGATATGTATGCTTTGTTAGGAGGACAAGCTTCACATACAAATCTAGAACAGAAAAAAACATGGATTTACCTTCTAGCCCTCGTTGAAAATTGGGAAGGAAACTATACGCTTCCTGCCATAAAACAAGTTCAGATGAATCTCATGGAGGAAGTGTTGGTGCCTTTGGATGGCTTGGGGTTTATTGAATGCGGATTAAGTGCAACGAAAGAAAACGTTTGGCGCTGGCACGAACAAGAAGAATGTGCTGATGAAATCTGGCTTCAGCCCACTCTTGAGGTTTTTTGTCCAAGAGTTGTTCCTTATTCTTTCCTGTGGCAGCTAACAAGATATCTCAGCTTTCAAAGCTGGGAGCCGATGTTAATCCTCTCCATTTCACCTGCCAAAGTACAAGGGACAATGAGTGGTGGAGAACTCCTTCGAGAATGGTTAAAGTGGCTGGAATCAAAATCTCCGAACCCCATTCCTCATTCGTTTGAAGAGCAGCTATTACAGCTGCAAAATAAACAAGAGCGCATTCTTATATCTGATATGACTGTTATTGAAATAGAGGATAATGATTTAGCGAAAGCATTTCTACAGTGGCCAGAAATTCAAAAGTTATCAGTGAAACAGATTCAAGACACTCTTTTTTTACTTCCTCTTTCTGACAAAGAAAAAGTAACCGAGTTCGTGAAAAAAAGAGGGATTCACCTCACTCAAAGTGCCTTGGAAAAAGAGGAATCTAAAAGGGGAAAAGATGTGTATTTAATCAAAAAAAGAAATCTAAGCAAAGTAATGACTAATGTAGAAAACGTGATTCCAGATTTGATGGATGCCTTCCCATCGTGGCAGCGTCTTCCTGAGATGTGGAAAAAGCAATTTCATGGATATCACGATAAGACAAAACGGGAGATAGTCGAACAAGCCATTCATCATCATTTTATGCTGAAAATTGAAGATACAGCAGGGAGGATCCATATTATTGTGCCTGAACGATGTGAGCTTGATGCAGGGCATTGGGTTTGTTATGCTCGAGATCATCGTAAGTATGTATTAACACAGATGAATCGAATGCAACTATTATTACCTGAAATCTAAGGGCATGATATAATAAATTGGGGGTGAAAAATCATGATAGCCTCATTAGATCTTTCCTTATATCTAGAGGAAGCATATCAATTAGGTCAACTGATCTTAGAGTCTGAAGAAGTAAAAGAATATAGATTGACTAGAAAGAGAATGGATGAAGATCCTGAGGCGCAATCCCTTATACAAGCCTTCTTGCAGAAAAAAGAAGCATTTGAGGAAGCAGAACGTTTTGGAAAGTATCATCCAGACTATCAGAGGTTGAATCGAGAAATGCGTGAGGTCAAGCGCTTGCTTGATATGAATGAGCTCGTTGCTCGGTTTAAAAAAGCTGAAAAAGAGATGGAATCGATCTTGAATGAGATTAGCAAGGTGGTCGCTTTTGCTGTTTCAGAAGAGATTAAAGTTCCTTCAGGCAATCCTTTCTGGGATGCCATTGGTTGCGGGAGTGGTGGAGGTTGTGGTTGTAAATCCGGTGGCGGAGGCTGCGGGTAAGGATGTTTCGTCTGACCCTCCAAACTGCCTTGTTAGCAGCAAGAAAGAGGGGATATCCCCTCTTTCTTTAGTTATGAACCTTGGTGGAGGTTGCTTCCTCTTGTGTTCTAAACCATAAATTCAGATCAATAACTCGGCTTGCATAGTCTGAAATTTCAGCTGAAAGCCGACAAAAAATAGGGAAGTTGTCTTCTACCTGTAATTGACCTTCTCTTTCCGCAATCATGCGTTCAAGAGCTGCGATTCTGTCTGGAATCGTTGCCCGTATTGTTTCCCATTTGAAAATAACCTGATGCTGCTCTTCAGGAGTTAAGAGCTCCCAATCAGTGTTGAATGTAGGGAGTTCAATCCCAAGTCGCTCGTTGTATATGAACTCTACGTTTTTTTTCAACTGGCCTCTTCCTTTCGCTTACAATGCCTATATTATACCACATCTTTTTTGGGACAAAGCAAAACAATTATGTACCTTTTGCGTATAACAATGTAGGATGACTTATCCAAAGAATTTATCACGTTCTAACCGTCAGGGTGGAGTTAAAACTCCATCTGATGGAAGTCTATTTTATAGTATATTGTTATACTGTTGGAGGTTTAAAATAATGCAGAAGAAAAAATGGTATGTAGGAGCGGTAGCTGCTTTGGTTCTAGCTCTCTTATCCGCAGGAGTTTATGCTGAAGCAAATGGGCATTTATTTCTTGGTCAATTTACGAAAACAAGAATTGAAGTAAATGGCTCTATGTTAAAAGAAGAGGATGTACCACCGTTTATTGTGAATGGGCGAACGGTGTTGCCAGTTGCTCAAGTAGCCGAGATGTTAAATGCACTTACTTCTTGGGACGAATCTAGGAGAGTAGTTGTCATTACTAAACCGATTGTTAATATGGCGATTATCAATCGTAATAGAAATGAAATTGAAGTAAACCCGAGTTTTCGAACAGGAAATCATTCGTTTCAAGTAGCAACACAGGTTTCCAAGGTTCCTACTTCTAAGAATCTAAAGATGAGGTTTGTTGTGACAGACAGTTCAAACAGAACGGTACATGAAGGAAAAGCATTTACGATTGATACAGAGAGAGTGAATGGTAGTTTTCAGGGGAATTTAGAGGTAGCAGGGCTTCGTCTGAGTAGCACCGGAGAATACGTCTTAAAATTAGAGATGGAAGATGGAAATAAATTTGTTACAATTGGGGAATATTTAATCACCGTTAGGTAATGCACAGATATATAGAAATTAGGTGGCGTTATGTTCAAAAAGCTAATAGATCATGCTGGTGGATTTTTGGTAGGAAGTATCATTGCAACGGTTCTCCTATTAGTTCTTCTACAGTTTGGTCAGTTAGATAGGAATGGGAATCAAGATTTGACAGAGGGGCAAAAGATTGAAAAACAAAATCCCCCTGATAGCTCACAGAAATCACCCTCGGATCAACCTGCTGCTCCTGCTGATCACTACGATTATGATTTGTCAGTGCGCGACATTGAAGACAGTTGGTGGATTGATTTAGAAGAGCTAGCGGGTGTAGCATCGGGTGAATATAAGGTGGATGAGGTGAATGGAACCGTTCTTGTTACTCTATTTGACATCCCCTTTTCTTGGGTGAAGGATGTGCCGGTAGTGGAGAGAAATGGGGTTTTTCTCCCGTATGAGTGGAAGCCAGTCTTTGAAGAGAAGAAAGTCTTCGTGCCTCTTGAATTCCTCCAACATGGTCTGGAAATTGAGCCCATGATGGATGAAGGGAAGAGGAAAGTGTTCTTCTCTATTGAAACTCCAACCGAAGAAGTGTTTAGTCAATTTAGAGAGAAGGGCACACAGCTAGATGAATTATCTACAGAAGAGTTGGTTGAATACCTATCCTTCTAACGAATCCTATCCCTGGTGCCATGATTAGCACACGAGAATCTCATTTGCCTGGGGCTAGAAGAGCGTATCGAAACGGATATCATGAGGGGATCGATTGGTATAGTGGTGCTACTGGAACAACGATCGATCTCAATACTAAGGTGTTGTCAGTAGCTGATGGAGTTGTGGTTAGAGCCGACCTAGACTACATAGAATTTGAGAAGGATGAAAGAGAGGCTTACTTGACCTTGGCGGGCGAATTGCATGAAACCCCGACGTATATCCTAGATAAATTGCGCGGGAGGTCTGTTTGGGTGCAATATGATCATGGAGTCATGGTGCGTTATGCACATCTTTCCAAGATTGAAGAAGGAATCTATGTGGGTAAAGAGGTGAAGCGTGGAGAAACTCTGGGTTACGTCGGAAACTCAGGAACTAGTTTTGCCGTCAATGATGATCCTGAGGGAGGGCTTCACCTTCATGCTGACTTATTAATTTACGGCGAATTATTTTGGAAATATATTCACGAGCCACAGCAGATCAGGAATGTACTGATTCATACCTTTAAAGAAAGATCACAATAAGAAAATTAAGTAAAAAAATCGAGCCCCCTCAATTTGCGAGGGGGCTTTCTTCTTGAGTCTAAAGATCTCTGTCATCTTCTGTTTTCTGAGCTAGATGATCCATACTGAACTTCTTTGTATCTTCTTTTTCTATGATTCTTCCTGCTCCAAGCCCCTCATCAATCATTCGATCTACTTGCAAATCCTGTTCTAACTTATTTTTATTGACAGTGTCCAAGATTCAACCTCCTCTTTCATCTGATTTTTAGCGTGCTAGCTATATCGTAGGATGCCCTAAAAATCTGGATACATGAGGTTGATTTTTTTTGTAACTTTTTGAGTAATGTAACGACTATATAGGTAGAGCAGGTGAATGGGAGGTGGAGAAGTGGATCAGATATCGGCATCTGAGAAGACTCAATACTTGTATCATCAATATTGTGACGATCTTTATCGTTTTTTTATTTTTATGGTGGGTTCTTCAGAGGTGGCTGAAGATCTCTTGCAGGAAACTTTTTTAAATGTGTATACCAGTATTCGCTCCTTTGAAGGAAGAGCAACTGAGAAAACATGGCTGTTTCGAATCGCGAGAAATATAGCCGTTGATTGGATAAGAAAAAAGAGATCATTTCGTTGGATTGTGGAAGCTCTGACAGCTACAATCAAATCCAGTGAACCGCAACCCCTACACTTTATTGAACTAAATGAAAGTGAAGCGGAACTATATCGAGCGTTAGCGAAGTTGAGTGACAAATATCGTACAGTGATTTACCTAAGAAAAATAAAAGAGTTCTCTATCGCTGAAACAGCGGCGATTATGCAATGTACAGAAGGAAGAGTAAAAACCGATTTGTATAGGGGGCTACAAAAGCTGAAGGATTTATTGGAGGAGGAGGGATATATCCATGAGCCACTCTGAAAAAGATCGTTTGGAGGAATTCGCAGATAGATGGAATGGAATCGAGATGAGGAAAGGAGCCAAACAACAGATTTATTATTCTTTACGTGAAAGCATTGAAATCAGAGAGAGGAAACGGAAGCAGAAATACTCTGTTGAATAAAGTATCAATTGCTCTTATCCTGTTTCTTTTATTTGGTGGAGCAATGTATGTTATGAACCTAACAGGAGGTGAAAAGCGAGAATTAGGTTATGGAGGTGAACAGCTTTCATCTTTTTACAGTCTGAAAGAGCTTCCAGAAGATTTTGAAATCGTAGAGTTAAGTGACGGGAGCTGGGATTTTATTTCTGCTGGTCAACTTGTTGTAGGAGGGCTTCGATTGATGAACGAGGAAACAATGATTGAAAAGACCTCAAATCCTATATTATTTGAAAAATTGTATCCTCAAGATTTCCCTTATCCAGCAGTAAAAACTCTTGAGCACATCAAATCACAAGGGATCGCACAAATTATCCATTACTATATCCTTCATGATAAAGATCATGTTTATCATCTCTATTTCTATACTCCTTTTTTTAGTAAAGAGCGTGCTGAGGAAGTAGCGAGAAGCTTTCAGATAGACTAGAAAGTGAGAATAACAAAAGAAAAAAGTGATGGGGGAATGTTTCTTCCATCACTTTATTTTTTTGTGCTTTTCAAAATTACTTCTCTAGCCTCTGCCAAATAAGCGAACCTTTTTCTCTTGATTTTCTTTTAACATGACCTCTTTCGCCTCGATTCTGACATCATCCATGTTAACGTTAGGGCTTCTTGAGAGGTTATTGATCAGGAAACGATTCTCTTTTTCCCAGAATCGCTTAATGGCATCTCCTTCATTATGTGCAGGCATTTCTATAGAACCATGAATTGTAAAATAGACATTGTATTTGTTCATCTGACATCCTCCTGTTTTTGGCTTTGTATAAGTTTATTTGGAGTTCGTCATGAAAATAACCAGAAAAGGATAAAAAATCACTTAGAATGTTTCTTTTTACTCACATTGTTTTTTTATATTTCCGCAAGCGATATTGCAGGCTTTGTCTGCTTATGCCGAGTTCTTTTGCCGCTTGCGATATGTTGCTTCTGTGCTTGTCTAAAATGCGTGTAATATAATATTTTTCAAACTCTTCTACTTTTTCTCTCAGGGTTTTGGATTCTTCAATTTGTGACCATACTTGCTCTTGATTCTCCCGATTCAGAAGGGAGGCTGTATCTTGATCATCAGGCTTGCTTTGATCAAATGCTTCTTTCTCTAGCTGATTTTGACGTCGGATATGATGGACAGGGAGGTGGGTATGGAGTATCTCCTTCTCGTCAACCATCAAGTTCATTGCACCTTCGATAATATGCTGTAGCTCACGAACATTTCCAGGCCAATGATAGCTTAGAAGGTGCTGCTTCACTTCTTCAGATACTCTTTCCACATTCATATCGAAAAGGTGATTATATTTTGAAATAAAGTGTTTCGTTAATTCAAGAATATCTTCCTTTCTGTCTCTAAGAGGGGGGATGAACAGCGTGACCACACTTAAACGATAATATAAATCTTTGCGGATTCTTTGATTCGAAATGGCTTCAAAAGGATCTTCGTTAATAGCCGCAATAATGCGCACATCAATTTGTTTGTCCTTCGTATCTCCTATACGACGAATCGTTTTTTCCTGTAATGCTCGAAGAAGTTTGGCTTGTAAAGGGAGGGTAAGGGAGTTAATCTCATCTAGAAACAGGGTTCCCCCTTCCGCTTGTTCGAAGAGCCCCGGTCGTTCGATCGCACCAGTAAATGCGCCTTTCGACGTGCCAAATAATAAACCTTCAATCAGGCTATCTGGTAATGCAGCACAATTCTGAGAAATAAATGGAGCTGCTGAACGGTAGCTTCCATTGTGAATGCTTTGAGCGAATAGTTCCTTCCCTGTCCCAGTTTCTCCAACGATTAAGACAGAAGAAGAGGTTCTTGTCACTCGCTTGGCATTTTCAATCACTTCCTTCATTGCAGCGCTCGATCCAATAATACTTTCAAAGGTATATTTAGTATTTTCCTTATTCAGAATGCTTTCTCTAATAATTCGTTCAATTTTTGTCACATCGTTAGCAATTTCAACAGCGCCAATAATGGTATGATGATCCATGATAGGAAAGGTATGATTGATTGTATTGATTTCTTTCCCTTTATCATTAAAATACGTTTGTCTTACTTTTTTTACTGTTTCTCTTTCTTTTAACGCTCGATACAAGGTGCTTTCTTCTCCTCTGGAAAAAGGAAACACATCCAGAAGATTTTTACCTAGTACATCTTCGGCTTGCATCGATTCGATTTCGCTCATTTTTTTATTATATATAATGGAACGTCCCTGTTCATCGATGACGTGAACGCCCTCGTTCATTTCCTGCACAATAAATTGATAAAAAGTGATGAGTTGTTGTAAGTGTCTGATTTCATCCTCTTTTTTCAACGTAATCACCTGCCTTCTTTCATTCTTCAAGTCATTGTAGCATGTTCTTTTTCATTTATGCAAAAAAAATTCTAGTGCATTAAGCAAAAAAATATTGCACAGCAAAAATATTATGCTGTTCCTCTTCGTCATTTTTTGCATATCAGTATAAAATAGAGTGACTATATTTGAATATGTCCTTTTTTTATTTTGGCATGAAACTTGCATTACTAAAAGTGCGCTCAAAAAGATGAAAGTATGTATAGAGCTTACTAGGAAAAATGAATAAGGGGGATTTCTTAAATGAATAGATCTCAAACGATTATTGAACAAACAGAAAGATTTGGAGCGAATAATTATCATCCGCTGCCCATTGTTATTTCCAAGGCAGAAGGGGTTTGGGTAGAAGATCCTCAAGGACAACGATATATGGATATGTTAAGTGCATATTCGGCGTTAAATCAAGGACATCGCCATCCCAAAATTATTCAAGCCTTAAAGGATCAAGCAGATAAAGTAACTCTTACTTCTAGAGCTTTCCACAACGATCAACTTGGGGATTTCTATGAAAAACTATCTAGTCTAACTGGAAAAGAAATGATTCTACCAATGAATACTGGAGCAGAAGCTGTAGAAACAGCACTGAAAGCTGTGAGAAGATGGGCTTATGAAGTGAAAAAAGTTCCTGCAAATCAAGCAGAGGTCATTGTTTGTGAAGGAAACTTTCATGGTAGAACATTAACTATTACTTCCTTTTCTTCTGCTGAAGAATATAAGAGAGGATTTGGACCTTTTACTCCTGGTTTTAAGATTATTCCATACGGGGATATTGAGGAGCTTAAGAAAGCGATTACTCCTAATACAGCTGCCTTCATGGTAGAGCCGATTCAAGGAGAAGCGGGTATTGTTATCCCAACGGAAGGCTTTTTGAAAGCTGCACAAGAAATTTGTAAAGAAAATAATGTTCTATTTGTCGCTGATGAAATCCAGACTGGTTTTGGACGCACAGGAAAACTATTTGCTTGTGACTGGGAAGATGTAAAGCCGGATATGTACATTATGGGGAAAGCATTAGGCGGTGGAGTATTCCCTATATCCGCTGTTGCTGCAAATAAAGAAATTCTAGAAGTATTTGAGCCAGGTTCTCATGGATCTACTTTTGGTGGGAATCCACTTGGCTGTGCTGTAGCCATTGCAGCACTTGACGTACTTAATGAGGAAAAATTAGTTCAACGTTCTGCTGAGCTTGGAGAATATTTCATTGAAGAGCTTAGAAAGATAGAGAATCCTGTTATTGCCGATATTCGAGGCAGAGGATTGTTTATTGGATTAGAATTGAATACCAAAGCAAGACCTTATTGTGAAGAGCTAAAAGAACGTGGTCTTTTATGTAAGGAAACACATGAAACAACGATTCGATTTGCTCCTCCTCTAACGATTAAGAAGGAAGAATTGGATTGGGCATTAGACATTATTAGAAAAGTGTTAGATGTAAGAGTGAGTTCTGGAGAGCAAAAATAAGGGGTGTTCAGGCATGAGCATGAAGGCAGAAGAAGTAAAACAAGCGAATCATCAATCTAATGAGTCCATCAATTTAGAGAACCTAAGTGTATTTGAACGAACACAGCAGGTGATTAAGCAAGCCTTAGGTAAATTAGGGTATGAAGATGAATTCTATGAACTATTGAAGGAACCACTACGCTTATTGACGGTTCGTATTCCTGTAAGAATGGATGATGGATCAGTCAAGATTTTTACTGGTTATCGTGCCCAGCACAATGATTCTGTCGGCCCGACAAAAGGAGGCATTCGCTTTCATCCCAATGTTACTGAAGAAGAAGTGAAAGCTTTATCCATGTGGATGAGTATTAAATGTGGTATTACCAATCTTCCTTATGGCGGTGGAAAAGGTGGTATCCAATGTGATCCGCGGGAAATGTCTTTTCGTGAATTAGAACGCTTAAGCCGTGGCTATGTACGTGCGATTAGTCAGATTGTTGGACCGACAAAGGACATCCCAGCCCCTGATGTATTTACCAACTCGCAAATCATGGGATGGATGATGGATGAGTACAGTCGAATTAGAGAATTTGACTCTCCAGGATTTATTACTGGAAAGCCTTTGGTTCTAGGAGGATCAGCAGGTCGTGAATCCTCTACAGCCAAAGGTGTAACCATTTGTTTACGAGAAGCGGCGGAGGTAGCTGGTATTCAAATCGAAGGAGCTAGAGTCATCATTCAAGGTTTTGGTAATGCAGGAAGCTTTCTCGCGAAGTTTTTACATGATGCTGGCGCTAAGATTGTGGGTATTTCTGACGCGCTAGGAGCTTTGTATGATCCTGAGGGATTGGATATCGAGTATTTGTTAGATAGACGAGATTCTTTTGGGACTGTAACCAATTTATTTCCTCCTCAACTGACAAATAAAGAGTTGCTTGTTCAAGAATGTGATATTCTCGTCCCGGCTGCTATTGAAAATCAGATTACTGAAGAAAATGCGGCAGAGATTAAAGCAAAAATTTTAGTAGAAGCAGCAAATGGACCTACAACACTCAAGGCTACTGAAATTTTAACAGAAAAAGGAGTTCTTATTGTACCTGATGTACTGGCGAGTGCTGGAGGCGTTGTTGTTTCCTATTTTGAATGGGTTCAAAACAACCAAGGTTACTATTGGTCAGAAGAAGAAGTAGAAGAAAAGCTAGAAAAAATCTTAACAGCTTCTTTTCATAATGTCTATGACACTTCTAGACGCTTAAAAATAGATATGAGGCTTTCTTCTTACATTGTAGGATTACGCAGAATGGCAGAAGCATCACGCTGGAGAGGATGGGTTTAAAAAAGCTTATCCGCTAAATGATTATAGATTAAAGGAGAGATTAATCATGACAACGAAAACAATAGCCCCTTTTGTAAACGAACCATTTACTAATTTTTCACTAGAAGAGAATAAAAAAGCGATGGAGCAAGCTCTTCAAAAAGTAAAGGCAGAATTAAATCAAGATTATCCTTTATATATTGGGAATGAGAAGGTTTATACAGAAGATAAGATTGTTTCGATCAACCCAGGAAAAAAGGATGAAGTGATTGGGAAGGTAAGTAAAGCTAGTAAGGAGCTTGCAGAAAAAGCAATGCAAGAAGCCTTAGCTACTTTCGAAACGTGGAAAAAGGTCCCTGCTAGAGAAAGAGCAGAGTATCTCTTTAAAGCGGCTGATCTAATGCGTCAACGCAAGCATGAATTTTCTGCTTTAATGATCTTAGAGTCAGGGAAAAATTATGCAGAAGCAGATGCGGATACGGCAGAAGCGATCGATTTCATCGAATTCTATGCTAGAGAAATGATTCGCTTGAGCGAAACTCATATTCATCAGCCTCTGGTCAAAATTCCTGGAGAAGATAACAAGCTTTCTTACATCCCACTAGGGGTTGGAGTCGTGATTCCTCCTTGGAATTTCCCATTAGCTATTTGTGTAGGAATGACAACAGCTGCAGTGGTGTCTGGAAATACTGTTCTCTTAAAGCCAGCTTCTACTACTCCAGTTATTGCTCATAAATTTGTTGCCCTAATGGAAGAGGTAGGGTTACCAGCTGGTGTCATTAATTTCATTCCTGGAAGTGGAGCAGAGGTAGGGGATTACTTAACAACCCATCCAAAAACAAGATTTATTAGCTTCACAGGCTCCAAAGAAGTAGGTCTTCGCATCAATCGTCTAGCAGCTGAAACACAAGAAGGACAAATTTGGATTAAACGTTTAGTGGCTGAAATGGGTGGAAAAGACGGGATTGTTGTTGATGAAACGGCAGATCTTGAAGCGGCAGCTCAAGCGGTTGTTGCTTCTGCTTTTGGATTCCAAGGACAAAAATGCTCTGCTGGATCACGAGCGGTTATTGTCGATTCTGTGTATGATCAAGTCGTAGAGAGAGTCATAGAATTAACGAATCAACTAGAAATGGGTCTACCAGAAGAGAATTATCAAGTAGGTCCAGTCATTGATCAGAGTGCTTATAATCGCATCCTTGAGTATATCGAGATTGGAAAGCAGGAAGGAAAACTTGTAGCAGGTGGAAGCAAGGGAGAAGGCAATGGTTTTTATATTCAACCTACTGTATTTGTTGATGTTAAGCCTACTTCCCGTATTATGCTGGAAGAGATTTTTGGACCTGTTCTGGCGATCTGCAAGGCAAGCGATTGGCAGGAAGCGATTGATATCTTCAATAATACAGAGTATGGATTAACAGGAGCGTTTTTCTCCGGTGTTGAAGAACGTATTGAATATGCTTTAGAAACCATTCATTGCGGAAATCTTTATATCAACCGTAAATGTACAGGAGCACTTGTAGGAGTTCACCCGTTCGGCGGCTTTAACATGTCTGGAACAGATTCCAAAGCAGGTGGATTTGATTATTTACTGCTCTTTACTCAAGCGAAATTAACTTCAAGGAAAGTATAGGGTTATAGATAGAGTAAATATAAGAAAAAGAGAAGAGGATGTTACTAGAAGCTTAGCTTTTGGTAACATCCTCTTTGTGCCTAACGAGTTTGATGAGCTATTAAAGTGTAACGATCTTTTTCGTTATGAGCTCCATCATAACCTTCTACAAGAACGATGTACTTTTCCTGTGCTATAGGATGGAATGGCAATATCACTCCTAGTTCCCCGTTTGTATAAGTTTTTACAATACTAGGAACTTCTTCACCTGGTTTTCTATCTAATAATTCACTTGCTAAAAAGATAGAAACCAAATAATTTTGGTTATCAGGTGCATAAAATATGACAAGTTGAAGTGCACTCGTCGGAGTGTAAAAAAGGTAGTAGTCTAAATCATCAGGAGCTATATAGGCTTGTATTATGTGACCTTGTTCTAGGACCGAATGATTTTCAAAATAGACGGCTTCTTCTGGAGTGTTATTGGGCTCATATTCATCAGCTTTTTCCTCAGGAGTATTTAATGAAGAAAATGCCGAAGTAGAGAATACCAGCGTAAGTACAATCACAAAAAAGTTAGAAAATAGTATTTTTTTCATCGATTATTCTACCTCTCCTTAAACATAATTAGTTGAAAATATTGTGTTAACATTTTTCTCTTTAAACCCATATTCTACAAATATCACAGCATACCTTCAAAAATATATAAAAAAAGGAATATTTTACTATACTATATACTTAAGCTTATTTGATCCTGTAAATAAATAGATAAGGAGCTCTACTAATGGTACGATATAGCTAAGCCTTCTTTTCTAGAAAAGAGAAAGCATATAATGTTTAAGATGAAAAAGACTAGAACTGTGGCTGTTTAATAGAAAAAATGGAGGGAGCTAACTTATGTTTCTCCGAGAAATTAAGGTACTGAAAGAGAAAATAAAAAAAACAAATGTATATCCTTTTAACATTCCTGCCCTTCGTAACCTGTCGAGTCTTGCTTTAAACAAAAATGTTACCTTTTTCGTGGGAGAGAATGGTTCAGGGAAATCGACCCTTTTAGAAGCGATTGCTTATAAGTGTGAATTTAATGTGGCTGGTGGGAGTGCCAATAACTTGTATGAAGTAGCTTCCTCTCATGCTGATTTTGGCGAGTATATACGTTTATCTTGGATGCCCAAAATAAAAAATGGCTTTTTTCTACGAGCGGAGTCCTTTTATCATTTTGCTTCTTATATGGATGAGATGGCGGAGGAAGAAGGCGGACGGGTGTATGACTACTATGGCGGAAAATCGCTGCATGAACAATCTCATGGAGAGTCCTTCTTATCTCTGTTTACACACCGGTTAGGGAAGCAGGGGATTTACCTATTAGACGAGCCTGAAGCGGCTTTATCTCCTGCAAGACAATTAACATTCCTGAGCCTTATTCATCAATTGCAGAAGGATTCTCAACTAATTATAGCTACTCATTCACCGATTCTTTTGGGATACCCGGAGGCAGAAATTTTTCAATTTGATGAAACTTCGATTCGACTTGTACGTTATGAAGATACAAGTCATTATCAAATAACAAGAAGGTTTCTAGAAAATCGGAACTTCTATCTCCACGAGTTGTTAGATGAAACCTAAGAAGGAGTCGAGAGAATCATGAATAAGATTGTATTATTTGATGGAGAATGTAATTTTTGTGATAAGAGTGTTCAGTTTATTATTAAAAGAGATCCACAGGGGGTTTATAAGTTTGCTGCTCAACAAAGCGATATAGGGAAAGAACTCATAAAAAAATATAACATTCCTGAGAATATCAACAGCTTCATTCTAGTAGATCAGGAAACTTGTTATTTTAAATCATCAGCCGCTCTTCGAATTTGTAAGGATTTAAAAGGGGCCTGGAAGGTATTCTATGCCCTATTAGTTGTGCCCAAACCAATCAGAGATGCGGTATATGGAATTGTGGCAAAAAACAGAATCAAATGGTTTGGAAAAAGGGATCATTGTCTGATCCCTTCTCCAGAGATTAGAAAGAGATTCTTATAATTAGGAAAGTCTGTGTACTAAGATTTGTTTCGAAAAAAGGAGCAAGCATATAGCTGAAAGGGCTATGTACTTGCTCCTTTTTTTAGTTCTCCATTTCTGTGTAGATCTCCTCAGCAGGGTTAGATCTATAGTAAGGATAGTAAGGAGGATAAGGACTGTATGGTGGATAGTAAGGGTAAGGTGGATAGGGATAAGGATAAGGATATGGATATGGTGGGCGTAATGCGTATGATAAGAACGGAAATAGAGCAAAAGGTTGCCAAGGGAAACGGGGACGGTGATGATACCCATAACCTGTTAGTTGAGGATTCTGTCGATCGATCGGATACATATTCTGAAAACCTCCTAATGATCTGTTTTTATATTTAAAGAGTATGTGCAAGGTGGGATAAAAGCCCCTAGGCATACGCGGAAATTATTCTTTCAGTCCCTCTTTTCTAGTTCTTCTGTTATAGTACAAAAATATTTTATTAAAAATTGTGATAAAACAGTTGCCAAAATATTTATTTGTTATATAATAACTATTAATTAAAACTTTCTGTAGTAATACAGAGAGGATGAAGAAGGAGGAAAAGAGAGATGAACTGTCATATTTGCCATGGGACTGGAGAAATTGAATGTCATAGGTGCCATGAGAAAGCTTGCTCTCATCATGAAATCGAAGGATGTTCAGAATGCCAAGGAGATGGTCTATTATGCTGTCCTAGATGTAATGGGAATGGTCTTCTTGATTAATATAGGGGGGAAGATAGGATGTCAACTTCAATAAAAAGTCCGTCGGATGTTCGAATCGAAGGAGAAATCCTCACAGAAGAATATGGAGAAATCTTATCCTTTGAAGCATTAGAATTTGTGAAGAAGCTTCACCTTCAGTTTGGAACTAGGCGGAAGGAACTGTTACAAAACAGAATAACAAGACAAAAGGATATTGATGCTGGTGAACTGCCAGACTTTCTAGAAGAAACCAAAAATATTAGGGAAGGTTCATGGAGAACGACCCCTGTACCACTTGATTTACAGGATCGTAGAGTAGAGATTACAGGTCCTGCTGGTGATCGAAAAATGGTCATTAATGCGTTTAATTCTGGAGCAAAGGCGTTTATGGCTGATTTTGAAGATGCTAATTCACCGACTTGGGAGAATAGCATAGGCGGGCAAATAAACTTACGGGATGCCATTAATAGAACGATAGACTTTACAAGTCCTCAAGGAAAAAAATATGAATTAAAGGATCAGATTGCGACTCTATTGGTTCGCCCAAGAGGATGGCATCTGGAAGAAAAACATGTGTTGATTCATGGGGAGCCAGCTTCTGGTAGCATCTTTGATTTTGGACTTTTCTTTTATCATAATGCCAAGACCCTATTAGCCAAAGGATCTGGTCCTTATTTCTATCTACCAAAGCTGGAGGGGCATTTAGAGGCTCGCTTATGGAACGATATCTTTGTTTTTGCCCAGAATGAATTAGGAATCCCTCAAGGAACGATTAAGGCAACTGTTCTAATCGAAACGATTCTTGCTACATTTGAAGCAGATGAGATTTTATATGAATTACGTGAGCATAGTGCTGGATTAAATTGCGGGCGCTGGGATTATATCTTTAGCTATATCAAAAAGCTAAGAAATCATCCACAGTTTATCTTGCCTGATCGTTCACAAGTGACGATGACGGTGCCTTTCATGAATGCGTATTCTCTCTATGTTATCCAAACATGTCATAAAAGAGAAGCGCACGCGATGGGCGGAATGGCAGCCCAGATTCCAGTAAAGTATGATCCTGTAGCGAATGAAGAAGCGATGAATAAGGTTAGAGCGGATAAGGAAAGAGAAGCGAAGAATGGGCATGATGGTACTTGGGTAGCTCACCCGGGATTAGTTGAGGTAGCCATGAAGGCATTTAATGAATACATGCCTAGCTCTAATCAAGTGGACAAAAAGAGAGAGGATGTTCGTGTATCAGCGAGTGATCTTCTTGAAGCCCCTAGTGGTGAAATTACAGAACAGGGATTAAGAACAAACATAAGTGTAGCCGTTCAATACATCGAAGCTTGGTTAGGAGGATCTGGTGCTGTTCCCATTTATAATCTGATGGAGGATGCCGCAACGGCAGAGATTTCAAGAACCCAGGTTTGGCAATGGATCCGTCATCCTAAAGGAATTCTTCAGGATGGACGCAAGGTGACCTTAGCATTAGTTGAGGAATTGTTAGAAGAAGAGCTTCAAGTTCTCTTGGAGCATTTGGGGCAAGAGCGCTATATGGATGGTCGTTATACTCAGGCTGCCAGTCTCTTTTTACAGCTTGTCACGGAGGATGAGTTCATTGAGTTTCTAACGATACCAGGCTATCAACAACTCTCATCTTAGAGAGTTTGGCTTTTAAATTCAACACCACACATACGTAAACAATCAGAATCTAAAAAAATGGAGAGGAATGAGGAAGAATGATGAATGAAAAAGAAATGAAAGAATTAGAAAGCAATTGGAAGGCGGATCGTTGGAAGGGGATTACACGCCCATATTCTGCGGAGGATGTTCTTCGCTTGCGTGGTTCTATTCAGATTGAGCATACTCTAGCTAAAATGGGTGCAGAACGTCTGTGGAATCTAGTAAATACAGAGGATTATGTCAATGCACTAGGAGCTTTAACAGGGAATCAAGCTGTTCAGCAGGTCAAGGCGGGGTTGAAAGCCATTTATTTGAGCGGCTGGCAGGTAGCGGCAGATGCTAATTTGTCTGGTAATATGTACCCTGATCAGAGTCTGTATCCAGCCAACAGTGTTCCTCATGTTGTTAAGCGTATTAATCAAGCTTTGCAGCGTGCGGATCAAATTGATCACTCAGAAGGGAATGAAGGAACGTATTGGTTTGCCCCGATTGTAGCCGATGCAGAGGCAGGTTTTGGAGGAGCGTTAAATTGCTTTGAGTTAATGAAAGGAATGATCGAGGCAGGAGCAGCTGGCGTTCATTTTGAGGATCAGCTTTCTTCAGAGAAAAAATGTGGTCATTTAGGAGGGAAGGTTCTTCTTCCGACGCAACAAGCGGTGAAGAATTTAATTTCTGCTCGTTTAGCTGCAGATGTGATGGGAGTACCTACTGTTTTAATTGCTCGAACAGATGCGAATGCAGCTCGTCTGATTACAAGTGACATTGATCCATATGATCAGCCTTTCTTAACGGGCGAACGTTCTCCAGAAGGATTCTTCTATACCAATGATGGGTTGGATCAAGCCATTTCTCGTGGGCTTGCCTATGCTCCTTATGCCGATATGATTTGGTGCGAAACCTCTGAGCCAAACCTGGAGGAAGCAAGAAGATTTGCTGAAGCCATTCATGAGAAGTTCCCTGGTAAATTACTAGCGTATAACTGCTCCCCTTCGTTTAACTGGAAGAAGAAGCTGGATGATGAAACGATTGCTAAATTCCAGAAAGAGCTTGGGAAAATGGGCTACAAGTTCCAATTTGTCACTCTAGCAGGTTTCCATGCGCTGAACTACAGTATGTTTGAACTTGCTCGCGGGTACAAAGAGAGTGGGATGGCTGCTTATTCTCAGCTGCAACAAGCTGAATTTGCCATTGAACAGCACGGTTATACAGCGACAAGGCATCAACGTGAGGTGGGAACAGGATACTTTGATGAAGTAGCCCAAGTGATTGCGGGAGGGAATTCTTCCACGACTGCTCTTGAAGGCTCTACCGAAAAAGAACAATTTTCTGCTTAATATCGGTGGAATGTGAGTAATGTATAAGTGAATGAAAGAAGATGTTCACTCTGCTTAAAAGAGTGCGAACATCTTCTTTCTATTTCGTACCTTTTTCTATGATATGATGAAAAGATAGACGATAGAGTGATTTTTTAAGAGTAGGAGAGAAACGGTATGAGAGGCTTAGCTATACTACTTGCTTTTTATTTTGCGGGTGCTCTATTACATGCCTGGTTTATTCCTCTTCCAGGAAATGTGATTGGTTTTATTTTATTAGTTTTTGCCCTTTGTGCTGGATGGATCAAGCTTTCGTGGATTGAAGAAACCGCACAATTTTTGTTGAAGCATATGCTACTCTTTTTTACCCCTGTGATTGTAGGCGTAGGGGTTATTTTTTCAGATTATAGAGCTCAGTGGCTTCCCATTGTAGTGAGTCTTTTTGTCGGGACCTTTGTGGTTATGCTGACAACCGGCTGGTTCGTGCAAGGGCTGTTGAAGAAATCAAAAGAAAAGAAAGGAGGGGAGTGCGATGGTGTTAGCTCCATTGATTAGTCAGCTTTCGCTTGTGCAATCCCCCCTATTTGGTGTTGCTTTAACAGTAGGTCTCTATGTGATCTGTCTATTTTTTTATCAGAAGCTTCGTTGGCTGCATCCCGTTGTATTTACGAGTTTATTTGTCCTTTTCATTTTGGTTGTGGCTGATATTCCTTATGAAAACTATCAATTGGGAGGCGATTTGATTTTTTTCTTTCTTGGACCTGCTACAGTGGCTTTAGCTGTCCCTTTGTATAAAAATTATCTATTGATCCGTGAGCATTTTTGGTCAATTTTGATTGGGATTCTAGCAGGATGTTTGACGGGAATGTTTTCAGCCTATTTGATTGTTTGGCTTTTAGGTGGGAGCAGAGAGATGTTTCTTGCCCTTGCTTCTAAAACAGTGACAACTCCCATTGCTGTAGAAATGGTTCAAGGATGGGGAGGAGCTCCTCAGCTCATTGGAGTATTGACTGTGTTGACAGGAATTATTGGTAGTGTATGTGGTCCTAAATTACTGAAGCTTTGTGGAATCAGTGATGATATTGCTTATGCAACAGCCATTGGAACCTCTGCACATGGAATTGGTACAGCCAGACTTCTTCTTGATTCTGAGCGCAGAGGAGGTGTGAGTGGCTTTGCTATGGGATTGACTGGAATTGTGATGCCCTTGTTCATGGTACTCTTGACCTTCTATTTGTAGTGGCCTCCAATTTTGTGAGAACGAGCTACAGCTTGCCCTGCCTTGGTGAGAGAAGAGGCTCTTATGATAGAGGCTGATCCATATTTTTGTTTGATTTGATCCATGGCGGTGCTAATCTGTTCTTTTTTACCTATATCGTGAAAGAAATGGAGCTGTTGACAATCATGTAAAGGAGAAAGACCAGAAAGAGTCACAGATACGCTTCGGATAGGCTCTCCATCCCAGTGCTGACAGAATAAACGGTAGGCTGATTTAAAAATATCCATCCCAAAATTAGTTTCGTAATAGAGTTTAGACTGTCTATAAAATCCGGTGGGGAAAGCAAAATCAGCCCCTTTGGCGCCTACTGAAACGGTATGACCTAGGTACTGTTTACAGCGGGCACGATACCCTACTTCCTCACTTAGTTCTAGCAGAACTACTTTGATTTCAGCCAGTTCTTTATAATCTCTAGGGAGTGTCATTTGATGTCCCACTGCTTTTTGTTGTACATGAGATTCTGTTGAAACAGGAGAATCATCCTGACCGTTTGCAGTCATCCATAGCACGACTCCATTAATTCCCCATTTTTTTTGCAGAAGCTCCATAGGGTATTGAGCCAGCTGTCCAATGGTTCGTATGCCCATATGTTCTAGATGCTTTTTCATTTTTCTCCCTACACCAAATAGCTTTCCAACAGGAAGAGGCCAGAGAAGAGAGTGGATGCTTTCTTTTGGTAGATAAAAAATACCTTCCTTGTTTTTTTTGGCGAAATGATCGCAGGCCATTTTGGCTAATGCTTTATTTGGTCCAATTCCAATTCTTGCATAGACTCCTGTTTCCTGTAGAATGCGATTCTGTAGCAGCAAGGCGGTTTTATGAGCGGTCCCAAATAGATGGAGAGAGGGGGTCATATCTACAAATTGTTCGTCTATACTATAGGGTTCTGTAAGATCGCTGAAGCTTTCTAAGATGGAAGTGATTTGAAGAGAAACATCAATATATTTCTGCATCCGAGGTCGAACAACGACTAATTCTGGGCACTTTTGTTCTGCTTGCCACAGGGCTTCAGCTGTGCTAATCCCCCATTTCTTAGCGAGGGGGCAGGCGGCAAGAATGATTCCACTGCGTCGTTCAGGGTCACCTGCTACAACTAAGGGCTTATCACGAAGATGTGGGAGGCAGGCCTTTTCTACGCTTGCATAAAAGGATTGCATGTCAACTAAGAAGATGGTTGTAGTTTTCAAGGGAGTATTAGACATGGTGAAACATCCTCCATTTTTCCTATTGAAAGAACGTGTGTTCTTATTATATGATAAAAAAAAAGAAAATAGAAGAGGAATGAAACAGGAGTTCTCTGGAAAAAAAGAAGACTTTCTGATAGTATAAAAAAACCTTAAGAATCTTTTCTAGAGAATCCTAAGGTTCAAATGATTTAAGGCTTTCGAGGATAGTAATACATGATGCGTCCATTGAATAAATGCAGTTCAGCTTTGTATTCTTTAGCAAGATATTTACAAAACTCATTGGCTTTCCCTTTATCACCATGAGTAGCTCCTTCAGGCAACACAACCTGTATAAAATATTGTTCTTCATTCCCTTCTTCATTAGGAACGGTTTCGGAGCCTACACCAAACACAATATACTTATATAATTTCTGATCTTTCCCTTTTAGATAAAACCATTGGTCTTTTCCCTCAGGTTTTTCCGCGATCGAATAAGGGAAAGCGGCTTCTGAGTATCCCCAGTCCAACTGCTTACCGGTTTTTGTAGTCATGTCTATGTAATGCTGTAATTTTGATTTTACATCCTGCAAAGTAACCTGAGAGGTAGCAGAGGCTTTGACCAGTTTTATAAACGAGCTATTACTCACGACGTTCACTCCTAACTTACAGCTATGTATACGCTTAACATCTTTTAACATCTTAGCATTATCAACTTAGATTGACAACTCTAAATACACTAGTGAAACTTAATCAAAAAAAAACGTATGAAAGTAAATGGAAAATAGTACAATGTATGTAGAATGCTGATAAAAGTGTGGAGGCAATAGTATGTATGACTCTAAATCTGATACCTTAGATGAATTTAGATATCAAATTGGGATTTATGGGGAAAAAATTAAGGAAACGGGAATTTTATTAGAGAAGGTAACGAAATTAATTACTACTGAGAAATACATCTATCGTAACGTTTCCTATTATACATGCGAGAAAAATGGCTTTTATCTCTTATGTAGGGCGGGTGTGGATCCGCAACCTGAAACGTTTCCTTTTGGTGATAATGAATTATCATTATGTGCTATACGGGGAACGAATCAAATGGTGAATAAGCAGAGAGGGATTGACATATACATTCCTTGTTATGAGAAACATCACCTCCTAGGAATTTTATGGGTTAGTAGTCATCATCATCAAGAGGTCGATGAAGAAGACTGTATTTTTCTATCGGAGGTTGTAGCTTATTTGAAGAGAAGAATAAAAGAGAGAGGAGAGATGGGGAAGCTCAAATAAATCTCAAATAAATAAGGAAAGAACTTGAATGAAGTGATCTATCTCCTTGCCTGCCAAAAAAGATATAAGGTATAATATAACTACAATGTGTTACATTAATTTGAATAAAGACAAGGAGGGGTATCCACATGAACGTATATGAGCGTTTGTATGATGAGACTGAGACTGCCAAGGTAAGGTTTGTTGGATTTGTGTCTGAG
>NZ_BAMO01000035.1 GCF_000615945.1 Caldalkalibacillus mannanilyticus JCM 10596
TAATGAGCAGTTAGTATCAGTCATTTTAAATGAAAGAGTTCGCGGTAAAAAATTAGAAGGGTCAACTTATGAAAATGAATTAAATAGTTCCATATTAATTGAAATCGATCATATTGCAGAATCTTTAATAAATGATTTTCTCCCTCCTAAAGAGTTACTACAAAAATACCAGGGATGTTACCTACTAAAATAAATGAATTATGGGTATTTTTTGAAACTAGTCAATCAATAGATGAACTGATACCTTTTTATCCACTCCATTCATATGGAGAGAGTTATGAAAGATTTAAAAAAATTGTGCATTTATGTGGAGTTTATTTTGAAAATAACAATTGGAATGATGATTTCGTCAAGAAAATTTCTATTAATTCATTTAAATGGATGCTAGGACAACCATTATCATCAATTATTTTCTTCGATGCAAATTCTTTGAATAAAAAGGAAAAGCAGTTAACAAGTCTTGTTAAATCACAAGTTGAGTTTCTTAATCTAACAATAAGATATAAACTAGTAAAGTACATGCAGGTTTATACAGAAGTACTTAGGGCTTATTTGATTTCGATCAAAAAAAATGACAAAGCTGAGAATCTTGTTAATTTGTCCGCTTACTTAGAGTACGGAGCCTGTACTGTCCCAGCTCTCGAGTTTATGGCGATTGGACTTCCGAGAGAAGCCGCATTACTACTAGCTAATCGACTAAGTTACCTAGAAATATATACAGCAGAAATATGCTTAGAATGGTTGAAAAATTTTGATATTGAATCATTAAAAACGACCAGTTATATGAAGAAGCAAATAAAGATTGTTCAGACTAGTTTATAGCAAAATTTTTGGCTGTTCGTCATTTTCTGTGTAGCTCGCACATTTCAGCCTTTTCATAGGCTAGTCTTCCCCCTTCTTCACTTAACTACCAATCAGATGATGCCGCGTAAGCCTCAAGAGGTTTGGGCTTGAGGCTTACGCGGCATCATCTACAATGTGAGCAAATGGAGAAGGAATAATCGACTGTTCTTTCGAACATTCTAGTTTCACTCGAATACGGAAGTTTTCCAGATTACGAAAGAATACGTTTGCGATTCTTTATCTTGTGATTAATTCCTTCCCAATTTACGGTTAACGTAACTAATCGTTGTCCCAGAACACATATCAAACGCTTTTTTACGAAACCGTAGGTTTGGTGTTTACCAGTTGGTACTGATGTAAGTGGTTCAGAGAACACATCATTACAGTTATGACAACGCCAGCATTTGATATGGATAAATAAATAGATAGAGAGTTTTATCTAATAAATCTAAATCTCGCACCTTCCTAATTCGCTGATCATGTTTTTTAGGGTTGAGAAGCCACAATGAATATAATATTTAGGTATCGTCTTTGTCTCGACATCTAAGTAAATGGTATCTTTTTGAATATTTTGTTATAAAATTATAAACTCTGGCAATCCTAGTGGTAAACAAATATTTGTTTTCACTCGCTATTCCTCCTATTATTGTATTTGCCTACAAAAAAGGATTACCAGGAAATAGTGAGTTTTTCATGTTTGTTATTTTTTTTTTTCATAAATTAACAATTGAACAAATTTTTAGTGTACAGGCTTGTTTATTAAGGATGATTGGAGAGATAATAATGGGGAATACTGACAAGTTTGAAATGATTGCTAATACATATGACACTCCTGAACGAATCCAAATTGCAAAGGTATCATCAGATGCTATCCGCAATTATTTAGTTGACGCTAAAAGTAAGAATGCTATTGATTTTGGATGTGGAACTGGACTTATCGGAATGAACTTGTTAAATGAGTTTAGTTCTATGCTTTTTCTAGATACGTCACAGAACATGATTAATCAAATAAAGCAAAAAATAACTGATTTCAATCTTCAGAATGTAGATACGTTATGCTTTGATATTGAAAAGGAAAGTTTGGTGGATGTTCATACCGACTATATTTTTATGACTCAGGTTCTACTCCATATTCATGATGTGGAATTAGTTTTATCAAGATTATTTGATGTTCTTAATGAAGGAGGGCATCTACTAATTGTGGATTTTAATAAAAATGAAAAAATTGTTTCAGATATGGTTCATAACGGATTTAATCCAGATGAGTTAACCGACATAATGACTAAAATAGGCTATAGGGATATTCAATTCAAAACTTTTTTTACAGGAAGTAAAATATTCATGGGACATGATGCGTCTATGTTTATACTTGATTCAAAAAGGATTCATAGTAAAGAATGCCTTTGAGTCGACTCTCTTGACCGCAATATAAAAGCTTTTTGGCAAAGGAGAGTCCCCTTCAATTCAAGGAAATAGGGTTTTATTACGAAAGCCAATCGAGAGCGACATCCATGACTATTATAGCTATGATAGAGATGAAGAAATTGAAAGAATGTCTGGGAAAGGCACGAGAAATTTAAAACCATTAACGTTAGAAGAAGCTAGAAATTATATAAATGGATTTTATGAGCAGAAATATAAATGGTGTATTGAGTATGAAGGAAGATGTATAGGAAAAGTAGGACTAAAAGTAAACGATATTGACTGTAGGGCAAGATATTCTGTTGGATTTTTTGACTCTAGCATTTTAGGAAAAGGCCTGGGGACTGAGGTTACCCAATTAATATTACAGTTTGCGTTTGAAGAGATTAGATTACATAGAGTAGATTTAAGAGTCCTTGATTATAATCGAAGAGCGATTGCTTGTTATGAGAAATGTGGATTTGTAAAAAAGGGAGTAGAAAGAGAAGGGGCATTTATTGAGGGGAAGTTTCAAACAGATGTAATAATGAGCATATTAGATAGAGAATATATGTCTATTAGAGATCAATTTATTAAAATGGTAGGGGAGCCCCATGGCAATTGCTGATCAATGATTTGAAGATGGGTGCGGTCATTCGGAGTTTCGAAATAAACATTAGGAGGAGAATAATGACAACCGAATTAAATTGTAAAAAATGCTATGTATATGTTCTGGATACTTTAGCTGATTGGGAAATTGGTTTCATCACTGCGGAGTTAAATAGCCGTAGGTTTTTTGCTAATAACACAACAGTAGAGCTTATCATGATTGGAAATACTTTAGAGCCAGTTAAAACAATGGGTGGAATAACCATTACACCCGATAAGGATATTCATAATGTCGAATTTCAAGAAGGCGATTTACTCGTTCTTCCTGGAGCAGATACCTGGATGGATGAGAAAAATAAAAACGTATTAGAAATCGTATCAAATGTAATTAATCAGAAGGTTATCATTGCAGCTATTTGTGGCGCTACAGTAGCATTAGCTCAATATGGCTTATTAGATCATAGAAAGCATACAAGTAACGATAAGGAGTTTTTAAAAATGTTTTGTCCTGATTATAGGGGAGGTTCTCATTATGTAAACACTCCAGCAGTGGTAGATGATAACTTAATCACTGCCACAGGGCTAGCTTCATTAGAATTCTCATACGAAATATTTAAAAAGATCAACGTAATGAAAAAAGATACAGTAGAAGCATGGTATCAATTACATAAAACGAAAGAATCGAAATATTATTATAGTTTAATGGAATCACTGAAATAAACTGAACGATGTCTCTATTGAAAAGAAAAATACAGTAGGTGAGAAACTTTGAAAAGGTCGTATGTAGGTTTAATGATCATCCTTATTCTTATCCTGATTAGTCTTGGCTGTTCTAATAAGCAAAAGCCGAATACACCTACTATCTCAATAAACCCAGATTCTGAATATGAGAATACTTTTAAGGATTTAAATTTAGGGATTTTATTTGATTTTGACTTTTATTTACCTAGTGCAGATAAAAGATGGGTAAACCTTTGGGTCGAAAGATACAATGATGGAAAAAAAGATTCTCAACCTTTAACGCAATTATCCTATGGCAACAGCCCTAATAAGGTGGAAGAAGGTAATTTGGGGTTTGGAATGATAAATCCAAACTCAAAAGATACTCTAGTATTTCTTTATGGACCTGGAGTAAGCATGCAACCATCGATAATTGAAAAAGAAAATAAGACTTATACTCTTAGTTCTTGGGACTATGCCATTGGAAAAGGAAAAGAAGAGATGGAGTTAAAGTTAGGAGAAACTAAAATATTGGCGGCGTATAGAGAAACGAGAAGTAAATCAATGAGTATGATTGATTTACAAGATGAGGAATCAGTAAACAGAATAATTAAAGAAGATGATATGGTCCTATTGCTGAAGATAAAAGTGGAAGAAAATAATGAAGTGCCATAGAAACCTTGAATGGGCTAAAGTCCAAGCGAAAGACATTGTCCGCTCGCATCGCGGCCAGCACAGTCACGCAAGAATGACTCCTAGGCAGTTTAAGATGGGGGCATCGTGAACAAGAACGTTATGTGTAATTTGGCGGATTAACGATAGAGTAGCGACTATAGATGGCCGCAATTTGAAAGAATATCAATGGAGGTTTTCTTTGTTACATGGATAGGAGAATGGAAAGTCTTAAGAAAAATATACAATCTGTCTTATCTGAAAAACAGTTACATCCTATAATGAATAACACAAAATGGAAAGAGTTGCAGAGCGCAGTTATAAATACATTACCCTTTCCTCCACCTTATCAAGTTAAATATGTGTTGGAAGAAACCCCTGAACCAATCTCCTTTGATAATGATGTGTGGTATTTTGGGGATTGGAACGAGGGACTATCACTTTTTTATTCAGTAGAATGGATTCGAGTCAGACCTAGGTATTTGAAACATAGGGGCGTACTTATAGACGACGAATTAATTGATATTACAGTTGAATTTCTCAGAGTTTTACACCATCTTAATATCCCTTATATAGAAGAAAGTAACTCATATTATATCTTTGGTTATACATCAAATACGGATAAGCTATTTTCAAAGAAATAGGGAGAGAACACTATAGCAAAGAAGGGATTACCGTCTAAAGTAAGTAACTGAAGAACCTACTAGAAAACTTGGTAATCTAGTGATGTTGGAAAGGAGATTGAAAAAATGTATCAAGTATCTCAACTATTTAAAGAATATGAAAAAATCATTAAATCAACTGTTAGAAAAAGTAATGAGATAACATTTTTAGCTCAGAAAACGAAGCCATGGGAAAGTAAGTTGGGAGGTTGTCCTTATCTTGAAGATATAAGTGAATATCCAGTAGAGGATAACGGTAAGCCAATGATATTTCTAGCACAGATCAATCTTTCTGAATTAGTTGAATTAGATCATATGCCTAAACGGGGTTTGTTGCAATTTTATATTCACTATGATGATTGTCATGGATATGATAGACCTTGTAAGGTTCGATATATTGAGGAATTTATAACAGATGAGAATAAACTAGTAACAGAAAATCCTTATGAAGAAACTTATCAAGATTTGTTGCCTTTTGAAAGAGAAGGGAAGATGCTTTTTAAGTTGAGAGAAATGCCGATATCTACTTCTTGTGACTCATTATTTAATAAAGTTTTTTCAAGTATAGAATTTAGTGATGAACAGGAAGAAAAGATATGGGAGGAGTTTTGCGCAGCAGGAAGCAGAGTGGGGGGATATCCATACTTTGTTCAATCAGAGCCGGTCTATAGTGACAAATATAATATTTTATTATTGCAGCTTGATATAGATGATGAATGTGGAATTATGTTTGGTGATTCGGGAAATTGTAATTTTTTTATTGCGGAAGAAGACTTGAAAAATAGAGATTTCACCAATGTTCAGTATGATTGGCAATGTTGCTAATTTACAAGGAGAGAAAAGTGATTTACAGATTAATTTAAGTTTCTTAAATACTATTTGAGGAAGTGTTAAGATGAGAATAGCCATGTTAGTTATTGATATGCAGTCAATTTATTTACAAGAAGAACCAATTGAAAAGAAAGTGATGGATAAGGCGTGCATGTATATAAATCATGTATCTAATTTACTGCGTTCCAAAGATCATATTGTAATACATGTTCAAGATGTAGAAGGGCTTGAAGAATCAAATAAAGGAATGTATGATGTTATTCCGGAAATTGAAATCCATGAGAAAGACTTAATGTTGACTAAAGAGAACTCCAATGCATTTTGGAAAACTGAACTGGAGCAAAAATTGCAGGAACATAACGTGGGATTAGTCATAGTTTCAGGCTTCGCAGCGGAGCACTGTGTTCTATTTACCTACAATGGAGCAATCGAGAGAGGTTTCAAATCTGTCATATTACAGAATGGAATCGTAAGCACGAAAAATGATGTAATAAGTTCAACCTACAGAGACAGGAATTTGGTTTCTTATCCTGTTGTTGAGTATTTAATAAATAAGTGATTGAAACTCCCGCGGCGAAAGTCGCAAGCCCTACACAGATAAAGTAAATTATATGCAAATTCGAAGAAGGAGGACTAAATGAAAAGTAATCATGATGAAAGTACATGGCCTATTTGGGCAAATGAGGAGATAAATATAGTTCAACCTAATCCCAATTGGATTGAAAGAGGAGTTCTTGAAAAAGAACTTCTTCTCCATCATTTAGCACAATTTGGTGTAACGGAAGTGGAACATTACGGGAGTACATCTATTCCGTTTTTACCTGCTAAACCAATTATTGATGTAATGGCGAAGATAGATTCATTTGAGAAAATTGGTGAAATAGCTTCAATTTTAGCTCCTCATGATTGGAATTACGTACCTCCAGAATTAGATGGGAGACCTTGGCAACGTTTTTTTGTGAAAGTAAAAAACGACAAACGAGTAGCACATTTACATATTATGCTAGAGGAAGAAATAAGGTGGGATATGCAGCTATTGTTTCGTGAGCGATTAAGAAATAATCCACAGCTTATTACAGAGTACGCTTCACTTAAACAAAACTTAGCAGAAATGTACAATAATGACCGTGAAGCATATACCAAAGCAAAAACAGAATTTATTAAATATGTCTTAGACTCTAAGGAGTAAGTGTCAAGAGTGATATATACATAGAAAGTGCCGAATTTTGCAAAGATATCTTGCAAAGTTCGGCACTTTATTTTGCTGCTTGGATCTACTTTACAAGGTAGGTATAGAGATTGACGCTTGATTTACTCTGTATTTAGACTCTCCTCAATTGCGGCCAAGCAATTTCTACACCGAGACTGGTCAGCATATTTTGGAATCTGAGTGTATGTGTTGCGCTTCGATATACGGCTCTGGGTGTCAGATCATTTTGCAAACAATAGGCGGCTAGAGCACCGCTGGCTTCACCAATATTCCATTCTACAGGATGAAGTCGATAGCAGCCGTTGGTAATATGAGTGGTCCCAATGTTTTTACATGCGGGTAACAAGTTTTCCATGCGAACAGGAATCAAGCTGCCCAGTGGAATTTGGAACGGCAAGCTAGGAATGTCTACGTAATTTCGTCCTTGTGTACTTGGGTGCAGGTCGATGCGATAGCAGCCGACACCGACAGAATCTCGAAAAGGAGGAGCGATTTGCTCGTTTTCTCGTCCTATGGCACTCACATGTTGCTCTAATACAGTAAATAGGGCTTGGATTCGTCGAGACTCTCGAATATATGGCTTTTTAGCTAGACCATCTATTGTCCCTGTGACATCAGAACGTAAACGTAAGCCAGGGTATCCTATTTTTCCATCGGGGCGAGGGGCTTCGGTCTGCATCCAATACAAGAAGGACAAGCTTAATTGCTTGGCTGCATGAAGGTGGGTTTGTTTTTCTTCTTCACTGACATTGATAATAGGACCTAACCAATATCCAATTTGTTGCCAATTGACTAAAGTAATATCACTTTGGAAGACAGCATCATCAAATAAGGATGTATCCATGATTCGTCTGTAGTTCCATAATGAAAATTGGTCTCCCTCGCTAAATAATGGATATTCAACTGGCTCCAGAGTACGAGGATTCACTCCCGTCCAACTTAGCAGATGGTCTGGCCAGAAATCTGCTTTGTAGTTCTTCCAAAAGGAATATTGCTCTGGTTTGTCGATTGTAAAATCTTCACCCTCTATGTAATCCATAGCGAAGCAATGGGTAAAAGACTGCATATTCATAGGATCTGCTTCTTCTAAAGCATGAGGCTCGCCTGTTTCTTTTTGTGATTCTGCCCCAACTCTAAACTCTACATTAGCAAGGGGCAGCAGTTCACCTGTTTCTGTTGCATCTAAGATATAACGTCCTGTTAATACATATGCTTGATTAGAAGGGGTATGCTGAATCGTTACAGAGTCGATCTTATCTCCCGTTACCTCTGCTGATACGGGGATACACTCAGTGACAATCTTTAATCTACCACTATGAATATATGGAGCTAGCATATCTTGGATAGCTCTTAACGCCGTTCTTGGTTCATGGGCAATTCTACTTACGATCGCATTGCCAGGATTTAAATAGGGATTTCGATATGCTGTGGAGGTTAAACTGAAATTCTGGCGGTAATAATCCCTTACTCTTTGGCGGAATTGCCGGTAGGATGCTGTACATCCAAATTGCTCAATCCAGGGGTGTTCATCAGGAGGTACTGCTTGGCTCGTTAATTGACCTCCAATCCAATCACTCTCTCTGTCATGATGACTGAATATCCTAAGCGTGCTGCTGATAAGGCTGCGGCACAGCCACCTGTACTTGCACCAATAATAATCACATCCGCATTCCATTCTTTTGCCATGTTTCGTCTCCTCCCTATACATAAGAGTTTTTATAGCTTATGTATATTCCATAAATTAACACTTATGAATTTGAACTGTCAACCCCTTAAGCTGGACGAATGGTAACAGGAAAAAGTTAGAGGGCTGTGGAACTACTAAAAAAAGAAGAGCTAAATGCTAGAATGAGGAATCGTATTTTTTGGATTCGTATCGCATAAAAGCAGGATGCAGAGAAAGGAGACAAAAAAATGCTTGGTGTCAGAATAACTTCTATTTTTCGTGAATTGTTAGCTGCAGATATACCTCTCACGAGTGAATATTTAGCAAAGGTGGTACAAGTGACGTCTCGAACCATACGCAATGATATGAAAGAATTGGAACTGCTCTTGTCTAAGCACGGGGCATCGATCAATTCAATCCGTGGGAAGGGGTATCAGCTGGAGATTATCGATAAAGAGCTGTTTAGAACGATGCTCCAAGAGATCTTTAGGTATGATGAACTAGGTTTTGGTTTTTCGCCTCATTCGCCTGATGATCGGGTTGAGGTTCTGTTAAAAAAACTTCTTTTATCTAATAAATATGTGAAACTAGATGAATTAGCAGAGGAGCTTTTTATTAGTAAATCGACCTTGCAAAATGATCTTCAGCAAGTGAAAAGAATGCTAAAAAAGTATGATATAACAATCGATATTCGTCCCAATTATGGGTTTAAGCTTAAAGGGGATGAGCGTAAGCTGCGCTATTGTATGTCAGAATATTTGCTAAATAGAAAAAAGCGAGAGATAGTAGAGGGTCCAATCTCAATTTTATCTGAAGCAGAAACGTCAAGGATTCAATCTATTATTATGGATTATGTAAAAAAATATGATTTAGAGATTTCAGACATCAGCTTTCATAATTTGATTGTTCATATTGCCATTGCATGTAGGAGAATTAGAAGCGGTCATCATGTTTCGATTTATCCTGAAGAGTTAACCGAAATTGCTGCTGAGAGTGAGTACATGATTGCTGAAGGATGGTAAAGGAGATCGAGCAGAGTTTAAACGTCAAGTTTCCCGATATAGAAATTGCGTATATTGCCATTCACCTATTAGGAACAAAGCTGGTAACCGATACAAAAATGGCTGAGAGTCAATTGAAAGCTCTCATTGATCATGAAATCTATCGCTTAACTATGAAAATCATTGATACGGTTGAAGAGAAGTTAAAATTAGGGATCAATCAAGATAAAGAACTTCAAATAAGCTTATGTATACACTTAAAGCCTGCGATTAATCGGCTACGATATGGGATGAATATACGAAACCCTATGCTGCATGAAATCAAATCCTATTATCCTGTTTCGTTCCAAGCCGGTGTCATTGCAGGACTCGTGATCAAAGAAGAACTACATATTGAGATCAATGAGAATGAAATTGGTTATATTGCTTTACATTTTGGTGCTGCGGTGGAAAGAGCAAAGCTGAATGATCGACCGAAACGGTGTATCATTGTTTGCGCTTCAGGAGCGGGGAGTGCAAGACTACTACAATACAAGCTACAGTCTAGGTTTGGCTCTAAAATAGAAATTCTTGGCACAACAGAATATTATCGGCTTGGTCAAATGTCCTTACATTCCTTAGATTTTGTGATTAGTACCATTCCCATTTCCAAAGAATTATCTGTACCTGTTATTGAAGTCAATACGATTCTAGGTGGGGAAGACATCGAAAAGATTGACTCTATTTTTTCAACAGAGGATCAAGATACCTTTGAATATACGAGAGAAGAGCTGGTTTTTCTTCATGAAAAACTACATACCAAAGAGGAAGTGATTTCTTTTCTAGGGGAGAAGCTTCAACAGTTAGGGTTGGTAGATCACGATTATACTCGTTCTGTATTAAAAAGAGAAGCGGTATCGCCTACTTGTTTCGGAAACCTTGTCGCGATTCCTCATCCGATCGTTCCACAGACGGAAACCACTTTTTGGGCAATATGTACTCTTGAAAAGCCTATTATGTGGGAGCATAAAGCGGTACAGTTTGTTTGTCTATTAAATGTAGAGAAGAATAGCTCAAAGAATCTGCAAAAAATGTATAATATCCTGCTTAGTGTTATAGATAGCAAGGATCTTATTCAACAACTGCTAAAATGCCATACATACCCTGAGTTTATTCACGTTTTTACGAAAAAGTATTCCAATCATTTCCGTTAGGTAGCGGAAAAAGAATAGGTGTAAATGTAAGCGATTTCAAAATAGAATGAAATCAACAAGGATCACGCTCTACAAGAAATAATGTGACGCTCTAACTCCGATGTAGAGTGAAGGATATGGATGAATTTATACATTAAATTTTAGGGAGGAATTCAACATGAACATTCTATTATGTTGTGCAGCAGGAATGTCTACTAGCTTGTTAGTGACCAAAATGGAGAAAGCGGCAGCCGAGCAAGGAATAGAAGCAAAGATTTGGGCAGTTCCGGGTGATGCTGTGAAAAATCATATTGATCAAGCAGATGTTTTATTACTAGGACCACAAGTACGATATTTGCTGCCTCAGCTAAAACAGCTAGGTCAAGAAAAAGGGATTCCAGTGGACGTGATTCAGACAACCCATTACGGAACCTGCAATGGAGCAGAAGTCATTAAGCATTCCATTCAATTAATAAATGGCTAGAGAGGAGGATGTACGGTGGACAAATTTAGTGCATTTCTAGAGAAATACTTTCTACCTTTCGCTGGGAGAATTGCTGCTCAGAGACACCTTCAAGCACTACGCGATGGGATCATCCTAACAATGCCCCTGATTATTATTGGTTCTATCTTTTTAATCCTTGGTTTTATTCCCATACCAGGTTATAGCGATTTTATGGGCAGTGTCTTTGGTCCTCAATGGCTAACGAAGCTTCTCTATCCCGTTGATGCCACGTTTGGAATTATTGCTTTAATTGCAGGATTTGGTATTGCCTATCGTTTAGCTGAAAAGTATGGAATTGATCCCTTAACAGCTGGAGCTATATCCATATCAGGTTTTCTATTAGCGACTCCTTTTCAAGTGCTACGATCGTTTGAAGGATTTGAGGAAGCTGTAACCGTAGATGGTGTTATTCCTATCGCACTGATGGGAAGTGGTGGATTGTTTGTAGCCATGCTGATTGCCATCTTATCAACGGAAATCTACCGTTATATTACATCGAAAAATATTGTCATCAGAATGCCGGATGGTGTACCACCCGCAGTAAGTAAATCATTTATTGCTTTAATTCCAGGATTCATTGTTATCTCTATAATCTGGCTTATGCGCATTTTGATTGAAATGACGAGCTTTGAAAGCTTACACAATGTGGTGGGAGATATTTTATATACCCCACTAAGTGCCTTAGGTGGGAGCTTAATTGGTTCGATGATAGCGGTCACGCTTATTTCACTTCTATGGTTTACCGGATTGCACGGTGCTTCGATTGTTGGAGGGGTTATGTCTCCAATATGGTTATCTGCTACAGATCAAAACCGTATAGCATTCCAAGCAGGAGAGGAAGTCCCACATATTTTCACAGCGCAATTCTTTGAAATTTTTATTAACATGGGTGGTTCGGGAGCTACATTTGCCCTAGTCATCATTATGCTTTTATGGTCAAGAAGTAAGCAAATGAAACAACTAGGGCGTTTATCAGCAGGGCCTGGTGCTTTCAACATTAATGAGCCTATTATTTTTGGAACACCGATTGTAATGAATCCCATTCTGATTGTTCCTTTCTTCTTAACCCCCTTAACGATGACCGTTCTTACCTATTTTGCCATGAGTACAGGGTTAGTTGCCAAACCAGTAGGAATTGCCATACCGTGGACGACACCTCCTATCATTGGTGGATACTTAGTGACTCAAAGCATCTCAGGTGCTGTTATGCAGATTGTGAATATTGGGGTTGGACTACTGATTTGGTTACCTTTCTTTAAAGTTTGGGATAGACAAAAGGTAGATGAAGAAGGAGGAAACACAACAACTCCTGAGTCCACAGGAGATAAGAAAGCAGGCTAACGTAAAATGGTGCAAACGTATACTTAACAGAAAATCGTTCAGCCCGAAATGATCATGAACAAATCATGTAATGGATTGGAGAGAGAGAAATGACAGTAAATACGAATGAGGAAATCATCTTCCAACTGATTCTTCACGCTGGTAATGGCAAGAGTTCAGCGATGGAAGCATTAGCAGCAGCTAAACGCGGTGATTTTGCAGAAGCACGAGAGAAAATCATTCAAGCAGGTCAAGAACTGAATGAAGCGCATCAGATACAGACCTCTCTTATTCAAGGTGAAATAAGAGGAGAAAAAATAGACATTTCTCTGTTGATGATCCATGCCCAAGACCATTTAATGAATGCCATCACGGTGAAGGAATTAGCAACGGAGTTCATTGATTTATACGAACGAATACACGCAAATGGAGGGTTAGACCATGAGTAAAACAGGGTTAAAAATTGCTACAATTGGCGGCGGATCAAGCTATACACCGGAGTTGGTGGAAGGATTTATTAAGCGTTATGCTGAACTCCCCCTTCGTGAATTATGGTTAGTCGATATTGAAGCAGGCAAGGAAAAAATGGAGATCGTAGGAAACTTGGCAAAGCGGATGATTGAAAAAGCAGGTTTACCTATTGAAGTTCATCTTACACTGGATCGGAGAGCTGCCTTAAAGGATGCCGATTTTGTCACCACCCAATTCCGAGTTGGATTATTAGAAGCTCGTGCCAAAGATGAAAGAATTCCTCTAAAATATGGTGTCATTGGGCAAGAAACAAATGGTCCTGGGGGACTTTTCAAGGGGTTACGAACGATTCCTGTCATCCTAGATATTTGTAAAGATATGGAGGAGTTATGTCCTGATGCCTGGCTCATTAATTTCACGAATCCAGCTGGGATGGTTACAGAAGCGGTACTACGGTATTCTAAAATCAAAAAAATCGTCGGCTTATGTAATGTTCCTATTGGAATTGAGATGGGGATTGCTAAATTACTAGATGTTGATCATTCACGTATTCGTATTGATTTTGCTGGGCTAAATCATATGGTTTATGGATTAGATGTTTATGTGGACGGTGTCAGTGTAAAAGAAACCGTGATTGAAAAATTAACAGACCCTACTAATAGTAGTTTTGTGAGAAATATTGAAGGGATTGGCTGGGAACCAGAATTTATTCAAGCTGTGGGTGTACTTCTATGTCCGTATCATATGTACTATTACAAAACACAAGAAATGCTAGAAAAAGATTTGAAAAATGCTGAAAAGGAAGGGACAAGAGCCGAAGTGTCCAAAGGCTGGAAGAAGAATTATTCGAGCTGTATAAAGATCCTGCATTAAACATAAAGCCACCTCAGCTAGAAAAAAGAGGGGGTGCCTATTACTCTGATGCAGCTGTTCGTTTAATCTCTTCTATCTATAATGATAAACGAGATATTCAGCCAGTCAATACAATGAATAGGGGTGCTATTGCTAGTATACCAAAGGAATCAGCGGTTGAAATAAGCTGTGTGATAACCAAAGACGGACCAAAACCCATTGGAATAGGAGATCTTCCGGTCCCAGTTCGTGGACTTGTTCAACAGATCAAATCATTTGAACGGATCTCGGCAGAAGCGGCTGTAACAGGGGACTACAATACGGCTGTACTAGCAATGACCATTAATCCACTAAGCCCATCAGATTCCATTGCCAAAGAGATTGTAGCTGAAATGATGGAAGCGCATAAAGAGCATCTCCCACAATTTTTTAACAAAATAGAAGTATAGTTTCAGATATAGTTCTAGTGAATGTCGCTAGAACTATATTTTTGAAACATAAAATAGTGAGGAGCTAAAATCTGGATAAGTTTTCAAGTAAAGGAGATAGGAAACATGTCAACAATCACGTATGTCATTACAGATCCTGTTGGAATACACGCACGACCTGCGACATTATTGGTGAATACGGCAAGCAAATACGAGGCGGAGATAAGATTAGAATACAAAGGAAAAGGAGTGAATTTAAAATCGATTTTGGGAGTGATGTCCTTAGGTATAAGGCAAGGAGATGAAATTGTTATTGTAGCAAGGGGGATAGATGAAACAGAAGCACTGAAAGCAATTGATGAAGTGATACAAGCTGGTCTGGGGGGACCTCTAGTTATTAGGGAAGAGAACGAGAGTTTTTCATAAAAGGAATAGATATAAAGGTCAAGATCGTGATTGACCTTTTTTTGTTGGCAAAAATAAATATGAAAACAAAGGTAAAATATGGTATTGTAAAGAGTAGTTGTGCATAAGAAGTTAGAGTTCATCAAAATCAGTCGTACGGAGGGAGGGGATTTCATGCAACCGAACAATGAGGATAACAAGGAACTGAGAAATCTAGCAAAGTGGTTGAAGGTATTGGCGATCACTTCTGTTGTAGGGCTTTCTGTTTTTGTCTTTTTTATCATTATTGGGATTTTACAGTTTGTACTTCAATCGTAATCTCTTGATGGTCCAATTCACAAGGTTTCGACTGCCGAGTGAAATTGAAACAGTCGAAGCCTAAGGAGTAATCGAATGTCCAATAAAAATGCCATTCTATTAATGATAACGATCCTTCTTATGATCGTGTTTTTTTCTGCCTGTGTTCTTAGTGCAAGTCAAGATAAGATCCATGTTAGAGTATCTAGCGAAACGATTAGAGAACAAAACGAGATAGAAAAATATGAAAAACTACCTCCTGGGGAGAGCTATACATTGCTTATCCTACATATTGAGATCGAAAACAAGGGACTTAAACCTATAAAGGAGTTGATGGTCTCCATCCCTACAGAAAATGAAGCCCAATATAGCAGATCAAGTGCCTTACCCGGATCAAAAAAGCTATATCCGAAAAGAATTGCAGGACCTTATATTTTTCGATTTGTTTTTAAGGGAGAGTACAGTGAGAAAGAAATACAAGTGTTTATGAAACAGCTTCAAGCCAATGTTTCATATCAAGAGGAGGGAGGAAAGAAAAACAAGAAGATATCTATAAGAAACCTTATAGATAGTCAATAACTAAGATGAATTCAGGACTTGTCTACTTTAGCCACCCCAATAGCCAAGTGATGCCATAATACTTGCTCCACCATGTCGGCTTGCTGTTCCTGACAATGGATGATAAGCACTACCTCAGATTGAATATCGTTGTCTTTTCTTTTTTGAAAAAAGCGCCTCTTGCCAATAAGTAAATCAAGAACGAACCCCACAACAGCACCAGATCCCAGACCAATCATTCCCCAGATAATCGGTCCCCATTCCCAAATGAAACCATAGATTGAACCTAACACCATCCCAGCAGTCCCTAAGGCTGCTGGACCATCAAATAGACTGATTCCATCGGCTTGATGTATGGTATCAAAAAACCTTCCTTGCTCTTTCTTTTTATTCAGAGGTATCGCCATGATTTGTTGTTTGGTCAACCCTCTTTCTTCTAGTTCTGTAATAGCCAGCTCTAATAAATGAGAATATTCAAAAGTAGATACGACATACATAGTCATCACCTCATTTCCTGTTTGCAAGGCATAACAAATGTAGAAGCTTGATAATTCTTTTGCAAGAATTCAGCTAACTCTGTTTCAAAAAGCCGGTTATATTCAACTGCTAATATATACGATCTGTAAATAGCAAAACAATAGATAGAAGGCATAAACATAAGCCATTGAGCGTCTACAACGTTCTTTGCTTGGGTAAAATCCCCTAACATCGTGTAATGAATCGCTGGAAGGAAATTAGAAAAATAGACCATTATGATCCAGATAATGAGCAGGAAAAAGCCTAACAGAACCCTTTTTAAATACAAATGACCAAGCCCTGGCATCATGATAGACCACCAAGTGGCTAACCAAGGGTGACGTTTATCAAGGTAATTCACACTAATATTTCCCATCTGAAAAGGGACAATGGGTGCCTTTTCTCTTTTTGCTAAAACATATAGTTTGTTGAGATCCACGCTTGTCCTGTAACTATCCCAGATAGAAACGATATAAACGGGGGCATATAAAAGAAACCACTTGGTATCTAAAACCTCCCTTGCCATGTCAAATTCGCCGATGAAAGAATATAAAATGGCGAGGTTTAAGTTAGACATTAAGTTAATGATAAACTCCCAGCCAAAAAGAATAAACCCTTTGAGATAAGCTCCATGTATCAGGTGCCCCATCCCTGGAAAAGCGGCGGACCACCAAGCAGCGACCCAGGGACTCTTCGGATGAATATAATTCGTATTTAATACGCCAACGTAGGCTCGGTATCTTCGATAGGACTGAGTTGATTGTTTTGTGTCCACTAGTATTACTCCTTAAAGTCTGATAATAGGGGGATTCTTCTCTGTGTAGAAATCTTTGTGTATCTATTAGTTATACCCACTATTTGTAAAAAGCAGACCTACTTAAGCTTTTTTTGTATTGAAGTGATAAGAATAAGGTTCAAAATCCTCTAATGTTTCATTCTAAAGGTACTATACATACCCAAATTCCTGTATAATAGATTCGATTACTATTAAATAAATATATAGATAAGGTGCTTCAAATCTCACACAAGATTTGCAAGCTTAATAGGGAAGCTCGGTGAAAATCCGACACGGTCCCGCCACTGTAAGTGTGAAGGTACTCTAAACAATGCCACTGTTTCTCCTCAAACGAAATGGGAAGGCTTAGAGTTACTGATGATGCACGAGTCAGGAGACCTGCCTTATCTCTGTTTTGTAGACGAACCTACGGAGAATTAGGGAGCGTGATACATAGTAGTGCTTATTTTTTGTTCTAGCCTATTAGCACCTTCAAATTAGGGAGGTGCTTTTCTTGTTTATCCACACTATTTTTGAATAGAAGAAGGTTTTATATTTTGAAAAATAAGGAGAATGGAAATGAACAATCGAATACAAATTAAAGCTTTGAATTTATTTTTAGCTGTGATCCTGATTGTGGGACAGGTATTCTTTGCCCTGCCTTCAATTGTTTTTGCTAACAGTGGGGAGAGTGCCATAGTAGGAATCAAGGTAGTAGATAAAGAAGGGGGCTTCTTAACAGATACCACCATCGAATCGACAGTTGGAGAAACGGCTTTAGAGCTTTTGAAGCGTGCAGTTGGTGAGGAAAATGTAGGGCTTGCCTCTTCTGCTTGGGGAGATTATCTGGTATCGATTCAGGGAGTAGCCGCAGAGGGAACCTATTATTGGTCTTTTCTAGTAAATGGCGAGATGGCACAGGTTGGAGTAGGTAGCTACGAAATTCAAGATGGAGATCAGCTTGAATTTAAGTATGTATCATGGTCAACGAAAGCTAACGTGAAGGTCAGCGGTAAAAACGGAGCAGAATTAACCAATATGGAAGTGGACATAACCCGAGGAGAAACGGCCTTAGAGGTGCTAAAACGTGCTGCTGGTGAGGAGAATGTAGGAATCGAATCCTCAGCATGGGGAGACTATGTGGTTTCCATCCATGGTGTGGTAGCAGAAGGAACGTATTATTGGTCCTTCCTAGTGAATGGAGAGATGGCTCAAGTAGGTGCTGGGAGCTATGCCGTGGATTACGGTGATCAACTGGAATTTAAGTATATTTCATGGGATACGGGTGATGGGGAAGACCCAACAGATCCTGACGATGGAGATCGTCATCAGAGAGAAGAACCCACCTCATATGATCTAGCGAAGCTCAGGAGATTGAAAAAATCATCGCTGATGTGAGTACAGATGTCCTTTCTAAGGGAATTACTTCAGATTGGGACGTGATTGCTGTATCCTTAGCTGGTAAAAAAGTGTCACAGAGCTACTTGGATCAACTTGTTGCGGAGATCAAAAAGAAAGATGGAGTCTTTTCTTCTGCGACAGACTATGCTCGTACGATTTTAACAGCCAAAGCTTTAGGAGCAAATCCTGAGAAAATAGGGGGACATAATCTAGTTGAGAAGCTTTATAGCTACGATAACTTATCTCAATACAACAATGGCTTAATTTATGCCTTGATTGCTCTGGATAGTGGTTCGTATACCATTCCAGATGATGCTAAATGGTCCAAAACAACCATTCTCCAAACGTTATTGCAAAAGCAAAATACAGATGGAGGCTGGAACTGGTTTGGTTCGAATGAGAGCGATGTTGATGTAACGGGGATGGCACTGACCGCCTTAGCATCATATACGGAAAAGCCCGAAGTACAGGAGGCGATTCATAAGGCACTGGCGTTCTTGACACAGAAACAGCAGGATAGCGGCGGGTTTAATGTGTCTGGTGATCCAGTCCCTACTGTGGCGCAAGCTATTATTGGCTTAACAAGTGTGGGCAAAAGTCCGTCGAATACAGAATTTACAAAGCAAAATCATACTCTCATTGATACTCTATTAAGCTACTATAAAGAAAATGAAAAACGATTCTATCATCAACAAGCTAGCTCAAGTATGGCGACACAGCAAGCCTTACAAGCCCTTGTTTCCTATAAGCATTTCATTGAAAAGAAAAGCTTGATGTATCACTTTGATGGTCAGTTTGGAACAAAACCAGATTCAGGTACAAACCCAGGTACGAATCCATCTGATCCATCTGATCAAAAAACAATCAAAGTAACCATTCGTGGACTAAATGGAGCAAATATTTTAGATACGTCTGTAACTGTAACGGGAAAAGCGACAGCTTATGGCGTTCTTCTTGAAGCTGTAGGGACGGAGAATGTGAAAGTCAGCGGTTCAGGAGAGAACGTTTATATTAAAGAAATTAAGGGATTAGCCGAGTTTGACCATGGTCCAAAAAGCGGTTGGAATTACTCAGTTAATCAAACCTTTCCTACGGTAAGTGCAGGAGCTTATACCCTTTCAAATGGAGATCATGTACGGTGGTTATATACAACGAATCTAGGCTCCGATGTTGGGGGAGGAAGCGGATCAACTGGATCAACCGTGGCTCCAGTAATGACCGAAGAGAAGCTGCAAGAGCAAAGAAACAAAACAGAAGAAGCAGTGAAAGCCTTAGCGGGATTAGAGAAGGATAATCGTCAATCTGTTAGACAGTTTGCTAAAACAATCGTCGTCCTACAGAATGAGCGAATGACTCAGGCTGAAGCAGATAAGCTGAAGGAAGAAATCAAAAACAGCTCAGTGAAGGAAAGCAAACGAGTTACCTCTCAACAAGAAACGATTATAGCAGATTCAGCCTATCTCGTATCTCTTATCGTTCCTAAAGAAGCCTTACAATCTGAGCAAACCATTCAGATCGAAAAGCTGTCCAGTCAAGCTGTGAACAAAAAGGAGCTTGTATCACCTGTTTATCAATTTGGACCTTCTGGAATCACATTTGAAAAACCGGTGTATGTGTCCATCCGAGTGCCACTTGAAGTGTCCGATTTAGAGAAACTGGCGCTCGTCTGGTTGGACGAGGAAAAAAATGAGTGGATCCCTATTCCAGCTGTGCTTGATCCAAAAACAGGTTGGTAACAGGGCTAGTCAATCACTTTACAAAATTTGCTGTGATTGATCGAACTAAGCTTGAAACAGCAAATGAACAGGCAAAGGTAAAGGAACAGATTAAAGAAACGGCACAGTTTCTAACAAAGCATCAGGAAGGCTCTGAGTGGGCATTATTTGCGCTGGCAAGAGCGGGTGCTCCAGTAGCTCATCGTTCAATCGAGCAGTTGGAAAGAGAGGTACAAGAAAATCAAGGGACATACCGCAATGTAACAGATATTGAAAGGCTGGTCTTGACTCTATCTGCCCTTGGAAAAGATCCACGTGTGTTTGCCGGTTATGATTTAATCGAAAAGCTGTATCAACATGAGAGAATGACCCATCAGGGATCGAATGGTTTGATTTTTGCCTTAATTGCTCTAGATAGCAAGTCATATGAGCTCCCTTCTCATGCTACGTGGACAAGAGAACGAATCATTGCTGAACTTCTGAGCTATCAGAATTCAACAGGAGCCTTTTCATTGGCTAAGGGGCATGAAAATAATGTGGATATTACAGCGATGGCGCTAGCCGCACTTGCCCCATATCAAAAACAAAAAGAAGTAAAAGAAGCGGTGGATAAGGCAGTGAAATGGTTATCCACAGAACAGCAAGCGAATGGTGGGTATCGCCAAGACATGGTGGAGAGCAGTGAAAGTATTGCACAGGTTGTCATTGGCTTGACTGCATTAGGGATCGATCCTGTTGGAGAAGCATTTACAAAAGAAAAAGGCCACCTTCTTACAAGGTTATTTGCTTTTAAAAATACGGATGGAGGTTTTGCTACACAAGTGGGAAAAGCCTCTGATCAGATGCCAACAGAACAAGCCTTAATGGCGTTAGTCGCGTATGAACGATTTTTAGCTGGGCAGAGTCGTTTGTATGATTTGAAGGAAATCAATGTGGGAAGCCAGCTTCCGAATGGAGAAACAGAAAAGAAGGCATTATTTGCAGATGATGCTCTCATTTCTCCTTATGCTTATGAAGCGGTTTATCGTGCTCTGGAGCTAAGAATTTTTGAAGGAGTAAGTAAGGATGAATTGCGCTTTGCTCCTAAACAAGACCTGACTCGTGCTCAATTTACCAAAGTGATTTTACAGCTCATGAAGGAGGAGCCAGCAGGACAAGGTAATGGGAATCATCCATTTGTTGATGTAACCCCAGATGCCTGGTATTTTCATAATGTGACTAGAGCTGCTGAATTAGGAATTGTTCAGGGGACAGCACCAACTACATTTGATCCGCATGCTTCTATAACAAGAGAACACCTAGCCCTCATGATAGGGAGAGCCTTAAAGCTGGATGCTTCCGCAAGTGGGCATCAATATAAGGATATTCAGCATCTCTCCTCTGAATCACAAGCCTACATTGCTGTTCTGCATGAACGAGGAATTATGATAGGGAATGGAGAGAAGTTTCACCCGCATCAAAAGGTGACTAGGGAAATGGCTGCTGTTATAGCGGTTCGCTTATATGAAATGATGAATCCATAGAAAAGAACAGAAAAAGAAAAGAACAGGAAAAACAAAAAGCGAGTAAAAGAAAAGAAGTAAAAGAAAAAAGAAGTAATGCAAAGAACAAGGAGAGGAATCCCTTGTTCTTTGTACCATTATAAGAAAGATATTGTGCTAGCTAGGGGGAAGAAGGATGCAAAGAAGATGGTCAGCTGTATTGGTTAAACTTCTTTTTGTCTTGGTAGCTTTTGGATGGATAGCAGGCTGTCAAACGTCAGAATTGACGTCAGAACGCCCGCCTGAGGAGGCAAACAACCTCATAGAACATACTGGAGTTGAGGCTCCAGCTACAAATCCACCAGTAACCATTGTAGAAGAACAGGACAAGAGTATTGAAATGCCAAGTGCAGAACAAAAAAAATACAACTCAGAAGAAAGAAACGACGGAAAAAACATCCGTAGTTCCGCAAGAAAAAAAACAAGCTCAGAGCCATCAAGTAGCAAACCAACAACAAGGACAAAACAACCAAGTAGCCTATAAGCAAGAAAAAGGGGAGGAAAAAAAGCAGGATCAACAGGATAAACAGGATAAACAGAATCAGTCTTCTCCAGATGAAGGAACAAAAGCCTCTGAAAAACAATCACTGTCGGTGACATTATCCATTGATAGTCAATCGATCAAGGGAGTTATTTTGACTAAGACAACGGTAAGTATTCATGAAGGAGATACCGTGTTAGATGTCTTAGTCAGAGCAACAAAAGAAAAGCGCATCCAAATGGAATACAAAGGAAGAGGAGGCACTGCCTATGTTCAGGGGATCGACCAATTGTATGAGTTCGATCAAGGTCCCACTAGTGGCTGGATGTACAGTGTCAATGGTGAATTTATTAGCAAAAGTGCAGGTGCAGTGAAGGTGAAGGATGGAGATGAAATCATATGGTGGTATACGTTGGATCTAGGTAGGGATTTATGAGCGAAAAGGGGATGAGTGTCAGCACGAAGAGAAGTGTAAATGATCACACGGGCTTTGCCTCGCTACATCCTATGGTCTTATTTATCTTTTATTTAGGGCTCTTTTTATTTGCGATTCTCTTTCTGCATCCTGTATTTCTTATTGTTTCCTTGCTTGCTGTCATCCTGCTAACTTTTATGTATGATCAGGGAAAAAGCTTCAAAAGAACGTGGTATTTTTTTCTGTTTATGGCCCTTGTGGTTTTGGTGGTGAACCCCCTTATTTCGCAGAGAGGAGCAACCATTCTTTTTTATCTCTTTGATCGACCTGTCACTTTAGAGTCGATGGTATACGGTGTGACAATGATGCTCTCACTTCTCACCTTGTTGATCGGCTTTATGTCCTATCAGGCTGTTATGACAGAAGATAAATTTTTGTATTTGTTTTCTTCTATGGTTCCAAAAGTAGCCTTATTAGCTGTACTCTCGATCCGTTTTGTTCCCTTACTAAAAAGAAGGCTATCAGAAATTATAGCTGTGCAGTGGACAAGAGGAGTGAGAATGAATCAAGGGACATGGAAAGAAAGAGCGACCAATGGGATGAAAATCTTAAACATCTTGCTTACATGGTCTTTAGAGGAAGCCTTGCAAACCGCTGATTCGATGAAGTCTAGAGGGTATGGGGTGGGAAGGCGAAGCTCTTTTTTTACCTTTACAATGGATCGACGAGATCGAATCGTGTTAGTCTTGCTTATGGTTCTACTTATGGTCAGTTTAGGTGGCTTAGCAGGGGGATATGGTAAATTAACTATCTATCCTGAAGTTGAACCCTTATTCGTCCAAGGGGTGGAATGGATCTACTTTCTTTGCTTCTGTCTGTATCATTTGGTTCCAATTCTTGTAGAAGGGAGAGAATGGCTTGTATGGCGCTCTTTGAAATCATAGATCTTACGTTTAGCTATCCAGATGAAAGGGTAGAGGCTCTTAGCCATTTTTCCTTATCCATTGAGGAAGGGGAGTTTATTGTTTTATGCGGGCCTTCTGGTTGTGGCAAGACAACACTGCTGCGGTATTTAAATAGAGAGATCCAACCTGTAGGCAAGCGCTCAGGGGTCATCCTATATCATGGTAGAGAGCTAGAGGAGTGGTCTACGGCGAAAACGTCAAAGGAGATCGGAATGGTCTTTCAGGATCCAGAAGCTCAAATCGTAGCGACAACAGTTTGGCATGAGCTTGCTTTTTCTATGGAAAACTTCGGTTATCCTCCAGAAGTGATTCGAAAGCGAGTAGCCGAAATGGCAAGCTACTTTGGAATGGAAGATCTGATGCATCGATCTATTCATGAACTATCAGGTGGACAGAAGCAATTGCTGAATCTGGCATCTGTTCTTACCTTACATCCCCGTGTTCTTTTACTTGATGAGCCAACCTCTCAATTAGATCCTATCGCTGCTCGAGAGTTTTTACTTTTACTCAAGCGGATTAACGAAGAATTTTCAATCACGATTGTTCTAAGCGAGCATCGCCTAGATACGGCTTTTCCTTTGGCAGATAAGGTGGTTGTACTGGAGGCAGGATCAAAACAGAAAGCCGGCTCTCCTCAAGACATCGTTGAATGGGTTAAGAGGAATGAATGTGAAGGGATATTTCCCTATTTACCAAGCATCGCTCAATTATATTTATCTATTGAAAAAGAAGATGCACAGGTAGAAGCTACAGGGTTCAATGAAGAGCCAGAGTTGGGTCAAGGAAAGGAATATAAACAAGAGTTACTAGTTCCTCTTACTGTGAAGGAAGGAAGGCGTTGGATCAGTCGGCTAATTGAAAAAACGGAGGATACTGAGGCGTACTCACCAAAGCGACGAATACAGAAAGAGCAGGTGTTAATAGATTGTTCTCATTTAAGCTTTCAGTATGAAAAACACCTCCCACCCATCATCAACAAGCTTTCCCTCCAGGTCCATCAAGGTGAGTTTCTAGCCATTGTTGGAGGTAATGGAGCAGGAAAATCGACTCTCTTAAAAATCATGGTAGGGTTACTGGAAGCGCAAAGAGGAAGGCTGCTGGTGCATAACAAAAAGGTCAAAAAAATGACCGATCTTGAACGGTGCAAGACTATAGGCTACCTAGCTCAGAATCCACTTACTCTCTTTCTTCATGATTCTGTAGAAGAAGAATTAAATCAGGCAATCAGGTTGTTACATGTTGATGATCCAGAGAAGAAAAGGAGAGATATCATCTCATTCTTTCAGTTGCAATCTGTGCTGCACAAGCATCCCTATGATTGTAGTGGAGGAGAACGTCAGAAGCTAGGATTAGCCCTGACCATTTTGGCGAACCCTTCTATTCTATTACTTGATGAACCAACGAAAGGGTTGGACCCAGTGGCTAAAGCAGAAATTGGACGTTTATTACAGGAGCTACAGGAACAAGGGACAACCATCGTCATGGTGACGCATGATATTGAATTTATCGCTTCCCATGCTTCACGCTGTGCCATGCTTTTTAATGGAGTGATCACGTCTGAAGGCGAACCGCATCATTTTTCAGTGATAATTATTTTTACACAACAACGATAAACCGAATGGTAAGAGAATATTTTCCCTATGCCTTACATTATGAGGATGTGTTGAAGCGATGGCCCGTTCACAAAAAATATCTTTAATTCTTGCCTTATGCTTGTTTTTTCTCGCCTTAATCGCTTCAGTGATCTCAGAAGGGGATCATTATTTATTATTTAGTTTTATGATGATTCTGGCTGCCAAGCTCCCGTTGTTTTTATCCTTTGAACGAAAAAAAATGGATGCGAGAGAAATTGTTTTAATTGCTATGCTAGCAGCGATTGCTGCTGTGAGCAGAATTCCTTTTGCAGGGATTCCGAGTGTACAGCCTACTTCTTTTGTTATTATTGTTGCGGGTCTTGTTTTTGGTGCGCATACAGGTTTTATGATCGGAGCCATAGCTGCTTTAGTTTCCAATATGTTTCTGGGACAAGGTCCATGGACACCTTGGCAAATGTTTGGCTGGGGAATGATGGGCTTAACAGCTGGATTATTGAAGGACAGCTGGCTAATGATGAAAGTGCCAGGGCGCTTGCTGTTTGGCTTTGTATGGGGTTTTTTATTTGGCTGGATTATGAATCTGTGGTTTATTATTGGGTTTGTCGAAGAGATCACCCTTCCACTTATACTAGGTTCTATGGCATCTAGCTTTTATTTTGATCTTATGCATGCTCTTTCAAATTGCTTTTTTCTTGCTCTATTTGGAACTGGGTGGATCAAGATTTTGAATCGTTTTAAAAGGAAGTATGGGTTGTTGAGAGCGTAAAACTCAATATAAAGAAATCAAAGAAATCTGACTCCATGTTATCGAGTCGGATTTTTTGTTAGTACACCCTGAAAAAAACAACAACAAATCGCATTTACCATATGAAGAAAATAGTATATTCTATTCAAAACAAACCATTTTCTAGAAAATAAAAGGAGAGTATGTAGATGATACAGATTCCAATAGCCCTTCAAATGTATACCCTAAGAAATGAAAGTGAACAAGATTTTGTAGGTACGTTAGAAAAAGTAGCAAAGCTTGGTTTTCAGGGAGTTGAACTTGCTGGATATCATGGGCTTACATCAGCCGAATTAAAAAAGGTTATCGATTCACTAGGCTTGCGCATAGCATCAAGTCATATTCCTCTTGAGGATTTAGAAGATAACTTGGTAAGGTAATAGAAGATCAGCATGTAATCGAGAATAATAAAATTGTGTGCCCTTACCTCCCTCCCGAGCAAAGAAAAGAAGAAGATTATCGCCAGCTCGTCAACAGTCTAAATAAAATCGGGGAGCACTGTAAACAAGAAGGCATCACTTTGTGTTATCACAACCATGATTTTGAATTAGAGCTACTATCGAATGGAAAGACCGCTCTTGAAATGCTGCTAAACGAAACGAACCCAGAATGGGTCAAGGCAGAATTTGATATTTATTGGTTAACACGTGCAGGGCATGATCCAGTGGAATGGATCAAGCGCTACCAAGGGCGTACTCCTCTCGTTCATTTGAAGGATATGACAACCGATGCTGAGAAACAATTTGCTGAGTTAGGTACAGGTGGGGTTGATCTTCATTCAGTACTTGAGATAGGAGCTGAATCAGGGATAGAGTGGTGGATTATTGAGCAGGATGAATGTAAGAACCCACCATTACAATGTGTTGAGAAAAGCATGAACTATCTTCAAAACTATAGGAATCAGTATCAATAAGGGTAAGAGTTGAAAGATAAGAAATTGCTCAAAAAAAATAATAAAAAAATATTTAGAATATTTACAATATAAAAATAATAGTGTAAACTAGACCATAAGAAAGAAAAATAAATCAGGAGGAGTTGATGAGATAAGCTAGATCGTCAGTAAAGGAATACATACTTGGGATTGGAAAGGATGTGAATCCAATGATCTAGGTAAGCGAAGTGTACTCTAAGCAGGATTGTACACGGGAACCTATGCTGAGTCAGAAGCTATTCAGAGAAACAGAGAGAAAATACTTATTATAATAGAAAGGATTATTTATTAATGACCGAGGAAGAAATAATCTAAGCGACCTTATCAATCAAAGGAGATAAGGTCGCTTTTATGTTGAAATTGTTAAATTTTGCAAGAGTAGAATCGATAGGTAAAAAAATTGTAGAAATAAACAAAAAAATAGTTGAACTTGTCTTATGTAGTAGATATAATATAAAACATGTGAATCATACAGTTCTTATTATAAGAACCTCGTGTTGGGATTTGTTCTAGACAAATTTTCAGCATACATACCTTTATTAACGCGGTTTTTCGTATCTTAGAAATACGAAGAGTCGCGTTTTTCCATTCTAACAGATAATAGAGATACATAAGATTCATCTAAACTAAATGTGAAGAGGTGAAATATGAAAGATAGAGTTAAGGAAACTTTTAATCAACTTGCTAGCGTTTATGAAAACACAGTTGATACAACGAGTTTGTATAATAGCGAATATGAAAGACCAGCAATGTTAGGAAAGATACCACACTATTTAAGGAATATGAATGTTCTAGATGCTGGTTGTGCGGCTGGATGGTATACTCTCCAATTAGTCCAACGGGGAGCAAATGTTGTTGCAACTGATATTAGTCCTGAAATGGTTAGTTCTACTATGAGGCGTGTTGGAGATAAAGCCAATGTTCTTTGTTTAGATTTAGAGGAAGAACTACCTTTTGAAGAGAACACCTTTGATTACATTTTGAGTTCATTAACCCTTCATTATATAAAGGATTGGAGCCATACTTTTAATGAATTTAAAAGGATTTTAAAGCCAAAGGGGATATTATTGTTTTCAGTACACCATCCGTTTTCAGACATAAAACTACTCCAAGATCCTAAATATTTCTCTACTGAATTAATTATCGATAAATGGAATAAAGAGGGTAAGTTATTTGAAGTTCCCTTTTATCGAAGACCTCTTCACTTAATATTAAACGATACACTTAAATGCTTTTCTATTGAAGAAGTTATAGAACCTAAGCCCACAATGAACTTCAAAGCACAAGCACCAGAAAGATATGAAATGCTAATGAAATGCCCGCAATTCCTCATTATTAAGGCTGTTTTGAATTAATATTTCTTAAGATCCCACACACGAGTCCAGTTATTTTTCTCAATCATATTAAAGGCTTCCTCTATATAATCTTTATTTCGAGGGTTAAATTTTGATAGCATATTTGCTTGTATTCTTCCAGAAATCCTCATGGGTATTATACGAGTGGAAAAGCGGTTGATCGGAATAAATATTTTTTCATACCAATTAAAAGAATTAGTAAAAGGAGTGCCAATTAAAATTAATGCTTCCACTCTTTCTGGGTAACGAATTGCGGTTTGAAGTGAAATATGCCCACCCATAGATAAACCACAAAGTATAGCCTTTTCAATATTTAGATGGTCTAATAGAGTAATTAAGTCTTTGGAAAAATCTCCAGAATCAACTTTCCCTTTAGGTAAGCTTGAAAGTCCATGACCTCTAACATCCCAGACGACCGTTTGATAACTATTAGAAAAAAACTTCACTTGTGGGTGCCATTGTTTATGGTTTCAAGATGCTCCGTGTGTAAAAATAATCGTCTTTCCTTTCCCTTGATTTTCGTAATACAGAGTAACATTATTACTAGTTATTGTAGGCATTTTACACCTCCAGAGTATATGGTTTAAGGATAACACTAAAGCAATCGTCTACTAATGCTTCCAATTGGACTATAATTAGTTAGTAAGTGAATATTCATTTACTAAGTATAAAGATTTCTTATAATGATAACTATATACTCTTTGAAATCTATCCAAACTTGTGCATATTTTGTCATGTTTTGGTCAAAATAATCAATATGAAAATGAAAGCACAAGGAGGATAATAAGAATATGGATATTGGACGTGCCAAGCAAATTATTGATTCCCCTACTGAAATTGAAGTTCTTTATCAAGGAATTCCTGTATGGATTCAGACAGTGAATGAAGGAAATGAAACGGCTCGTGTGTATATGAGGGAGAATCCAGATGATGAAAAAGTAGTATCGGTTAGAGAGCTAAACGAAGTGCACTAGAACAATATACATTAAACTAAAGGCAACCTTGGATACTTCTCTCTTCCATGGTTGCTTTTTCTATCCGTATACCATCACAAATCATGGTACAATATGGGTAGAAATGGGGAAGGGGACGAAGGGTATAATGAAGAACGTTGAAATCTATACGGACGGTGCTTGTTCAGGAAATCCCGGACCTGGGGGCTGGGCAGCTGTTTTAATGTTTGGTGAACATATCAAAGAGCTTTCAGGTGGAAGCGAGCACACGACCAATCAGAAAATGGAGCTATTTGCTGCTATTCAGGCACTAAAAGCCTTAAAAGAACCCTGTCAGGTTAGGCTATATAGTGATTCAGCCTATATGATTAATTGTTTTGAACAAAACTGGTATAAGAATTGGATCAAGAATGGATGGAAAAACAGCAAAGGAAAACCAGTTGAGAATCAAGATTTGTGGAAAGAATTATTAGAGCTAAGAGAGATCCATCAAATTGAGTTTATTAAGGTCAAGGGCCATGCAGATAATAAATGGAATAATCGATGTGATGAATTGGCTGTTGCCGCAGTCCCTAGATAAGTAGGAGAGGAATCGAACTGATCATATATGAACCATGCATGAAAGGAGGGAGAAGAAGAAGGTATGTCCACCCAGATGACACCTCAAGAAATACAAAAGCTAAAAGATGAGCTGATTCAATATGGAAGAGAGATAGGCATAGATAAGATGGGCTTTACCTCGGCGGAACCTTTTAAGGAGCTAAAACAAGTACTAATCAAGCATAGGGAAAAAGGGTATGAATCAGGATTTGAAGAACCAGATATTGAGAAAAGGGTAACACCAAAAATGGTTTTACCTGAAGCAGAATCGATTATTGCCATTGCCCTAGCTTATCCTTCGAAAATGGAGAACCCGCCAAAATCGACAAAAGGAGCTTACCGAGGAGTGCTATCTCGTTCTTCATGGGGAATAGATTATCATCATATCTTGCGTGATAAGCTAAGTAAATTGGAAGAATTTCTTCGTCAGCGTGTCCCTGATATTCAGGTTCAATCAATGGTTGATACAGGTGAGCTGTCGGATCGAGCTGTAGCTGAACGAGCAGGTATCGGGTGGAGCGGAAAAAACTGTGCCATTATTACTCCTGAATTTGGTTCGTGGGTCTTTCTTGGAGAAATGCTTACCTCCATTCCTTTCAAACCAGATACTCCAATCACGGAAGCCTGTGGGAGCTGTACAAAATGTATTGATGCCTGTCCGACAGGAGCGCTTGTTCAAGGAGGGCAGTTAGACTCTACCAAATGTGTTGCTTTTCTGACACAGGTTAAAGATTTTATTCCGTTAGAATATCGTGATAAAATAGGGAATCGCTTGTATGGCTGTGATACGTGTCAAACGGTTTGTCCAGAGAATAAGAAGAAGCATTTCGATCATCATCCAGAAATGAAGCCAGATCCAGAAATAGCGAAACCTCTTCTGATTCCTTTATTAGATATAACGAAAAGTGAATTCAAACAGAGATTTGGACCGACATCTTCTGCATGGAGAGGGAAAAAACCTATCCAACGCAATGCGATTATCGCTTTGGGACATTTTAAAGACGAAACAGCCGTTCCTCACCTCATTCGGTTGTTACAGAAAGACCCTAGACCAGCTATTCGAGGAACCTCTGCTTGGTCTTTAGCAAAAATAGGTGGAAAAGAAGCTCAAAATGCGTTACAATCAGCTAAAATAAAAGAATCAGATCCTCAAGTGAAGACCGAAATAGAATATGCCTTGAACCAGATAGATGTAAAAGGAAAAACAAGAAGCGGAAAGGGGAAAGACGCTTTATGACACGTTTGTCCAATTTGTACTATTCAGAAATGGACACACCGCTAGGAATGATTACATTAGCCAGAACCAAAAAAGGTTTATGCTGGTTGGAGTTTAATCAAGGGGAATCTGTTCTGCATATGCTGGAAAGATGGTCTAGAAAACATTTTTTAACAGACCAAATGCAACAAGATGATCAGGCTTTACAAGACATACGAGATCAATTGGATCAATATTTCGCAGGTCAAAGAAAGCAGTTTGATTGTGAGATTGATTTAATAGGAACTCCCTTCCAAAAGCTAGTTTGGCAGGCTCTTTTAGAGATTCCATTTGGAGAGTATCGCTCATATAAGGATATCGCTCAAGCCATTGGAGCTCCGAAGGCTGTTCGAGCAGTAGGGGGAGCAAATAATAAAAATAATATTCCTATCATCATCCCTTGTCATCGTGTGATTGGGACGAATGGTTCCCTAGTGGGTTATGGTGGAGGATTGCATATTAAAGAATACTTATTAAATTTAGAAGGCACTGAATACAAGGCAAAGAAAAAAGCCTAAAAATAAAAAAATTATCGTAATTGCTTTTGGGGTGACCAAAAAGTCTATGTGGACTTAGGGGTCACTCTTTTTTCAATAACAATAGTGGTGATTAATGTAATTTTTACAAAACAATTACCAACAAACGGTTTAATTTATGGTACTATAGGGTATAGAACAAATAGACTGTAAACGGATACAAAATTTTTACACTCTATTCCTAAAAACAGGTTGTATATTAATACATATGACAGTATAATAATTCAATATAGTAAAAGAGGGAGTGTTGAGAAGTGAAGGTATCAATCGTTGGTGCAACAGGCTATAGTGGAGTAGAACTTATTCGGCTTCTTCTACAACATCCACATGTCTGTATACATTCCATTGTGTCTGGATCGCAGAATGGAACAGAGATGAGAGAGGTCTATCCACATTTAAGTGGAATCATAGAAGATACATTAACAAATTTGGACATCGAGAGGATGGCAAAAGAAGTAGATCTGGTCTTTTTTGCAACTCCTTCAGGTGTTAGTAAAGAGAGTATACCGCTATTGATGGAACGAGGGGTCAAGTGTATTGATGTGTCTGGGGATTTTCGTTTATCAGCAACTGAATACGAAGCCTGGTACAAACACGAAGCAGCAGACCCAAAATATCTAGCTCAAGCAGTCTATGGGTTAAGTGAAATCTATACTGAGCGAATCAAGGACGCCTCGTATATAGCCAATCCTGGATGCTATCCTACTGCTAGTTTACTAGGGTTAATACCTGCTTTACAAAGCGGGCTTATTAAGCCTCATTCGATTATCATTGACGGGAAATCTGGTGTGTCAGGTGCGGGTCGAAAAGCCTCACTTGGTACACATTATGTAGAGATAAATGAAAATGTTCGTGCCTATAAGCTAGGGTCTCATCAGCATATTCCTGAGATTGAACAAACCTTAAGCGATGTCATTCAGGAAAAAGTAACGGTGACTTTTTCGACCCATTTGATTCCGATGACACGAGGTATTATGTGTACGATCTATACAGATTTAACTCAGGAAGTCACCACACAAGAGGTCATTCAGTTATATGAAGAGTTCTACCAGGAGCACCCTTTTGTCAGGATTCGTCCAGAAGGAACATGGCCAGCGACGAAAGAGGTCTATGGATCAAATTACTGTGATCTAGGCTTTAAGGTAGATGAACGTACCAAGCGTTTAATGATTGTGGCTGTTATTGATAATGTAGTGAAAGGAGCAGCTGGGCAAGCCGTTCAAAATCTAAATCTAATGTCTGGTTGGGAGATCACTACAGGATTGCAAATGACCCCTGTTTATCCCTAATTCAAATGAAACAATGAAAAGTGAGGCGGAAAAAATGAATAATCAAGATCAGGTAAAAGTAATAGATAAAAGTGAGGAGAAGCTCACTATATTGAAAGAGGCTAGTGTGACAACGGCAAAGGGATATCATGCTGGTGGGCTGTTTTGCGGAATTAAAAGAAAAAGATTAGATCTAGGTTGGCTATATTCAGAAGTGCCAGCAGCAGCAGCAGGCGTCTATACGACCAATCTTTTTCAAGCAGCTCCATTAACAGTAACGCAAGAAAGCATTGCAGTAGAGAAAAAATTGCAAGGGGTTCTGATTAACTCTGGAAATGCCAATGCTTGCACAGGCAAGCAAGGCTTAGCAGATGCTTACGAGATGCGTCATGCTTTTGCCGAGGCAATGGGAATGAAAGAGCATTATGCAGCGGTTGTTTCTACTGGAGTTATTGGAGAGTTATTACCGATGGAGAAAATAAAAGCAGGGATCAGCCAAATCTCTGAAGTCAAGGATCAGGTGACAGTGGAAGAATTTGAGAAAGCGATTCTTACCACGGATACATGTACCAAACATTTTGGTGTTCAATTGGAAATTGATGGACAACAGGTGACCATTGGCGGTGCAGCAAAGGGATCAGGAATGATTCATCCCAATATGGCTACGATGCTAAGCTTTGTCACAACGGATGCCAATATTGAGCAAGAACATCTCCATGGGGCATTAAAAACAGTGACCAACAAGACCTTTAATATGATTACTGTAGATGGAGATACGAGTACAAATGATATGGTTCTTGTCTTTGCTAACGGCTTAGCGGGGAATGCTTCCTTACACCCAGAGCATCCAGAGTGGGATGTGTTTCTGCTTGGGCTGGAGAAGGTGTGTCAGGAACTGGCGAAGAAAATCGCGCGTGATGGAGAGGGAGCTACTAAGCTCATTGAAGTGCAAGTAAAAGGAGCACCTAGTGATGAAGCAGCTCAAGCCATTGGTAAGTCCATTGTTGGCTCCAGTCTAGTGAAGACAGCAGTCTACGGTACAGATGCGAACTGGGGACGGATTGTGTGCGCTATTGGATACAGTGGGCAAGCGCTAGATCCCGACAAGGTGAAGGTATCCTTAGGACCGATCACGGTTGTTGAGAATGGGCTTCCTTGTGTCTTTAGTGAAGAGGATGCTAAGGCATACCTGGAAGAAGAGAATGTGTTTATCTATGTGGATATGAATCAGGGCGAAGGTCAAGCGTCCTGCTGGGGCTGTGATTTAACCTATGAGTATGTCAGAATCAATGCTTCGTATAGAACGTAATGGGGGAGAATCATGAAATATCTTGTGATTAAGTGTGGAGGAAGTGTCTTTGAAGCGTTACCGACAGCTTTTTATGAGAATATAGTCAAGCTTCATCAGAGTGGAGAGTGGTACCCTGTCATCGTGCATGGTGGCGGACCTCTCATTAACTCTTTACTCGAAAAGCTAGGAATCAAGACGCATTTTGTCAATGGTCTAAGAGTGACCACGGATGAGATGCTTGATGTGGTGGAGATGGTTCTGAGCGGCTCAGTGAACAAAAAAGTAGTGAAATACCTGACACAAGCAGAAGGAAAAGCATTTGGCATGAGTGGAGTGGACGGCGGTTTAATCAAGGCGAAGCAGCTGGATCCAAAGCTAGGCTATGTCGGGGAAGTCACTTCAGTTGAAGCTTCCTTTATTACAAACCTATGTCAGCAAGGATATATTCCTGTTATCTCTCCCATTGCGATCGATGAACAGGGACAGCGTTATAACATTAATGGAGATATTGCAGCCTCTGCTATTGCCAAGGTGTTAGAGGCTAAATTATGCCTAATTAGTGATATACCAGGAATTATGGTTCAACATGAGGATGATACGGTTGTTCTAAGAAAAGTGAGTAAAACAGAGGTTGAACAGCTCATTGCTGATGAAGTGATTACCGGAGGAATGATTCCGAAGGTGCAAGCGGCGATTGATGGGCTTGTGCATAAAGTACCTGAGGTGGCGATCTTAAATGGCTTAGATAGTGAGAGCCTATTAGATTTTTGTGCGGGCAAAGAAGTAGGGACTAAATTGGTTTTAGAAAAGGAGGCTTCCCATGCCTAATTCAGTTCTTTCTACTAATAAACAAGCAACCATGGACACATATGCGAGATTTCCCCTTACCCTCGTTAAGGGTCAGGGAAGCTATGTGTGGGATAACGAGGGAAATAAGTACCTTGATTTTAGTACAGGGATTGCAACCTGCAATCTAGGGCATGTTCCTTCTTACGTCAAAGAGAAGGTGGAGCAGCAGCTTCAAGAATTATGGCACTGTTCCAATTTGTATCATATTCCTTCTCAAGAAAAGCTAGCTCAAAAGCTAGTGGCTCATAGTTTTGCCGAGCGAGTATTTTTCAGCAATAGTGGAGCGGAAGCGAATGAAGGAGCGATTAAGCTAGCGAGACGATACGCTCAAAAGGTGAAGGGTTCGAACGCTTATGAGGTCGTTACCTTTAAACAATCCTTCCACGGGCGTACTTTAGCCACGCTAAGCGCAACGGGGCAGGAAAAAATTCAAGACGGCTTCTCCCCTCTTATGCCTGGCTTTCGATATCTTCCGTACAATGACATCAAAGCTTTAGATGAGTTGGTTACGGATCATACCTGCGCGGTTCTTCTAGAATTAGTACAGGGAGAGGGAGGTGTCTATACGGCTGATCTAGAGTGGATTCAACAGCTAGAGAAGCTGTGTAAAGAAAACCATATCTTGTTGATGATCGATGAGATACAAACAGGAATGGGCAGAACAGGGACTTTGTTTGCCTATGAACAATTTGGTATTACTCCTGACGTGATCACATTAGCCAAAGGGTTAGGCTCAGGGTTTCCACTTGGCGCGATTTTAGCCTCTGAGGAGGTTGCTAAGGGGTTTTCTCCTGGGAGTCATGGAAGCACCTTCGGAGGGAATCCATTAGCGACAACAGCAGGGCTGGCTACCTTAGAATATATGGTTGAACAGAATATCGCACAAAAAGCGCAAGAGGCAGGAGCTTATCTAAAAGAAAAGCTGCTCAAGCTTCAAGAATCGTTTCCTGTAATAAAGGAAATCAGAGGGAAGGGATTGCTTTTAGGGCTGGTATTTGAGGATCAAGTTCTTGAGCTGGTGACTAAGGCAAGGGAGAACAAACTGCTCATTGTTACAGCAGGACCTAATGTACTAAGGATTCTCCCTCCTTTAACAGTAAGTAAAGAAGAAATAGATGCTTGTATTGCTGTTCTAACAAAAGGGCTCGAAGCTTATCAACCCAAGTAAAATAGAATATCTAGAAATTCACGAACAAAAAAGAGAACCTGTTTCTAGCAGATTCTCTTTTTTTAGTGTCATTTTCCTTTAGTCACAGATTGAGGTTGGATAGGGGATGGTGGGAGGCTGATCTCCTGTTTCTTTTTAAACTGAGTAAAAAGATAGCATCCTCCAATTACAAAAAAACTTCCCACGATCTGTACCTGAGTTAATTGCTCTCCTAAAAAGAGAAACGCCAAAAGAGCGGTAAAAATCGGATTAAAATTAAGAAAGATTCCTGAAGTGGTGGCGCCTAGTTTTTGTACTCCTATATTCCAGAGGACCATGCAGACAACGGTTGAAATACATCCTGTATAAATGATCGCCCAGAGGAAAGAGGCATTAGGATTTGAAATGGTAAAATCAGATATCGTAAACGGCAGAAGAATAAGGAGTCCGAATACACCAGAGTAAAAGGTAGATAACATCGGAGATACCGTCTTCATTGCCCACTTGGCACAAACCGAATACAAGCCCCAAACGATGACGGCAGCAACCATCCACAGATCCCCTACATTAAGCTGAAGAGCTAACAGTCGATCAAGTTCTCCCCTTGTTAAGACAATGACAACTCCTAAAAAAGAAAACAGCATCGAAAAAATCTGAAGCAGGTTGATTCGATCATGTAAAAAAATAGCAGATACAATGGCAATAGAAATGGGATTAAGGGTTGATATCAAGCCCACATTGGTCGCTGAGGTTGATTCTAGAGCCCAAAATTGAAAAAGGTTAAAGAAGACAACACCAGTAATCCCCATGAAGAGTAGAGGGACGAGAGATTTTTTGGGAATGAGGAGCGTCTTCTCTTTATACCAGACGATAGGAAGTAGGCATAGGACGGCAATGATCCATCGCAGGCTAGTTAATGTCATGGAAGAGGCATGCTCGACTAAAAATTTTCCTACTACAAAATTACCTGCCCATAACAAGCTTGTCAGAAGCAAAAGAAAAATGTATACAATTGGCATAATAAGCCTCTCCTAACACGATGCATAAATTGAACTTAACGTATTATAGCACAAATTAAAAGATGTAAACGGATACAAAAAGTTTACAAAGTGAAAATAAAAAAGTGTTGTATATAAATGCATTAATAAGTATAATAATTCAATATAATCATGTGTGAGAAATAATCTGACATAGATGTTATTGGAAAAGCAAGCAGGTGTGAGGAGGGAACAAAATGGGGAAAGGATACCTCGTTTTAGAGTCTGGTGAAATTTTTGAAGGTGAAATCATAGGCAATTCTCAAGAAGTTATTGGGGAAGTTGTTTTTAATACAAGTATGACTGGATATCAGGAGATGATTACTGATCCATCGTATGCAGGGCAAATTCTTGTTTTTTGCTATCCATTAATCGGAAACTACGGAGTGAATCCATTCGATAGTGAAAGTACAAAGCCGCATGTTGCCGGAGTGATCATAGGGGATGTTTGTCTGAATCCGAGTCATTATCAAGCCAATCAATCCTTCTCTGCGCAACTAGAGCAAGCGGGAGTAAGTGGATTGACTGGTGTAGATACACGTGCCTTGGTACAAATCATTCGAAAACACGGTACACTTCGAGGAATTGTCACTCCTCATCTGCTAAGTGAAATAGAGATTGACTATCGTTGGCAGCAGCCGAACGTCAAGCAGCTCTTAAGTAAATGCTGGGTTCAAGAGGTTTCTACAAAAGAATGGATCACGTATGAACATTCAGGACCTCACGTGGCATTGATTGACTATGGCTATAAGAAGTCTATTTTAGATGCTTTATTGCAAGCGGAGTGCAAGGTAACGGTCCTTCCTTACGATGTGACCTATGCTGAGCTGTTGACCTTACAGCCAGATGGAGTGTTATTTAGCAATGGACCTGGAGATCCGATGAGTCTTAAAGCGATGTTTGGAGAAATCAAAAAAATAACGGAGGCTTTCCCTAGCATGGGAATCTGTCTTGGTCACCAATTGATTGCTTTGGCACATGGAGCGAAAACGACAAAATTAACGTATGGTCATCGTGGAGGAAACCACCCTGTCAAAGAGATTTTTACAGGAAAAGTAAGAATGACCTCTCAAAATCACGGCTATGTTGTATTAGATGAAAGCATTAATAAGGCGAAATTCGAGATCACTTATCGCAATGTCAATGATGGTTCAATTGAAGGGTTACAGCATAAACATTTACCTATTCAAACGGTACAATTTCACCCTGAAGCACATCCAGGGCCCAGTGATACGGATTATCTATTTATGAACTTTATTCAACAATTGACTCAAGTAGGGGAAATGAAATATGCCATTAAATAAAGAGATAAAAAAAGTGTTAGTCATCGGCTCTGGACCCATTGTAATTGGTCAGGCAGCAGAGTTCGATTATGCAGGTACACAAGCCTGCTTAGCCCTAAAAGAAGAGGGAATTCAGGTTGTTCTTATTAATAGTAATCCGGCTACGATCATGACTGATCCTACGATTGCCGATCAAGTTTATATTGAACCCTTAACAGTTGAAAGCATTGAAATCATTATACAGAAAGAAAAGCCAGATGGGATCATAGGGACCTAGGGGGGCAGACGGGATTAAATTTAGCTGTACAGCTATATGAACAAGGAATTTTAGAAAAATATGGAGTACGGTTGCTTGGAACTTCTGTGGAATCGATCCAAAAGGGAGAGGATCGCGAGAAATTTCGTAATCTGATGCTTGAAATTGGCGAACCAATCCCCGAATCCTCCATTGTCCACTCTGTGGAAGAAGGAATGAAATTTGCACACGAAATTGGCTTTCCTCTCATTATTAGACCTGCCTACACCTTAGGAGGAGCTGGTGGGGGATTTGCTTACAATGAGCAGGAGTTAGAACTGATCCTGAAAAAAGGCTTACAGTTAAGCCCGATTCATCAAGTCCTTCTTGAAAAAAGCATCAAGGGCTGGAAGGAAGTCGAGTATGAAGTGATGCGAGATGCCAATGATACATGTATCATTGTGTGCAATATGGAGAATATGGACCCAGTGGGTGTCCACACAGGTGATTCGATCGTCGTAGCTCCATCGCAGACGCTTTCAGATGTGCAATACCAAATTTTACGGGATTCTTCATTGAAAGTGATTCGTTCGCTCGCCATCATCGGGGGCTGTAATATCCAATTCGCTCTAGATCCCTATTCAAATCAATACTACATTATCGAGGTAAATCCACGTGTCAGCCGTTCCTCAGCTAGCTTCGAAGGCGACGGGATATCCGATAGCGAGGATGGCGGCAAAATGTGCCGTGGGTTATCATCTGGATGAATTAAAGAATCCGATCACAGGAAGCACCTATGCCTCCTTTGAACCGGCTTTAGATTATATTGTGGTGAAGCTTCCTCGTTTTCCTTTTGATAAATTTAGTGAAGCCGATCGTAGTCTAGGCACACAAATGAAAGCCACAGGTGAAGTGATGGCGATCGATCGTACCTTCGAAGGAGCTTTGAATAAAGGATTACGTTCCCTAGAAATGAAGGTATCAGGTCTATCACTTGGAATGTTCAAAAAATACAGTAAGGAAGAACTAATTCCTTATCTTGCCGAAGCCACAGATATCCGCCTTTTCGCGATTGCTGAAGGCTTTCGAAAGGGATATGAAATAGAAGAAATTCATCAATTAACCCAAATTGATCTTTGGTATCTGGTTAAAATCAAAAGCTTGATTGAGTTAGAACAGCAACTCGTACAATATACATGGTCAGACCTTCCAGAAGCTTTGTTTAGGAAGGCAAAAGAACAAAACATAGGAGATCAGTATCTTGCTTCCTTGTTTCAGGTTCCAGAGCAAGAAATTCGTCAGAGAAGACGTCAGCTAGGGTGGAAGCCAGGGTATAAGCTAGTGGACACATGTGCAGCTGAATTTGATGCAGTAACGCCTTATTATTACTCTACATGGAAGGGACAGGATGAGGTTGAAGCGAGCCAACGCAAAAAAATTCTAGTCATTGGTTCAGGACCTATTCGAATTGGGCAAGGCATCGAGTTTGATTATTGCTCTGTCCATGCAACGTTGGCGGTGAAGAAAAAAGGATACGAAGCGATTGTTATGAACAACAATCCAGAAACAGTCAGCACAGACTATTCCATAGCTGATCGTTTGTATTTTGAACCCTTAGCTGTTGAAGATATTCTTCATGTTATAGAAAAGGAACAGGTCAAAGGAGTCCTAATCCAATTTGGAGGTCAGACAGCGATTAACGTCGCTCAGGCTTTAGAAGAAGAAGGCGTACCCCTTCTTGGAACGTCCATCGATGCTATCGATCAATTGGAGGATCGGAAGCGATTCTACCAATTACTTAATGAAGTAGAGATCCCTCACATTCAGGGAGAAACAGTGAACACAGCAGTAGAGTTAATCAAAACAGCAGAAGCTCTAGGGTATCCCGTTCTTGTTCGTCCTTCCTATGTCATTGGAGGGCAGGCGATGCATATTTTCTACCAGGCAGAAGAGCTGCAAGAGTATATGAAGCAGCTAGAGGAAGAGCAGGATGCACGTCAATGGCCATTATTAGTGGATAAATATCTTCCGGGATTAGAGTGTGAAGTAGATGTGATCTCGGATGGTACTGACATCATTATTCCAGGGATTTTTGAACATATTGAAAAAGCTGGCGTTCATTCAGGAGACAGCATGACGATTTTCCCTCCTATCACCATCAAGAATGAAGTAAAGGAAACACTGGTGGAATACGCTAAGAAAATCGCTCTTAAGCCATTCCGATTATAGATGATGAATATTCAATTTGTTGTGGCAAATGATCAAGTCTATGTGTTAGAAGTTAATCCTAGATCCTCTAGAACGGTTCCCATCATGAGTAAGGTGACACAAATTCCGATGATTGAATGGGCTACCAATGTCCAATTAGGAGACTCCTTAAAGGATTTACATTCTCAGCTTGGACTCCTTGATGAGCCGCTCTATTATTCGATTAAAGCACCTATCTTCTCGGCTGCTAAACTGAGAGAAGTAGATCATGTCTTAGGACCCGAGATGAAATCAACTGGAGAGGTGCTAGGATTAGGAGAATCGTTTCAAGAGGCTTTAGAAAAGGCGATGTTCCTTGGAGCCGTGAACCCATTTAAAGTACAGTATGAACAACCAGCCTATATTTTATGCTCTATCGTCGATCGAGAAAAAGACGATAGCATTCCATACATTCAAGAGCTAATAGCTCGAGGCTATACCATCTTAGCGACAGAAGGAACAGCCGATTATTTCTTCCGTAAAGGGATTCCAGCTACGTCGATCGTAAAGGATCGAACTCAGATTGATCAGCGCCTTAAGCAGGGTGATGTAGTGGCAATTCTAAATATCCCGCGTCAAGGAAGGATGAAGGATCGATTTGGTTTCTTCCTCAGAGAACAAGCGGTACGTTATCAGATTCCTTGCTTTACTTGCCTAGACACAGTCAAGGCAGCGATTGGAAATGGAGAGGAGTATCACAAAGATATTCGTTCCATGAATGACTACTATAATAGAAAGGTGGAGTTCGCATGAGCCAACCACTAAAGCTTGAGCTACAAAAACCAAAAGCAAAGCCCCATTTTGGGGCTAAAGACTTTTTGACAATAGCTGAATACAGCACGGAAGAGATTCAATATTTATTAGATCAAGCGCTGATGTTAAAAGAAATGCAGAAAAAAGGACAGCAGCACCATTACTTAAACGGTAAAGTATTAGGTATGATTTTTGAGAAGCCATCTACTCGGACGAGAGTATCCTTTGAAGTGGGGATGTATCAGTTGGGCGGTCAAGCGACATTTCTTAGCTCCAAGGATTTACAACTAGGCAGAGGGGAATCCATCCATGATACAGCGAAAGTTCTTTCCCGCTATTTAGATGGAGTGATGATCCGTACATTTGCTCATGAAACCATTCAAGAGTTTGCAGAGCATGCTTCGATTCCTGTCATAAATGGCTTAACAGATTCCCATCATCCAGTTCAAGTACTGGCTGACCTACTCACTATAGTAGAGCATAAAGGAACCTTACAAGGATTAAAAATGTGCTATATAGGAGATGGAAATAACAATATGGCACACTCCTTAATTGAAGGAGCGGTAAAAGTAGGGATGGATATTCATATCGCTAGCCCTAAAGGATATGAAGCTAATCAAGCGATTGTTGAAGCGGCGCAGAAAGCAGGAGAACAAACGAAGAGCCAAGTTGTATTAACTACTTCTCCACAAGAAGCCATCGCAGATGCCGATGTGGTAGTTACAGATGTTTGGACGAGTATGGGACATGAAGCAGAGATTGAAGCCAGAAAAAAAATCTTTCTTCCTTATCAGGTCAATACTGAATTATGCCAACTGGCTAAGAAAGATTTTATCTTCTTGCATTGCTTACCAGCGCATCGCGGAGAAGAAGTTACAGCAGAGATTCTAGATGGTCCTCATTCCGTTGTCTTCGATGAAGCAGAGAATCGCTTACATGCTCAAAAAGCTATTCTCAAGGCTTTAATGGAAAAATAAAAAAATAAATTTTTTTCGTGCATAATGAATAAAAATACGATATTATATATATTAATGCATAGTATAGAATGAGTAAGGAGAGAGAAAAATGGCAAAAGAAAAAGTAGTATTAGCATATTCCGGGGGGCTAGATACCTCCGTTTCAATTAAATGGATTCAAGAGAAATATGGCTATGATGTAATTGCATTAGGATTAAACGTAGGGGAAGGGAAGGATTTAGAAGCGATTCGACAAAAAGCCTTAGATGTAGGAGCCATTAAAGCGATTATGTTTGACGCGAAAGAGCTACTTGCAGAAGAGTATATCTTGCCAGCGTTAAAAGCCAATGCTTTGTATGAAGGGAAATATCCTCTTTCGTCGGCTCTATCTCGTCCCTTAATTTCTAAACTTTTAGTGGAAGTGGCAGAGCAAGAGGGAGCAGTAGCAGTAGCTCATGGTTGTACAGGGAAAGGAAATGATCAGGTTCGGTTTGAGGTGTCTATTCAAGCCTTAAATCCTAATCTTAAAGTCATCGCTCCTGTTCGTGAGTGGGGAATGACAAGGGATGAAGAGATTGAATATGCGAAAGAGAAAGGGATTCCGATTCCTGTCGACTTAGATAATCCATTCTCGATTGATGCTAATATTTGGGGACGTGCGTGTGAAGCAGGAGTACTAGAAAATCCGTGGGTAGAAGCTCCTGAAGCTGCTTATGATTGGACGAATCCAATTGAAGCGACTCCAGATCAACCAGAATATGTAGAGATTGAATTTGTAGAGGGCGTACCAGTCGCTCTTAATGGTCAGAAGAAGGACTTAGTAGAGCTAATTGAGTCCTTGAATGAGATAGGCGGTAAGCATGGGGTAGGCAGAATCGACCACATTGAAAACCGTTTAGTAGGAATCAAATCTCGTGAAGTATATGAAAACCCAGGTGCACTTATCTTAATTAATGCTCATAAGGAGCTAGAATTCTTAACCCTTCCTCGGGAGGTATCCCAATTTAAGACCACGATTGATCAGCAAATGGCGAAAATCATTTATGATGGCTTATGGTACTCACCATTGAAAAACGCGCTAGACGCTTTTGTGAATGAAAGTCAAAAGGTCGTATCAGGAACGATCAGAGTAAAACTATTCAAAGGAAATCATATGGTCGTCGGTAGAAAATCAGCGAATAGCCTATACAATGAAGAATTGGCGACCTATTCCAAAGGCGACCTCTTCGATCACAATGCGGCTGTCGGCTTCATCAAATTATGGGGCTTATCGACGAAGGTGTACACTGAGGTTCATCAGAAAGAAAAAGTAAAAAGCTAAGCAATAGGCAGGGGGAAATAGATATGTCAAAGCTTTGGGGTGGACGATTTACCAAGGAAACGAATCAATTAGTCGAAGAGTTCACAGCCTCCATCTCATTTGACCAGCAATTGGCCAAGGAAGATATTGAAGGAAGTATGGCTCATGTGACAATGCTAGGAGAGTGCGGGATTATTCCCACAGAGGATGCAGAAACGATTAAAAAAGGTCTGCAAACCATTCTAGCAAAAGTGGAAAAGGGAGAGGTTCAATTTCAAGTAGAACATGAAGATATTCATATGAATATTGAAAAGCTGTTAATAGATGAGATTGGTCCCGTAGGAGGGAAGCTTCATACAGGCAGAAGTCGTAACGATCAGGTAGCAACCGATATGCATCTCTATCTTCGTCATAAAACGGAAGAATTCATTCAGCTACTGACAAATGTTCAAAAAGCATTTCTCCAACAAGCAAGTGAGAATGTAGATACCATTCTTCCTGGGTATACTCATCTCCAAAGAGCGCAGCCTGTTTCCTTTGGACATCATCTGATGGCTTACTTTTGGATGTTTGAAAGAGATAAGGAACGTCTGCAAGACAGTCTAAAACGAGTGAACATGCTTCCACTGGGAGCAGGGGCGTTAGCTGGTACGACGTTTCCGATTAATAGAGAAAGAGTGGCAGAGCTTCTTCATTTTGAAACGGTTTATCCAAATAGCATGGATGCGGTGAGTGATCGTGACTTTATTCTTGAATTTCTATCCATTGCTTCTATCCTGATGACTCACATCTCTCGTTTATCAGAAGAGCTTGTGATTTGGTCAAGTCAGGAGTTTCAATTTATTGAGCTTGATGATTCCTTCTGTACCGGTTCTAGTATTATGCCGCAGAAAAAAAATCCAGATGTTCCTGAGCTGCTTCGAGCAAAGACAGGACGTGTGTATGGGAATCTCATAGGTTTACTAACCGTACTCAAAGGATTACCCTTGGCTTACAACAAGGATATGCAGGAAGACAAAGAAGGGATGCTTGATACGGTAGCAACCTTAGATGGCTCTCTCCGTTTGCTTGCACCGATGATTGAAACAATGCAGGTCAACAAAGACAAAATGAAACGAGCCGTAAAGGAAGACTATTCCAATGCAACGGATATTGCTGATTACCTTGTAACAAAAGGACTTCCTTTCCGTGAAGCGCATGAAGTGATAGGCAAAATTGTCCTGTATTCTATTCAGCACAAGAAGTTCTTATTAGAATTAAAAATAGAAGAATATCAACAGTTTAGTCCATTATTTGAAGAGGACATCTATCCGATTCTAGAGCCTGAGCATGTTGTAGCCGCTAGAAATAGCTTGGGTGGAACCGCTCCTAATCAAGTCCGAGCACAATTGAAGCTGGCTTACGAAAAGCTAGCAAAGTAAAAAGGATAATACAACAGTTAAACCTACAACGTTACATCTGTAACCTGTAGGTTTTTTTGTCCTGATATCGGAAAGTATATAATCTTTTGGTGTGAGCACCTTTATTTGTTTTGGTAAAATAGAAAAGAAATATGGAGTCGAACATTCTTAAGCAAATTTTTAAGGAAACGCTGGCAATCTTTTGTGGATAAGGATGGCAAGCTAGGCGGGGGAATACCTGTCCGAAATGGAAGTTAAGCGATGAGCGTTGGAATGGAGGATAGGTATTCCCCTGCCGTTCGTTGGAGGGATTAAGCTTCATAAAAAAACCAAAACAAAAAGGACTCGGCAAAGCCGAGTATTTCTTTTTTGTATATAATAAGAAATAAAGTACTTTATCAATTAAGAGGAAACAAAGAGGGATGTACAATGGAGTTTATTCGCAAAATAAAGGATTTGGATCTAGATGTTGATTCTGTAGAAGAACTAAAAGGCAGCTTTGCTTCAAAAATATATCGGATTCGTGCCCAAAATAAAGATAAGCAACCCCTCAGTCTCATTTATAAAATCTTTCAAGAAGGGCGTGATCAGGAAGTAGAAATATATCAAAAGCTATCTCAACATCTTGAAAAGTGGATGCCCCCTGTCCATGCTATGTTTTTGGAGGAGCCTAGATCCATTCTAATTGAAGATATGGGAGCCTCCTTAAAAGCAGAAAAGCATTCAGAGCAAGTAGAATACTACAATGTACAGCTTGTCCTGAAAGCTCTTGCTGATCTGCATAGTTCAAGCAGAGTAAAAGTGGAGAAGTGGATGACCGAGGGCTTGATCACTCCTTATCCGTATAGCGCTGAATGGGCAGTCTGGACTATAGAACAAATGAAAAGATTAAATGAATCCGACTCTATGTTTCAGGTAGATAAATGGCTTATGCCTCTGACTGAAAAGATAGAGCAATTTTATCCACAGTACCCATCAGCTATTCTGGCTCCCTTAACGGTGACACATGGAGATCCTCATTTGGACAATCTATTTGTTCATCAAGGACAAGCCATCTTTATCGACTGGGAATGGGTTCACGTCGCTTCTCCAGTAAGAGATATCAGCATTTTATTACAGGATTTTGACGAGGAAGCCATTCGCCAGAACATCATCGATGAGTACTATGATCTTCTGATGGAAAGCGGATATCCGCTAAAGAAAGAGCAGTACCATCATGATTTAAAATGGACTCTCTTTGATAACACACTTATGATGCTGGGCTGGGATATTGAATTGTATTTTATGAATCAATTAGAAAAAAAGAAACTAGAACGAAAGCTACAGTTTAAGCTGAAACACCTATTGGATTTCACCGATATTTAGACTGATTTCCCCCACTTCTTAGCTTGAACAGACCGAAGAACAGGGGAACCCGAATCTTTGGAATAAAAACTATAGAGCACCATTCCTCCCATAATAATAAGAAGACCTATTAATGCAATTCCTTGGGGGAGTGGGGTAGAAAGAAATAAAATTTCTCCTAGGATAACGAACAATACTTGAGTGGATTGTGTGGCTTCAACTGCCGCTAATTTTCCTTGATGCTCTCTTACTCGATCCGTGGCAACAAAAAACAAAATCGTAGCAATGACTCCAGAGCAGATTGCCACAACCAAGGACTGAATAAGTTGATCGGTTGAGGGAGGTCCTACTTGGACATACCCCCAAATAGAAAGAATAATCCAGAATGGAAGGCTCGCTAGTGTCATGCCGAATACCCGCTGGAAGGTATCGAGTCTTCCGCCACATACCTCCATCATTTTTCGATTTCCTAATGGGTAAGCAAAGGCTGCAAGCATAACAGGAAGAACACCGATGCTAATCATTCCCCATGTCAGATCCTGCGCTTGTTGTAGCTGAATCAGCACAACGCCAAAAAGAATCAAGCAGGATATAGCTAAAGCTTTCAAGGGGATTTTTTGTCTGACCTTACGTATACCATTAGCTGAAGGAACCTGTTGAAAAAAGAGAGGACTTAGTAATACACCTGCAACAATGGTGATCTGCCATGTTCCAGCCACTAACCAACCTGCTCCATAAGCGGCTGCATAGGTTAAAGGAGCATAAAACAGAACAAAGCCGACAAAGCTCCAGCCTAGCCAGTGAAAAGGTTGTTTACCAATTTCCTTCATAACCTGCATCATATTTTTTCTGAACAACACGATCAAAAATAAAAAAGGGAACATGAAGAGATATCTCAAAGAAGAACTCCAGATCCAGCTACCTCCTGCAAGTTCCATAGAGCGATTCAAAATAAAAGTGATAGCAAAAAACAAAGAAGCTAAGATGCCGATGGAGATTTCCTTCATACATACACACCTTTCATTCCTACAAAAATAAGTATGGTATAATATACCTTTCACTCATTATATTATATAAGAAGGCTGCAAGGAAAACCTATAGAAAAACATTCTATCATTTTTTTGCACATAAAAATCGACATATTTTTTCAATTATTTTCATTTTTCGATAAAAATAGCATGACTTGAACTGTATCGTCCCTTATACTAGGGATAGGGTGATACATAATGATGAAACAACTTGTAAAAGGGAAAAAAATGTTTTGGCTTGGCATGATTTTAATCATACTGCTCCCTTTGCTGGGAAGCTTGATTTCCAATAAGGGCTTACCTCCCGGCTTTGGAATCTTTCCTCCGCAAAAAGTAGCAGGTGAACCAGGGTTTAATCTCTATTATTTTCTATTTATTGCACTAGGAGAAACCGTTATCATTTTACTTATTTTATTTCCTGCTTTGTTTGGTTTTAAGAAGTTGTCCACAAGAAGAACGAATGACAAGACAGAATGTTTTCGCTATCCCTTGTGGTTTTGGTTAGGAAGCATCGTTTGTCTTGGGTCTTGGTTTGTCATGTGGGGAGGAGTTTCTCTTGGAGGACTTGAAATTTACACCTTTGTTCCTCTCTGGTGGGGATTTATTTGTGCACTTGATGGGATTGTCTATAAGAGAAGTAGAGGATACTCTCTGTTAGCAAGTCGTCCTAAATTAGTCCTACTCCTTAGTTTAACATCCATTTTCGGTTGGTATTTATTTGAGTACTTAAATTATTTTGTCAATGAGAATTGGTATTATCCCAATAACAAGCTTCTCTCCCCTGTTGGCAATGTGGTCTGGTATACATTAGCCTATACGACCGTTTGGCCGGCTATTTTTGAATGGTATTTGCTGTTACAGACCTTTGAGGGCCTGAAGAACAGATATACGAATGGACCTAAGCTGAATTTAACGAAAAAATGGGGCTTCATCATCATGCTTGGAGGAGCGTTATTAACATTTGGAACAGGTATTTTTTCTCATCTGCTCTTCTTTGGTTTGTGGATTGGTCCGCTTTTCATTTTATCAGGCCTGTTAATCTACAAAGGGTATTGGACGCCTTACAGTCCGATGGCTAAAGGGAACTGGAGCCCCTTTATTCTTATGGGGTTAGCTTCGTTATTTAATGGTTTTTTGTGGGAAATGTGGAATTATGGGAGTCATTATTTTAATCCAGACAGACCAACAAACCCTAATTTTTGGATCTATGATATTCCTTATGTTAACGTGATTAGAATTTTTTCAGAAATGCCTTTGCTAGGTTACTTTGGGTATTTGCCTTTTGGTGTTTTATGTTGGGTGTTTTGGTTATGGGCAGCTTATTTGTTTAATTTAGAACCGGATTTTGCATCAAAATTAAATAAACAAGAGGGATTGAAAAATGAGATTGATAGAGCAATTAGGTTATAGAACGGTTGAAACCTTATACCAGAGCTTAAACACGGTGGTCTATCGGGCAGAAAAGGATACGAGTGAAGCTGTCATTCTAAAGCTATTAAATGATGAGAATCCTGCTCCACACAAGATAGCCAGGCTCCAGTATGAATATAATATTCTATCAGAGCTTGCTATTCCAGGCGTGATCAAAGCCCGCTCTTTACTAAAATTAAATAAGGGCTACATTCTAGAGATGGAAGATACGGGAGGGATTCCTCTCTCTAAAGCCCCTGTCTTTCACTCTGGGCGGAATGTTCAGCACGATAGAGAAAGCCTAATCGAGAAGATTTATATTTTTATTGACTTAGCAAAAACTTTAGGAGAAATCCATCGTTGTCATATTATTCATAAAGATATTAATCCATCGAACATCTTAATCCATCCCGAAACCAATCAAATTCAATTTATTGATTTTGGGCTATCAACGAAGCGACAGTTGGAAAGCATAGAATTAAATATGATGAGTGTAGTAAGTGGAACATTAGCGTATATTTCCCCAGAGCAGACGGGGCGAATACGCAGACCTATTGATTATAGGGCTGATTATTATTCTCTTGGAGTTACCTTCTATGAATTGCTCACAGGAATCCTCCCCTTTCAAGAGAAAGATCCTCTAGAAATAATCTATTCACATATAGCCAAGAAACCACTCTCACCACACGAACTAGATTCAGACATTCCCAAACCTCTTTCAGATATCATCATGAAATTACTCGAAAAAATGGCAGAGCACCGTTATGGAAATATCTATGGACTGGTATCGGATTTAGCAACTTGTTTAGAACAGCTAGAAAAAAAAGAAAGAATTGAATCTTTTGCTCTTGGGACACAGGATGACAATGTTCATTTTCAGGTTTCACCTAAAATATATGGGAGAGAAGAAGAAATTCAGCAGATGATTCAAGCTTTTGATAGAGTGAAAAAAGGGTCCATGGAATTGGTCCTTGTTTCAGGTTTTTCAGGTGTGGGCAAGACTGCGATCATTGAACAGGTACACGAACCTATCTTACAGGCACGTGGCTTATTTATTAGTGGTAAATATGATCAATATAGCAGGGAAATTCCTTATAGTGCCATATTACAAGCTTGTAAAGAACTGCTAAGATATGTTTTGTCTCACTCTGATGAAGAAGTGGCTAAGTGGAGAGAGAGGATCATTGCTTCATTGCATCGAAACGGAAAATTATTGATCGACTTGCTTCCTGAATTAGAAAAAGTGATAGGACCTCAGCCAGATATTCCAGAGCTGACTCCTTCTGAAAATCAGAATCGTTTCCTTGTTACTTTTGGTAACTTTATTCACTCATTTACTGCTGAAGGAAGACCTTTAGCCATTTTTTTAGATGACTTACAATGGATTGATCAACCCTCTCTAGCTTTGATTCATTATCTACTGAACAGAGGGGATGTTCATCATTTACTTATGATTGGAGCTTATCGAGAAAATGAATTATTTGATGATCATCCTCTAGCGCGATCTCTTAATGAAGTTAGGCATTCTAAGGAAGTGATAGAACTCACCATTCGTCCATTAGAAAAAGATGAAGTGATTCAAATGGTTGCAGACACACTGCACATTGAGATGCAGGAAGCAGAATCACTTGCCGCTCTTATTTATCGTAGGACAGAAGGGAATCCTTTTTTCTCAATTCAGTTTTTACAAAGCTTATATGAAGAAGGTATGATCTATTATCAAGAAACGAGAAGAAAATGGGGCTGGGAATTAGGTCATATAAATCAAATGTTCATCAATGAGAATGTGGTTGATCTTATTATTCAGCGTATCAAAAAACTATCTGAAGAATCACAAGAAACTCTGGTTCTTGCTTCCCTTATTGGAAATGTTTTTACATTAAAGACCCTAGCGAAGGTTCAGCAAAGCCCTTCTTCGGTCATTATGAAAAAACTAATGCCTGCAATTGAGATGGGGATTCTTATTCCGATCACAAAGGATTATGATTTAGCCTGCATGGAGAATTCAGAATTGGATGTTGTTTTGAAATTCCATCATGATCGAATTCAACAGGCAGCGTATAGTTTTTTTGAGGAAGAAAAAAGAGAGGCTGCCCATCTTGATATTGCTCGTATACTGATCAAAGGGGCAACGGTCCATGAAATAGCGGAAGAGGCGATTCAAATTGCCAAACACTATAATCATGCTGTACATTTGATCACTTCCGATCAGGAAAAACAAAAGGTTGCTGAACTTAACTTTTTAGCTTGTCAAAAGGCAAAAGCTTCGACAGCGTATCATCAAGCTCTTAAATTTATCGAATCATGTGTTCACCTTTTGCCTAGTGAAGCTTGGCAGGAGCAGTATGAATTTATTTATAGAGCTGTTCATTTATATGCGGAATGTGCCTATCTCTGCAATGAATTTACTGTTGGTGAACAAATGACAAGGCTATTATTTCAACATGCTAAAACGGATATTCAAAAGGCACTTATTTATAAGATGCAACTAGAGCAATATGCTTTTTTTGGTCGAATGCAAGAATCAATTGAGTATGGAGTTTTAGCTTTAAAACAGCTTGGTTTTCACATCCCTTCGCGTCCTGGTAAAGCTCTCATTGTCAAGGAATTGATTAGCGCGAAGCTCAGGATCAGAAACAAAACGACGGAACAGCTTGCTACGTTACCACTAGCTAAGGACGAGAAAGTAATTCTGGCGATGAAAATCATGCTTAATTTTATTCCGCCCGCTTATCTAACTGGTAATGAGAATATGTTTGCATATGTCATTCTAAAGAACTTAAATCTTACTTTAACTCATGGGCTTATTCCTCAGACGTCAGCTATCTATATTGGCTATACTGTTTTGCTCGCTGGATTAGGTGATTTACGCGGAGCAGAACGGTTTGGAAAGCTTGCCATACGAGTCAGCGATCAGTCAGTAGATCAGCAATGGAGAGGAATGACCTGCGTTTTATATGGATTATTTAGTCATAGCTGGAATCATGATTGGTCGGACATGACGGAATGGTTCAGCAAATCGATTGAAGCAGGGCTTTCATCAGGTGAACATCTCTATATGTCTTTTAGTTGTGGATATGTTCATCAGTGGAATCCGAGGCTACAGATTCAGGAAGCCATTAATGAAAATAAGAAATACATCTCCTTAGTGAGAGAGTCAAAGTATAAGAATGCCATGAATGCTATGTTACTTCATCAGCATCGTTTCTTAAATTTTGCCGGCTATACCTCCTCTTCCTTATCCTTGAATACGGATCAATTTACCGAAAAGCATTGTCTGGATCAAATGAAGCAAGAGGGGTACTTATCAGGAGTGGCTATTTATTATATCTTTAAGAATCAAATTTTTTATATGAATGGAGAAATCGATCGGGCTTATGCTGCTTTAGTCGAAGCAGACCATCATATTAAGGCTTTAAGTGGTTCGCCATACATAGTAGAGTATCGTTTCTTCTCGCTTCTAACCCTGGTTGAGAAATATCGTGTGAGTGAAAAGAAGATAAGAAGAGGGATCTGGAATCGAATCAAAAAAGACGTTCGGCTACTTGATTCATGGGCCAAGCATTGCCCCGATAATTTCTTGGGTAAGAAGCTTATTGCAGAAGCAGAAATCATGTTGCTTCAAGAAAAGTATGATCAAGCGATTAAGCTATATGATCAAGCCATCCGAGAGGCGAATAAGAATGGGTACCTATGGGATGGTGCCTTAGCCAATGAACGAGCGGGAACTCTCTATATTTGCCGTGGAAATAATCGACTAGCTAAGATGTACCTGAAAGAGGCGGTTTACCTATATCAAATGTGGGGAGCTTCTGCGAAGGTGGAAGAAATCATGGGAAGATATCCCGCCTTGTTTACGAGAAGAATAAAGGATGAAAAATCGATTACCCTATCTACGACAACGACAACAGATACCGTGATTGAAGCTCTAGAATTATCTACAGTGATTAAGGCTTCTGAAGTGTTCTTAAATGAATTTCATTTCCCTTCTTTATTGAAGAAAATTATGATGGTCGTTTTGGAATACTCTGGAGCAGAAAAAGGATATTTGATCCTTAAGCAAGAGGAAACTTGGTCTGTGGAAGCAGAAAAAGATTCTTCAGATGGAGAGATCACTGTATTGCATTCCATGCCACTCTACCATTACGACAGTAAAGTAGCGAAGTCAGTCATACAGTATGTGTTGAGAACGGGAGAATGGGTTGTATTGGAACATGCTTCTAAAGAAAATAGCTATTTGCACGATCAATATATGAAAATGAATGATATTAAATCTCTCTTATGTCTTCCGATTATGAACAAAGGGACTTCCATTGGATTGCTGTATTTAGAAAATAACTTAGCTCCGGCTGTTTTTACTAAAGAAAGAGTCAAGATATTAGAGCTAATCTCAACTCAGATCGCTATTTCTATCGAGAATGTTAAACTCTATGCGCATTTAGAATCAACAAATCAGAAATTACAAGAATCAAAGGATCAATTGCAGAAGTGGAACTATAATCTTGAAAAAGAAGTGAAGAAAAGAACAGGGGAGTTAGAACAGGCGAATTCAAGATTAAAGGAACTCACCTATATAGATGGATTAACCAAAGCGAAAAATCGACGCTTTTTTGATCAGGTTTTTGTTCAAGAATGGGAAAAAGCGATTCAAAACCAGTCTAGTATCTCCATGCTGATGGTTGATATTGATCAGTTTAAAGAATATAACGATCGGTATGGACATCTGCAAGGGGATGATTGCATACGAGCCGTCGCTGCTCTTCTGGAGAGAGTCATGCGTGAGAAGGGAATTGTAGCTAGATATGGTGGAGAAGAATTCGCTATTATTATCCCTGTTCTGGACCAAGCTGAAGTCCAAGGGATGGCGGAAGAGATTCGTTCATCCATTGAAGGATATCGAATCCCGCATGAGAAATCCAGAGTGAGTCAGGTGGTAACCGTTAGTATAGGTATCGCGGGAATGATCCCTGACAAGAATGATTCGAGCCATCTTCTTTTACATCATGCTGACCAAGCATTATACCGCTCTAAGCTAGATGGGCGTAATCGAGTGACGGTGTATGGCAAGAACGAGATAGAATATGGGAAAGATAAACAGTATAGATAGAATACAGAAAAGAGCTTATAGAGGA
>NZ_BAMO01000034.1 GCF_000615945.1 Caldalkalibacillus mannanilyticus JCM 10596
GTGCTTCTTTATTTCGTCGCTCTCTTGCGGCGACAAAAACTATCTTATCATATTCTTCTTATGAAAAGCAACAACTATTTTTTGGAATTTCTTTTTGGTGGAGCCAAGCGGGATCGAACCGCTGACCTCCTGCGTGCAAGGCAGGCGCTCTCCCAGCTGAGCTATGGCCCCATAAAAAAATGGCTTCTTATTTAAAAGAACCATCTTTACAATGAGAATATGGAGCGGGTGATGGGAATCGAACCCACGCTACCAGCTTGGAAGGCTGGAGTTCTACCATTGAACTACACCCGCTTAAACATTTTACATCGTTTCTTTCTAAAAAACATTCTTTAATGAAAGAAACCGTTTCTAAAATAAAATGGCGTGTCAGGAGGGATTCGAACCCCCGACCCACAGCTTAGAAGGCTGTTGCTCTATCCAACTGAGCTACTGACACAGTTATTATTTGTTGTCCTTCTTGCGAGGGACGATTACTAATATAACATGTCCCTAAATAGAAATCAACTACTAAATAATAACTTTTCATCTTTTCATTTTCTCTTTTTCAACATTTAAAGAGAACATTCTTTTTTTCGTCTATTTGGATCTTCTCCATAAACTGGCCACCACTTAAACCCATCACGTTCTAATAATTGCTTAGCCTCAAGAGGTCCCCACTCACCTGCACGATAGTGATGAAGTGCAAAATCGCTATTGGACCATTCCTTAATAATGGGGTCCACCACTTTCCATGCAATAGAAACTTCATCCCAACGAGTGAAGAACGTAGAGTCTCCTTCTAAGGCATCTTTGATAAGTCTTTCATAAGCCTCTGGTGTACGTCCTTCCACAGTGTTCTTGTGACAAAAGTCCATGGAAATAGGAAGAATCGTTCCATCGGTCCCTGGATTCTTAGCATTCAGCTTTAAATGAATTCCTTCCTCTGGGTGAATTCGAATCACAAGTAAATTAGGCTCTAATGTCTTTTGCTTATTAAAATACAGATTGGGTAAGTTTTTAAATTCAACTATAATTTCGGTCGCTTTTTGTGGCAGTCTTTTTCCGGTTCGAATGTAGAATGGGACTCCTGACCATCTGAAATTATCAATCATAATTTTCGCTGCTACAAAAGTCTCTGTATTACTTTTCGGAGATACGTTCTCTTCTTCCCTGTACCCACTAACAGATTGCCCTTGAATTTCCCCAGAGTTATATTGACCACGGACGATATTCTGATGGATCTCTTCCGCTGATTCAAAACGGCGAATGGATCTTAACACCTTCACCTTTTCGTCTCTAATGGCCTCTGCCTTTAGTCGGCTTGGCGGTTCCATTGCATCATAGTAACCATCTGTAACATATGATTTTGAACCATATCCCTTAATGCTCCGACCTGATCGTAATAATCTCCACGCGCTTCAACTCCAACTGTTTCACTTGATGTTAGTTGAATATTAGAGATATAACGATTGTTCCATACAGGTTCAAAAAAAGCGTTAGCAAATCGAATAACCTCAATATTTTGGACCATCTCTTTACCAAGATAATGATCAATTCGATATATTTCTTCTTCATTAAAAACTTGAGTAATCTTATGATTTAAATCTTGTGCTGAATGATAATCCTTACCAAACGGCTTCTCAATAACTAACCGTTTCCATCCTTTGTTATCAAGTAAGCCTGTCTTCTTTAAATTAAACGATACTGGTTCAAACAGTTCTGGCGCAATAGCCAAATAAAAAAGTCTATTACCAGCAATGTTGTAACCTTCTTCTAAAGAAAGGGTTAGATTTAACAATTCCTGATATTCCATTGTGTTATGTATATCTACAGATAAATATTGAAAATGAGATACAAACTCATTAAACTCCTCATCAACATTGTAATCAGAAAAAAGCTCTAAAGCGTTTTTTATGTGTGCATAGAATTCTGATTTACTTAACTGCCGTCTTCCTACACCGATCACAGCGAAATTCTTGGCTAATTGTCCCTCACGAAACAAACTGTAGATAGCGGGGTAAAGTTTTCTTTTTGCTAAATCCCCTGTTGCTCCAAATAAAATTATGACAGCAGCTTCATCCTTTATCATTGACATCAAATCCTCCATGAAAAATCCTTGATTGAATAACAGACTTCTCTTTGTTTATCTTTGGATATTTTAAACTGATATATGAACTGATTTATCTACCATTCCTTATTGTAAAGAAACTATCCGAAAAAAACAAAGGAAATATTCTAAAAAGTAATAAATGAAATATTCAGTAAATAACGATCTAGATTAAGTAGCTCATTCTATATTGCAAGTCTGTTGGGTACTTAGTGTCGTAAGAAGGCGATAAATACTTTCTGTCTAGGAAACGACCTATTTTCATCTAGATTTGTTACCACTGTTTAAAAAAATCTGTTATAATAAAGAAAGAAATCAATCTTATCAAAATTAGGAGAGATATTTATGGCTCGTCGGATAGCCACAGAGTACAAATTATTGGAGTTGGATTTAAACAGTCAACAGCTACAGGAATTTATGAAGCTTTTTAGTAAAAGTGATTTTAAGACTGAAGTTCGAGTTTTTGAGAATGGTGATACTGAATTCATTCTGTTTGACGAAGGAAATGAAATCCCTCTCGCATTCCGAAATATGGGGTCCTTTTACAAGTTTGAAGGATCATACACGATTAAGAGCTGGAAACTAGCCCATATTATGCAAAAGGCTGTTAGAGAATTCAAGGGGCATGCCTATGTAGAACGTATTTATGAATTCCATAAAGTCGAATATAGGTATGAGTATGGTAATGTTGTACTAATAAAAGAAATAAACGGTGAAAATCAAAGGATTGTTTATGAATATAAGAATTTGATGAGCCAGCTACAGCAATTATTTAATGAACAAGTTATAGAGGATCATATCTCTTGGACCAAGCTACAGATCGATTTATTACTGCAGCAACGCCTGAATTCTGGAGAAGATGAAATTACTAAAATCGATGAGCAATTAAAGATGTTAAGCCAAGATCTATTTGTTTTGGAGGCATAATCACATACAGCTTATTTCGTTCAAAAGGTATAGAAAAAAATCTATATCTTTTTTTTTTGAAAAAACTATTGCGGAATAGGTCGATGCATGTTATCTTATTCTTTGTAATCAAATAGGAACCAGGATTCACTCAAGGATATTCTCCTCGATTAAAGTGAATGGCGTAGGTCCTAGCGATATTACTAACCATAATTTGCTAGGAGAGGGGGCCGAAAGATGGAATACTCTACTTTCGGAAGACACATTGCAATTGACACTTGGGGTGTAGACTTTAATTTGCTGAACAGTGCAGAAAAGCTACAGCATCACATGATTGAAGCTGCAGAAGCTTGTGGCGCTACAGTATTATCAGTACAAGCTAAACAATTTGATCCACAGGGAGCTACGGTTCTGGTTTTATTATCAGAGAGCCACCTCTCAATCCATACCTACCCAGAGAAAGGATTTGCTGCTCTCGATTGCTACACATGCGGTGAAACGGTTGATCCAGAAGTCGCCATTGATTTTATGGTAAAGGTACTTCAACCAAAGAAAGCTTACGCAAGAAAAATTATTCGCGGTGTTGGAGAATTAGAAGTAGTTACTCCTGAGATTGTAAAAGAGAAAGTAAATAATTAGTACAATTAAAGCCATCCTGAGATCGGATGGCTTTCTTTAATTATTTGGTTATTTCGTCATTTGGTTATTTGGTTTATATTTTTCTATTGTTTACTTTTGCGGGCATTGAAAAAAGCCATAGATATTGCTATCTATGGCTTTTTATAATTGAAACCAAGGGAGTAAGCCTATAAGCCGGGTTCTGTACTCCAAGTGGTTAAACGGCTCGCGCCTCCCACCATTGGAGTGACAATCATCTATCTAGGCTATACATCACTGCATAGCTCAAGCGACCAACCACGGATCACTTCGGGCAAAAGCTGTTGATCAAATCAACCGATCCTTATTAGGTCTTGCTCCAAGTGGGGTTTACCAGGTCGAAAGTTACCAGTCGACCTCGTGAGCTCTTACCTCACGCTTCCATCCTTACCTGTGAAGCTCATCATGAGCAACCATCGGCGGTCTATGTTTCTGTGGCACTATCCTTCAGCTCACGCTGACCAGCCATTAACTGGCACCCTGCCCTATGGAGCCCGGACTTTCCTCGAGTAAAGCCTTGCGGCATTTTACGCGCGATTGTCCAGCTTACTTCCTTTAAATTTTGTTATAAAAGATCAAGATCTACATGAGATCAGTCGTCAAACTAGGTGACGACATACATCAGTATACCATCTCATTCATAACACCTCAACCTATATTTTTTACCTTTGATACTAATCTGATCCAAAATGATTTCATACTAATACTTCTCACGCTGATAGTGAACACTATACGAAACATTGTGTTTTTATATTGGAGGATGATTGAGATGGAATCTGTTTCATTTGAATGGATCTTATTGCTCCTCATCTTACTATTTTTTTCAGCATACTTTTCTGCTTCTGAGACAGCGTTGTCCAGTGTTAACAGAATTAGATTGAAGCATTATGCTGACCTCAATCGTCGAGGAGCTTCAAAAGCCATTCGGTTCAGTGAAAATTTCGATCAAACATTATCGACTATCTTGGTCGGGAATAATATTGTTAATATTGCTGCGGCTGCCATCTCGACCAAAATCGCAACAGACCTTTTTGGCGGTACTGCCATGGCTCTATTTATTAGTACTGCCGTGATGACGATCCTGATCCTAACCTTCGGAGAAATCTTACCTAAATCCTTTGCGAAAGAACATTCTGAGCAATACATCATGACAACAAGCTCTTTTTTAAGTGTTATTATGTTTGTTCTTTCCCCTCTTACATGGTTTTTTGTTAGACTTAAACGCGGAACAACTCAGCTTTTTGGTTCTAAACAAAAGGAACCTTCTATTACTGATGAGGAATTGAAAGCCATGGTAGACATCGGTCAGCAGGAAGGAGTTTTTTTAGAGGGAGAAAAAAAAATCATCCACAGCGCTATTGAATTTGATGACATCTTAGTTAAAGAAATTATCAATCCAAGGACAGATATCATCGCTATTGAAAAATCCATGTCCCTAGATGAAATCAAAGATGTCTTTATTTATGAGAAATTCGCCCGAATTCCCGTCTATGATTTGACGATCGATAACATTATTGGTATTCTGTATCATCGCGATTTTTTTGCAGCTTTTGTCAATAATCAAGCATTCACTATTCAAGAAATCATGCGCAAGCCTTTTTTTGTGATCGGCACGAAAAAAATTTCCCACTTGCTAAGCGAAATGCAAAGAAATAAAGTACATATGGCTATTGTCTTGGATGAGTACGGGGGAACTGAAGGATTAGTGACGATTGAGGATATCGTTGAGGAAATTGTCGGAGAAATCTTTGATGAGCATGATGAGAATGTAACATTATATGAAGAGATTGAGGAAGACGAGTTCTTATATGATGCTATTATATCTATTGAACAGTTTGCACGCTCCTTAGATATCGAACTACCTGAAAGTGCCGCCCAAACGTTAGGTGGATTTATTATCGAGTTGCTTGGAAGATATCCCAAATTACATGATGAGGTGACTTATCACAACTTACGATTTGAGGTTTCTCAAGTGGATAAACGAAGAATAAAAAAAATAAGAGTCCAACGTCTAAGTCCTGTTTAATTCATTTCCCTTCATTCATCGTTCATGTTAGGATGTAAGTATGCTAGTACTAACAGGAGGTACGATTTTATGGAAGTGATTAAAATTTCACCTAGAGGATATTGTTATGGCGTAGTTGATGCAATGGTCATTGCAAAACAAGCTGCTGCTAACCTTAATTTACCACGACCCATCTATATTTTAGGGATGATCGTTCATAATAAACATGTTGTTGATGCTTTTGATGAAGAAGGGATTATCACGTTAGATGGTGAAAATCGCTTAGAAATTTTGGAAAAGGTTGAGAAAGGGACTGTTATTTTTACAGCACATGGGGTTTCTCCTCAAGTTCGCAAATTAGCGAAAGAAAAAGGATTAACGGTTGTAGATGCCACATGCCCCGATGTTACCAAAACGCATGACTTGATCCGTGAAAAAACAGCAGAAGGTTATAAGGTTGTTTACGTAGGAAAGAAAGGTCATCCGGAGCCTGAAGGTGCGATTGGAGTGGCACCAAATGATGTTATTTTGATTGACTCAGAGGAAGAAGCCGCTCGCCTTGAATTAACAACGGATAAAATCCTGATTACAAACCAAACAACGATGAGCCAATGGGATGTGGCTCATATTATGAACAAAGTGATTGAAATGTATCCTCATGCAGAAATCCATAACGAAATATGCCTTGCAACCCAAGTAAGACAAGAAGCTGTTGCCAATCAAGCTCAAGAAGCTGACCTGACGATTGTTGTAGGCGATCCCTTAAGCAACAATTCGAATCGCCTAGCTCAGGTATCAATGGATATAGCAGGAACTAAAGCATTTCGCGTGGGAGATGTAACTGAAATTGATTTAAAATGGTTAGAAGGAGTTAAGAAAGTAGCAGTAACCTCAGGGGCTTCAACACCAACACAAGTGACAAAAGAAGTCATTCAATTTCTAGAGGAATACGATCCTCAAAAACCTGAGACTTGGGATCCTAAAAGAACCTTAGATTTAAAACGTATTTTACCTAAAGCAAAGCAAAAGAAGAGCTAGATACATCGGAATACGATAAAATACTCCGCTTCATTCAACAAGGGTGATAAAAGATTCATAAACAAAAAACTCGGCATCTGCCGAGTTTTATTTATTGAATAAGAAAGTATAAAAGCTTCCTCTAAAGAAAAATAGACGACCTCTTCGAAAGGGCTTCGGTAGAAGCTTTTCTTATACCTTTAGACTTTTCCATTTTCCATTCTTAAACCGAGCATAGATAATAAAAGATCTAACAATCTGATCAACAGCAATCGCCAACCACGCCCCAACAATTCCCCAATCTAATACGAGTACGAATAGTAGGCATAAAGCCACACGAAAACCCCAAACACCAATAAATGTAGCGTAAAGCGGAAATTTAGTATCTCCTGCTCCCCTCAACGCACCTGATAAAATGAATTGCGTGGCTTGAGCAACTTGTACAAACCCAATGATTCTTAATGCTTTGGCACCTTGCTCTATAACTGAAGGGTCATTAGTATAGAGGATCATAATATAAGGGGCGAAAACGATAAAAAAGATCCCCAAGGTACCCGAAACGATCATTCCTATTTTTCTTGTTTCCCAGCCAAATTTCTCGGCTAATTGGGGTTTTTTAGCTCCTAAACCCTGTCCAACCAAAGTCGTAGCAGCCACAGCGAAGGCCATTCCTGGCATAAAAGTTAAGCCTAAAATACTAAAACAAATTTGATTAGCAGCAAAGGTGACAGTACCAAGCCCCGCTACAACCCTGGCGAAAATCATCTGTCCACTCCGAAGAGCAAGCTGCTCACCTGCTGCTGGCATTCCAATTCGTATGATTCTACGTATCATGGACTTATTGTAGATAAACAATTGATCAAGCGATAAAGTAATGATAAATTTTCCGCTAAACAATACATAGATTACCCAAACAGCAGATAGAATACGAGCTAATGCCGTGGCTATTGCTGCTCCAACCACTCCCATTTCCGGCAAGCCAAAGTATCCATAAATTAAGGGAAAGCCAATGACGACAACAATGATATTGGAAAACACATTGATTTTCATTGGTGTAACTGTATCTCCAGCTCCTCTTAACACAGCACTCAAGCTCATTGAAACAGCAATAAAACCTAAAGAAAGAAAAATGATTTGAGCATACAAAACCCCATCCTCTAAAACCTCTGGAGCCGCCCCCATGAGAATCATAATCTCTTCAGCAAAAATAAATGTAGGGATGATCATTATTATAGAAAGGACGATATTGATAAAAAATGTTTGTTGAGCTGCCTGATTTGCTTCCTCATACTTCCTTGAGCCTACAGCTCTAGCAATAATCGCTGTAGTTCCAACATTTAAAGCCATAAAGATAGCTAAAACCAAAAAAACAGGTTGATTGGTTAAGCCAACGGCTGTTACTGCTTCTGCTCCAACTCTTCCGACCATCATCATGTTTAGCATCTGAACAAAATTCAACAGGATCATCTCAGTTAATGACGGACCGGCTAATTGAAAAATCTTTTTCCTTATTTCTTTTTTTCCACCCGTTTCAAGCTTCACTATGTCTTCATCCGTTAAATTCGATGCATTTCCCTCTCTCTCCATTATGGTTTCTCCTCTAGTTTCTCTTTTTATTTAGTATACCGAAATATTTTATTTTTTTCTACCCCTTCTATGTCTTTCCTCTTCTTTTCATTTTATTGAGTTCCTTTTTCTGTTCCTTTTTCTGTTCTACTTGATTCCTTTTTGTAGAAACAAAAAACTTGTAGACTTCGCTTTGTCTACAAGCTTACTTTGTTAGATTAAGGTAAAGGGTTCTGTATGAGCCTTTGGTATAAGAACCTCTATATTCACTTTTTGCTCGGAAGCTGTTTGTTGTAATACCCGCTGTACGCCTACCATCATTACTTTTTCCACATGATGTCCAGGATCAACAAGCTGTAATCCACTCATCATTGCATCATGAGCAGTATGAAAATAAACATCGCCAGTAACAAATACATCTACTCCTTTATATAAGGCAGCATTAATATATTTGTTGCCATCTCCACCCAGTACCCCTATTTTCTTGACCTTAGAGTCAAGGTTCCCAACAACACGACAAAAAGGAACGTCAAATACCTTCTTCACATGCTCAACAAATTCCCTCAAGCTCATTTCTTGTTCTAATAAACCTGTTTTTCCTAGCCCATAAGCGTCACCGGTTTGCTCCAATGGATAGATATCATAAGCAACTTCTTCATAGGGATGCACCTTAAACATAGCTTGAAGGATTTTTTTCTCCAGGCCTGAAGGAAAGATCGTTTCAATTCTTAACTCCTCTACTTGCTCAAGCTGATCTTTTTGACCTATATAGGGCGTAGAGCCTTCGAGAGGCAAGAAGGTTCCTTTGCCTTTAGAGCGAAAAGTACAATGACTATACTTCCCGATTGCTCCTGCTCCTGCTTTTCCTAAAGCTTCCCTTACTTGTTTTTCATGATCCTTCGGGACAAAAACCACTAATTTTTTTAGAGGTTCATGGTACGTTACACTTAAGATCTCTTGATTAACTAAACCCAGTTTATCTGCTAGCCAATCATTAACCCCACCTTTTGCAATATCAAGATTGGTATGGGCGGCATAGACAGCAATATCATTCTTGATGATTTTTTCAATCAATTTCCCCATCGGTAAATCCGTTCGTAGCTGTGCCAATGGACGATAGAGAATAGGATGATGAGCAATGATTAAACCGACCTTTTGTTCTATCGCTTCATCTACAACGTCCTCCGTTACATCTAGAGTTACCATAACTTTATCAATTTTTTTCTGTAAGGTCCCTATTTGCAAACCAATTCGATCTCCCTCAACCGCTAAATGCTTAGGAGCAAATTGTTCTAGCCACTGAATAACAGTTTGAGCATGTACTGTCATTCTTGAATCCCCTCCTCCAAGAGTTTAATCTCTGACTGAATCTCTTGTTCACGCACTCCCTTATCTTCTGCATTCTGTAGAGACAATAGGATTTTTTTCTTTTTCTCAATTTCAGCTGACCATTTTTTCTTGAAAACCTTTGATTTCTCCTGTAAAAGAAAAGGCCCTAACAGAATGGCTTTTTTTCTTTCCATTTCATCTAATCCCAAATAAGGTTTCTCAGGATCCCCCGGTTCTGCCATTAGAATCTCATAGATTTTATGATCCTCTTCGATCACTTTTTCTTCTTTAAGCTCCCAATGATGATCAATCAACCATTGTCTGATCAAATGTTCAGCCATATTTGGTTGTAAAATAAGCCTTTTGACCTTAGACAGCTTCTCTATTCCTTCCTCAAGAATCTGGCAGATTAGAGCTCCTCCCATGCCAGCTATCGCAATCACATCTACCTCTCCATCTCTAATAACCTCAAGTCCATTTCCCTTACGCACGTCGACAACCCCTTTTAAACCAAGCTTTTCTACTTGATTTACAGCGGATTGGTAAGGTCCTTCATTGATCTCTCCAGCTACAGCGGTACATATTTTCCCTTGAATTAAAAGATGAACAGGTAAATAGGCATGATCAGTCCCAATATCAGCTAAGCGGCTTCCAGCAGGAACCAATGATGCAACTTCAGCAAGTCGCTTGGAAAGTTGATGTTCATTCATAAATAATCGATTTCTCCTTGCTATGGTATGTAGTAAAAGAGAACCTCTTTCTTAAAGAAGTTCTCTCTGTTTTTGGGCGATCTTCCACATAGGGAAACACTCACTATGTCGAGCTAGCCACTATTGATTTAATGATAGTAAGTATTCTGCAATTTCCGCTTCTCTTCCTTGTCCGAGATTCGGAGGCATTGATCCTGGTCCAGAAATGATAATATCGATGATCTCTTCTTCAGTAAGAGTAAGTCCTAAGAGACTTGGAGCCATACCACCTGATAAGTCCCCCCCGTGACAGGACGCACAGTTTTTGGTGACAAATTCAGAAATCTCTACTGCTTCTCCCTCTCCTTGAGCCACATCTTCTGGATTTGCAGGATAACCCATGATACCTAACGCGAATGTTAAGAGAATTCCTGCAGCAAAAATGGTTAGAAATACTTTAATCGGATTCATGTACGAATTATTCCTCCTCGCTAGTAAAACTGTTCACTTTGAAGATTATACCACGATATTTATATTCTATCCATAAATACCACATTTATATTGCAGGATTCTTTGTGACATTTTTAACACCCGATCTCACGGGCAATAACATTTCTTTGAATTTCTGACGTCCCTTCACCAATTTCTAATAATTTGGCATCTCGGAAGTAGCGTTCCACTTGATATTCTCTCATGTAGCCATATCCGCCATGAATTTGAATAGCCTGATCACATGCCCTCATACAAATCTCTGAAGCGAATAATTTTGCCATAGAAGCTTCCTTCGTAAACTTCTTCCCTTGATCTTTTAACCAGGCTGCTTTATAAACCATTAATCTCGCCAATTCAATATTCATAGCCATATCCGCTAGTTTATGTTGAATAGCCTGAAACTTGGAAATGGAATGACCAAACTGTATTCTTTCTTGAGCGTATTGCAATGATTTTTCATATGCAGCTTGTGCAATACCGACTGCCATCGCTCCGATTCCGATTCGTCCTCCATCGAGAGTAATCAAGAATTGTTTAAATCCTTCTCCTTGCTTACCAAGCAAATTTTCTTCAGGTATTTTAACATCCGCCAAAACAAGCTCTGTTGTATTAGAGGAGTGTAGACCTAGCTTCTCATAGTTATCAATCACCGTGAACCCTACAGCATCTGTCGGAACAATGAACGCAGAGATTTCCTTCTTTTCTCCTTTCTGTCCAGTTACGGCAGTTAGAGCAAGGTTTTTGGCATAACTTGCATTGGTAATATAGCATTTATTCCCGCTAATAATCCACTGTTGATCTTTTTTTACAGCTGTCGTTCTCGTCCCAGCAGCATCTGAACCAGCGCTCGGTTCAGTTAGACCAAAAGCTCCTAGATATTCGCCTGTACATAATGGAGTTAAGTATTTTCTCTTTTGTTCCTCTGTCCCAAAAAGGTTTAGTGGAGCACCCCCCAGAGAAACATGAGCAGAATAGGTGATACCAGTAGACCCACATGCTCGACTTAGCTCCTCTACTACGATGGCAAAACTGATTGTATCCGCTCCACCACCACCATATTCTTCTGGAAAAGGAAGTCCCATGATGCCTAATTCAGCCAATTTAGCAAAGATCTCTTGGGGGAATATTTTGTGTTTATCTCTCTTTTCTGCTTCTGGAGCTACTTCCTCATTTGCAAATTCTCGAATCATCTTTTGTATCATCATTTGATCTTCTGTTAGTTGAAAGTTCATGATTTATATCCCCTCTCACCAATAAAATGAATGCGCTTTCAATAAGCGACCACTATTATTATATGTGATAAACGAATACGATTGCAAAAAATCTGCTAAATTTCCATTTTTGATAATTCCATGATCTTATTTCGATTTAGAAATAACAACATGGAGATCATAATGACCTTCACAAATATCATCAGTTGGATCATATCTAATGATGCCGCTGAAATATAAAAGGATTGTATTTCTGGAACAATCAACAATAGATGAGCGTGCAAGAAAACATTAAGGCTTGTTTTTTTACTTAGCTTTTTGAGAGGATAGGATACGGTGAAGAGAATTAGAAAAGCTAAAAACCATAATCCTTCAATATAAAACCAATTAAAATCATGAGCAAAAAACGGAAGCGTTACCCAACCTAAGATAAATATAAACGATAATAAAGCTAATGCTTGTAAATACAAAATATTGAAAACGATACCTGTTATAAGCCAAATCAAACAAGTTAATAGGAGAAATAATGAACGATACATGGAATCCTCAATGTGCCATAATGAAATGTACTGGGTTACTAAAAACATCAAAAGTACACAGCTTAAAGAAAAAATAAAATGTGCATAATGCTGCCGTTTTTTATATAAGATAAAACCCGTTAGATAACTGATGCTAAATAACAAGAGATAAAGTGCCATTTGCAATTCTCTGGAAAAATCGATAAAATAAAAAACAAATACAGAACCTAAGATCAAGGCAAGGGCTAGAAGAAGAATGATATTCTTTTTAGAAACAAACGAATTTCTCTGAAAAAAATTCTGTTTTGATTGATCATCATTCAATTCTACGGACCCTTCCATGTATAAACTGAGTAGAAAATCACAATAGTCTCAGGAAGCATTTTTGTTTTTTTCCATGTTTGTATTTCTTGAATTATGATTTTTCTTTTCATATCCATTAGACACTCACCCCCATCTTTTATCCTGTTAATAATTCAAAGGTACACCAAATCAAAGGTGAAAAAAAGACCTACTTTAAAAATAAAGTAGGCGAAAGTTTTTATTCTAAAAAGTCTTTTAACCTTTTACTTCTGCTTGGATGACGCAATTTACGAAGAGCTTTCGCTTCAATTTGGCGTATTCTCTCCCTTGTAACACCAAACACTTTTCCAACTTCCTCTAATGTACGTGTACGTCCATCATCTAAGCCGAAGCGAAGACGAAGTACGTTTTCTTCCCGATCTGTGAGTATCTAGAACATCTTCCAACTGCTCTTTTAGCAATTCATAGGCAGCTGCATCAGAAGGTGCCAAGGCATCTTGATCCTCGATGAAATCACCTAAGTGAGAATCATCCTCTTCTCCTATTGGAGTTTCTAAAGAAACAGGCTCTTGGGCGATTTTTAAGATCTCACGTACTTTTTCAGGAGTGAAATCCATCTCTTCTGCTACTTCTTCTGGTGTGGGTTCGCGTCCTAGCTCTTGTAGTAATTGGCGCTGTACTCGAATAAGTTTATTGATGGTTTCTACCATGTGTACAGGAATACGAATGGTCCTTGCTTGGTCAGCAATAGCACGTGTAATGGCTTGGCGTATCCACCATGTAGCATACGTACTGAATTTATAACCTTTCAAGTAGTCGAATTTTTCAACTGCCTTGATTAATCCCATATTTCCTTCTTGAATAAGATCTAAAAACAGCATACCACGGCCTACGTATCTTTTAGCAATACTTACAACCAATCGTAAATTCGCTTCTGCTAAGCGTCTTTTTGCTTCTTCGTCCCCATTTTCAATTCGTTTAGCTAATTCAATTTCTTCATCAGCTGAAAGCAAGGGAACACGACCGATTTCCTTAAGGTACATTCGAACTGGATCATTTATTTTAATACCAGGAGGGATTGATAAATCATCTAACTTAAAATCATCATCATCCTCTTCTTCTTCCTCGTTATTTATACCAATTGTTATATCATCTTCATCTTCAGATTCATTAATGACCTCTATACCTTGTTCACTTAAATATTCGTAATATTCATCTATTTGTTCAGAATCTTGATCAAATCCAGATAATTTTTCAATAATTTCTTTATACGTTAAGACGCCTCTCTTCTTACCAAGCTCCATCAGTTGATCTTTAACTTGATCTAATGTCACATCTGGATCTTGATGACGTGTCTGCTGATCTGCCATCATGAACCCTCCTTTCTAAAAATGTAAGCAAAACGGATAGGTCAAGACTTCATGCGTTGTTTCATCTTAATGATTTCAGTGGCAATGAGTGCGGCTTGTAATACATCTCCTTGACGTTCTGCTATTCTTCTTTCTTCTTCTTTTTGTTCTATTTCTCTAAGGACTGGATAGCTGAGGATTTGTGATACGTAATCTTCAAGCTCTTTTTCAGAAGGTTTCGGATTTATATTCATCAAAGATAATTCTGCTGCTAATTGAATTAACTCTTGATCTTGAAGTTTAGAGAGAAATAAATGTACATCTGGCGAATGCCCTTCTGCATAATAAGCATACAGATAAGCAGCCAATGCACTGTGTTCATCTATATTAAATTGACTTCCAACCTTAAGTTCAAGCCAATCAGAAACCTCTTTGTCACGCAACATATAGGCGATTACGATACGTTCGGCATTATGATAAGCTGGATATAGTTGCTTTATCTTAAACTGTTTTTCATTACGTACTATATTATTCCTATTACCTGGGTCCTTATCCCTACCCTCTTTTTTCTTTTCACTCCGATAAATTTGGAGCTGTTCTTGTTTCAGAGCGTCTAGTGATAAAGAAAATTCTTCTGCAATAGAGCGGAGATAATGATCTCGTTCTACTGCATGTGGAAGTCGACTGATCACCGTTAAGGCTTCACGAATATACCTCATTCGTTCTCCTTCGTCCTGTAAATTTCGACCTCTCTTAAGTACTTCTAATTTAAAAGATGGATAAGATCTAACTTCACCTATAATCTGTTTTCTAAAAGCAGCAGCTCCAAACTTCCTGATATAATCATCTGGATCAGATCCACTCGGCAACATCGCGACTTTGATTAATAACCCTTGTTTCTCTAAAACCTCTGCTGCACGAGATACCCCTTCGATACCAGCCTGGTCCCCATCAAAACATAATATAACCTGCTCACTATTTCGTCTGATCATCCGCGCCTGTTCATCTGACAGTGACGTCCCCATTGTTGCTGTAACGTTAGATACTCCAGCCTGCCAAGCAGAAATCACATCAACATAGCCTTCAAGCAAAATAGTGGTTTGCTGTTTTCTTATTTCTTGACGAGCATGATGAAAATTGAACAATTGTTTGTTCTTTCTAAAAATAAGACTTTCTGGACTATTCAAATATTTTGGTTGACCATCTCCCAACATTCTTCCGCCAAAAGCAATCACATTTCCTTGCGTGTCCCATATAGGAAATATGACCCTATTTCGGAATCGATCAAAAAATTTCTCATTTTCACTTTTGGCAATCAATCCTCCCTTTTCCATTATGGAAAGAGGGTAGTTTCTCTTCTCCAAAAAGTTCACCAAGAAATCCCATGAATCAGGGGCATATCCAATTTGAAACTCTTTCAATGTTTCAAGGCGAAATCCCCTCTGTTCTAAGTACTCTCTTGCTTTTATACCTTCTGTTCTCTCCATTAGAACATGATGAAATAACTGAGCTGCTAAATGATGGGCCTTCAATACTACATCTTTTTCTTCATTTTTTTGTTGCGTTTCTGTGTTTGATGATGCTGGAACATGTAGATTAATTCCAACCTTTTCTCCTAGTACTTGCACCGCCTGAGGAAAAGAGTATCCCTCAATGTCCATTAAAAAAGATACAGCGTTGCCAGCAGCACCGCATCCAAAACAGCGATAGAACTGTTTTTCTACATGGACAGAAAAAGATGGTGTCTTTTCTGCATGAAAAGGGCACAATCCTAGGTAGTTCTTCCCACTTTTTTTCAAGTGAACATATTCACCAATCACATCGTTAATGTCAATTTTACTAAGAATTAATTGCAAGGTTTCGTCGGAAATTGAAGGATTCATTCGATCATCCCACCAGTGATATTAATACATTCGCCATAGCAGCTAATCTTCCTGCTAATTCGACAAAAATTCAGCCCCTCATTATTTCGACCCTTAAAAAAGACCGAGTAGTTCAATGAGTTTAGGGAATGATTATTCTTATTCTCCTTAATTCTACATCTAATGCTAATTTCCTTCTTAAAACCAATTGTTTTAATAATCCGAAAATTGTCGTATGTTGTCGAAAGGAAAGACTTGACTTTTTTTCTCTTTACTATCATAACCTCTTTTCATAAAAAAAAACTTGACTTTTATATTTTTTTTGTTCTTTTTCTTCTCACCTTCATTTTATTCTATATTAATAACTACATTCCTTCTTTTTTGCTTAAACTTTCTTTAGCAGAAAAAAAGAGCCTCATATCGCCTCCTTTATCTAAAAGGGAACGATATGAGGGGGGGTTTATGCCTTTGACTTACGGATGCTTTCCAAAATAATATTGGCCGTTTCTTCTACAGCCTTATTCGAAACATCAATAACTTGACAGCCAATTTGGTCCATTACACGTTTAGAATATTCTAATTCCGCTGTAATTCGCTCCATATTAGCATAGCTTGCTTGAGCCTGCAGTCCTAAAGCCTTCAGTCTTTCAGATCTGATTCCATTCAATGCCTCTGGATTAATTGTGAGTCCGATACATTTTTTTGGATTCACTTTGAATAACTCTTCAGGCGGAGCTACTTCAGGTACAAGCGGAACATTTGCCACTTTGACTCTTTTATGAGCTAAATACATAGATAACGGGGTTTTTGATGTTCTAGAAACCCCAATCAAAATAATATCCGCTCTTAGCAGCCCTCTTGGATCTCGCCCATCATCATATTTAACTGCAAATTCAATGGCTTCTACCTTTCTGAAATAATCCTCGTCTAAACGATGAACCATACCAGGTCGAAACTTAGGTGGAGACTTAACGAGCCCTTGTAAACCATCTAACATAGGACCCATTATATCTACAGCTGGAATGCCTTCTTTCACCGCCTGCTCTTTCAAATATTTTCTTAGCTCAGGCACAACCAAAGTAAAAGCAATAATAGAATTCGATTCTTTTGCCATACTTAGTACTTCATCAAGGGTACTTATATCTTCTATATATGGAATTCTTCGCAGTTCAAGCTCGCTTGATTCAAATTGGCTTGCAGCTGCTTTTGTCACTAGCTCAGCCGTTTCTCCAACAGAGTCTGATACAATATATACTTTTAGTTTTTCTGTCTGTTCCATTGTCACCCTCCCTCACCTTATATTTCTTCATTCCCCAATTCTACATAAGCTCTTGTGATATTTGTTTTTGTGATTCGACCTATGATTTCATAAGGGTTTATATCTGATTGATCCTCATTAACTCGAACAACAGGGAGTGCATCTATTTGATATTGGATCATTTTAGAAGCGGCATCATGTAAACTTTCATCAGGATAAGTTAATATCAAGTTTGGCATGCGTGTCATAATGACACTGACGGGAATATCTTCTAGGCTCTGCTTGCCTATCGCAGATCGTAATAAATCTTTTCTAGAAACGACTCCTACTAGCCTATTATCTTGATTAACTACAAAAAGGGTCCCCACATCCTCTAAAAACATCGTACAAATCGCATCATATACCTTAGAACTATCACGAATCAAAATGGGTACAGATTTATACTCATTCACTTTTTTCTTCTTGATGCTTTCACCTATGGCTTGGATGGTTGATTTCCCAGAATAAAAGTATCCCACCCTTGGACGCGCATCAAGAATTCCAGACATGGTTAATATCGCTAAATCAGGTCGCAAGGTTGCACGAGTTAGATTCAGTTTTTCAGCGATGCTCTCCCCCGTTATAGGACCATGATCTTTCACTATTTGAATAATTTTCTCTTGCCTATTCGTCAGTTCGATGATCGTTCACCACCTTCATCTACAAAGGACCATTATAGCTTCTATACTATCTCTTGTACTTTAAGTATTCAAGTTTTATCTATGAGGGAAACACGATTTTTGAAAAGTCAGCGTAGTGCTGAACTAACTTAGAAATCTGCTGCAATAAGGTCATTCGGTTTTGACGTATTTTTTCATCATCTACCATCACCATGACTTGCTCAAAAAATTGATCGATCGGTGCCTTTAGTTTACCCAACTCAGCAAGAGCTGCTGCCCATTCTTTTTCATTTGTATTTTGACTATATGCTGACTGGGCTTCTTGTATAGCTCGGTATAATTCTCTTTCAACATCCTTTTCAAATAACTGTTCATCTACAGCTCCTTCTATCCAAGCGTGCTTCTGAGCTAGGTTGTTGACTCGTGTGAAGGTTTCTACCCATAATTTAAATTCAGGTTCTTCTACTTTGACTGCTAACACTTCAGCCTTTTTAAATATAGAGTCTAATTCTATGTGTTGATGTTCAGAAACGGCATCAATCACATCATAACGAATTCCTTGTTCTTGTAGGCGGTTCTTTATACGAAGCTGGAAGAACTGCTGGAGATCCTGTAATACCTCTTGACGATCTCGTTTCAGTAATTCCTTGGCCTGAAAATGCTCAATCGCTAGTTGAAAAAGCTGATCTAGAGAAAGTCCCCATTTACGATCAAGAATAATCTGGACAATCCCTGTTGCTTGCCTGCGTAAGCCATAAGGATCCTGTGATCCTGTAGGTACAATTCCTAGACCAAAAGAACCTACAATAGTATCTAATTTATCTGCTACGCTGACAATGGCTCCTATCTCACTTGCTGGAAGAATATCACCAGCATAACGCGGTAGGTAGTGTTCAAAAATCGCATTTGCTACCTCTTGATCTTCCCCTGCTAAATAAGCATATTCCTGACCCATACGTCCCTGAAGTTCAGGAAACTCATAAACCATCTGTGAAACCAAGTCGAACTTACAAATCTCCGCTGTTCGAGATACAAATTGAGCCGTTTGACTGGAAAAATTCAAAGCCGTACTTAATTGAGAAGAAAACTCTTTAATTCTCTTCACCTTGTCCCCAATGGTTCCAAGCTCCTCATGAAAGACGACCTGATCTAGTTTAGCTAAAGCAACTTCAATCTTTAGCTTTTTATCTTCTTCATAGAAGAAACGAGCGTCCGCCAGTCTAGCTCTCAGTACTTTTTCATTTCCTCTCACTACAATTCCTTCACTGTCAACTCCCCCATTTCGCACCGTAATAAAATGAGGTAAGAGTTTACCCTCCTGATCTTGTACCGGAAAATAGCGTTGATTCTCTTTCATTGAGGTAATCAAGACCTCCTGGGGAATCTGTAGAAAATCAGCATCAAATGATCCAGAAAGAGCCGTTGGATATTCCACTAAATGAACAACCTCATCTAACAGCTCTTGATCAACCGGAACCACCCAGCCTTTTTCCTCAGCAAGCATCGTGATTTGTGCCTGAATAGATTTTCTCCGTTCACTTACAGAAGCAATAACATACTGCCCCAGAAGCTGTTTTTCATACTCGCTTGGTACCTTAATTTGAATACGTTCTCCTAAAAAGCGATGTCCTTCAGATATGTTACCTGAGGTAATATTGGTAATCGTAATAGGAATGATTTCCTGACCAAACAAAGCAACAATCCATCTCAGCGGTCGTACAAATCTTTGTTCGTGAGTACCCCACTTCATATTTTTAGGGAATGTCATCCCAATAATTAAATCTTGTAATTGAGGGAGAAGCTCTCTTGTTTCAATTCCTTTGATTTCTTTCGTAGCATAAATATATTCTACTCCTTTAAGCTCTTGAAAATAAAAGTCCTCTGTAGCTACTCCCTGTGATTTGGCAAAGCCTTGAGCAGCCTTGCTCCAATTCCCTTGCTCATCTAAGGCTATTTTCTTAGCAGGGCCCTTCACTTCTTCTTTGATATCCTCTTGCTTTTCTGCCATTCCCTGAATAAGAAGAGCTAGACGGCGAGGCGTTGCATAAGGAGTCACTAACTCGAAATGAATATTATTTTCTTCTAACCAACGTTTGACTTTATCTTCAAGCTGTTGGATAGCACCGTCTACAAAGCGAGCAGGAATTTCTTCTAAGCCTATTTCTAATAAAAAATCTCTTTTACTCATCGCTCGTAGCCTCCTTCTTGCTTTGTTTTAATAGAGGAAAACCTAAACGTTCACGTTCTTCATAATAGCCCTGAGCACAAGCGCGCGCTAAGTTACGAACTCGCCCTAAATACCCAGTACGCTCTGTGACACTGATTGCTCCTCTAGCATCGAGTAAATTGAAGGTGTGTGAACACTTAAGCACATAATCGTAGGCTGCAAAAACAATTTTCTCCTCTAATGCTCTCTTCGCTTCTTGTTCATACATCGAGAATAATTGAAAAAGCATAGCTGTATCTGAAACTTCAAAAGTATACTTAGAATGCTCGTATTCTGGTTGCTTAAACACGTCTCCATAAGTAAAACCATTGACCCACTCTAAATCGTACACACTTTCCTTATCTTGTATGTAAGATGCAAGGCGTTCAAGACCATATGTAATTTCGACTGATACAGGGTTCGCATCTAATCCTCCGATCTGTTGGAAGTAAGTAAACTGTGTGATTTCCATCCCATCAATCCATACTTCCCAGCCCAAGCCCCAAGCTCCCATTGCAGGATTCTCCCAGTTATCCTCGACAAAACGAATATCGTGCTGCAAGGGGTCAATCCCAAGCTCTTTTAGGCTCTCTAGGTATAGTTCCTGAATATTGTCTGGGGATGGCTTCATAATCACCTGAAATTGATGATGCTGATAGAGTCGATTTGGATTTTCTCCATATCGGCCATCTGCTGGTCTTCTAGAAGGCTCCACATAAGCCACATTCCATGGCTCGGGACCAATCGTCCTTAAAAAAGTCATAGGATTCATTGTTCCTGCTCCAGTTTCAACATCATAAGGCTGAACAAGAATACAGTTTTGCTTACTCCAAAAGTTTTGAAGCGTTAAAATCATTTGTTGAAAGTTCAACGTAAGCACCTCCATCTGTTTGTTAGAAAAAATAAAAAACTCTCATCCTTAACTATGCCATAGATGACATAGGGACGAGAGTAACCCGCGGTTCCACCCTATTTGATTATCGACAATGAAGTCGATAATCCACTTTTTATGAATGCTCAGGAACGCCACTTCCCTCATTGCATATCAATATGTAAATGATATAGAATATCTTACTCATTTTCTTTTCTCTTGTCAATGGCATGAATTATAGGAAATCACCCATCTGTTCAATAAATGATCTGGATTTCAGTCGTAAGGGAGTATGATGATCCATAAATAGCCACATGACTTTTTGTAACTCGTCTTTTATTTCTTTTCTTACTTTTATATGACCTATTCGATCCATTTGAATATGGTAAAACAACTGTAGCAGTTTGACAGTAGAAGGATGAATCGAAATCGCTTGTAAATCTATGTGGCACATTGCCGGCACAGCAAGCCACCTTCACGTATACTAAAGTGCTGTAGAGGTTCTGGACATGCACAATTGACACAGTTTAAAACGACTGGTCGATAGCCACTGGCCATTAACATTTTCATTTCATACAATCGGGCAAGAATCTCAGCATCTTTTTCCTCTTCAAGATAAGTAAAGATTGTTAATAGCAGGTTAAATAACGAAGTGCTTCGTTCGTTATCCTCTACAAGCTTGTCTAGTAATTCAGCAAAATAGGCAGCATAGGCTGTAAGTGTAAGGTTATGCCTTAATTCTCTGAATGATTGAACAATCTCCCCTTGGGATAACGTTCCCAAAGAATGACCAGAGCCTTTTTGAATAAGGAAAGAACCGTATGTAAAAAGCTGAGAAACTGAAGAGAGGCGACTCTTTGTTTTTTTCGCCCCCCTAGCCATCACACTTATTTTCCCCATCTGTGATGAATAGATTGTAATGATTTTATTTCCCTCTCCATAGTCCTTTGAACGAATAATAATTCCTTCTGTTTTGATTAACATTTTGACACCTGCTTTTACCTAAAGTAATAGCACGATTACTTATTAAAGCAGGACAGGTTAGTTCATCTCCGATTGCTCCTCTGTCATTTGAAGATTCTCATCCTCTTCCTGACAGTTTGGTCCCTCACATTCTCGATACAATAAATAAGCCTCAATATTACCAGTCACCGCAAAAACATTCCACGAAAACTCACGCATCGTATCATTCCTTTCGCTTCGACTGAATTCCTGACCCGTATCTATAAGTTGTACTTCCCTGCCCACATCTATGCTAAGAAAACATTAACATTTTTTGAGATGAATAATTGAAAAATTACTCCTCTCTAAATCCAAAGTTCCGTAATTGAACCATTTTATTACGCCAATCCTTTTTCACTTTGACCCATAGCTCTAGGTAGATTTTTGAACCCAAAATAGACTCAATGTCATATCTTGCCTTCTTCCCTATTTCCTTTAATAACACTCCGTTTTTGCCAATGATAATGCTCTTCTGTGAATCTCTCTCAGTATAAATCACAGCGGATACATAAATCGTTTCGCTGTTTTCTCTCGCCTTCATTTGCTCGATTTCTACTGCTATTGAATGAGGGATTTCTTCTCTGGTTAGCTCAAGGATCTTCTCTCGTATCAGTTCAGCAACAACAAACCTCTCAGGATGGTCTGTTATTTGATCCGTTGGATAATATTGAGGTCCTTCGGGTAAGCGATTCAAAATCTGCTCTAGCAATGTATTCACGTTATTTCCTTGAAGTGCAGAAATCGGAATAATTTCAGCAAAAGAAAGAAGCTCAGAATACTGTTGTATAATGGGTAAGAGCTTATCAGGGTGAATTTGATCAATTTTATTTAAGATAAGAAAGATAGGAGTCTTTACTTGAGCCAGCTGGTCAATGATAAATTGATCTCCCGCTCCATACCCATCGGCTACATCGACTAGGAAGAGAATCAAATCAACCTCTTTAAAGGTGCTTGTAGCGGCTTTAACCATGTAGTCCCCTAGCTTTGTTTTAGGTTTATGAATACCTGGGGTGTCAATAAATATAATTTGACCTTCCTCTGTTGTATACACACCCTGTATCTTGTTTCTTGTTGTTTGAGGTTTGTCCGACATAATGGCGATTTTTTGACCAATGATTTGATTCATCAGTGTAGACTTACCAACGTTTGGTCTTCCTAGGATCGAAACAAAACCTGAACGAAATGCTTTATTACTCAAATCAAATCCTCCTCGTTATTCGTTAGTAAGATCAGTAGCAAGAAAGGCACCTGGTAATAATTCCGCTACCGTCGTTTCTAGAACATCACCTTTCAAATTGGTTAAATAGACGGGCATTGTAGGAGGGCAAAATTCAGCAATAACCTGTCTGCACGCACCACAAGGCGGAACAGGACGATCTGTATCAGCAATGACAGCTAATGCCTTGAAGCTTTTTTCCTCTGCTTTCTCAGCTGATGAAATCGCCTTAAAAATAGCCGTTCTCTCAGCACAATTACTCAAACCATAAGAGGCGTTTTCTATATTACAGCCTGTAATGATGGTATCATTTTCTGTGAGAAAGGCAGCTCCTACCTGGAAACGGGAATATGGAACATATGCTTTTTTTCTAGCTTCTGATGCTTTTTGAATTAATGTTTCGCGAATCTCCATTTTCTACTCATTCCTTTTTTGTTATATTTACTTTCACTTCATGACTTGCCTTGTTTTCGTCAACCTTGATTTGCGTTAAGATTTTTTCAAAGTTTTCTTCTTTTGTTGTTATGGTTTCCATCGGATAGCCTTTAGGTACAACTACACCACCCGATATAATAAATTTTAACCCTTGTTCTACACTCATGTCCAACAACATTATGTCTTCTTTAGGAACAATGACAAGCCAGCCAGAAGTTGGGTTCGGAGTGGTAGGGAGAAAAACATTGACACATTCACGCTCTGTTTTCTCCTGTACCTCTCCCTGTGATTCCCCTGTTAGAAAACCTACTGTATACAATCCTTTACGGGGGTATTCAACCAGAACGACTTTTTTAAATGATGTTCGATCCTGAATAAAGGCGGTTGTCACTTGCTGAACGGTAGAATAAATACTCTTGACTACTGGAATTCTTTTGAATGCCCTCTCTGTGATACGGATCGCTCTCTTTCCTATAATGCCTCTAGTAGCATACCCCACTCCTATAAGGATCAGGATCATAAAGATAAAGCCAATTCCAGGTATTCGTTCCTCAAAAACGAACCATAGAAATTCGACCTTACCAGTAGCAGCTCTTTCATGCACCACACCAAGAGCAATCAACACTCCTGTTAGAAAGTTACCCAGAATTCGATCAATAAAGCTAAAACCAAGCTGAAGTATGTACAAGGTTGCAATGGCTGGTAATAAGACAATAAAGCCCATAACAAGATTACTGCGTATTTGTTTTACCATCACTTTTTTAATTCACTCCTAAATGTACTAAAAAGATCTCAACTAGATCAATAAGCTAATGATAGCGATCAATGTCGTTACAATGATAAAAAGGATGAAGAATGTAGCTTTTCTCAGAATAAAAGAGAGCAGAAGCCCCAGTATGCAGACAATCACAAACCGATCAAGCTGATAATCAAGCTGTATGGAGAATAATTGGAGAAGTGGTTCAACAAAAACGTACAATCCAATTATAAAAGCGAAAATAGCCGCAAATAAAACTGCTCCTGCAGCAACATCTTTGGCGATTTTCGCTAATGGATGAAATTCAGTCGTAATCATATCGACTGTTTTTTCTACTGCTGTATTCATTAATTCCATACACATAACAAAAACAATAGAGAAAAATACTAACAAAAGCTGATACTTGGGAACATTGAAAAGAATAGAGAGAAGGAGTACGATAATCGCTACTCCTAAATGAACCTGCATATTTCTCTGTGAAGTAAAAACATAGCTGATACCAGCAATCGCATACTTAAAGCTGTTCATAATCCTTTTTACTTCTTGAAAAAGATTCATTTTTCTCACCTAACTAATCCATGTGCTAGTAAAATCTCCTCTTGCCTCGCAAACATTTCCTGTTCTGCCTTCTCATCCTCATGATCATAGCCTAACAAATGCAGAAAACCATGTACGAGCAGAAAGCCAAGTTCACGTTCAAAACTATGGCTATATTCTTCCGCTTGTTTTTTCGCACGAGGAACTGAAATAATAATATCTCCTAGTAGAAGAGGTTCATCCTCATCAAATACTTCTATCTCTGTTTCGTCAGCCTCATACATCGGAAATGAAAGGACATCTGTAGGTTGATCTTTTTCTCGATACGTTCGATTGATTTCCTGAATCTCTGCATCATTAACAAAAGTAACAGATACCTCTCCTTCCTCTAGCTCTTCTTTTTTTGCCGCCGTTTCAATGAGAGAATGAAGGATTCTAGAAATGTCTTCAGAAATATATTGATGATCATCTAAAAATGAACAGTTATACTCACTGGCTTTCCACCTTTGGTATCGATTGATTAGCCTCTGATTTGTCAACTGGTGCCTGATTAGAGGCTGGTGCCTTCTCCTTCTCTGTTTCTTTCTCCTTTGACTTTGCCTTTTCTTTATCCTCAGGATACTCGATACGAGAATGGAATATACCATGTAGAGTCTGACAAATCACCTTAGCTATAATATCTAATTCTTTTAACGTTAAATCACATTCATTAAATTGTCCATCATCCAAACGATCGCGAATAATATTTCGAACCATATTCTCGATTCTCTCAGGAGATGGTTTAGATAATGAACGAACAGCAGCCTCGATGCAATCGGCTATTCCTACAATAGCAGATTCTTTAAATTGAGCTTTCGGCCCTGGATATCTGAAATCACTCTCAGCAATTTCAGACTCAGATTCTTCCTTCGCTTTTAGGTAAAAATATTTTAATAGAGTGGTTCCATGATGCTGTTCTGCAATATCTTGTATTGCTTTAGGAAGACCATACTCTCGAAGCATATCAGCTCCGTCTTTGGCGTGAGCTGTTATGATCGTTTTACTTAATTGGGGAGCAATCTTATCATGCGGATTCCCCATATTCATTTGATTTTCAATAAAAAAGTGAGGTCTCTTTGTTTTTCCTACATCATGATAATAGGCTCCTACCCGTGCAAGAAGACCATTCCCCCCTACTGCTTCGGTGGCGGCTTCAGCTAAGTTGGCTACCATAATACTATGATGATAAGTGCCTGGAGCTTCAATTAATAGCTTTCTTAGTAATGGGTTATTCGGATTAGAAAGCTCAATTAGCTTCATCGAGGATAAGATTCCAAAAGCCGCTTCAAAAAACGGAAGCAACCCTATCGTTAAAACAGAGGCTAACAACCCATTGAGAAAGCCATACAATAAAAATTGAGAAAGCTCAAACCACCCTACAGGAGTATTCTTAAGCAAAGTAACTGTCAAGATTGCCATCATCATGACAATCGAAATGACAAATCCTGCTTGCAGAATCTTTGTTTTGCGTGTTGCTTTTCCTAGAAAGAAGGCTCCCGCTGCTCCACTAAAAATAGTGGCTAAGCCATAGGTGAAATCCATATGACTCGTCGATTCTCCATTCAACAGAACTGCCGCAATAATTCCGAAAATAAAGGAGCTAAAAATCGCCAGTCTTTGATGAATAAGCATGGTAATCAACATGGTTGCGAAAGCGACAGGTGCTAGGAATCCAAATCCTGCATACTCTAGGGTTTGTCCCACACTAATAATTTTCATCACAATCACATTTAAGACAAAAATCATCATATACATCAAAAACTGAGTGTTGTTTTTACGGATCGGAAGGTCTGAGAAGGAAATATAGAAGTAAAGAAAGAGCAAAATTAATCCAATCAGTAAAGCTAGTCCAAACAAAGGGCGTAAATTAGCTGATTCACTTAATAAACCAACTAATCGTATTTTGCGATACGCTTCACCTGTGATCGTTTCTCCTTCTGCTACAATAATTTCGCCTTCACGTATTTCTATATTTCGAACCTTTTCACGTGCATTTTCTCTTGCTAGCTCTGTATCCTCTTGATTGATTAAAAAGTTAGGTACAATGCTGGCAATTGCCATTTCCCTGGAAATGATCCTCAGCTTATTATCCAAGCTGGAAAGGACTAGGGAGTCATTCACTTGTTGAGTAGCCTCTTGAATCCCATTATTGCGATCACTTACACCGTTTTCAAGAATTTCTTGCACAATACTCTTCGTGATTCTTCGTAAGGTTTCAATTTCTTCAGGTGAATAAGTGAGGAATACTTCATAAGCCGCTTCATTAAATTTGTAGGTTGTAATTTCATCTAAGCGCTGAATCCGTTCTTCCTCACTTAGTTCCACGCTATTATTAATTTCCATTATTTTTTGAAACGCTTTATCTAGCTTATCAAGCTGGTTTTTGGTGATGGTATCTTCTTTCGTATAGATTGGTTTCACTTCACGCGCAGCTCGATCTTTTGCTATTTTGGTCGCGTGTTCATCCACAATTGTAATGGGTGAAACAATATCTTTCTCGGCTTTTGAGCCTTCCGTTACTTCTACAATTTCCGGGGTAATATTCCCCACCATGAATAAATAAAGAACGATTCCCAGTGTAATATACAAAAACAAACGTAATAAGGGATGCTCTTTGAATTTATTCCACAGCTTACTTCTTTCATCTAAAGCTAGTTTTCTCCTCATTAATCATCGCCCCCCGAATAGTCAGCATGGTCTATTTGTCTGTCTGTTCAATCTCGTAGGCTTCAATGATCCTTTTGACTAATGGATGTCGGACTACATCTGCTTGTTGCATGTAAATAAAGCTTAGTCCTTTTACAGGCCGCAAAATTCTTTCTGATTCTATTAAACCAGAGCGTTTCCCCTTTGGTAGGTCAATTTGAGTCACATCCCCTGTAATGACCATCTTTGAACCAAAGCCTAATCTGGTTAAAAACATTTTCATCTGCTCAGGAGTTGTATTCTGTGCTTCATCCAAAATAACAAATGAGTCGTCTAGGGTTCTACCTCGCATATAAGCTAGAGGAGCCACCTCAATAATTCCACGCTCAAGGTATTTCGTTACATGCTCAACTCCTAAAATATCGTGTAGTGCATCATAGAGAGGTCTTAAATAGGGATCTACCTTTTCTTGCAGGTCTCCCGGTAAGAATCCAAGATTTTCTCCTGCTTCTACAGCCGGTCTAGTCAATACAATTCTTTTGACCATTCCTCTTTTTAAGAACATGGTAGCTAAGACCACAGCCAGATAGGTCTTTCCCGTCCCAGCAGGTCCAATTCCAAAAACAATATCATTTTTTTGAATGGCAGTAACATAATGTCTTTGCCCTAAGGTTTTTACACGAACGGGTTTTCCTTTTACATTGTTTGTTAATTCCTCTTCAAATAACTCAATTAATTCATCAACTACACCTTGCTTGGCAAGTTGTGTAGCATAAATAATGTCCCTCTCAGATAACTGATAACCAGAACGAATGAGCCTCAATAGAGTTTGGAATAATGCTTGAGCAATTTTAATCGCGGATGAAGAACCAGAAATCGTTACTTCTTCATTACGAATGACCACCTGAATGTCTAACTCCTTCTCAATTTCAGCTAAAAAACGATCTGAGGGTCCAAACAGTTTTTGTGCTTCATCTGTATCTACAACTGGTAGATTAAATTGTTCGATATTTTCCTGCAAAAGCCTCAATCTCCTTGGATAATTAATTGTTCAGATGCGATATCTTCGATCACAGAATAATGCATCTTTATATACACTTTACCATTCTCCAGATGCTTTCGCAAAACATTTTCCTCTTTTATGACTGCTTCTGGCTGTAACTTTCTGTAAAGATTGTTTCTGCTTATTTGTTTCCCTATCTCTAGAGCTTCTTGCTCATTTATTTCTGTTTTCTTTTTTTCTGTTGCAGAAATGGTTTCTTTTGCCCATGTTATAGGAAAAGTCCATCCTTTAATATTCACGCTATAGTCCTGTGTATCTGACGTATGACTGGCAAAGGAAATGGACTCAAATCCCCACACCCTTAGTGAAAGCGGACCTACCTTTACATAGAAACGCTCCAGTGCTTCTCCAGTCAACACTTCTTTTTTCTGAACGAGAGGAACTTCGATATTGCCTTCATACCATACTTCACCCCATACTTTCCCTTGGGCTGACACAATTTGTTGCTGCTTTTCTGTTCCTAGAATTCCCGAAACTAATAGATCGCCCGGCTTCACGTATTGATTTATTTTAACCATTGTTTGTCCCTGCTCCACAAAGTAATCATGGATGATGGCTTTTTTCTTGGCTACCAAATGCCTTGGATTTGTTTTTGTCTGTATTTCAGGTAAGGTTTTTTCTACTACTTTAAGATGGACGGTTGTTCCTTGATATTTATAACCTACCCAAGTTACACTCGGCATTTGCTCCATTAGCTTGCGTTGAATCGTTTGTCCATTTTCTGCCCTAAATTTAAAAGCTCCCGGCTTGACTCCAAGCTGAGCAAGCTCACTTCTTATCGCTTGCTCTGTTTCAGGAAGCTTGACCCCTTCAATTTCAATATTCCAAATCATAGAAGAAAGCATGTACATAATTAGAACAAAACATACGGCGCCTCCAAACAGTCCCCCTCTTCTTCTGACACTTTTAAAGAAAAAGGGAAGTCCTCTTTTTTTTATAATATGGACTCGACAGTCTGTTTCTTTTAACAAAGCACGAAGGTGGAAAAAATGAGGTAAAGCGATGGAGAAACGCGCTTCATCTTCACTGCTTCTTACTAGATTCCAAGCAGCAAAGCGTTGACTCATCATCCTATTAATAAGTCTTTCGATTTTTTTTCCTTTGACTCGAATTATTATGTACCCTTCCCACCAATGAATCATCTCTTTATTCCCCATCGAACTCAACTCCTCTGCTACTTAATTTGGTCTAAGTAATGAACCTCTCGAATAAATCCTTCTAGTAACACTTCTTCAGGCAAGATTTGCCTAATGATTAAATTCTCACCTTTGATTAATAGCTGACCCTTATTACTCAACAAAAGCCGAAGTTCATTTTTATGGAAAACGAGAACGCCTCTATGGTTTTCTACATACATTTGTAATGGACCAATCATGGTAATGCGAGGCATATCCAGTACCACATCTTTGGGTAAATCAAGGACTCCTGCCATCCAACGTTTTAATTTTTGAAGTTTTCTCATTCGACAGCCGCCTCCCTCTCTTATTGATGTTATGCTGTAAAGTAGAGGCATATGCCTTAAAAACGAAAAAAAGTCGCCCAAATCGGACGACTTTTCTTCATTATACAAATTCATTTTTTTATCGATTCGTTCATCTGCGACGCCCTATCATTGCTCTGTTCGAACGATGAGGCTCCTTCGCTCTCGGACTGCCTAAAACCTGTGACCAAATAACCCCTTGCATAACATTAGTAGATTCTACCCGCTTAAAATCAACTAACCCTGGCGGGAGAGCTGAAGCGGGTTTCCTTGCTGAAGAATGCGCTTCATGATTGATTTCACTGGGGTGAGGCTGACGAATAGAATCAGTCGCTCTCTCTCGTGCAGAGTGTTTCTTCTGAGGCGCTTCTTCTCTTTTGATCTCCAGCTTTTCTACCCTCGTAGGCTGTGGTTTGGGTTTTGGATCTAAGAGCTCCTCAACCTTCTCCCAAGGAAACTCCACAGGGAAGGCTGTTGGTTTTGGGTTGGCAGGATGTGTTTCTTGTTTCGGATTTTGACCCTGCCTCTGGCGCTGATTGGGCTTAGTCGGTTCTTCCGTTGGTTTGCGACGAAATAGACCAAGCAATACCCAACCAATTAAGATCACAAAATAAAAGTTTTTAAATATAAACTCGATTATATTCTCCACTGGACATTCCTCCAGTTGATTAATTTATTCTTAGTTTCACACTTCATCATTTCTTTGGATTATTATTATGGTGATCATCTTGATCCGTTACCTTACCAATGGAGGTACGCATGTCGGTATCAGCCATGATATTTTGCAGGTTCATATAATCCATAACACCTAATTTACCAGATCGAAGAGCTTCAGCCATTGCAAGCGGAACTTCTGCTTCTGCTTCCGTTACCTTCGCTCTCATTTCCTCTACTCTGGCTTTCATCTCTTGTTCTGTAGCGACAGCCATTGCACGGCGTTCTTCCGCTTTCGCTTGGGCAATCTTCTTATCTGCTTCAGCTTGATCTGTCTGTAACTCAGCTCCAATATTCTTACCGATGTCCACATCTGCGATATCAATCGATAAGATCTCAAAGGCAGTTCCTGCATCAAGACCTTTATTTAGTACTGTAGTAGAAATCATATCAGGGTTTTCTAATACTTGTTTGTGTAAGTTAGCAGAACCGATCGTTGATACAATCCCTTCCCCTACACGAGCAATAATTGTTTCTTCACCCGCACCACCGACGAGTCGATCAATGTTCGCACGTACTGTAATTCTGGCTTTTGCTTTCACTTCAATTCCATCCATCGCTACACCGGCAATAGAAGGTGTTTCGATCACCTTAGGGTTAACACTCATCTGTACCGCTTCTAATACATCACGACCTGCTAAGTCGATAGCTGCAGCACGCTCAAATGTTAAATCAATATTGGCACGATGAGCTGCAATAAGGGCATTAACCACACGGTCCACATTACCTCCAGCTAAATAGTGACTCTCTAGCTGATTAATGCTTATTTGAAGTCCTGCCTTCCTCGCTTTTACTAAGGGATTAACAACCCTTGCTGGAATAACTCGGCGGAGCTCATTCCGATTAGAGTAAAGATTCCTACTCTTACCCCTGCAGCTAAAGCTGAAATCCACAGCATCACAGGAACAAATGTGAAAAATACTGACAGTGCAATAAATGTGAAAATAATGATGACGATGAAAAACAACACATTTATATCTTGCATTTACCTTCCTCCTCAATTATGTATTTATATTTGAAAGGGCTATGCCCTCAAATAACCATTGTTTTATTTTGTTTCGTCAGTAAGAGTATCAGCGAATGGACTAACAACTATTCGAGTTCCATCAACATAAATAACACGAATCAGTTGATCCTTTTCAATGATTCCACCTTCACTGACTGCATCAAAACGCCTGTCCTCGATTTGGATGGCTCCAGCAGGGCGAAGCTTAGTTAAGGCTCTACCTGTCTTACCCACCAGATCTTTTTTAGATTGAAATCTTTCCTGGCTCTCTTCTTCTTCTAAGCCTTCCTCTAACACAAGTTTCGTCCAGAGTCCTTTTTTGTTCGTGTATTTCAGTAAAATACCCCCAACAATGATGGTGATTAATGTAGCCCAGCCTACTGATTGCAAGCCAACTACATAATCAAAGCTCGCTAAAGTCAGTCCCCCAATAATAGAAACAACACCTAGTATACCAAAGATTCCAAATCCGGGGACAAAAATCTCAATAATGATGAGAATAATTCCTACAATAAAGAGTAGGAGTGACTCCCAGCCAGCAAAGCCAGCAATCATATGTCCAAAAAAGAAAAGTAACAAAGCAGAAACACCAATGGTTCCAGGGATACCAAAACCAGGACTATATAACTCCAGCATAAGCCCTAAACTCCCAAGGGAAAACAAGATAGGCATCACGACTGGACTGGTGACAAATCGGGCTATTTTTTCTGCCACCGTGGTTGCTACCTCCACGATCTTAGCTTGCTCCAATTCTAAGAAATCGATTAACTCAGCTCTTGTATTTACTATCTTTTCGGCATAGCCATATTGAAGAGCATCATTTGCCCCGAAGGTTAAGACCTCACCTTTTTTTACAACACCCTCAATCTCCATGTCGATGTCAACCATGGCTTTCGCGTATTGTGGATCTCTTCCTTTCACACTTGCAGCTTCTGCCATTGCCTGAATCCAATAGGACATTGCCTTAGCCTCTCCTGCGTTCCCAGCAGAGTCTACAACGGTTGCTGCTCCCATCGTTGAACCTGGAGTCATGACAATCTGATCTGCATTTAGAGCGATATAAGCTCCTGCTGAAATTGCTTTTCCACGTACGAAGGCTGTAATGGGAATTTGAGTTTGCTGGAGTAGGTCTCCAATTCCAGCTGCGGCATCAACAGCTCCTCCAAAGGTACTAATCTCCACAATAATATGGTCCGCCCCTGCTTCTTCAGCTTCTTGAAACGCTCTCTCCATAAAAACCTGCAGGCCACGTTCAATGTTACTTTCCACTGGAACCACATAGACTAGTGACTGTTGATTAGTTGCTTGAATCGAAGGCTGTAGTACCGAAAATAAAAATGGAATGAGTAAGGTTATGTAAAAAATAACTCTAAAGCCCTTCATCATCGTCGACCTTTTCATTTTACACCTCCTCTTCTATCTTTATTATACCAATTTTTTATTAATTCAATCGAATCCTCTTTACTGTATACGTTAGTGATCCTAAAAGGTTTCACAGAAAATAAAAAAATCCTGATACCTTTTAATCGGTATCAGGACTTTTTTAAGTTAACAATTGTTGTACAAGTTTATTGACAAGGGCGCCATCTGCTTTACCTTTAACTTTAGGCATCAAAGCACCCATTACCTTACCCATATCTGCTTTGGAGCTAGCTCCAACTTGAGCAATAGTTTCAGCAACAAGCTGACGAATTTCATCTTCACTTAATTGTTGAGGCATATATTTAGTCAATACATTAATTTCCTCTTGTACTCCATCGGCTAAATCGTCACGATCTGCCTTTTGAAACTCTTGGAGGGAATCTCTTCTTTGCTTCATTTCTCGCGTAAGAACAGTTAACATCTCATCCTCAGTCAATTCTCGACCCAGGTTGATTTGTTCATTCTGAAGAGATGATTTCAGCATCCGTATAACGGATAGCTTTTTCTTCTCTTTGTCTTTCATTGCTTGCTTCATATCGGAGTTTAATAATTCTAATAATGACATCCGAAAAAAGACCTCCTAGAATTTACGTTTACGAGCTGCCTCAGATTTCTTTTTGCGCTTCACGCTTGGCTTCTCATAATGCTTACGCTTCTTAATCTCAGCAATAACTCCATCCTTAGAGCAAGAACGCTTGAAGCGGCGAAGTGCTTGATCTAGAGATTCATTTTTACGAACACGAGTTTCTGCCATAATACTTCCCTCCCTCCGCTACAACCATCAAACAAAGTTGCTCTTGCAAATCTGTCAAAGTACATTATATTACACTTAGATATGATTGGTCAACTTTACTCTTTCATTCTTTTACCAACCTAATAAATGATAGTGGAGATGGAACACTTCTTGTCCACCTTTAGCCCCTACATTGACCTGCATTTTCCACCCTTCAAGTCCTAATGCCTTAGCTAAATGCTGAGCTACCTTATGTATATGTGTCACAAGATGCAAATCATCTTCTTCCACATCTGCTAATGTAGGAATTGGTTTCTTAGGAATGATGAGAATATGAACGGGTGCCTGAGGGTTAATATCATGAAAGGCTAGTGTTAATTCATCCTCATGCACAATTGTTGCTGGAAGCTCTTTGCGTATAATTTTACTAAAAATTGTTTCACTCATGTCTTGCACTCCCTCTACCTTTTTCCACATTATAACATGATCTTTCGCTCATCAAAATAGTAAACTCAGACCTTAGCTCAAAAATTAGAAACTTGTTTATCCCAGCCCTCAAAATGAATGCCATATTCCTTTTGTAACGCTCGTATAAATACTTCTACGATCCCAGGGTCAAATTGGGTCCCTGAACAACGTTTTAGCTCCTCTACTGCTTCTGCCATGCTCATTCCTTGTTTGTAGGACCTCCGCGAAGTCATGGCATCAAATGAGTCTGCCACGCACATGATTCGAGCGTGTAATGGAATCTCTTTCCCCTTTAGTCCTAAAGGATAACCCTTTCCGTCCATTCGTTCGTGATGATACCGAATCACAGGAAGGTATTTTTTAAAGAAATGCATGTCCTTGACCAGAAGAAAGCCTTTTTCGGGGTGAGATTTGATGATATCAAATTCTTCTTCGGTTAGTTTCCCCGCTTTATTAATCAGCTCATTCGGTATTTCTATCTTTCCAATATCATGCCATGAAGCAGCCTGCGATAATTCATGAATCTCTTTATTAGACAGCTTCATTTCCTTGCCAATGATGATCGTCCAATTTTTGACACGCTCGGAGTGGGAATGGGTGATAGGATCATAAAGTTTTATCACGTGTAACACAAACTGGGTAAAAGTAGCCATTTCATTATTAAGAATGTATCTGAAATGAATGGTTGGTTTTACAAAAATCATAAGAAAGGTAGAAATCGCCATCCCGATGATTCCAAAATGATGATAAACAAATACATTTATTAAGCCTAAAAAAATGGTGATGCTGCTTGTTTTTAATGTTGCAGAAAAGGCTGAAATGGATTGACTATCAAATCTTTGGTTTTGCAAAAGCATGGCTAAAAATGGTAACCCATTACTTAATACACTGTACATCATCCCAAGAACAATGATATACAGAAAATAAGCAGATGAAAAAATATTAAATTCACCAACAGCAAATCCTTTCTGAGCAAGAATAGCCAGTAACATAACAACCAATCCAGTAGCTGAAACATTAAATACCACTTTAATTAAGCTCTTCCTACTTCGGTTAATCATAAAAAATTCCGTAATCACCCCATAAAGTCCAGCCAATAATGGATCTAGAAATACAATAGCAGGTAAGGAAATTGGAATCGTAATGGATGTGCTGATGCTGTTTTCAATTAAGACAAAGTCTTTATTTAACATAATGCTTAATAAGATAAAGGAAAGAGGGAGAAGAAATAGGTTGGTTACACTTATAACTTCTAAATCTAAAAAACAGTATAGTGATAAAGTGATGAACACAGTAACGATACTGTAGACATACACTCTGACATACCTATTAATAAGAATCCCTCCTTCTTAATTAAATATTGCATAGCATAACAAATTTAAAAAAGTAATATTACCAAGACATTTTGTCTCCAGGAACAACAGTTGTACCTGATTTCTTAAATACTACATTAAGAACCTTTTTCATGAGTTCGCCCTCCCTTAAATGATTTTTACATTCATCTTTAAGTTCGGCTCTGCTCAGGGTTCGTCTCGTCTCTTCTGCTATGCTATGCAAACTGATAACAAAATTAAAGTGTTTCCAGCCTCCGGTTTAGGGCATCTAGTGTTGCTTTTGCCACGGAGGTTAAGAGGTCTTTAGACCTTGTACAAGCTCCGATATAAATACCATCATCTCGCTTGTTTTTATGGGTACAAGTAATGGATACACAAATAATGGGATGCATCCCCATCTCAATTTCCTTTACTTGATTCACTTTTAGTCGATGATCTGGAAGAATTTTCATTAAAGCTTCAGTCGTTGCTTGAGCAATGATATATTCCAGATCTGTTTCAAATTGAAGAGCTTCCACTTTCCCCTCCACAATCTTCTCTTCATGCTGAAGCTGAACAACTCCTTCAATCATCTCAGGTGTTTTAAATACTTGGTATGCAGTCAAAAACTTGATTCTAGGAAAAAAGGTTCTCTCATCTCCACGAATCTCTTCAACAATGCTGATTTTAGTATGGTTCACCCGATAACCCATTTGATTACGGAATACCTCTTCAACATCACGCTTGATTTCTTTCGGATGTCGGTTCCCATTTGAGAACACACCAATAGAAATTACTTCATTTTTATCATTTATATCAATGTGCGCGTCTGAGACATCTTTTAATAATCGCAATCGCTCCACGAGTAAATGCATCTCTACTTTCGACAAAATCCGCACCTCCTGCTTGTTCATAATACCAATTCTACAATTAACGACAAAATCCTCTTTCAAACTCATTGTTTTTTTACAATATTTAAGCTGAATTAAAGGACTTTTTTCCTAACAGATCGAATCATTATCATTATTGTCTTTAAAACGAGATAAATCATAAGTGAAGGGAATAAATGAAATGTTAAGTAAACCAAAAGTTGAGGGAGTGATAGAACAAAAGCATCCTACACTATGGAAAAACAAAAACTTTATTAGGTTATGGCTGGGTCAAACCATTTCACAATTTGGAGATAAGCTCTATTTGTTAGCTTTGCCCTGGCTCGTGTTAGAATTAACAAACTCCGTTTTATCAGCTACGTTAACACTAGCACTGGAAATTGTAACCGAAGTTCTTTTTGCTCCTTTTGTCGGGGTCCTTGTCGATCGCTTCAGTAGGAAGAAGATCATGATTTTTGCTGATTTGATGAGAGGGATATTAATGCTTTCGATTCCACTCCTCTTTGTACTTGATGCCTTATATATCAGTTATATCTATTTAGTAGCTATTGGCCTTTCTCTCTTAACCCTTATCTTTGATTCCTCCTCTCAAGCCTATCTGCCCTCTATTTTGTCGAAAGAGCAGCTTATGGAGGGGAATGCCAAGCTGACCATGATTGCAACCATCATGCGAATGGTAGGTCCCGTGGCGGCTGGAGTAAGTATTAGTGTATGGGGGGCTCATGTAACAATCGGTCTTAATGGGCTCACATTTTTATTATCTTTGTTATTTCTTTTAGGGCTTAGCCATACTCAAACACATTTCAGTTCCAGAAAAGAAAATCAGACCTATCGAGAAATTGTTGATTCCCTAAATCAAGAAATTAAAGAAGGATTCCTTTATTTGATCAAGCATCCTGTCCTCTGGCCGATCACCATCTTTAGTGCCATGATGAATATTAGTATTATGGGAGTCCAAGGATTATTTGTGTTTGAAAGTAAGATTGGACAAGGTGCCAGCTCGGATACAACAGCCATGATTTTCTGGATTAGCGGAATATTCGCCTTTATTGCTTCCTTATTGGTTAAACCGCTGAACCAATATGTAACAAAAGGACAATTGATACGCTTTGGTTCTATCATCGTTGGAATTGCTCTAGGATTGGTTGCCTTGTTTCCTTCCGTCTGGAGCATGATTGTCTGCTTCACCTTGTTATTGGTGGTTGGTCTTTTTGTTAATGTGAGCATGATGACCCTACGCCAAGAGATTGTACCCAATCACCTTCTGGGAAGAGTCATGACCACTACACGGGTTTTAAATCAAGCATTAGCACCACTAGCTATTATCTTAGGAGGGATTCTAGCCAATCAGGTAAGTGTCCAATTTACCTTTGCTATTGCCACGATCATCGTTGGCTTAAATGTATGTTTTGCTTGGTTTGGAAAGATGAAAAAGATAGCCTAAAAGACAGCCTAATCGAAACAAAAGGACTCATTTTTCTCGAGTCCTTTTGTTCTGTATCCTTATTTAATCCCAAATCGTTCATCACATAGAACGCCAAAATCGATTAGGGCTTTATTTCTTCTCTACAGCATGGCCTCCAAATTCGTTCCTCAACGCTGCTACGACTTTACCTGTAAACGTATCATCCTCTAAAGAACGATAACGCATCATTAATGATAAGGCAATTACAGGGGCAGCTGCTTGTAAGTCTAGGGCTGTTTCTACCGTCCATTTTCCTTCTCCAGATGAATGCATAACTCCCTTAATTGAATCAAGCTTGGCATCCTTGGAAAAAGCGCTTTGAGTCAGTTCCATTAGCCAGCCTCGAATAACAGATCCATGACTCCAAACCTTAGCCACATTCTCGTAGTCATATTCATAATCACTCTTAGAAAGAATGTCAAACCCTTCGGCAATGGCTTGCATCATGCCGTACTCAATTCCGTTGTGCACCATCTTCAAGAAATGTCCTGCTCCCGCTGCTCCAGCATAATGATAGCCGTTTTCTACACAAATATCCTTAAATACTTGCTCTACATGAGCAAATGCCTCAGCATCTCCGCCAATCATGGTACAAGCTCCGTGTCTAGCTCCAGCCATTCCCCCACTTGTTCCACAATCTAGGAAATGAATGCCCTTTTCTTTAAATGTATTGTATCTAGCTATGGAAAGCTTATAATGAGAGTTCCCACCCTCAATGACAATATCTCCTGCTGTTAGACCGGCATAGAGCTTATCTAATACATCCTCTGTAATTTCTCCTGCTGGAACCATGACCCAAACTACTTTAGGACTGTCTAGCTTCGCCACGACTTCCTCAATAGAAGATGCTCCAATCGCTCCTTCTTGCTCAGCTTTGGTCACCGCTTCAGAGGAAACATCAAATGCCACGACTTCGTGCTTATGTTCAATTAAATTCAATGTAAGATTATAGCCCATCTTACCTAGACCTATCATTCCAATTTTCATGTTGTACTCCCTTCTTCGATAAAAATCTAAAAGCTTGTCATGCTTATCCTACTCCACTCATAAAAATAAGATCAAGGAGGGATTCAGCATGTTTATGAAAGAATTTATGATTCCATTTGCTACTGGACTAACTATTTTTTTATTCGGGATGCAAATCATGAGAATAGGGTTTGAAAATTTATTTCTAGAAAAAATAAAATCCCTTCTAACGATTCTCACCCATCATCCAGTGATGGGATTTCTAACTGGTGTCATTTCTACGGCGATTCTACAGAGCAGCAGTGCTGTAACACTACTGACAATCGCTTTTACTCATTCCAAAATCCTATCTCTTAGACAGGCTTTAGGAATTATTTTAGGAACGAACATTGGGACTACTTTTACGACGGAACTGATTGCCTTCAAGGTTGAGCATTTAGGTGTATACCTATTTTTTCTTGGATTTGTTTTTTTTCTTTTTCCTAACATCAAGGTAAAAAGCAGTGGTTTTGTCTTGGGTGGCTTTGGCTTGCTTTTTATCGGAATGGAAATGATGCAATCTATTGCTCCAGTCATCAAAAGCTTTGGCTGGTTGGACCATTTATATGTATTTGGCCAAGAGGGGGTGATCAGTGGAATTTTAGCAGGAACCTTCCTTACTGCTTTGATCCAGAGCAGTACGGCAACCACTGCTATTACAATGAATTTAATTTATGATCAATTGCTCCCTCTTAGCATTGCTATTGCTATCATTTTAGGCAGTAATATTGGCACATGTATCACGGCCCTATTAGGAAGTATTGGAACCAATCGCGCCGCAAAACAAGTAGCCCTTTCTCACGTTATCCTAAATCTAGGCGGGGTCCTGCTTTTCATCCCTCTTATTCCCTTACTCCAACTGCTTGTGGAATGGATGTCTAGCTCTCCCACTCAGCAAGTGGCTCATGCTCAATTGATTTTTAATGTCCTTTGTTCTCTAGTGGTCCTTCCATTTATCAGACAATTTGAAGCCTTTATTATCTTCCTATCGCCTAAACAAAAATAACCTGTCTATGAACAAAAGATTCAGGATTCAGAATAAGCTTAGTTTACCCACCACTCATTAATAACCTGAGCTAGTTCCTGAAGCCTCTTTGGTTACGATCTTAATTCCGTTACTGGTCCCGATTCGAGTAGCGCCAGCCGTTACCATTTCTACAGCGGCTTGATGATCACGAACTCCACCTGAAGCCTTTACTCCCATTTCAGGTCCTACTGTTTTTCTCATTAACTCAACATCATTAATGGTTGCTCCTCCAGAGCCAAATCCTGTTGACGTCTTCACATAGTCTGCTCCTGCATTTTTACTAATGACGCAAGCACGAACCATTTCTTCCTCAGTTAAATAACATGTTTCAATAATGACTTTAACTAGTGCTTTTCCTTTTGCGGCTTCCACTACAGCAGCGATATCTCTTTCAACTAAAGCATTATCCCCCTCTTTTAGGGCCCCTATATTAATCACCATATCCACTTCTGTTGCACCATCTTCAATGGCTTTCTTTGTTTCAAAAGCTTTTACTTCAGGAAGTGTGGCTCCTAGTGGAAAGCCGATCACCGTACAAACCTTTACTTCTGAACCCTTAAGCTGCTCTGCGCAAGTGCGAATCCATGTCGGATTAATGCATACTGAAGCAAATTTGTACTCTAAGGCTTCCTTGCATAGTTGAATGATTTCTGCCTTGTTTGTTTCAGCCTTCAAGAGTGTGTGGTCAATAATTCCTGCTAGTGATTGGGTTGACATCATAAATCCCTCCAGATAATGATTAGTTATGTTATATAAGTCAACTATGAATTTCTAAGAAATTCATATGCTTTATTAAAAACCTCTTGATTATTTTCATATCCTTTACTTTTTTGGGCAGCTAGAGCTTCTTCGAGTTCCATCCAATGAACCTGATTTATCTCCTCTATTTGTACATTAACATATCCGCCCGTTTTTTGAACAAGATAATATGTAACTTCTTTGTCAATTTGTCCACGTTCAGGATCTGTGTATTGGTAATGAACCTTCTCAATATGATGGAGAATGCGTCCAATAATTCCCGTTTCTTCTTCAATCTCTCTTAGTGCTGTTTGTTCTAATGTTTCACCTGGTTCTTGCTTTCCTTTTGGAATCGTAATCTTCTGATATTTGTCCTCAATCATGAGGATTTCTATACATTCGTCTGTTTTTCTAAAAACAATTCCACCTGCAGAAATTTCTTTCATTACGCACCTCTTTCCATAATGAATTCTAACTTCCTTACTTCACACTTAGCAAATATGAAACAAGCAAAATTTGTATGATTATGATGGCAGGAATCCCTAATTTAAAAGAAAGATGCTTGGTTTTATGTCTGACTAAGAGAATGCCTAGGAGCGTGCCTATAGAACCGCCTAGAATTGAGAGAAGAAAAAAAGTTGTTTCAGGAATTCGATATGCCCCTGAATGTATAGCCAACTGCTTGTCCTTATAAATATAATAATACCCTACTATATTAATGATGAAAAAAGCAGCTACCCATACTTCTACGGCTTGGGTGCTATAACTCATTATACCCATGAAAACGTAAATCATCATTAGTATGTTACGTAGCTGCTTATGTTTCTTTACCTTCTTATGAAAGGACATGAGCGTGTACCATGGAACCAAGACTATACGGATAGCCAGACTGATCGATTCTTACTTTTACTAGCTTTCCAATTAAGTCTTCATCCCCCTTGAAAACCACTCTTAAGTAGTTGTCGGTATATCCCATGACAAGACCACTGTCTGGTTTTTCTGTGTAAATACTTTCTGGAATCACTTCTAATATTTCTCCCTCAAATTGGGAAGCATATTCCTTAGCCAGCTGATCCGATAAAGTGATGAGGCGATGGACTCGATCATTCTTGGCTTCTTCATCAACTTGATCTTCCATACGAGCTGCTGGGGTACCCGTTCTCTTAGAGTAAGGAAAAACATGCAGTTCGGCAAAGAGCATTTCTCGAATAAATTCATAGGTGTTCACAAACTGTTCTTCTGTTTCGCCAGGAAAACCTACAATCACATCACTAGTTAAAGCAAAGTTTGGCAGCACTTCTCTCACTTTTTCAATTCGTTCTCTGAACTGAGCAACTGTATATTTTCTCCTCATTCTTTTTAAAACAGAATCATCACCCGCTTGCAGGGGAACATGGAGATGACGACAGACCTTGGTCGAGTGTTTTAATACCTCGATCACTTCATCTGTAATTTGGCTTGCTTCAATGGAGCTAATTCTCAATCTTTCAAGTCCTTCAACCTGTTCGAGATCCATCAGGAGTTTGGCTAGGTTATATTCTTCTAGATCCTCTCCATAACCTCCTGTGTGAATTCCTGTTAATACAATTTCCTTATATCCTGAAGCCACTAAATTGTTGGCTTGGGCAATGACACTTTCAGGGTCACGTGAACGCAAGAGTCCTCTCGCCCAAGGAATAATACAAAATGTACAGAAATTATTACAGCCCTCCTGTATTTTTAAGGAGGCACGCGTGCGATCCGTAAATTCTGGTACATCTAATTCCTCGTAGGTACGAGCTTTCATAATGTTGCCTACAGCATTAATTGGCTCTCTATTCTGCTTATAATCCTCAATATAATCCAATAATTTAGTTCGATCTTGAGTACCTATGACAATGTCAACACCATCGATCGCCATGATTTCAGCTGGAGTTGTTTGAGCATAGCAACCCGTCACACATATGATAGCTTCTGGATTCCGTCTTATCGCTCTACGAATAACCTGTCTAGACTTCTTATCCCCTGTATTGGTGACTGTACAAGTATTGATCACATAGACATCCGCATCTTGCTCAAAATCCTTTTGCTGGTATCCTGCATTTTTAAATAATTGCCATATGGCTTCGGTTTCATAATGATTCACTTTACAACCTAATGTGTGAAAAGCTACTGAATTCATTGCTCTCTCCCTCCCATCTGTTCAAAATAAAATGATATAGCCGCAAGAACGTATTGTGAAGCCGTTTCCGTACGAAGAATCCTTCTTCCTAAAGAAATCGGTGTATAACCTGCTTCTTTTAACTGATTCACTTCTTCTATGTCTAATCCACCCTCAGGGCCGATAACAATCATGATGGTATCTCCACTCTTAAGCTGATTTAATTCTTGATATAAAACTGATTTTGAATGATTTGTAAGGTGTAGAGCTTCTTCTTCATAAGCAATCCATTTCGCCTTCACCTCGAAAGCGAGTAGATCCTTCAAGCTGCAAACAGCCTGCACTTGAGGTACATAATCTCTATGGGCTTGTTCTGCCGCTTCTTTGGCTATTTTGCCCCAGCGCTCCACCTTCTTTTGCCCTTTCTTCTCATCGTATTTAACAATCGAACGAGCAGAAGAAAAGGGGATAAAACTATGGGCTCCTAATTCAGTTCCTTTTTGGATGACCCACTCTAATTTGTCACCCTTGGGTAATCCTTGCGCAATTGTAATGTGAACGGGAAGCTCTCTTTGATCTGTTCTCTCATGAAGAATAAGGCATTCCACAGCTTCTTCACTGATTTCTTGAATTTCTGCTTGAACGCTTCTTCCCAGTCCATTACTACATATGATTTGATCTCCAGACTGATAGCGCATGACCTTGCGAATATGATGAGCATCTGCTCCCTCTACTCTACAGGTTGTATCCTGCATATGTTCTGGGGAAATGAAATATCTTTGCATAGTCTAAGCCCCTAATATCTTACTCTTTTTTTGAAATAAATGCTACCCAATCTTCCATGAGTAATGTTTCTACGATCGTAAATCCATTTTGAAGTAAGGCTTCTTTTACCTCTTCTTTTTTGTGAGCAATAATGCCTGAGGTTAGGAAGTAGCCACCTGATTTGACTCTCTTATAGGCATCGCCAACAAAGCGCAAGATGACCTCGGCTAATATATTGGCTACAATAAGGTCATATTCACCTTCAATATGATCCAATAAGTTATTTTGTTTTACTTCGATTTGTCTAGTAAGACCATTCATCTTTACATTTTCTTTCGTTACCTTTACAGCCACATCATCGAGATCTAAGGCAAGCGCTTTTTTTGCTCCCAACCGTATGGCGGCAATACTCAAAACACCTGATCCACAGCCAACATCTACCACAGCATCATCTTGGTGAATGACATTTTCCAAAGCTTGAATACAAAGCACAGTGGTTGGGTGAGTTCCTGTTCCAAAAGCCATCCCAGGGTCTAACTCAATGATCATTTCATCCGGGCTTTCTGGTTGATATTCTTCCCATGATGGAGAAATTGTAATACGATTTGAGATCCGAACAGGCTTGTAATATTTTTTCCAAGCATGTGCCCAGTCTTCCTCGTGTACCTCTGTCAATGTCACGGTTCCAAGTCCCAAATTAATGTTATGGATTAATAAATTGTTTAATTCCACTTTGATTTCCTCGACCGTTTCTCCTAGAAAGCTATTGACTTGCAGGTATCCTTTGACAATAACCCCTTCCGTAGGGTAATCATCTGGATTGAGTTGATAGAGTTCCCCAAACTCACCTGTAGAAAAATCTCGCTGTAAAACCTCTGGATCCTCGATCACAACTCCACTTGCTCCAGCTTCATGCAAAATATGTGCTACAGGCTCAATCGCTTCTTGAGTGGTATGAATACTTATTTCTGTCCACTTCACTCTCATCAACTCCATCCTTCATTATCGTCTTTATCGTCCTAATCACCACGGAATGCTTTCTTCACCTTGTCAAAAAAGCCCTCCGATTGCTCCTCGGGAATTTGATCTCCACTAATTTCAGCAAATTCCTTCAATAGATCCTTCTGTTGGTCTGTCAGCTTCTTCGGAGTGACTATTTTTACTCGAACATGCTGATCTCCCGACGTTTTTCCTCGTAAAGCAGGAACTCCGATTCCTTTAATTCGGAAAGAGGTTCCCGTTTGTGTGCCAGCAGGAATCTTTAGCTTGACTCTTCCGGTCAATGTAGGAACTTCAATTTCATCACCTAAGGCAGCCTGAACAAAGGTGATAGGCATGTCACAAAAGATATCCTGCCCATTACGTTCAAAAAACTCATGCTTACGCACCCGGAATACAATGTAGAGATCTCCTGATGGTCCTCCATTGACACCCGGTTCTCCTTCTCCTGAGATCACTGCCTGCATTCCATTATCTACCCTGCAGGGATATTGACAGGGATTTTTTTGTTAACTTTGACCTTTCCGGCACCATAACAAGAAGTACATTTTTCCTTGATCATTTTCCCTGTTCCAGAACACTTCATACATACACGGCGATTCACTACACGACCAAATGGTGTATTCTGAATCTGTTCCTGTTGTCCCGTTCCACGACAAACTGTACATGTTTCAGGCTTCGTACCAGGTTTAGCACCTGAGCCCATACAAGTATCACATGTTTCTTCTTTCGGTATGGTGATTTCTGTTTCATTGCCAAAAACAGCTTCCATAAAATCTATGGTCATTGTATATTGCAGATCTGCACCCTGCCTCGGGGCATTCGGATTTCTTCGACCGCCACCTCCGCCAAAGAACATATCAAAAATATCACTAAAGCCACCGAAGTCTGCTCCACCTGCTCCTCCAAACCCTTGATTCGGGTCCGCATGCCCAAAACGATCATACTGAGCTTTCTTCTGAGGATCTGCTAATGTTTCATAAGCAGCTTGAACTTCTTTAAATTTTTCTTCTGCATCTGGCTGTTTATTGACATCTGGATGGTACTTGCGAGCCAGCTTGCGGTACGCTTTCTTCACTTCATCGGAGCTAGCTCCCTTTTCTAAGCCTAATACTTCATAAAAATCTCGTTTACTCATCCTGCAAACCACTCCCGATTTATAACATAAAAATTATCATACCACGTTGCGCAAAAAAGTCAAAGCCAAGAATTCCTGACTTTGACTTGAATGCCATTACTTATTGTCTTTTATTTCTTCATACTCAGCATCAACGACATTATCATCTGTAGTCTGTGCTCCTTCAGCACCTTCCGCTCCTTGAGCCGCTTGTGCTTCTTGAGCTGCTTGCTCATAAAGCTTCATAGATAACTGTTGCACAATTTCTTGTAGGGCATCTTTCGCTGCTTTAATCGCATCAATGTCTGTTCCTTCAAGTGCGCTTTTTAGTTTATCCTTCGCTTCATTTGCTTTATCGATTTCTGCTTGATCCACTTTACCTGCTAGATCTGTCACGAGTTTCTCTGTGGAGAAAACTAATTGATCTGCTTCGTTTCTTGTATCTACTTCTTCACGACGCTTACGATCTGATTCTGCATTCGCTTCAGCGTCTTTTACCATTTTCTCGATTTCTTCATCGGAAAGACCACTTGAAGAGGTGATCGTGATTTTTTGTTCTTTTCCTGTTCCCATATCTTTTGCCGATACATTTACGATCCCGTTCGCATCAATATCAAATGTAACTTGGATCTGCGGAACCCCACGAGGTGCTGGCGGGATATCTGTTAATTGGAATCGACCTAATGTTTTGTTATACGCAGCCATTTCACGCTCCCCTTGCAGGACGTGGATATCTACAGAAGTTTGGTTATCTGCTGCTGTTGAGAAGACCTGTGATTTTTGTGTAGGAATCGTCGTATTACGCTCAATCAGCTTGGTGAATACTCCTCCAAGCGTTTCGATTCCTAGAGAAAGTGGAGTCACATCAAGTAATAATACATCAGTAACATCCCCTGTCAGAACTCCCGCTTGAACAGCTGCTCCAAGTGCCACTACTTCATCAGGATTTACGCCTTTGAAAGGATCTTTTCCTGTTAATTTTTTAATCGATTCTTGAACCGCTGGAATTCGAGTAGATCCTCCAACTAATACTACTTTATCAATCTCGCTTGGCGTTAAACCAGCATCCTGTAATGCTTGACGAGTAGGTCCTAGGGTTCTCTCAACCAAATGAGAACTTAATTCCTCGAATTTAGCACGAGATAAGGTAACCTCAAGATGCTTTGGTCCTGTCGCATCTGCTGTAATAAAAGGAAGAGAGATGCTCGTAGATGTCACACCTGAAAGATCCTTCTTCGCTTTCTCAGCAGCATCCTTTAAGCGCTGTAAAGCCATTTTATCCGCACTTAAATCAATGCCTGTGTCACTTTTGAAGGTTTTGATCAAGAAATCAATAATCACTTGGTCAAAATCATCTCCTCCAAGCTGGTTATCCCCGCTTGTCGCAATAACTTCAACCACACTACCTTCATCCTGAGATAGCTCTAGGATCGATACGTCAAAAGTACCTCCACCCAAATCATACACAAGAATTTTTTGATCTTGTTTATCGCCTTTATCAAAACCATAAGCTAGAGCTGCTGCTGTAGGCTCATTCACAATACGCTCTACCTCTAAACCAGCAATCTTTCCAGCATCTTTTGTTGCTTGTCTCTGAGAATCATTGAAATAGGCAGGTACTGTAATAACAGCTTTTGTTACCTTTTCACCTAAGTATGCTTCTGCATCAGCTTTTAGCTTTTGTAAAATGATCGCTGAAATTTCTTGAGGAGTATATTCTTTCCCTTCAATCACTTCTTTGTGATTGGTTCCCATATGACGCTTAATAGAAATAACTGTATTCGGGTTTGTGATGGCTTGGCGTTTCGCTACTTCACCTACTAATCTTTCATCACCCTTAAAGCCCACAACAGATGGGGTTGTTCTATTTCCTTCAGCGTTAGGGATAACGACAGCTTCTCCTCCTTCCATAACGGCTACACAAGAGTTGGTTGTTCCTAAGTCAATACCAATTACCTTACTCATTTTCTCGTTCCTCCTACTGTATTATGTAGTAATCTAGTTACATGCTTACTTTGACCATAGCAGGTCGTATTACTTTATCCTTCAATTTATAACCCTTCTGTAATTCTTCCACGACAATCCCCGACTCAAACTCGGAATCTTCAACCTGCATAACGGCTTGATGAAAATGGGGATCAAATGCTTCACCAACAGCAGGGATGACTTCAAGCCCTTCATTCTGTAAGGCTTGATCTAGTTGTTTAAAGACCATATCAATTCCTTTAACTAGAGAGTCAAAATCCTGCGTGGTTTTGCTTGCTTCAATCGCTCTTTCAAAATTATCTACAGCAGGAAGTAATTGCTCAAGTAAATTCAGAGAAGCATACTTCGCTTGATCTTCTTTCTCCTTGCGAGTACGTCTTCTGAAATTATCGAAGTCAGCTTGAGTACGCAAGAACTTCTGGTAGTTTTCTTCTGCTCTGTTTTCTGCTTCTGCTAGCTTCTGCTGCAATTCCTCCAGTGTGAAGGTGCCTTGCTCTTCTGTCATTTCCTCTCCTGCTTCCCTCTCATTTTCAGTTGTTGAAGATGAGCTATCCGCCCCAGAGTTTTCTATGTTTTCAAGCTCCTCCACTGTTACTTCCTCTTCTACACTCACTTGTGTGGTGTCTTTGTTATGTTCTGTTGTCATATCCTTCACCTCCCATTTGAAGTAATCCTTCACGTTGTCATTTGGAACAGCCCTTACGTCCCTCTTTTATACAGGTGATTCAAAATACTACTTAAGTCATGGGTTAAGTATTCAAGTAAACTAATGACTTTACGGTACTCCATTCGAGTTGGACCTAAAATACTTAACTGTCCCATTGATTTTCCTTCAATAAAATAGGATGCCGTAATAATACTGCAATGAGTCACTGCTTCATCCACATTTTCTTGACCAATCTTCACCTGAATACCCGATGAGCTTTGGTTAGCCGAGATGACTCCCTGCAATCGCTCATGCTGCTCTAACAGCTCAAATAAACTTCGAACCTTCTCCACATCTCGGAATTCTGGCTGAGCAAAAATATTGGTGGTTCCTCCCAGAAAGATACGATCCTCTTTTTCAGGAGTGAAGGTTCTTTCTAAAACCTGTAACGCTTCTTTGTATTGGGTAAAATGCTTCTTTAGTTCATCTGCAATCTCTGAGTATAACCTTGCCTTTAACTGATAAATAGGTACACCTTTTAGCCTATGGTTGAGCATATTAATCAGCTTCTCCATATCGGAAATCGAAACTTCCTCTGGAATCGAGATTTTTCGATTCTCTACCTGACCCGTGTTGGTGACAATAATCGTGACCGCAGAATCCGGACTTAGAGGCACGAGTTGAATATGCTTTAGCGTTGTATTGAACACATCAGGACCAAGGACAATAGCAGTGTAGTTCGTTAATTCAGAAAGTACAGACGCTGTTTGTTGAATAAGATGCTCAAATTCGACAAACTGTTCTGCAAACACCATTTTTACTCTATTAACATCCTCTATAGATAGCTTTTCAGGTTTAATAAGATGATCTACATAAAAGCGATATCCTTTGTTGGATGGAATTCGTCCTGCTGAAGTATGGGGCTGAGTCAAATATCCAGCTCTTCTAAATCCGCCATTTCGTTGCGGATTGTCGCTGGACTGAATGTGACATCACTTCGTTTTGAAATGGTTCTGGAACCAACAGGCTCTGCCGAACGCACATAATCATCAATCACGGCTTGTAGGATAAATTTTTGTCTGTCTGATAACATCTAGTCACACCCACCTTCATTGATTTTTCCTTATTCCATCCATCCATTCCCTAGGATGTTTGTAGGTTTGTTAGCACTCTGTTCTTATGAGTGCTAAATTCTAATACAAAAATACCAAAACCCTTAATAAATGTCAATCCTACACATGATCTTCTCGTAAAAAAGTTGCAAAAACCTCATTGCCAAGGAATTTCCCCTTTTTAGTCAGAGAGAATCGCTCTCCTTCTATCTGAAGAAGCCCTGCTTGGAGTAAGGTTTCAAGCTCTTTACCATAGATCTCCTCCAAAGAAATATGATACTTTTCAAAAAAGGTGTTTTTGGACACACCCTCTGAGGTACGAAGCCCCATGATCATCATATCTTCCATCGCTTCCCTAGGAGTGACCGAATGGGTTTCAATCTGAGGGAGCCCTCCTTCTTCAATCAAGTGTAAGTATTCCTTTAACGGACCCGCATTGACATGACGAATCCCTCTCAGATACCCATGAGCTCCCGCCCCTACACCATAATACTCTTCATTTCTCCAATAGGTTAAATTATGTTTGCTTTCGTAGCCCGGAAGCGCAAAATTACTAATTTCGTACTGGGAAAACCCTTGTTTTGCCATGCTCTCCATCAGGAAATCATACATCTGAACCTCTTCTTCTTCTGTAGGAAGCGGCAATTTGTCCTTACGATACAAGGTATGAAAAAACGTCCCTTCCTCTACCTTGAGGCTGTAGGCAGAGAGATGCTGCAATTCTAAGGCTCTAAATTGCTCTAGACTCTCTTCAAACATCGAAAGCGATTGACCTGGTAAGCCAAACATAAGATCTAGAGAAATATTGGAGAAGCTATTTTTTGAGCTAGCTCCACCCCTGTGTACACCTCTTGAGGAGTATGCATCCTGCCCAGTTTTTTCAACAAGGAGGGCTCAAAGGTTTGCACGCCAATAGAGAGTCTATTGACTCCCCCTGCTTTCATGACGGCAAGAAGCTCTTCTGTCATTGACTCAGGATTGGCTTCGACGGTGAACTCTCCCCCCTCAGATACGGTAGGAAACGATTGATACACGCTCTCCAGCAAAAAGTCCATTTGCTTAGGGGTTAGTGTAGTGGGTGTACCCCCGCCTATAAACAATGTTTTGATTTGTTCAGGTCGATGCTGTAAAGCTGTACGTTCCATTTCTTGTTGCAGTCCATGGAGGTAGTCTTCAACGGACTGTCCCTTGACTACATATTTGTTAAAGTCGCAATAGGGACAAATTCGACTACAAAAAGGGATGTGAATATAAACGGATTGAGCCATGTTGTCACTCTTTTCTATCTTGGTTCATGTACGATTGTACGAGTATTTACATTTCATTCTATCTATCATACCAAATCTTTTCACTTTTTTCAGAAGAAAAAGGCTACTGATCAGGAAATATCATCCTTACCATGTAGCCTTTTTAGTTCTACATTCATCTTAGATTTCTTCCTCAGAAGCCATACTCCCTAAGATTTCAGCAATAAAATATTCATAGACTGGCGGGACTCCTAATCTGTTATTTGTCATATGAATATGTGAGGCAACGATATAATCTAGATATTCCTTATCCTTTATTTCCTCTGCAATGACCTCTAGTTTTTTTTTCATACTACCTATCATCTCTTTAAATTCTAAGGAGTTGTTCATCATGCCAATCACCTTAACAATAGCACCTTTATTCTTGGAAAGGAATTCATAAATTTTTTGTTCATTTTCATTATGGTCCCTAAATGATTGCCATAATTTTTTATAGAAGTCTGTATACGGTTCTAACCCATTTTGGTGGTAAACCTCTCGTAATTGGTTCATCAAATGATAGGTAATACCACAGGAGTACAACACTTTCTTCAAAAAATTGTTTTGACTGGCTTCAATCATTTTCCAGACCATGAAGCTTGAATACATAAACATGGTTTCATTGTATGGCATCATCTTCTCTCCACCATATCGATCTATCTCCGGAATGTACTCGTATTGAACCACTTCTCCCTCTTCATGCCATGTTAGTTGATCTAATTCTAGAGCTTCTCCATCAAACTTATGATTTTTGTAGTATTCGTCTTTTGTCCATTTATGCTCACTTGGGTGTTCAACGATATATTCTGTGATCATTTGCTTTATATCATTTTCTATTTCACTTGATTTTGGATTCAGCATACGAAAACGTAAATGTGGTCCCCCTTCCCAATATCTGATAAAGAACCATTTTTCTATTTTTTCGTTCTTTCTATATTCTTCAAATTTTTTAATCACCCTACATATTAATTCATCATAGTGTTCTACATTGTGGAAAAAGGCATGGTACGCAATCCACTGATGATCCATATATTATCTCCTTTCATCATTTGCTCTCAATTCCTTATGGGAACGGATGCGGGAAAGGGTTCATGTGTTCTACTTCAATAGGCTTTGTTCTTCGACCAGCTAATACGGGACCCTGAAGGACTCTATCGAGAATGATTCGACGGTATTGATGTCCAAAGCTCATGGTCAACATCCCTGGAACGAATACTTTGACACAAGCTAAATTTGTCTTTTTTAATAGTTCACCAGTTAAATTGACTACATAGATGTCATCATAATAGTGGAAAACCTTACGTAGTAGACAATCTATATCATCCTTTAAATCATCATGATGAAATTTTTTTTCTTTGTACCATTCTGGAAATAGTTCTTGCAAAGATGCCTTTCCACCCTTCCCATTAAATAGAAAGTCAAAGCGTTCCAGTATCTCAGGGTGCGAGTATAGAAGCACGTGGTCTTCAAACTTTGTTGTTTCATCCGAGTTGTAGTACATCAAATCTCTACGCTCTTGAAGATCAGAGTCTAGAAATATCTTTTCATATACTGGAAGAGAACTAACCACCTCAATCATAGCTCCCCTTAAGGCATTCTCCGGATTAAAGTGTGCACCTGCTGCGCTATACGTTTTTACAATGGCATTTCTTTTACTATCTATAACCATTCCCCATATACTCGGCACCTTCAATTCCATCGACATATCAAAGAAATGCAATCGATATCCTTTATCCTCTAGAAACAACTTCATTTGAAGTACGTCTTTCAAATTTGACTTCTCAACATCTATTTCAACAAGTTCTAATTTGTTATACCAAGAAACAAGGAAATTATCTCTCTCGATCATTTCAAATAATCCATACAGCATTGCTTCGTCAAGTGAAGAGCCGAGAGCACAGCCATTTGATGTTTCATAGACAAATCGAGTCGTTCCTTCTCTAATTAAGTTATCACCATAGTAGACCATTTGTTCTGGCACTAAAACTTCTTTATTTTCCTTCATCGACCATCCCCAAACCCAGTAATACTCTAAATCATCATGATATTCTGGATATTCATACCCTTTATAGGATACTTGTTCTTTAGCATGAGGACCCAATCTCCTTGGATTAACTGCTTTATCTTTCAACTGATTATAGGAACCATAAATATGAGACACTGATTTTTTGTTATTAATATTAGAGTACCGTTCTAACGATTCTAAAAGAGCAAATTGTTCAGAGGAATGGTAATCATAGCTTCTGCCAAAGGCATGATCTAAGTTACCTTTTTTTCCGAAACTTTCTGTACCTAGCATAGGAATAAACTTGGATTCTATTTCTTTGTAGATGTGCTTTAATTTCCCTGTATCCTTATCTACAAGTAATCTCTTTAACACTGAACTATTTGGTGCTTCTCTCAACCGATGCTTTGTAGGACTTAGTTTCTTGCCGCCTGTTAGTTTAATCATGGCAAGTTCTGGATTATCATCTGGGAGGGTACTACAGGTGGAGCATTGCTCATCCTTGTCCATATAATGATTGATAAGATCAAAGGGCTCGTGCTTACACTCAATTACTCTATTACTAAACGAACACTTTCCTGTTGTTTGTATCTCTTCTATAGCATCCATCACTTGCCTACATATATAGTCAGTAAAATAGGAAGGCCAGGGTAGCAAAACTGTATCATCTATCTCACCGAGATAAGGAATATTTCTCATGTAGATCATCGGACTATCATGATTATTGGCAACGAGAGAATGATAAAGACAATCAATACAAGCACTATCTTGATCTAATACTGGTCCGATGAAGGCTTGATCCAACAACATATTGGCTCGAATATAGGGTATACTTTGATGACAATACTTGGTCACTTCTCGTTCGTAAGAATAATCAAAAAAATCATACATTCCTATCAGAATACTTCCTCTGGGTACATCCTGATAATCATTGATTAGTGTGTACTCCACCTGATGGAGCGTCATCTGGTGAATGAGTGTGTCCATCAAGTAACTTCCATTGTTTAGAACAAACAGATTCATGAACTCTCCTCCATGCCCATCAGTATTTTGTAACAGCTCATTCCTGCTTCTTTTAGATAATGATTATACTTCCATTCCACTAATTCAATTCGACATCCCATCTGATCGAGTACGTCTGAAACAAGTGTGAGTACATCTTTGCTTGCTGCCCCATCAAGCACCTGATCTATTAGGGCTTCCTGTACTGAATAATAGCCTGAATCTTTCTCTGTTAACATCTCGTTAGTTATACTCTCATTTTGATAGAATAAACCATAGAGTTGAACTAATCCCGCAAACAAGGCTTCCTTGAGATGAATATCGTATCGTTTCCACAGCACTTTATCCTGATCTATTAGACTTATTTCATACAGACCCGCATGAGGTATAGCGTCAATCTTAAACTTGAATCGATCCCCAAATCTATTTTCTTGTACCTCCTGTATTAAACGAACAATGATATGATCTCTAATTTCATTAGGTGGATGCACCAGCTTTTAGCTTTTTCAGGACTATGCTCTCTCACATATTGAAACACTAAAGGAATGATTCCCTCTGTGTATATCTGTTCTAGCTTTTCAGCAACAACCCAATTCGTGAACTGACCGATTTCTTTTTTATTTTCATCCGACATTTGGAGTACCTTCGTAAGCCCTTGTCGAAAAGCATCTTTGTACACCTCTTGCGGGCTCTCTCCACTTACATAGATTCTGTTTTTCTGACCGTTTACCCTAAAGCTACATGAAGCCACCTTATACGGCACTTGTTGCAGCTTCCCATATTCTAATTTTTCAATAAGATAAGGGAGTGATTTTACTAGCTTGTTTAATTGGAAAATGACAATATGATGGGCTTTCTCTGGTTCAAAAGTAATATCTTCCAGATTTGTTTTATCTGATCTGTATTCACAAGGATCGAGCAAATAAATCATTTCGGTGAAGATCTGTGATGTACTTAGATCTATCCTGAATACTTTTTCATCTTGATTTTTGGAATCATGTAGCAGTGATATAGCTTTATACAACGCGGCATCTAAATGAGGTGGATGGATGTCTTCATTCGTTTCAAAACAGGTCAAAAATTTCACGAGATTCATTAACCCTTCTAGTGTACCTTGATAGAGAATGACTTCTTGTTGAAAAGGGAATACAATAGATAGTTTCTCCAGCCCTCGGTAGCATTCAAATAAATGTTCTACTTGTTCTTGTACTTTTTCTATTGATTTGATTAACAATATAATGGGCCCCTTAGAACCAACTGCTTTTTCTTGATGAATTTGATACTTGCTCACTATCACATTGGTATATCTCTTGAACATCCACTTCTTCTCTAAACGTTCATCATCTAGAATGATTAGTTGAGGAGAGGGAGTTTTTAAGGCTTCTTCATCGACAATATATTGATTGGTCAAAATGCTTTGAACTTTTTCCTTTATTACTTCAAACTGCTTATATTTATTGTCCTCACAATATTTTTCAAAGTCTTCATTTGTCACAGCCTGTTCTTTAATAACTGGAAAGACATATTCCATTAAGTCAACAAAGGCTTTATTCGAAATTTTGTATGTTTTATTCCATTTTCTTATGTAGATAACCTTACCGTGCAAAAAAAACCATGTTTTGTTTTTATACCATGTTTTAGTTTGTAGCATTCTCTCATCTCCTCTACTCGAATCGTCTTCCTTATCCGCCATATCAAATGGCTGGAACGAGTTTATTTTTTAGCAATAACGAAGACTCGATGTACCGATTCTGGATCTTTTAGAACCTGATTGAGATCATGACTTAGTGTAAAGTCAACTTTGCTCCATCCTATATCTAATAAGTAATTTTTCACCTTGTCCAATTCGAAGATTGTATTATACACAATCTGTTGAAACCTCACATAGGTGTCATTATTCTTTTGTTTTACAAACCCACTAAAAACCGTGCACGCTTTTTGGAAGGAAGGATGATATTGTCGTTTAGTAATAAATAAACTATTTTGATCTTCATGTACACTCAACCCATCTGAAGTAGTAAGAGCTAGTCTAGTATTCAAATCGAATACAAAGGTTCCTTTTTCCTCTAAGACGTCATACACACATTTAAAACAACTTTGCAAGGCTTCATCGTTTTCCAAGTGATTTAGTGCATCATACGTTGATACAATCAAACTATAATGTTGGTCTAAAGCAAAGTTTGTCGCATCCCCTAATATAAACTGCGCTTGTCCAGCTTCAATATATTTCTCTGCATTTTTCATTGCATAGGTCAACATATGTTCTGAAATATCAATTCCTGTTACATTAAATCCTTTTCTTAGAAAATGAAGTGATAAACGTCCCGTTCCACAACATAAATCTAAAATGTTCTTATTTTGCAGGCTGATTTCTTGTTGCTCAATTAACGAATAGATTTGTGTGAAAGTATCATCTGCAAACTGAGAAAAGTTATTATTATAGATAGTAGCAAAAACATGTCCATATTTTTCCATAATATCACCCCTTCTTATTTCATGAGATATCTGTTATCAATTCATCAATAATATCTGAGTAATTTATCTTATAGTATCCTTCTACGCCTTTTGCTACATTTTTACACAATTTATGTTTTCGTAACGGAGAAACACTAAGTATCGGAAGCAGGGAGTAGAAAGAGTTAATGGAAAATCGATGCTTTAGGATTGCAAAAGAGCCAAAAAACTCCTTAAATTCTTGATCGGAAAAAATTCTTTTGTGGAACTCACTTAAATGTTCTTTGTTATGATCTAGGAAGCGATCAATACCTTGAAACTCATTCATTTCAACCTTCCCTGTTTCTAGAGCCTCTGCATAAATCTTCAAAAAGCTCTGTACTACATGGCTCCAGTCTACAAGGTACTTCTTATCCCGTTCCTCGTAACCGACTAAGTTTTCTCTAAACGAATTCAAAAATAGTGGGAATTCCTGATCAATAAAATGAATCATTTCTTTCGAATCACGATGTAGTTCCTCTCTAATTTTTTGATTAGCTGGTGTGTCATTTGCTTTTAATTGAGCCACAAACCCTTCATAATGAGATCTAAACGTTAAATATCGATACTTTATTTCATCATTACCTATTTCACTTGAGTGATTCGTGGGATCCTTTACATCCGTCATAATAACCATCAATTTGACAAGAAAAATATCTTTTTCCTCTTCTGAGTAAGAATAATAGTCTTGGTACATAGAAGAGATAAATCTGGACTTCAATTCTTCAATCATTAAGTATATTTCTTTATCATATATGGTTTGAATCGATTGAATATCGAAATCCTGACTGTATACTGAGAGGTGAGGTCTAAGCGGCAAAAAGGTTCCTTGGAAGTTTTCCAGCAAGGCGATCCTCTTATAGATATTCTCTTTCTTTTGAAAGTCAATCTCTATTGGAACATCACGATATTTTTCTAACGTAGATTCTACCTCGCTTCTGAATACTACATCAAAGCTTGGGTTCACATCCTTTTTTAGTGTGTAGATCATTTTTACGTGAGAACCATAGATCCACCCTTTGTGAATAACAAAATGGTCTATTTTATCTAAATGCTCATTCAGGAGGTTGATTTTATCCAAGAGAACGCTTTTAATCATCGAATTATCATAGACGTAGCTGGTAATTTCCTTCCATTCTTTATTGATTAACATTTTTCCGCCTCCAATATGGTATGTTCAAATACATATTCCTTGACATGCTCCTCCTGATTTCCCTGACTCCCCATATCTGGGAGGACCTCTTCGATAATAAAATACTTTTGATCCTGCACCATTTTTTTCAACACATCAAGAAGGATTGGACTCGTAAAATCCATATACTGTGGTTTCTCAGTATTAATATCCTCCTGTGCACTGTTGGAATCTAAATAAATAAAGACAAAGGCTCTGGTCGGTATATGGTTCGCCCTCAACCAACTGGTTAACTCTTGTATCAGAGCAAGTCCTTCAAGTTGCAATATACCTTCAAAAGCAGACTTGTTAACCAACCATCGTTCTCTAGCAATAACTAAATGATCATTGAATGTAATCCTTGGAAACCTTTTGACGAAGAATTGATTTTCTACTTTTTTTAGATAATCATTTATTAGTACATATCCAAGATCTTGAAAGAGAACACCGCTAAAAGATAATAGATGCAACGTCGCTGCCACCGAAGGAATCATTCTTACCATTAAGGTTCCAAAAAAATAGATATTGACTTTCTCATTTTCAACAAATAATTCTAGCTTCTTTGTTTCTGGATTTAGTTGAAACTCTATGTCGTGCCAATCGAACACCTTATTGAACCTGCTTTTATCAATGAACCTATTATTTGATAAATTAATTGAGTTAGCTGTAATTGCAGGTCTAAGATTCGCATTGAATCCATAGCTTAGAAAAATATCGAGATAGTTCTTTTTAATCAAAACCTCTTCTATATACTGTTGTAATTCAGAATGGTTCATTACCCCTTGTAAATTCTTGATAAATCGCAGATAGAAAACTAGGTTCCCTGCATAAAAATTATTGATAACAACGCTTTGATCCTGTTCTTCTGTCTTCTGTATAAAGAAGCTATTTGTTCTTTCGTGCTTATGCATAGCCTCAGGCAAACGATCTGTATACTTTTGATATATATCAGAAGTAACGTTGATCTGCTTCTTCTCCCCATTATGTAAAGTTAAGAACTCTTGAAGAAACTCGTTTTTTAGATGGTTTAACATATTTACTTCATGCTCTCATATTGCTCATTATCCTGCTCAATACTGAGTGCCCATAAATCCTTACGATTGATCACTTCATTGAGAATGACATCTAAAATTTGTTCTTCATATTCACTTACCTTTACTCTTCTATTTCCAAACTGTTTATAAAATGCTTCTCCCATAATCAATTGAAATCTAGCCGCAACATCAAATAGCTTCGTAAATTGCTGATATGCAAGCAAAGATTCATTTACTTGTTCCCAATTAGACGGTTGAAATATCTCTTTTTCTGTCATCAAGGCATCTTGATAAAGCACTTCTTTACCAGTTATATGATCCAACTCTAGATATTTACTCAAATCCAAAAACTGATGTTCGATTCGTTTGAAGCTTTCATACTGTTCTATATTATCAAGTCGATCGAATATCATTAACTCTTCCTTAATTTTTTTTAACACAGCTAGAATGTATTCTACCCGTTCCCCTTCCACTCCTAATTCTTCAATGACACGAATGCATTCTTCTATTATACAATCGCTCTGTTGATGTAAATAAACAGCCGGAACAATAAACTGTCTATCAAATAAATTTTTAAATAATTCATATATTTTCTCCTCCGGATACCCTACCTCCCTAAAAAAGGAGAAAACTTCATCTAGAGTAAAGTTCTTCTTATAAGTAAATTTATGGTAAAATGATACCAACGATGGAGCGGCATTCACTGTAATCATACTATCCACTGTCTTATATACTTTCTTCCTGATTTCCGGTTGATCAATCAAGATCGTCCAGTAGAATTTCCCCTCATATAAAACTAAGGTATCTACAAAACCAAATGTAGCTTTCTTTTGAAATTCGGGATAGGTTAACATCTTTTCAAACGCCCTAAGAATATAGGCCTGATTAAATCGAGTCACTGTATAATGAGTATTTACGTTTGCCCCACCCTCTTCAGGAGCAGACTTTTGACTCCAATACCCTACTCCAACATAGGTAAGCGTACTAAATGGACTCGTTTTATGAGCCGCTCGTGTTAAAACTTTAGCTAGTGTACTGTCTAACTTTCTCAACTTGGCATTGTGCTCTTCCACTGGCTTTGAGAAATAATTTCTGGATTTATCCATAATTGTGGGGTGAATAAATTTCAATGCCTTAAAAAGCTCCACATTATTTTTGTATGTGCTGACTATATGATTTCTTTCATGATGATATAATTGCTCATATTGAAAATTGACTTCACTTTCTTTTGTTAACAGTTCCATATAATGAGCTTTAAAACTTTCTACTACATGATCTAGGTCATATTTTTTAAGCGTACCAAGATGCTCCTCTATTGAATTAATACATTTTTGACGTAAATTAAATATATCTCTTTTCAAATTGATTAGCGTTTTCCTATCCTTATCTGAATCTGCCTGTTTCACCTTTGTTTCTATATGTTCTACCACCTCTTCCTTTTTCTCTGCTAATCTAGATCTGATTTCCTCTAGAATAATCAAATTAGTGTGCAAATCTTTTGACCCAAATTTGTAACAATACCAAGCTGACAAAGCCGTTTTTCGCACTAATACAATTGGAGATGTGAGAGTTTTCATCTTCGCTGCCCCTCTTCCCATCCCTATTTCCGTCTGATACTGCCTCATTTGATTGTCCACCCCCCATCAATGACCAAGTTATGGCCTGTAATCATATTCGCCTCTTCACTCATGAGAAAAGCAATTCCATTAGCAACATCAACTGGTAGAGCGTATTTATTTAGAGGAATCTGTTCCAGTGCTTCCTTTTGAAAATAAGAATTATATAGAAAAGATTGATTT